>JBGVBD010000050.1:0-5237 GCA_045225255.1 Prevotella sp. | reverse complement strand
ACCATTCATAAAGCACAACAAGGAGTATATCTATGTCAGAAGCACCGTTTATAATCGTGGTTCCGCCTACCGAGTCGCCCATCAAGTACGATGACGGCTTCTCCACCACATTCAAGAACGATTTCACCATCGCTGATGCGTTCGGCGAAGACGCCGTGAGGGACACCTACAAACGAGCCTTCAACGAATGGAAAGGCCAGTACCGCTACCTCACCGACCTCGTGATTACGCTGAACCACAAGATCTATGAGCACCACGAGAAGGGCAACAAGGCGCTTTCTCAGGTCTACGACGAACTCTGGAAGGCCGCTGACGCCTACGCTTGCGATAACCTCAAGGGCGACGAACTCGCCTACTTCTACAAGACCACCGACTAGGAGGAACTATGTTTGGAATTGGTCATTTTGAGCAACATGAACTTGAACAGTTCTATGGCACTGTACGCGCTTACTTTCCGAAAGCGACCGTGATCCCGTTGGACAATACGATCGGCTCATGTCGCTTTATCGACCGTAAAGACTTGCAGTACGAGGTCGATGTCAGCAAGCAGTACGGCGGTGTGCTCTACAAAATATGGAAGAAGGAAGACACTATTTGCGGATGGTTCTCGTCATTGGTATTCGAGACCAGCGAACCGCGTCGGTTAGCTGCCGAGTTGAGGGATTTCAACTTAAAGTTTTAACGAGGTATAAAATGAAAAAATACATTCTCAATACGATTTTCAGCGGCATATTCTCTGGAACGACTTTGGTCGTGTTCATCTACTTTCTGCAACAGTACATGTACTTTAGTACCGAACTCTTGATGCACACACCCTTGTTCAACCGATTCTTCCTGTTCTGTGTATGCGCTGGCTCGTTCGCCACGTTCTTGTGGAACACGGTAAATTGCGTGTACAACATGGTGAAGCTGCTTTCGGAAGAATAGACTGGCGGCAGTCTTGCGGGACTGCCACCTTCTTTTATCATTTGTACAACCTCAACAAGGAGACTTATATGAAGAAATTGACCAACACCATCACCGCCACAGAAACCGCATTACTAGTCCGCGTTCGCGACATCTTGCTCGAAAGTCCTTTGTACAAGGACTACGGCGACAAAGACCGCCTCTCAATGATCCCGGAATCCAAGTGGGTCGATTACCGAAAGGGCATCGTGACGATTCCCTTGGTAGACAACTGTTTCCGCACTGGCGGCTACGCAAATATGAAGCAGTTCGCAGTGAAGCGCGTGGAAAACACTGTGAAGGCCATTCTCGAAGAGCAGACGATCAACGTGAAGTGGATCCGCAGCGACAAGCTGTGCGACAGCGTTGACTTCTGCGTAGAACACTATCATACGCCCAAGACAGTCAACCTTCCCAAGACCTACGGCAAAGACGCACTGAACGGCTACGACAAGAAGGTCGCCAAGTTTGCAGCCATCATCAAGGAACTCTGGGAGACTGATAAATCGGAAGTCTCCTATTCCGTGGTGTTCTACTTGCACGAAGGCGATAAGGTCATCAAGACCAGCACCAAGCTGCTCATCGAAGGGCTTTGGAAATATTCGTACGAAAACACTGAACTTTCCTCGCTCATGGAAGCGGCTCTTATTATGATGCAAGTTCGCGATGACCAGAAATGCAAGTTCTTTAACCCGGATTCGCTGACCATCGAAGACAAATTCACTAAAGACAAGTTCAACATCACGCTCTAACTGATCCGCCGACGGCGGGACTGCCGTCGGCCTTTATTACGTAAGCAACCCAAAAGGAGAATAATCATGGCACGTTTTAACCTCGACACCATCACCTCGCACGAAGACACCTTAATAGACACTATGAAGACCATGGTGTCCACGTCCAAGTTCTACAAGGAACACAGCCAGAAGGACTCCACCATCAAGGTAGACCGCCGTGCTGGCTCCGTGGAGTTCCGCATCGCGGACACTTCCTTCACCAAGGCCGATGACACGCTGAAGGTCGTTGCAAGGAAGCAAGCCAACGAGCTGCTTGCCGCCATGGACAAAGTGTTCGCTGAGGAGAAGACTTCGGTCGCGATCTCGTACGACCGCTACAACAACGTCAAGTACAAGTTCACTACCTATCACACTGCCGTCAAGCAGACCGTTCCGGTTTCTTTCGGCAAGGGTGGCCTGGGTAGCTGGACTGCAAAGGTGGTTCGCTTGGCAGAAGTCATCAACGAGTTCTACCACTTGAACACTTGCGAATTTCCGTTCTTCGTCCATTTCTTCAAGATCGAAAATGGCGTAGCCGAGAAGGCCGCATATCCTCTCCAGATCCACAAGATCGACACGACCCACTCGAACTACGGCGCTGCCGTGTTCGCCGAAGCCTCCAGGCTTCTCCGCGCTTGCGAGGATGCCAAGGAATACGAATACTTCGAACCGAACTTCGTCAACATCCTCTGTGAAGACACGAAGGACATCTACCAGTTCAACCTTTAATTCCGAGGAGACCGCATGTCGTACTACCAGACCACAATATCTTTTGTGAAGCCCACGATACTCAAGTCTACCGAAGACAAAGTACTGGCCGATTGCAAACAAGCGTTTACTGGAAGCTTGTCGGTAAATACTTGCTGCGACGACCTGGTATGTATCAAAGGTGACGGAAAACTGTCGTTCGGCGGTATAATCCAGTTGATCAACATCCTTGAGAAAAACGGACTCACCGTTGACGATGTACGCCTCTATCTGAACGAGTCACGAGAATATTAAAAGGAGTCATTATGACCGAAGTCCAGAAAAAAATTTCTGCTATGTTCAGCAAGGCTAACTTCGCTTGCATCACCTCCTTAAAGTACAGCCGAGTGGTGTTCGATTTCCGAGTCCTGACCAAAAAAGAATTTGATGAAGGCTGGGGAAAGACGCACTCGTCCGGATGCGTGGGCGGATGGAACGAGGTTAAGAAGACTCACCGCTTTGTCGGCGTACTCACCATCAAGTATTGCGGACAGTACTTGCACTATGCGGTAAGCCACCGCGAACCCGTGTTCGCCGCCGCGCTCGTCCTCAAGAACACGCTTGCCAAGTTCGACGGCAAGAAACCAGATCCGATGCACCGAAAGATCATGCTCGTACACAAGAAATTTTTCGATATCGTGTGCGAACCGCCAACCGCCAAGGAGTAATCCTGGGTTCAAGAGACTGTTCCGCCGACGGCGGGACTGCCTCTTTGCTTTATTCAAGTTTCAACCAGAGGTTAAAATATGTTGCCACCCAGAACGATTCATATCCTTCAACGCATGGACAGTCATGAACGTGAAAGTTCGCTCCATCTGCTTCACAAACTCGGTGTGATTGACGGCATGGAAATTGCTGAATACATGGCCATGTGCCGTGAAGAGTCTGAACCTTCCGAATTTATGAAAGCGGCAAGCGCCATGCTTCAACGAGAAGTAAAAGAATTCGACGAAAGAACCAGAAAAATCAAGTACAAGAAATGCCCCGAATGTCACGGCGAAGGGAAACGCTACGTCACGACATGCATTTCTCTTCGTCAAGGAAACTACCGCCGCAATGACGGTTCATACCATTTCGAACAAGATGGGACAGAACGAGAAGACCATTATGAATGGAAGACTTGCCCTGACTGCCACGGAACCGGAAAGGTAATGGTATAACCCCTTGACAAACGCTTTGTCAAGAGTTATATTTTGACCAAGGAGATCTAAAATATGTCCGTAACGCTTTACCACATCTTGCTAGCCGTGTTTTTCATCGGATTTCTCGCCGAATGGTTTAACAACCGCAAGAAACACCCTTTCATCAGCCTCGCCGTCAACACTATTCTCGTCATCGTGCTGCTTCCGATTCTCTATTACGAGATAGCAAACAACATGATGTGGGATATCATCTTGGATTTTCTGATCGGCATATCGATCGGATATAGGGCGGCTGAAGCCGTAGACCACATCGACGACATCATAGGAGACGAAAATGACGATACACCATAACGGTTCCACCGTGAACATTACTTTGCTTGGAGGCACGACGATCGTCGCCGCTTGGGATGTCCTTGAAGAATCCTACGGCGCTGAACTCGACGTCGAAACCCTCACACACATCGTCCGCAAGGTCGAAAACTCGTCTGGCTACTCCTACATGACAGACGCGGAACGCGAAAAGGAGTTCTGGAAGGAACTCACGATGGCAGACCTCGTAAGGTGCCAAGAACGCTACGCGGAACGCCGCAAGAGTATGGACACCTACGATGCGTACGACGACACGCCGTTCAGCAGCCACGAAGTCGACCCGGAATGCCAGAAGCTCGAAGCATACATTGCGAAGGTCAAGAAGAAACTGGAGGCTCTTGATGGCTAAGGAATACCAGAATCTCGCAGACCAGAAATGGAACGAGTGGTGCGACAAGAACGGCATCACGAACAAGGAAACCTTGACGAGGGAACAGATCGTTCGCTTCCAAGACAGCGAAGAGTTCGGTGAAATCCTCGCCTCGCTTACGCCCGATGCCCAGATAGCATACTGCGTGTCCGTATGCGCATGGCCTCGACTCAAGAAACTCTACGAGGAGTTCAAGAAGGAACAAGCATACTATCCGTATGCGATGATGCTGGAAGCCTTGTTCGCTCGGTACGAACAATGGAAGGCCAGTCAACCAAAACCCAACTAAGGAGAATGCACATGGCAACCTATACGAAACAAGATGTAAGGAAGATGCTCTATCAGGCCGCCGACCAGATTAAGGAACTCGCAGACGATTACGTACAAGGTCGTCCGGCTGACATGGGCAAGATTTCCCAGATTCACCTCGGCGTCAAGACTGGACTTGCCGTCATCGACGGATCCTGGGCACACGGCCTTGACAGCGAATTTCCGAAGCGCAAATGAGCTACGAAGAAGTCTACAAGAAGGGGCTGGCTGTCGGCTGGACTGGCTTGACCGTCCAAGAGCATGCCGTCCTTCTCTATTACAAGGTCACTGAACGTGTCCTTGAATCCGAACGCACAACCAAAGGAGAATCCGAATGTTCCTCGAAATAATCTTGGCTGGTTTGGTCGCATACACCGCCCACAGCTCGGCCCACAATGCCGCCAATAACGCAACCGCATCGGTAATCAGCGAAGTCGAAAAGTCTACAAACAAGCTGGAACGCCATTTGTCCGTAGTCGATCTGAAGGTAGACCAGATCAGCATCAAGATAGACACCAACCAAGTCCGTCTTATGAGGGCGCTGACATGGCACGACTACATCCAGACGCTGCATGTCAAGGG
>JBGVBD010000049.1:0-1906 GCA_045225255.1 Prevotella sp. | reverse complement strand
AATTGTATTGCGGAAAACTCGCCCTTTCAGTTTCATTTTTCGCGCACTGTCCCAGAGGAGTCCTGCTCCTCTGGTTTTCTTTTGCCTATTTAATTGTCTATTCTGCTAGAGACCGGAGGGAAATGAGGCTGGAATTATCAACCCCGGGTCCAACCGCCCATTTTGCAGTTTATGGTGGAGCTTCCAGAAGTTGTATGCCAGGCTCAGTAAAGTCCACTCAGCTTCCACTTTATACTTCCCTCGTAGCATAAACCTGCGGAAAATCAGGTCTTCTTTAATCACGGCAAAAACGCCCTCCGCCCAGATACTTCTGTTAACCCGTAGCAATTTGCCTTTTGTGGAAGTTATTTTCTCCAGCATGTTGCTTCTGTGTTCCATGAAGCTTTTATTCACGTAGATGTTTTTGCTTCGCTCTTCCAACGGCTTCGTGCTGTTGGACTTAATACATTTCTCTTTTAAGGGACATCCTTTGCACTTGGAACAGCTGTAGACTGTAGTTTCGTTAATAAAATCGGTTGCAGTTTTATTTCGCTTTATCTCTGTGGGAACCAGTTCCTTTCCATTGGCGCAATAGAATACGTCTTTCTCAGCGTCATATTGCATATTCTCTTTTCGGCTAATATCATTCCGGTATTTTCGTTTCTTCTGTTGTTCATAGTTGCTTGGCTTCACCCATAACTCGGTATTTTCAAGTTCATCGTAATAGGAATAATTCTCTTCGCTCTCATATCCGGAATCTACCACAACGTTCCCAACAGAGTAGTTGCGGAGAAGTCTCTCTGTAAGCGGAATAAGTGTCGCCATGTCACTGCGGTCCGGCGAGATATAGTTCCCAATAATAAATCCTGAAGCACTGGCAACGTTCACGTTGTAGCCAGGTTTCAACTGCCCGTTTCGCATATGGTCTTCTTTCATATGCATAAAGGTGGCGTCCGGATCTGTCTTGCTGTAGCTGTTTCTGCCGGCAAATGTCTCATTGGCCACTTCGTAATTAAGCGCCCGGCGATGCCATTCTTCAACTGCTTCTATTGCTCTCTGCAAGGGCGTTTTACGCTGTCCCTTGCCATACACAAACTCTATGCCTTGCTCTTCTCTCTTTGCATATAACTTCTTCAGAACACTCTGAAGGTTATTGGAATGTACTTCTTTCGGTATAGAGTAACGTATCTGTTCGGCACGAATGATACCGGGCAATTCTTCCTGTATTCTCTTTTGAAGCTTTGCGGCATTTTTCTCAACGGTCTTCTTCCAAACGAAAGTATACTTGTTGGCATTTGCTTCCACTTTGGTACCATCAATAAATACGTGTTCAAATGAAAGAAGACCTGCCTTCTCTAACCGGCGTGCCAGTTGAACAATAAGCTCGTTGCCGGTTTCTTCGCCGAGTTTTCGGCGAAAACGGCATATGGTACTGGCACTGGGAGATGGCATGTCTTCCAGCAAATACATAAAGCAAATATTCACTTTGCAAGCAGCTTCTATTTCATGTGAACTGAAGATACCTTGCATGTAAGCATAGATTAAAATCTTCAAAAGGATTCTCGGTGAGTACTCGATTCTCCCGAGTCGGGAGTACGCTTGATTCAGCTTGCTTAAATCCATCCCTTCAATAATTGCGTTGAGTAACAAAACCGGTTCATCCTGGGGAATAAGTACGGATGTTTCCATTGGCAGGTACATTTGATTATTAGCACAAAACGGCGTATAATCTACCTGCGTTTTTTGTTTTGACATTAATGCAATTATACGCCGGCGACCACCTCTCTCATAGGGGTGGCCGTCGTTATTTAAAGAGAATTCACAATTACGCACCGCAGCTCTTCTCTGCCTGTTGGCTTCTGCTGCGAGGGCGTATGTTACCGATGAAAAAGGACCGTGCCACTTTTATCTTAGTGACACGGCCCCT
>JBGVBD010000048.1:0-3323 GCA_045225255.1 Prevotella sp. | reverse complement strand
CCGTTCGCAGCGAGTCCGCACCGCCGCATAGCAAAAAAGACGCCGAAGTCGGCGTCCTTTCAATCAAAATTAAGGGTAGAAACAGGTGACAACGACGATATAACTGAACGTCGAGGTCACCTACTCGGAAATATAGTAAACTCGGTTGCCGATGTCAAGACATTTTGCTATATTCTTCACCATGGAACCACGCAATCGACTATTCTACGACATGTCCGAACCGATATCCGAGGACGACCCACCGAAGATCAAGCGTCTGAAGCAGTCCTACAAGACTGAATCCGACGGCGACGCGATGCTCGGACTGGGCATACTTGGGTTCGCCGTCGTATTGTTGCTGAAGGCGATATGGGGTTAACATGAGCAGAAAGAAGAAACAGTGGAAAGACTCGTTCGATAAGTGGAAAAGCGCCGACGTCGACTATCACCGCATAGCCAGACGGATAGCCGAGGACTTCGATCCGGAACTCAAGAGGCTCCACGAGGAACGAGGGGCAGACTGCGAACTTTCAAGGAACTGGTAGCATGAACGTATACGATAGATGGAACAAGCTCATCGCAGAGACCGGACTGGTCGAACGCGAGGATGACAAGGGTATGAAGTGGGCAGTGCCGCAGGGGTTCTACAAGGGAATACTGCTGGCTACCATGAACGGCTACATACATCCGTTCTTCGAGGTGAACTCGTTAGAGGAAAAGTCACCGTGCAGCAAGCACACTGAATTCCGTTTTTGGAAAAGCCGTGCATTCCGCAGCAGGGACAAGGTTGAAGTAGCCATCGAGCTGGTCAAGAAGTCCATGCAGCAGATCGACGAACTGCTTGCGCAAGGATATAAGCAAGCTTGCTGGTATTCACTCGATGTTCCGGAGAACTGCCATTACGACCCAGAAACCTACGAATCTACATTGAAAAAGGAGACCACATGAAAACAGCAATCAGATGGTTCATTACCGTACTCTACGCGGTATGCTGGGCAATTTTCATTCCGATGTTAGCCGTATTCAACTTCTTCATCGCAATCTGCTTCTGGTGCTATCCGAAAGAGAAGAAGTCGATATTCAGAATTTGGAAAGACCTCATGAAGGACAACGGCCTAGACAACCCTAAAGATCTATGGAAGGACTAACATGCAGAAATATCTCGTAGCAAGTGTTTATCGCGACCAAGGCGACGAAGGAGTCCCGACCTTTTTCGATCCGCAAATCGTGTGGGGAAAGTCCGCCGAAGATGCATGCAAGGCTGGACGCTATCCGAACAGCACCGACAAGGAAGGACGGATCTGGGGAAAGCCGACTGCGCTCGCCATCGTTTGCCCAGACGGGAGCCTTTCATACTTGACCCATTACGCCTACAGAATGGTTGACGAAACATGCAACAAGGCAATCGACTACACCAAGGAACCTATGCCTCGATGGGACATCCAGAAGTTCATCGAACGCATTTCGAAAGAGCCAGCTCCGAGAGGGCCGTGGTTGCGCAAGACAATGAAAGTACACGGTAACTCGTTCGTGAAGACTAATTTCCACCAGCCCGGCGTAACGGAATCGATTATCGCTGACGGAAACTGGCTGTACTGCGGAGAACCGCTTGCTGTAGAACCGACGCAGTTGCAAGGCGTAGACTGGGAAGCTGTCACCGACGAAATGGTCGAAAATCTGTTCGACCAGCTGATCAATTCGTTCTCCGCGATCGAATCCAACAAGGCGCTCCATTGGCTCTCGTCCGTAAAGTACGACGACACCAGTCCGGAACGCAAGAAGGCCATTACGGAATGCATGGAGAAGCTGCTTCCAGACTCCGTAGAGGCGTTCACTGAAGGCCCGGTGGTCAACGTACCGATAGAGGAACGGCTGATGCTCATGAAGAGCCTAATGCTGGAACACATTGCAAATTTGTAAGGACTGATATGGACGAACAACAATTAAAGAAGATAGTCGCCGAGTACGACTGCATCACCAACATCGATCCCAAGCTCGACTTGAGTCTGAACGATTTTTATCTCAAGGGTTTCAAGAATTCCATTCTCTGCCTTACCGTCGGCGGCGTATGGTTCGGCCCGTGTGGATCCAAGAATGGATACACCGAATGGGAACGCTTGACTGAGGAGAAACTGCGCGACTATCTGGAGAAGCAGAAGGAACGCTACGAGAAGCGCCAGAAACAGCTGGCCAAGGCCGAGCCGACGGAAGTGAAGACGCTAGAGGCCCCTTTCCACACCGAGGAG
Source organism: Prevotella sp. (assembly GCA_045225255.1). Classification (GTDB taxonomy): domain Bacteria; phylum Bacteroidota; class Bacteroidia; order Bacteroidales; family Bacteroidaceae; genus Prevotella. The sequence continues at coordinate 1,098 of JBGVBD010000048.1, read as the reverse complement.
ACGAAGTTCTACGTCGTGGCGGCCATCATCACGGAGGATCCGTCGAAGCCGACGTTGAAGTACTGGAAGACGAAGAACAGCTCTGGGGAATGGACTAACAGCATCGCTGATGCGACCCACTACCAGTCCGCCGGAGTCGCCAAGTCGAAGTTCAGCGGCGACCGAGGATATCTCAACAACAGCGGCATACCGTTCCTCCAGTGGCACTACGGCGACAAATTTGAGGTCTGTGCGCTTGAGGCTACGGCAACGGTAGAGTTCAGGAAAGTATGACATTAAACAAGGAGAATAACATGGCAAAAAAGAAGACTACACCACAAAAACAGACTGCCGACAAGGTCGACTTGGTCAAAGAGGCTACTCGACTCAATGCACGAGAAAAGAAGCTCTTGATGAAAGAGGCAAAGTCGTTGGTCGGCAAGTGGAGCACCAGCGGCGACGGCATGTATTACCACATCGACAAGATTATGAAAATCTTGGACGACGACGTGACCAACCTTTTTGTTTCCAAGGTCACGTTCGTTGTCAGAAGTGATGAATGCATCTGCATGGACAGTGGCATGATTGCGATCGACCCAGGTCTGAAGCAGAAGCTCAACATTTCGCTGTTTGCACCAGACGAAATGCAGCTTACTACTGACGAAGTAATGAATATGCTGGACACCAAGCTGGCTAACGTGATCGAAGGCTACAAGCAAGCATGCGAACGCCACAAACACAAGCCGATCAAGATCAAGGTCGGAAAGAAGGCGTAATGGCGGCTCGTAACCAGATTAACTTCTCGTTCAATGACGGCAAGGTGACGGCGAAGTTCCTCATGCCGTCCATCGTGCCGTGCATCGACCTATACCTCGGCAAGCGGTTCATCAGCAACCACAGCATCGACGCGGTGCAAGACTGGTGCGACCGTCACAAGGACGAGTTCTTGCCGTATGGCAACGGAGAGAGCTACAAGGTTCCTGAGTCGAAGGAGACCATCGACGAGCTGGACGCAATACTCCAGAGGTTCGGGTTCCGACTTCGACGAGATCCGTTCTGGTGGTGCATGCTGAAGGGCGGCGATACAGCGATTGTACTGGAAGCGTAAAAGGACGGTCA
>JBGVBD010000047.1:0-2177 GCA_045225255.1 Prevotella sp. | reverse complement strand
TGACTTCCACCATGCATTTGGTGTTGTTTTTGGTGAGCTCTCCGAGGCGGCGCCCCATGCCGGCTGCTAAGATAATCGCTTGCATATTTTTCAGTTTACAGTTTACGGTTTACAGTTTATCAGTTGCCAGTTAATAGTTTTTTTATCTTTCTTTTTATCCCGAATGGAATCAACTGATTGATTCGGTTATATAAAGTGTTGTTGTTTTTGTAGAAACATTTGTCGAAGCCGTAGTCCGGGAGCACGTATTTCGGGTGCTGAAGAGGGAACTCGAGTTCTTGTGAAGCCAAGTAATCTTTGGCATCGGTGCTGAACGAGGTGTGCGTGGCGCCTTCACCGAAGCCGATGTTTGAGATCAGACTCACCTTCGGGAATATCGAGAGCTGATTCTGAGCCGAGAGTGTCAGATACCACTGCCAATCCCAGGCGCTGACATGGTTGGCGTCGACGGCTTTCAGACGATACTTCCAATAATGCACGTCCCAAGCGCAATAGCCGATGTTTTTGATGATGGAGTCCTCATAATGCAAGCCGCGCCATGTCATGTTCAAATCCATGTTTTTCCAGGCTCTGCGCCAGGTTCCCCAGCCGTTTGTCGACTTATATTTCGAGAAGCAATAACTGTCTTTTATCTGATATTTCTTGATGTAATTGGCTCCGTCGACCATGCCGATGCGGTCGTCATCCTTATATCTTTCAAGCATTTCCGCCATAAACGGGAAGAACGACTTCTGAGGCATGCAGTCATCTTCCAGAATGATACCGACCTCCTCGTTTTCGAACAGCCAGTCGATGGCAGTGCTCACACCAAGCGAGCAGCCAACGTTTTCATCCAAGAAACGTGTCTTCACCTCGCAGTCCCAGTCGACAAGCTTCAAGACCTTATCTCTCAGATTATCAACGACTTCCTTCTCGCCTTTATGGTCAGCGCGAGCACCGTCACAAGCCAGATACAGCTTCGACGGCTGAGCCTCACGAATCTTCGAAAACGTCTGCAAAACCACGTCTTCGCGGTTGAAAAACACCAATAATATCGGAATGTTATACATATTATCTTCTGTTAAAATTCTGAATGAAATTATAAACGCCTACGTAGTTGCAAGAAACCGAAAACAGTACATATTCCAGCTTATATTTCAACTTATTCGACTTCCGCAACGAACGGAACAGATGTTTTTTCGTCCTCAAAAACCTGTTAAACTCTCTGATTGTCTGATTGTCAGACTGATTTATATTGTCAAGAGTATTATTGATTATCAATGAGATATGATTTTCAAACACCTGTTTTACATTGTCAGGCATCGCATTTTTCTCTTTGAAATCACTCAAACTCTCAGCGACGATAATGTTATCGTACGACTTCTTCGGATTGACGGTTTTTGTTATGGTATTCTCGGTTTTCACCCAATAATAATACAACGGGCGGTCAATCACACTGACTTTTTCAGCATATACCAAGGCGCGCGGAGTGAACTCATCATCTTCATGGAAGATCCCGACATAAAACCTAAGTTCATGATTATCAAGGAACTGCCTATTGAAGATAAAGTATGGCACGCAACGATCCCAATCGTCGAAGCTATGCAGAAGCACATCGTAACCGTTCTTCACATTATCGGAAAATCTGTTGCGAGGTGTCTCTTCATCGCTGCGCTTAGCCTGTATGCAGATAATATCAGGATTCTCTTCTATCTTATTGAAAATCAGCGACAAAGAACCTTCTTCGATATAATCATCAGAGTCGACAAACCAGACGTAATCGCCTGAGCAATGCGACAATCCCATGTTTCGTGCCGCGCTCAGACCTGCATTTTCCTGTGAAAAAATCTTGATGTTCGGATAGTTTTCCTGGTAACGCAATGCTATCGCCATGGCGTTGTCTTTGGTCCCATCGTCAACCACAACTATCTCATAATCAGCCTTTTCCACCTCCTGATTGACACAAGAAGCGAGGCATTTCTCGAGATATTTCTCGGTGTTATAGACCGGTATGACTATCGACAACTTCATTCTTTTCGCAATAATTTCACAAGATTTTTAGACTTTATTTGTTTGATGAAATAGACTGCTATCGTGGCATCGATTACGAACAATGCAGCCCAGACGATATAACGTGACACGTCAGTTATATTTATCAAATAGCAAACCGCGATGATAACGGCAAACAGCAGTATCCA
>JBGVBD010000046.1:0-25624 GCA_045225255.1 Prevotella sp. | reverse complement strand
CTGTGAGAAAGGCAACCCCAGGACGGAAATCATGGAATTGATTCACTCTGAGGAAGTGCCTGAACATAATCCCATTCGGGAGTATCTTGACGGTCTGCCGAAATGGGACGGACAGAACCATGTGGCGCAACTATTCAGTCGATTGCCTGGCATCAGCAGTGAACAGCATGGTTTTCTCGCCATCTGGCTTCACTCTGCCGTTGCCCATTGGTTGCAAATGGATAGCATTCATGGCAATGAGTGCGTACCTACCTTGATTGGTGCACAGGGTTGTGGAAAGACGACCTTTGTGACCAGGCTGTTGCCTCCTCACTTGCGACAGTATTTCCTTGATCACCTGAACCTCTCGAACAAGTTCGACAAGGAGATGGCACTGACGAACAATCTGCTGGTCAACCTTGACGAGTTGGAGGCGATACGTCCCTGTCAGCATGCTGCCTTGAAACAGACTTTGTCAAAGTCGAAGGTCAACGGACGTCCCATCTATGGATGCAGTCAGGAAGATAAACCGAGATTCGCCTCCTTCGTTGCCACAACCAACAACCCTCATCCTTTGACGGACGCCACAGGTAGCCGAAGGTATATCTGTCTAACCATTCCCAAGGGGCAGTTGATTGACAACACTGGGGATATCGACTATGAGCAGTTGTATGCACAGGTGCTTTATGAAGTCAGGGAACTGAAGGTACCTTACTGGTATAACCATGCGGAGGTTGCTCGTATTCAGGAACTCAACCTCAACTACATGGAACAGAAGGACATCGCTGAGATCATCAGTATCTGTTTCAGGAAACCCAAGGAGGGTGAAAAAGCAAAGAGCCTCAACAATGCACAGATTCTGAAATTGATACAGACGGAGTATCCTTCTGTGAAGAACGACCATAGTACGAAGATACACATCGGGTTTGCCTTGAAGGAACTCGGCATCGAGCATACCATCCATGGCAACGTGCCTCAGTATAAGTTGATTCCTCTGAAAAGTGCATAAAGGTGAGAAGTGGGTTACCTGTTCAACCAACAGGTAACCCACTCACTTCCCTTTGTACATCGGCATTTGAGCCCTATTGGGTTAAGATGTGAGGAGTTTCGGCGAAAAATCGGACAGAATATGCCTCATCAAATTCATATTCCCAGATACTCTAAGAATTTATCAGGCCAGTAATTCATGATTAACTCATCGGGGAAGTCTGTCTCTGTGAGAAGAGGCATGATACGCTCATAGTCCGCTATCTGGAAAGAGATATGGGCATCGCTGCCAAGAATGACAGGAACATCATGCTTCTTACACAGACGTAGTATCTCTAGATTATTGTCACGGGCAACAGTCTTCTTACGCTCTGGAGCCAAAGAATGGTTATTTACCTCCAATAACGTGTGACTTTCCTTGGCAGTTAATACCAATGCCTCAAAGTCAAGTTCTGCCGTACCATCTCCAGGATGACCGATGATGTGAATCTTCGGATGACTGATGACGGCTTTCACTCCTTCGGTATTCTCTTCTTTCGTGCCGCCTTTCCAGCAATTCCGATGAATACTGGCAATTGCTATGTCAAGTATGTCAAGAGTTCGATCATCAAGGTCAAGAGTCCCCTTTGTATCAAGAATATTCACTTCACACCCCATCAATAGCCTGATGCCATACATCTGACGAGGCACCACGAACATATTTCGGAAATAGGTCAGCGGGCATGTTCCCACTACACTCGGACCATGTTCTGTAATACCTAAGACCTGTAGTCCTTTCTCTGCAGCAGCATGCACCATTTCCTGAATGCTACTGTATCCATGACCTGATGCGATAGTATGAGTATGTACGTCTAAAAGTGTTTTCATCTTTCTCATTTGTAACTGTTACCAATAATAGTAGAAGTCTGCGGAGTAGTTCGCCCACAGGATGCGGACGAGGACATAGTAGAAGACGACGAAGATGATGAAAGCGATGTAGTGTTTCTTGATGCTTTCAAACAGGTCCGTCAGGATCGACTTGTCGAACAGCCAGTGTTGCATGCCGCCTTCGATATGTTGCAGTCGAGAGGTGCGGACATTGAAGACATAGACGGGACGGATGCGCCAAGGATGGTTGTAGCGGTCCTTCCAGTCGTACAGGCAATACTCCCAATATACATTAGGGGCATTCCACCACTCACCACTCACATAATGATGTTTCATGGCGAAATCGGTCATCAGTTTATGATTTCCTCCATCACCGCCTTGTCTGAAGATATGGTGTGGACTCAGGGCATAGTTAAGGATAGGTCCTAACGACACTCTGCAGACAATCACACACGGATTATTGTCGCTTAGGCGATATTGATCCAAAGAATAACCGATTGCCACTGTACGCTTCGATGCGAAATAGACACCGCTTCCTCCCCATCCGTTACGACTAGCCGAAAAGGTGCCATGCCTCCAGGTGGAACTATATCTCAGGTGGTGGTTCCTGTTGGGACAACAAACAATCGCCTGTGCCGCCGTCAAGTCAGTACCGTGATAGAGTGTGATGGCGGGTACGAAGACATCGACGACCGTCCAGATGATCCCCTCGATGATAGCGACGACGCCATGGAAGATGGGATACTTGATGAGGCGATAGAAGAACATCAGTATGTTACCAAAGAAGCCGTCACCTTCCTCATCCCACGAACTGGGCTTAAACACCTCTGCGAAGAGGTCGTAGAAGACCACCATCACATGCACCACAAGGTTGTAGGCAATGGCGTTGAACAGACGTAGGGGCGTGATGACCACATAGAGGGCTATCTGCACAATCTGGGCGAGGATACGCAAGGTAGGCTTGATACTCTCTGCTGGCCAGTCGGTCTTGAGGATATAACGCCAAGGCTCCGACAGGATATGCTGCCAGCGGTTGGTGTAGAAGAGGGGTGCCGTTGTCAGTCGATAGGCATTATACATCAATCCGTTATAGTCGCCACTCAGATTATCAGCAAACATCCGTAATCCGAAAAGGATGACCAATATCAGTCCGATGATAGCGCCGACACTGGCATTGCCGAAGACCAGCCAGCCTATCAGGGCACCGATACCTACATACGTGGCGAGGATGGCAAGGAACTGTAGTATCTCGTCTTTGAAGGCTATCACGATGAGCACCACAAAGATCCAGAAGACAATCTTGATAATCTTCCATACGCCACTGAAGAACGAGCCGATAGACCATGAACCGCCAGTATTGGAGGGAGAGGAATAATTATATGAGGGTGTCTCTTCCATTGGTGGCTCCACATATTCCAGATACTTCATTGCGACATAGCCCGTCTGTTGGTTGTAGACAATCTGTCCCCATGTGATTCCGTTTTGATAGGTGGTACTATTCACCACGACCTCATTACCTCTATAGAGGAATCCAATAATATTACTATGGGTGGTAGGGTATAAACGTATATTGAGTTCGGAAGCCGTCACCCTGTAATTGGCAGGGTAGTCTACGGCTCTTATCGTCATCTGTACACCTAATAGCAGTAGTAGGAATAACAGGATCTTTCTCATAGGTTATACGTCCAATTGTTATTAGTACATTGCAAAAGTAATAAATAATTCTTCTTCACCCAAATAAAATAGAATGAAAAAGTGCTTCAGTGGCTTTTCTCTTTTCGTAGTCGCGGACTTCCGCTTCAAACTCAAAGATCTCATGACGGTCGTAGTCGTATTTCTCCAACCAGAACCAGTCATACTCACAAGTGGCATGTATCTCCATACGGGCTTCCTCAGGATGTCCCAACCGTCGCCACATATCATCGATGCGACGAGCGAGGACGAGACTTTCCTCTTCGGAAAGCACGTAGTCGATATTCACCCATTCCGTATTCATCCACACATAACGCCAGTCGTCATAGTCTTTAAAGAGTATCAATGACAAGGCGAGGCGCCACACTTTGATTGCCCACCAAGGATGCCCCGCAGAGGCACAGAGGTCGCCTAACAACAGTCCCCGTTGGTATTTCCAACGGCAACTCTCTGCACAACAGAGTGCATGGATGTCACGATTGACCATCTGATAAAGCAAGTGCGCTTCCAAGTGGGTAATACCATGATAGGGTGTGCATCGGCACACCCTATACTGACTTCTCTTTCTCATAAGCATCTGATTTAGAATCCTACCCTTTTCTTTGCCTTCGGCACCTCTATCGGTTGGACATCGGCAGTGGTGATACAGAGACACTGGTTGACCTTGAGGTGGCGCTTCCGCATACACCGTTTGGCGTGAAGGAGGTAGATATGGTCGAGGAAGTTGGCGACATAGCGGGCATTGCCCCATTTGTCGGCATCACGTGCCGCATACGCCTCCGTCAGCAGTGACTTGTACTTCGTCCACGCATTCCGCGTGAAGTGGTACTTGTGTTCTCCAACCCTGCGTCGTGTAATCTCCATCAGTTCGTCGACAGTGAAGTCTGAGAATTCATAACGGTTGGGAAAGCGTGATGCCAGTCCTTGGTTGAGGTCAAGCAGATGTTGCATCGGTTCCTTATATCCGCAGAGGACGATGGCGATGTCACGTTTCTGCTCGTTGGCGAGGATTTCCATCAACAACTGGATGACCAGTTTGCCAGGGTCGTTGGGATGGGGCGTGTTCAGCAGGTACGCCTCGTCAATCATCAGCACACCGCCTTCCGCCATTTCCAACACCTGACGGACTGCCCTTTCTTCATCGCCCCAACTGGTACCGAGGAACGTGCCTCGATTGCATACCACCACATGACCTTTGCTTAAAGCACCTGCCTCACGCAACAGGGCACCGTAGATCTTACAGACGGTGGTCTTACCCGTTCCTGGTCGCCCAAAGAAGATGGCATGCAGGGATACTTCATGTGTTTTCCATCTGGGACAGCGAATGAACATCCAGCGGTTGTAGGCGGTGAGGTCGAGCAGGTCGTTGATCTGTGCTTTGATGTTCTGACAGCCTACGAGTTTTTCGAGTTCTTCCCGTGGGTGTGCTATCGGTCTCAGCACCTCTACCTTCACTTGTGCGTTCTCACTTAACTTGATAGAGCCTTCAGGGAAATCTTCCAGATTCAGGTCGTCAAGGTCAAGGTCGTCATCCTCTTCTTCCTCTTCCTCATTCACATCCTCACTCGCTTCGTCATTCCCTTCTTCATCGTTCACGTCATCATTCACCGTTTCATCATCATCACAAAAATACTGTCTCAATAATTCTTCAAATTCATCTTCTGTTGGCTTGCTTCCAATCATTTCATTCATAGGTTTCTTGTTTTAAACATTGTATTTACATCATTAAAGTATCATCACTCCTTCGAAAAAGAGCGCAAGAGGTTAGGGTCAAAGATGACATGACTTTACAAGAGGTATTGTTTACAATAAGTCAAAGAACACCTTCCATCCAGTGACAGGCATACCTGCACCACTGTTGTCAGCGCACAGCGTTACATCTTCAGTTGCGTCGTGCAGCGACTGACTAAACGGTTGGTTTTCTTTGTACTTGACAGGGTTGTTTGTGTTGCCTTCATGAGTCCTCCTTTCAATTGCGGGTGCAAAGATAAATAAATTTCCGATTACCTACCAAATATTTTTCTGAAAATCTTTTGTTTTTAACATTTCGCCTATTCGATGGATGCTGTCTGGGCGATGAAGCGTTCGACGGCATGGCGAATGCTGAGTAATCCAAACTCCTCTGGACGGATGTCTTTAATAGGAATCCAAAGACATTCGGCGGCATCGTCGGCAGCACGTACGGGGCTGTCGTCAAGGACGTGGACAAGGTAGTCCATATCGATGGTATGCACCCCTAAACCACTATATAGATAGACATTGGGACTGGAAAAAAGGTATTCCATCTTGTCGACTTCCAATCCTGTCTCTTCCTTGATTTCCCTGCGCATACCCTCTTCAGCGGTTTCATACATATCCACGAAACCGCCAGGCAGGTCGAGCGTACCCTTGGCAGGTTCTTTTGCACGACGTACTACTAACAGTTCATTACGACTATTGACGATGAAAGCGGCAGTGGCGGCACAAGGGTTGGCATAATAGGTGAAGCCACAGTCCTCGCAGTGCTTGCTCTTGAAATTGTTGATGACAAAATGCTTACTGCCACAAATCGGGCAGTAAGCGAATTTCTCTAAAGGATGTTCCATTACCAGTTATCTGTTCTAAAGGGGAATAAAGGAAGATTACCACCATTCTTGACATTGCCCAGTTGGAAGTTCTTAAAGCAGTAGCGTACAGCCACAGGGTTCTTGACCTTAGGAGAGGTAACGATAATCGCCTCGTCCCAATAACCACCACCTGGTTGCCAGAAATGTTTTGCTTCGGCAGGATAGAACACACGGTCCTCACCGGCAATCTCAAAGCCCTGCATCTGCTCGAAAGGCGCGTCACACCAGTAGTTGTCCTGTGTGTGAATGAAGATAGTATCGTTCTTGATCGTCATATCCTTGTAGGATGAACTCTTATACTGAACGGTCTCATAGCCGTAGTCACGATTCAGTGCCGTGAAGGCGAGACGCTCTCCTACCTCCTGTTTCTGGGCTGGATGAATCTGGGAATACTCATAGGGATAGACGAGATCGTTGATGCATACCAATGAACTGTTGGGAATAATCTGGGAAGCCTTGTATTGCTGTTCGCGCAACAAGGCACCACTGATGGCATTGACATCACCGTCATCATACGCCCAAGGGGCTATCTGTACGAAATAGAAAGGTATCTCACCCAGTTTAAACTGACTGCGCCATTGCTCTACCAACAGTTTCATACGCTGGGAATACTGATCACCTGGGGCTCCTACATTCGAACATCCCTGATAGTAGACAATACCCTTGACGGTATAGTTCAAGATGGGATTGAAGGTGCCATTGCCCCAAAGCAAAGAGCGATGATAGTCATTTTCTGCCCATCGCTTACAAATGGCCACAGAGTCGGTGGGGTCACTGGTGTATTTCTCCAAGTTCTCCTTGGTCAACCAACTCTCCACACGCGTACCTCCTTTGTTGGCTTCGATAATACCTACAGGGATATCAAGGGTACGGCTTAGCAAACGGGCAAAGAAATAACCCGTAGCGGAGAACTCGCCTACCGTCTTAGGTGAACAAGGAACCCATGAACACTGTGCATCGTTGAGCGGTTTGCTGCTCATCACACTGGGAATCTTGATACTGCGGACACCCTTGGAGTTGACAGCATCCAACACATGATAATTATAGTCTTTCACTGGACACATGCCAAAGCCCTTGACAGGCATCTCCATATTCGACTGTCCGGCACATACCCATACCTCGCCAGCAACGACGTTATTGATGACTACATCACCATCGCCATCGTTGAAGGCGATGCTCAATGGAGTATAGGAAGCCTTGGGTGATTTCACCGTCAGAAGGAATTGTCCGTCCTTACCTGCCTTCACCTCACTCTTCTCCTGACTCCATGAGACGGTAGCCGTTACGGTACTGTTGGGCTTTGCCCATCCCCAGAGGCGCACATTGGTTTGCTGTTGAATCACCATGTTGTCACCTACGAGGTGTGACAATTTTACTTTACCTTGCATACTGATAGCAGTGGTGGCAAGAATGACGAATGAAAAGATTTTCTTGTACATTGTAAATGTTGTGTTAGTTATTATTTTAGTTATTTCTCTCTGTCTGGAACACATTTCGTAATTGTAATAGGAATAGTCTCGAAACGAGACGACGTCGAAGTGATATACACTTTCACCATACATGCACGACTGTTGAGCGGTTTCTTCTGGTCGAAGATAAAGTTGCCGATGCTATAGTAGATAGGTTTCCCCTTGTATTGCTCGATCGTTTGTAGGGTATGCGTATGATGACAAATCAGCGCATCTGCACCGGCATCTATCAGGTCGTGGGCTTGTTGTCGTTGGGAGGGAATCGGTTTCAGCGTATGTTCTCCTCCCCAATGTAGTGTGACTATCACGAGACTCTGAGGGTCGGCAGCCTTCAAGCGTTGAACCTTAGCGAGGAGGGAGTCATTGCTCTCCTGACTGACACAAGGTTTATCGGGCAGATACGAGTAGTTTTCCAAAGGCAACCGCAGGGATGTCAACAGCCATACCTTTCGTGGAGAGGAAGCAAGGAGGACGGGTTGGGCTGCCTCCTGCATATTCTGTCCTGCTCCTACTGGTATAATCCCAGCCTGTTCGATATTCCGTTTCGTGTCCGTCAGTCCAGCCCTTCCTTGGTCGATGCTGTGGTTGTTGGCAAGATTCAGGTGGGTGATACCATGCTTCTTCAAAGCCTGCAACCATTCTGGTTCTGCCCGGAAGATATACCGTTTGAAATTAGGTTGTACGATCTTCGTAGCAGGACACTCTAAGTTTGCCACTACCAAGTCACTCGATTGGAAGACGGAGTCCACAAAGGGAGAGAAAATATAGTCAATGCCACGATGTTCCACATACTCCCTGACACCCCTATCGAGCAGCAGGTCACCAGTGAAAGTGATGGTAAGCGTGTCATTCACGCTTACCATCATCATCGTACATAGCAGACTCGTCAGCATCCTGAGCTATAGAAGATATGCTCGTTGTCAAGGCTCTTTCCGTTCAGTGGAACGATGATCTCCTTCATCCAGTTGGGAATACCCTTGTCGGGCTGCGTCTGCAATTGTTGCTGCCATTCTTCATCTGTCATACGTGGAGTTTCCAGACCTTCTTGGAACTCACGATAAGAGAGGACGGCACCACGTGTGATATAGAGATAACCCTCGATTTCGACGACCACATAAATCTCATGGGCAGGACCTACAGCCTCATATAATACTGAAGGGTTGGGATTGTTCATTCCATTGGAAGTTAGTACATCAGCAACGACGGCAATCGACTTGTCGGCACCCTGTACGTCGCTCCATCCCATCAGATACTGGTCAGGCTCCTTGATAAGGTTGAGAGTAATGTACTCAAAGGCAGAGCCAATGGCCTCTATCTGCCGATATTCCTCCTCAGAGAGTTTCTTACCTTCCAGTTCTTTCTTACTGCAGTTCAACAGGAATTCTGCCTTGTCGCGCAGGTCTTCCGTTGCCGTACTGGCCTTTTCCGTCACGAGGTCAAAACGTTTCAGCACAGCCATTGTCTCGTCAATCAGTTCAATAGCTTTTGTCCAATAGGCGATATTCGGCTCTACATAACCCTTGACAATAGGATCGGGAATACCCTCACCACCACATTCGGCAACCATTGGTTGCTTGGCATAGAGGATAGCATCGTGTTTCAGTTCTGCCCATGAAGCAAGTGAGGAATTCAGGTTCTTCTTTTCCCACTGAGGCGACTGCATGAACTTAGGATATTTGGCGTTCTTGCTGTTCACGTCCTTCATCGCATAAATCCAGCGATTGGCGACGGTCTCTTTCCAGTTAATCTCACCCATGCGCTTCTTCATGGCAGTCAAGTTCTCCGTATATTTGTTCCATCTGCCCTGTTCGTTGAGTTCACCCAACAGGAGACGTTCCGCGGAAGTAATACCGATGGCAGCAAAGACATCAAGACCCTTGGGCACATCACGTAAAGTAGGATGGTTCTCGCAGTCAACCATCTCTTGCAATACCTCATTGTCTGGGAAATACCGCTGGGGCATCAGACATATCTTGAAAGCACTGGATACTTGGAACTTCGGCTTGATGCGTGTCTGTTTCTTTGCCAGTTCCTCCAAAGCCTTACGGATAGCCTCAAACTTCTTCTTGTCGTTATAGAGTTGTTCCAGTGTGTTACCACTCTTCTGCATCTCACTATATACTTGGATGATACTGACATCGTCGGGCATACCCATCAGATAAGTGATAGGCTCCGTCATACTCTTATAAAGAGTAGTCAGTCCAGCATTACTACCAATGGTCTGAGCCAACAACAGGGCTTCCTGCAACTTATCGTCCTTATCAGTACCGAAAGGCACATTCTGCAACCACATCATCGCACGGAAATAGCGTTTCAGCGTCTCATTACGGGTATAATGACCACGCGGACGATAGATGTTATAGGTGAATTTAGGCATTTCCTTCTCTGGCACATAACCCAAGAACTCAGAATACTCCGTCTCTGCCTTGTTGACATTCTCTATCTCTTGTTTCACCATGTCTGTATAGGAAGCAGCAACAGGCAATATCTTACCTGTATTCAACGCATAGGCAATAGCATAATAGGCAGTATTATACTCGGCAGCAGCTTTTACCAATGGGTCAGTGGCGGTCGAAGCCTTCTGCATCAAAAGGTCGTAGTTCTTCTTCACGAAGTCTGTTACCATCGGCGAGAACTTCTGCTCCTCTGTCTCTTTCAACAGACAATCGAAATACATGTGGAAAGCCTGCAGATAGAGGTCGGTAGTCACGAAACTGGGGAACTGATGATAATCGTTGCGCTCATAGACGTGGAAGAGCTGGTCTTCCGTACCTGGTACGATGGCAAAGCCGTTCTTGGCGATGGCATTATACAGTTTCTGGTCGAAGTTCTCCAACTGGAACGGATTGACGATATTGTCCATATTCGTCATCATACCGGCAGGAGCGATATTGTTCTTTGCCCTCAACTTATCCTCATGAGCCTTGAGCTTTTGGACGAAAGCCTGCTCGGCAGGAGTATATTTGATAGGTTTTGCCTCACCTCCTTCTTCCTCCCAAAAGCGTTTTCTCATAATCTCGTCATACCAAGAGGTAGAACTGAAGACAGCACGTAGATCAGCACTCATAAAGCAATAGCCCTGACGGGCAGACACAGCATTACGAAGGATACGTGCTTCTGCAATAGAGAGGTTATCCACATTGATGTCAAGGGGCAGTTTCTTGTTCAGTTGCTCCACATTGATTTTGGCCTTACCCGGAATAACCATGGGCTTAGCCTGATTCTGTGCACTTGCGTTCCATGCAAAGGCAAGTACTACCATTGTCAGCAAGAATTTCTTCATAGTTTATTGGTTATAGTTTGTTATATATTTAATTCCTTATTGTTTAATCTTGATTGAAAAGGATTTCCCCCTCTTCTCTCGTGACGTTCTTCGCGATAAATCGCACAAAACCCAATCCGAAGTGTGCCCAGCGATATTCCGCTACGACATATTTCCCATCGGTAGTGCTTTCGAGACTCCGTATCTTTCCATCTGTGAAGCGGAAGTCCTCTAAGACACCTCCCAGTTTCGAACCTAACCAGAGAGGGCGCACCAGCCCGTGGTAGTTCTTGAAGATGAAGAGACGGCGTCCCTTTGTTCGAAAGTAGCGGGTTTTCTTTATCACACCCACCATTGCATCAATACTGCCATCACCATCCACATCACCTATACAGAAGCGGTAAACAGGATAAGGCAGCGTCCATTGGTCGTAGGTAGAATCCGTCCGCAGGGTCAGCATCGACAGCGTGTCGTTCTTTTGCTCCAAGGAAAATCCGCTGTTTTCCTTACTTTGGCCAAAGGCTGATGCACTTAGCCAACAGCTAACAGCCATCACCCACCACCTAACACCCATTACTTACAACAGACTTCTGATCTCTGCCTCGATATCCTTCACCTGTGCCGACCTCTTGTAGATAGCGTTGTCACGATCAATCAGGAAATAATCGGGCAGTCCTTGTACGTTATAGACAACCAGTGTCTGTGAGTCCACACCTTGTGGGTCACGCACGCTAATCCAAGGCAGAGCGGCAGTTTGCTGTTTCCAGAAATGCTCGTCGGCATCTAATGCCACCTGATAGATTTCCAAACCTTGTGCGTGGTATTTGTTATAGAGTTCGCGCAACAGCAAGATGCGCTCAGGCGAATTCTCCAATCCAAAGAGATGGAAGTCGAGCATCACAACCTTTCCTTTCAGATCAGTCAATCGACGTATGTTTCCCTGATTATCCGTGAGGGCGATTTCAATCACTCCTGCCGTAGAAACCTTGCTGGCATCAATGGTCTGTGCATTATTGGCTTCCACAATACGGACATTCTTCATACCCTCAATAGCGATATTATGCAGGTTTGCACCACGCTCAGAACCTGGGTAATAGGTATCCCAACTGGTAGCCACAGCAGCAAACACCTTGATGTCGTCCTTATTGGAACGAGGATTGAAAATCAGTGTGTTGCCAATAGCCTGGAATAAAGCGAAGTAAGCATACGAGCGGTTAGGCTCCTTGAGGATATAGTTCAGTTTCACATCCTCCTTATAGGCTTTAATCATGTTCAGGATACTGTCATTCGCTTCGTCAACAGTCAGGTTGTCATTCTGCTGTACAGCGATGGCTCGGTTTTGCAAGTCAATCTGCTTCAAGGTCAGTTCCTTGATTTTCGCACAGTTGTCTGAACCGCTCACTTCATACTGAGTAGCCATCTGTGGATACTGTGCTTTAAAGGTAACAGTCTCTGTAGAGTCGATACTCACATTGATAATCTGGTCGCTAATGCGAAGACGATAGAACTCAGGAGCCTCAGTTCCCTTCTCTGCAAAAGCAAAGGCACCGTCCTCTCCTAACTTGACAGAATCCAGAACATCAACCTGCTCCAATCCTACATGCTCGAAATAGAGTACAGAGTCCTTGGCATTGGTGATATTTCCTTCTACGTGGAATTTCTTTTCGCTACATGATGCCATCGCCAGTGCAGCAACAGCTATAATGAGATACTTTTTCATCTTGATGTTATATATTTCCGTTGATGTTATTTGTTTTTCTCGGCCTCTTTTTTCCTTTTGGCCTCTTCTTTCTCGCGTCGTTTTTGTTCTTTACGAGCCTCTTTCTCACGCTTCTTCTGCTCTTTCTTGAGTTTCTTTTCTAGTTTGCGAGCTTCTTTGGCGGCTTCCTTAGCAGCCTTACGCTCACTCTTCTGTTCAGCCTTTTCTTTGGCAGAAGCCTCTAAGGCATCGCGTAACATCTCCTTGTCGAACGTGAACACATGACCTAAAATGCCCAACGACAATGTCTTTGATTCGTCGTCCATTTCTACGGATGTAGTATTGAAGAGCAAATAGTTGTTTACTTCCAGTTTCGAGTTCAAGGCGACTTCAATGGTCTTATTCAAAATACCCTTACCCAAGTCGGTCAGGACATTATCGCCCAATCCACGCTCCTTGGCTTCTTCGTCCACATACTCCTTCACGGCCTCCATCATAGCTTTCTTATGCGCTTTTTTATCGGGAACCGTCTTCACCATCGCTATTACCAATACCAACAAGATGGCACCTATCAAATATTTCTTCATTTCTTGTTTCTGTTTATATTTCGCCTGCAAAGATACTAAATAATTGATAATTGACAATTGATAATTGAAAATTATTTCAAAGATTGGATATATTGCCATAGTTGGCGATAGAAAGGATGTTGCGTGAGCGTAGGTACATCACCCAAGATGATTACCTTCATTCGGGCTCGGGTGATAGCCACGTTCATACGACGGAGATCACGGAGAAAACCTATCTGTCCATCATCGTTGGAACGGACCATCGAGAGAACGATAATGTCACGTTCCTGCCCTTGGAAACCATCAACGGTATTGATACTGATTTGGCGACGGAAAGGTTTAAAAAACTCCCATTTCATCAGCAAACGACGGAGATATTGCACTTGGGCACGATAGGGAGAAATGATACCTACGTCTATACGCTCATCCAACAAGCGTTGCTTACCAATACGCTCGAAATACTGCTGGAGCGTATTCAGTGTCAGCTCTGCTTCGTCCTTGTTGATACGTCCAAACGACTCGCCGATGAACTCTTCCTTAAACTCATGCGATGAAGTATCTATCCATTCCATCGGGATATCCAAATCGAGGATGCCACGATATTTCACATTAGGAGCACTCTCTATCTGTCCGTCATAGAAGTAATTCGAAGAGAAACGCATGATTTCATCGTTCATACGATACTGCATCTTCAGGAGGGTGACCACCTCCGGATGTGTTTCTACTAGGCGCTCCATGAGTGTCTTACCCAAGCCTGCCTTCAAAGCAGCAATACTTTTGACAGTGGGAGGTAATTGACAATGGTCACCAGCAAGGACTACACGACTGACACGACGTAATGGTATCCAACAGGCAGCCTCTAAGGCTTGGGCGGCCTCATCAATAAACAAGGTGCCGAACTTCTGTCCGTCCAACAAGCGGTTGGCGGCTCCTACCAATGTACAGGCGATGACACGTGCCTCGCTGAACAACTCGTTATTGATACGAATCTCCAGTTCTGTGGCTCTGCTCTTCAGACTCTCTAACTTCTGATGGAAGCTCTCACCTCTCACCCCTCTCCTCTTACCTCTAAGTTCACGAATCGCTTTACGGATTGCCCACAGATGTGGATAGTCAGGATGCGCCTCGAAACGTCGCTCATAAGTAAACGACAGCATTTTGTCATTAACGCGAGTAGGATTGCCAATACGTAATACGTTGATGCCTCTGTCAACCAGTTTCTCGGAAATCCAGTCGACAGCCATATTACTCTGAGCACATACCAACACCTGACTCTCGCGCATCAGCGTCTCACGAATCGCTTCTACCAATGTCGTCGTCTTACCCGTTCCTGGAGGACCATGAACGATAGCGACATCCTTCGCACGCAACACCATATTAACGGCATCTTCCTGTGTAGGATTCAGATAAGGGAAATGCATAGGCGGAAACACAAACGTCTCGGCTTTCTGACGACTATAGAAAAGGTCACGCAGATAGCCCAAGCGCCCTTTACCTTTAATAGCACGATCCAACGCCTCCATCATCAGCCGATAACTCGTCTCGTCGAAAGAGAGTTGCACGCCCAGATTTTCCGTGTTTTGAAGTGTGACAAGATAGCCGTTATTGGGAATCACACACACCATACGGTCACCGTCTACATAACTGACAGTGGAAGTACATATGCCCCTTAAGTTAGGGGGTTGGGGGTCTGAAGCTGCGCTTTTTCCTTGGTTCCAACTGAAGAACACTACCGTCTTTCCAAACTCAAAAGTATGTTCAATATCCTGATCAGCAGTTCGGAATACTTCTATCACCAATTGGTTGATGGAGTTATAATAACTCTTCCCTACTTTCAGAGGCCACCAGGCATCACCTCGTTTAACCTTCCGCTGCACACCCATCTCCTCAGTCTGCTTGCGGAAAGCCTCCTTCTCCGTCTGATACTCCAGCTGGAGCAACAGCCGTTGTTCTTCTAACGCCTGTATGGGCGAACCCTGTTTACTCATATAGTGTGCAAAGGTACGACTAAGTGAGCGAAAAACCAAGAAATATTGAGTTTTCCTTTGGCTTTTCACTCAGTTTGCACTATCTTTGCAACATCATCTAAAACGAAACGACTATGAAGATTGGAGACAAGGCGCCTGAGATTTTGGGCAAGGACGAACAGGGACGGGATATCCGTCTAAGTGACTACAAAGGTAGGAAACTGGTATTGTATTTCTATCCGAAAGACAATACGAGTGGTTGTACGGCTGAGGCTTGCAGCCTGAGAGACCATTATGGGGAATTGCAGGGTGCCGGTTATGAAGTAGTTGGCGTAAGCAAGGACTCTGCTGCTTCGCATGTTAAGTTCAAGGAGAAGCATGAGTTGCCCTTCCCGTTGATTGCCGATGTAGATAAGACATTGATGGAGGCGATGGGTGCCTGGGGTGAGAAAGTGATGTATGGCAAGAAGACCATGGGTACTATTCGCACCACCTTTATTATTAATGAGGAAGGTATCATCGAACAGATATTTGTCGGCAAACAAGTAAAGACCAAGGAGCACGCGGAGCAGATTCTGCAGAAATAATCATGATAGAGCATCATCCTTTCGAACCGTTTCTGCCTAAGGGTGCACAGATGCTGATGCTTGGCACGTTTCCGCCTGCCGAGAAGCGATGGTCGATGCCGTTCTATTATCCTAACTTCACTAACGATATGTGGCGCATCGTGGGCTATTGCTTCTTTGGCGATAAGCAACATTTCGTGGCTGATGACGGGAAACATTACCGACTGGATGAACTCAAATGCTTCCTGACGTCTCACGGCATTGCCCTCTATGATACCTGTACGCAGATTATCCGTACGAAGAATACTGCCAGTGACAAGGATCTTCAGGTGGTGGAACAGACCGACATCAAGGCGATGCTACGCCGCTTGCCGCAATGCAGGATGATTGTTACGGCAGGACAACTGGCTACGACGCTCTGTGCTCAACAGATGGGTGTAGAGGAACCCAACGTCGGAACATTCTCGCCAGTGGATTTCGAAGGGCGCACCTTACGGCTCTATCGCATGCCGAGTTCTTCACGAGCTTATCCGATGCCTATCGAAAAGAAGGCTGCGTTCTATCAGACGGTGTTCGATACCCTTATTTGATACATTGAAGGTTCTGTGCCAGTTGTTTAGTAGAACTGGCACCCACAAGAACAGAAGTGACACCCTGTTGCTTCAGAATCCACTGAAGTGCCATTTCAGCAAGGCTCATCCCATTCTCTTTTGCCTCTTCATCCCATTGGCGCAGTTGTTGCAACAGTTCTGGAGTCAACATCTCTTCACGCAGGAACTTCCCTTTTGACATACGTGAGTCTTCTGGAATACCGTTGAGGTAACGGTTGGTGAGCAAGCCTTGAGCGAGGGGAGAGAAGGCGATGAAGCCCACACCGGCTTCATGACAACACGAAAGGATGCCTTCTTCGATGGGTTCGCGATTCAACATATTAAGTTTACCTTGATAGATCAGCAAGGGGGTGTCTCGTTGCTTCAAGTACTCGATAGCAAACTTCGTTGCCTCTAAGGGCCAGTTGGAGATACCTATATAGAGTGCCTTGCCTGCCTTGACGATATCTACCAACGCCTGAAGGGTCTCTTCCATCGGGGTATTGGGGTCGAAGCGATGACTATAGAATAAGTCGACATAGTCCAGATGCATCCTTTTCAGACTCTGGTCAAGCGAGGCTATCAGATACTTACGGGAGCCCCATTCACCATAAGGACCAGCCCACATATCATAACCCGCCTTGGTAGAGATGAAGAGTTCGTCACGATAAGGGCGCAGGTCATCATCCATTACGCGTCCCAGTGTTTCTTCTGCCGTACCATAGGCAGGTCCGTAGTTGTTGGCTAAATCGAAATGGGTAATACCGTGGTCAAAGGCATAACGGAGAATCTCTCTGCTACGTTCATAAGGATCCACGTTACCGAAGTTATGCCACATGCCCAGACTGACTTGGGGCAATAAGATACCAGAGCGTCCGCAACGCTCGTATTTCATACCGTTCTCATAACGATGTTCGTCTGCTTGATAATGTTCCATCATACATTTCCGTTTTTGTGTTCATGCGACAAAGATACAAATAATTGGGGAATAATTGATAAGTTTTAGAAGGTATCTTAGATTATTGATAAATAATTTTGTATCTTTGCACCCGAATAAGAAACTCTAAACCTACAAATAACAATAACGTATGAAGAAATTATGGATTGCAATCGTCTCATTTGCATTAATTGCAGGTGCCTGTCAGAACAAGCAGACTGCCGCCAATGAGACAGAGAATGCCGCAGATACTACGGCATGGTATGAGAATGACTCTTTGTTGCAGGCAGACCTTGCCGCAGCCATTGAGGATGCCAAGCAATTGGATCCCTCTAAAATCTCGAACGACCTGATGCCCATCAAGAAAGGTACTCCTGGTGAGGAATGGGCTACCATTGACGGAAAGGATATGGTGTTAGTGGTAACACTGGTTGATTCCAGCCGCTTAGCACGCTTCTTTGGACAGGAGGGTGTCTATCGTATCGACCGTGAGTTAGGTTCATGGGTAAGTCTGCCTGGTGACTGGCAGCGTAAGAAGGATGCCTTTGTGGGATTAGACAGTGTGGCTGCCCACATGCGTATGATTCAGATGTACGGTCTTAGCCCTGACTGCGACTACAACATCATGGTACAGTTCTATGCCGACCCTGCCTACATCTTCCGTCCCGCTCATACTCCTGATATCACCACAACCTCTGCTGGTCTGGAGTTCCCTGCATACGCTGATGAGAAATACAAAGTGGGTGAAACTAACTTCCGTGAGTGGTATCGTTTAAGTGTTGCCTCTGCCTTCGAGGATGACAGTCCCCTGCCTTGGACACAGTTAGGCTATACTTACGACTGGCATCATGGTGCCAACCGTGTAGGCGTATCAGAGTACATCGTCACTCACCAGTCGCTCGTCAAGGTGAAGTCACATGAGAGCGAATGGCAGTTCATTCAGAATCTGAACAAGTAAGGCGAAGGATTATTTTACCTTCCACACATTAAGCACAATGCCCTTGAAGTCTCCGCCGAATTCTGGCGCACAGACGAAGAGGGCATTGTTCATCCATGCATATTTGCTATTGCTGGGAGCCTCAAATTGAGGGGCAGCCCTGAAATAGAAAGATGGATTGCCGTTTTCGTCCTTGGCATTGCAGATGACGCCGCGATTGCGTACGTGGATATAGATGCCGTCGTCCGTCTTGATAGAGTAGATGGCCTCTAACTCTGTGCGTCCTTCAGCGTTGGCAAGTTGATAGTCTGCGCCGCCGTTGATGATAGTTCCCTTGATGTTTGGACCTTCAAAGGTTCCACCCGTAATGGGAATGACGGTACGTCTACCGTGCTGTGTCTCGCCACAGGAATAAGTCTCACCGAGCGTTACTTTCAATTGCAGCGCAAATTCCAACTGTGGTGTAAACTTAGGAGGCTCTGTCTGACCATTGACAATGAGGGTCAATGTCATGAAAACGGATAATAGAAATGCTTTTTTCATAATTTAAAATGTAATAAACCTGATGCAAAGATACAATTCTTTTTTGAAATTTCGTATCTTTGTAGCAGAAATACATCTTTTTATGAAAAGAACGATAACGACATTGTTGTTGATGCTGACCGTTTCTGCGTTGAGCATCGCCCAAGAGACAAGTCTAAAGCCGCGTTTGGTGGTATGTACGGACATTGCCCCAGCAGACGTAGAGCCTGACGATATGGAGTCAATGGTTCATCTGATGGTCTATGCTGATATGTTTGAGATTGAGGCGTTGATAACGTCGGTAGGATGGAATTGCGATCCGTATCCTGTAGAATGGGCGAAATACCTGCGTCAGGTGATTGATGCCTATGAGAAGGATGTCAAGAACTTGAGGAAGCGTTCTAAGCAATATGATTTCCTTTCGCTCGAAGAGGAGAACAAGCAACAGCGAATCGGCTATTGGCCCAGTGCCGAATATCTTCGTAGCCGTGCTGTGATGGGTAGCATCAATGGTGGCATCAGATCTATCGGCGAGGGTAACGATTCACCTGGTAGCGACCTGCTGATTCGTCTGGCAGACGAAGACGACCCACGACCTATCTATGTTGCCGCATGGGGTGGGGCGAATACATTGGCACAAGCTATCTGGCGTGTAAAGCAGACTCGTACATCTGAAGAACTGAAGAAGTTCGTCCGTAAGTTCCGCCTCTATACTATCACCGACCAGGATATGGATTACGCTCATCGCATGGATCGCGCTCGTAGTTCCCACATGTGGTTACGACAAGAGTTTAAGGATGACCTGCAATTTATTTGGGACGAGGGTACGTGGCAGGAGCAATGCGAATTGGGCAAGCAGAACTGGAATCATCATCAGACAAACATCCAGACCCGTGGTGCCTTGGGTAAGGTATATCCCAACTACAAATGGGGCGTCGAGGGTGACACACCGAGTTTCCTTTACGTGCTGCCCAATGGTCTCAATGACCCAGAGGACCCCAAGCAATGCAGTTGGGCGGGCTATCATGAGTATGGACTTTGTCCTGATTCACTTACTACGGCGTGGACCTCTTGGCAGGAACCTGTTCGCAGCATCAGTGTAGGCTATAAGCAGCGCTTCTATCTGGAAGAGATATCAGACTTCGAGGCCCGTATGCAGTGGACTGAAGATGACGGCGAGCGCAACCATAATCCTATCGTTATGGTGAATGGTCATCAGGGACCATTGCCCATGGTGCTTCATGTCAAGGCTGGCGACAACCTCCGTCTGGATGCCTCAGGTTCTTCTGACCCTGACTTTAATACCATTACCTTCCATTGGTGGCAACAACTCGAGATAGGACACACTAAGCTTGCTATTCCCGATGCTACACAGTCCGTTATCAATATCACCATCCCTAACGAAGCCGTAGGTCAGAACCTTCACCTCATCTGTGAAGTAAAAGATCAAGGGTATTTGTACCTGAAATCCTATCAAAGGATTATCCTTATGATAGAATAAAACGCTAACGCCACCATCGAAGAAACAATGAACGCGCAGGAAATCATCTCTTATATGGAGTCGCTGCAGAATGAGGAGCAGCGACAAATACTGATGGGCTTTTTCAAGACAGCCCCTGGTGAATATGGCTTCGGCGATGAGTTCTTAGGACTGAAGGTGCCGCAGACACGAGAAGTGGTGAAGGCGGCAGGTCAGGACTTTCCTTTGAGTGAGGTCCCTGAATTGTTGATGAACCATTGGCATGAGGTACGACTCTGTGGTTTCTTGATTCTCGTTGCCAAGTTCGAGAAGTTAGCAACAAAGCGATTGGAGAACAGTGCTGAGGCTATCACGAAGCGCGATGAGATAGTCACCATGTATTTACAGTATGCCGAACAAGCGAACAACTGGGATTTGGTAGACCTCTCTGTGCATAAGATTCTCGGTCATTGGTTGCTATTGCCATCTCATTTGGGTGATAAGGACTATAAGATAAAAGTGCTTGACGAACTCGCTGCCAGTCCTTGTCTGTGGAAACAGCGCATGAGTATCGTTTGTTCATGGAAGACTTCGCAACAGGGTGATCCGTCATGGTGCCTTCGCTATGCCGAGATACATCTGCATCATCCTCACGACTTGATGCATAAGGCGGTTGGTTGGATGCTCCGTGAGATGGGTAAACGCGTCTCTATGGATCTTCTTCGCGAGTTCCTCCGCCAACATGCCCACGAAATGCCGCGCACCATGCTCCGTTATGCCATTGAAAAGATGACGGAACGGGAACGGCAGGAGTGGTTAAACAAATAGGGATTTGTATGATAATTATGAATTTTTCGGACAAAGTTTCTCTGTAGAATCGCGTTTTTTCGACCAACATGCAAGTTGTCTGCAAATACGCGAAAATAGAGGCGTTATGATAATCCTTTGAATAGCAACACCTTATACTTTTTGGTGGCGATTTTGACTATGAAAAAGAGGGCAAAAAGGGCAAGAAAAGCCCGATTTTGCCCCTATCTATCGCATAGAAAGGTGCCTTCAAACGGGTCGTTTGCTCGTAGCAAACGGGTAGAAAAGTGCCTCCTTTCTCCATGAAAGTGATATCCTAACGCTTTTTCTGTCTAAAATGAGCGTTTTAACCCTCCTTTATTTTCTATAAGCAACCAAATTCCGAACATAAATTTCAGCACTTTTTCTTGACAGAAACGTTCCTCTTATATGTCGTCCCGTATAACAAAAGAAAACGCCTTCTTTTCCAAACAAATCATTTATTCAAATATTCTGTATACTTCACCTCTTTCTTCTTAATATAGTCAACATGCGCATCGCGGAAATTGAAGCACAAACGCTCAAACGACCACAACAGAGGTTGACCCCAGAATCCGCGTGAGTCGGCATGAGAAACAAAACCATGGGCATACATTCCTGCTTCAAGCCATATTTTCATACCGCCTACTTCCGCAAAGAATCCATCCGTACGCTCAGCATACTGCCGTGGTAACAAGAAAGCATTAGAACCAGTATCAAATATGAGCGAACTTTTATGACCGTCAAGCGTACAGGGGAGACAAATACACCTTTCACCCCTAAAACCCGCATTCATAGTGAAATTCGGTTCTTTTTTCTTTTTGGGTAATGGATACCTGAACACGATGCTATCGCGCGACAGTTCCATATACTCCAACCGAAACAAGTCGGGAGTACCAATAAAACCCGTACAGCCATATTCTTCCGTCTCGTCAGATACCCATACAGGTAGGTTACAGAATTTGATACCATCAATACGAAGGCTGTCCACAATGCCCAATTGCATCTTATAAACGATGTCAGGATTCGTTGCAGAAGCAGCCTCAGTAGAATCTGGCAATAATTTGACACCTATTTTATGAGCATATTTACGAAATATTATAGTACTCGACATCATTCCCGTATCCAAAATAAAGCGCTGGTTTTTCGTCTGATTCACATCCGTTCCAATACAGATATGTCCGACGGAATCCCTCTCAAATGACAAACTTACCACATTCTTCGAACGTTGGATGTTGACTGGACGGACATCCTTACCTGCTGATGCCAAACGATGCCAATGATATGCTTTTTCCATAAGTTTCGGATACTCCTGCCATCGACGGTCTACATAGCATGCCATCTTTTCTATCTTATCATATCTATTCTGCAAAATTGCCAATCTATATTTCATATCAAGTAAATAGGTAGCAATACCCTTTTCTATTTGTTGGTTGCTCGATTTCTCCAAAACGAAATCTGCCAACTCTACTGCCAAACTATCTATGCCATAAGCACGACAATAATCTATAACAACTAAGCACTTTATCAATGGATCTATGCTTTTGTCTTTCTGTAAAGCTTTGTCATACATCTCATCATAGTCTACGTGCCGCAAGGCGGCAGAAGCATTCAACCGTTCCTGTAGCCAATCGTTCATATTCTGAGCGCAAACCAAGCTATTGACAATGCTTAAAAGGCATATCAATAAAAACATTTTATTTCTTAGCAATGCTATTATCCAAAACCTCATAATATCTTTGTGCAAAGATACAATTATTTTCGAACTAACGAACAAAGTTCCTAAAAAAGTTGTAACTTTGCTGAGTAAACAATGGATAGAAAGACATTTGAAAGCCAAAAAGCATTTGCCGGAGAGAAGAAGCCTTCGATGCAACGACGGTGTGTAGATAATGACTACACTGCGCGAAGGATGTATATGATAACAATGGTAACGGAGGGGCGGAAGCCCCTCTTTGGCAAAGTAGTGGGACACTGCGAGGCGATAGAGCCATCAGCAGAGGCACCTCACATCGAGTTGTCGCTATTGGGAAAGACCGTAAGAGACATCTGGCAATCGATAGGCAGTCATCATCCAGAGGTGAAAGTGGTAGCGCTACATATGATGCCCGACCATCTGCATGCCATCCTCTTTGTAAGGACACAGATGGAAAAACCGTTGGGAAAGGTGTTGCTGGGCGTGAAGCAGGCTTGCAATCAAGCGTTCCGAGAGGTGATGCCTGTGGAGTTCGTTGCTGTGGCACAGCAACACACAGCGCAAAGCCGCGACAATGGGCTACTCTTCGCAAAGGGTTTTAACGACCAGATATTACTTAGGGACGGGCAGTTGGAACGCTGGCTTGACTACCTAAAGGATAACCCTCGCCGCCTGTTGATGAAGCGAGAGAACCCCAATCTCTTTCGAGTACAAAGAGGACTCACTTATGCTGGGCAAAGTTTTTCTGCTATTGGCAATCGTTTTCTCCTTGACCGACCTGTTAAACTACAAGTGCAATGCTCAAGAAGCATAACAGAAGCCGACCTAAAAACTAAACTCGCAACCTATCTACATGCAGCCCGAAAAGGAGCCGTACTTGTATCGCCTGCCATTTCGAAAGGTGAAAAGACTATCATGCGTGCCGCCTTTGAGGAAGGGCTACCCCTGATCTATCTGCAAGAGAATGGTTTTACAGACTTGGCAAAGCCTGGTGGTAAGCGTATGGATGCCTGTGCCAGAGGGCAACTGCTAATCCTTGCCCCTTGGGAACATCATAACGAAAAGAAGACTATCAAAAGGGGGCAGTGCCTAGAACTGAATGAGATGGCAAAGGCTATTTGCGAAGAGAGATAGAGTTTGTTGCTGTGGCACAGCAACACGCAAAACAGCGACAAACAACAAAGCAATATGCAAAACAAAAGAGCGCCGCAGATTTTTCTGCGACGCTCTCTATTATATAAAATGTATATACTACATTAGTCTGCCATCTTTGCTTTAATCATCTCACGGTTGAGGCGAGCGATATTGCTGATGGTCTCGTTCTTCGGGCATACTGCCTCGCAGGCGCGGGTGTTGGTGCAGTTACCGAAACCGAGTTCATCCATCTTGGCAATCATGTTCTTCACACGACGGGCAGCCTCTACGCGACCCTGAGGAAGCAGGGCGAGTTGGCTAACCTTACTGGACACGAAGAGCATAGCAGAGCCGTTCTTACAAGCAGCAACGCAAGCACCACAACCGATGCAAGATGCGCAGTCCATAGCCTCGTCAGCATCCTCCTTAGGAATCAGGATAGCGTTAGCATCCTGAGCCTGACCTGTGCGGATCGTAGTATAACCACCAGCCTGGATAATCTTATCGAAGGCACCACGGTCTACCATACAGTCCTTGATAACAGGGAAGGCTGCACTACGCCAAGGCTCAACGGTGATCACATCGCCATCGTTGAAACGGCGCATGTAGAGTTGACAGGTGGTAGCGCCACGCTCAGTCTTTCCATGAGGTGTACCGTTGATATACAATGAGCACATACCGCAGATACCCTCGCGGCAGTCATGGTCGAACACGAAGGGCTCCTTGCCTTCGTTGATGAGTTCCTCATTCAGGATGTCAAGCATCTCGAGGAAAGAGGTATCATCGGGGATATCCTTCATCTCATGGGTATCGAAGTGTCCCTGGTCCTTGGGGCCATTCTGGCGCCAGAACTTTATAGTAAATGAAATATTCTTTGCCATACCTAATTAATTCTTATAGTTACGTGTCTGTACCTTAATAGCCTCATACTCCAATGGCTCCTTGATAAGCGTGGGCTCGTTGCCCTTGCCCTTGTACTCCCAGCAGCCTACATAGAAGTAGTTCTCGTCGTCGCGCTTAGCCTCGCCTTCCTCGGTCTGATACTCCTCGCGGAAGTGTCCACCGCAAGACTCATTACGAGAGAGTGCATCGAAAGCAACGAGTTGACCCATGGTGAAGAAGTCACGAAGGTGGATAGCCTTATCAAGTTCGATGTTCAAGCCTTCCTTAGATCCAGGAACGAAGAGGTTCTCATCGAACTCCTTCTCCAGTTCGTGCATCTTCTTCAAACCTTCCTTCAAGCCTTCAGCAGTGCGACCCATACCAACATACTCCCACATAATGTGGCCGAGTTCCTTGTGGATAGAGTCAACAGAACGCTTACCCTTGATATTCAACAGACGGTCGAGTTCTGCATCAACAGCCTTCTCAGCCTCATCGAACTCAGGCAGATCGGTAGAAACTTTGCCCCAGATGCTCTGGTCAGCGAGATAATTCTGAATAGTGTAAGGCAGTACGAAGTAACCATCGGCAAGACCCTGCATCAGTGCAGAAGCACCCAGACGGTTAGCACCGTGGTCAGAGAAGTTACACTCACCGATAGCGAACAGGCCAGGAATAGTGGTCTGCAGCTCGTAGTCAACCCAGATACCACCCATCGTATAGTGGATAGCGGGATAGATCATCATCGGCTTATAGTACTTCACACCGTTGATCTCGTTAGCAACATCGCCAGGGAATACGTCGGTGATCTCCTCGTACATTTCGAAGAGGTTGCCATAACGCTGCATGATCACGTCGATACCCAGACGGTTGATAGACTCAGAGAAGTCGAGGAATACGGCCAGACCTGTTTTGTTGACACCAAAGCCCTTGTCGCAACGTTCCTTAGCAGCACGAGAAGCAACGTCACGAGGTACGAGGT
>JBGVBD010000045.1:0-2119 GCA_045225255.1 Prevotella sp. | reverse complement strand
GAACTCCTCGTTGTAGCCTTCCACGCACATCTTCGTCCAGCGGATGAAGTCCTCGTCGGTCTCGCGGTGGAACTTGTACTCGTCGTCGTGCATCTTGATGATGACGGTCTCTCCCTCGACGCGGATGTTGCCGACATATTTTTGGATGAAGTTGGGCGAATCACCGTTGTAGATCTTGAACTGGTCGTGCTTGTAGTCTGCGATGATTCCAGCGTACAGCTTGGTCTTCGTGTCCCATTCCGGCGAGTGGTTGCGGCCCTTGTAGTTGAAATACTCGTAGACGAGTTCCTTGTAGGACGGACAGTTGTCCTTGCTGAACCAGCCTCCGCCGTAGCCGAGCTTGTCATGGTATCCTTGCTGCTTGAGCCAATCGTAGGCGTCGGCGTACGGATCGATGTCCAGCTTGCGCCACTTGCCGTCGATGTAAGCGACACGGGTGAGCTTGACGTCCTTGAGACAGCGTTCGTGGTCGCAGCATGTCCAGTAGGCGTCGGTTTCGTACCTATCGAACTCGATGTTGAGTCCGGTCACGTCGACTTCGAGTGCTATGTCGAATATGCGGTGGATGTATCCGCGAGGTACTCGCCCAAGGCCGTACTTGGTAAAGTATCTGAAGTCGGAAAGATTGTCGTCCGGCGATAGTCCGCCAGTCAGTACATACATCTTGTTTTGGATTTTGTAAGGCATGATTTCAATATAGTAAAAAGCTGATGTCTTGACAAGATACTCATCAACTACTATATTTCTTTTCAACTATGACCAACGACACCTTATCAACTTGCGCAACAATCTGCACATCATGGAACCAAGGTGACATTCTATGGATATTCTTGGGAATGCTCGGACTTGTACTGATTGCCATATTGATAGCTTTCGTTGACGACCTCGGCTGGTTATATGGTCATACGTTTGATGAGTTTGATGAGTGATAGCCTATGACCCTTGACGATTTGAAGAAGATGTCTCTCCACGACATGAGAGAAACTGCGAACGCCATGTCCGACGAGGAACTTGACGCGCTCCATGACGAGGCGGAAAGCCTCTACTACCCAGACGTGCTGACCTATCCGGAATTCCGCGAGACCATGAAGGATAGTCACTATACTGGAAAGGACACTTGCTTCGTGGGCGGGTGCAACCAGCCAGCCTATTACGAAGGCGGCGACGCTCGTTACTGGTGCGGAATGTGCGAGAAACACGCGGACATCCGCTACAGGTACGTCTTCGGCCTCGTGTATGGGGAAGACTCCATCAGACGCAAAATCAAATTCAATTTAGGAGACCACCAATGTCAGAGCTCGACGAAGTAAAGCAGCGTATCCTCGAAAGCTACCCAGACGCCTACGACATCATTCCGGAGCCAGATCCGGACTGGGTCAAGAACAACTACGAAGGCGGATGTCTCTGGACTGGGTTCGACACATGGAAGTGCAAGCGCTATGGCGGCGTGTTCGCTCCCAAGCCGGAATACATGAGGGCGTACCGCTTCAAGTACAAGGAGAATCACGAGGAGCACTGTGGAGAGCTGGTCGTGACTGAATGTCCGGATCCCAAGTGCAAGGACAATCCGCACAAGCTCTGCATCTTCTACTAGGAGAGCGAAATGTTCGAACGAATACTCAACGCATTCGGCTATGTCAAGAAGCCAAAGTACCGCGCTATCCTCGTCACATACCGCCATCTGGACGGCGCTAATGAAGTCTACGGCAATGTCTGGTACTCCACCGACAAGACTGGCAAGGATATGCTTGACGACGTATTCAAGCGAGTCAAGACCGCCTTCTTAAAGGAAAACCCAGGCATCAGCGAAGACCAATGTCCGACCATAATCATTTCCAGCATTTCAGACTTAGGATAGCTATGAAACTCACCGAACTCTCCAAGGAAATCTCCTACGCGCTGCGCCATGCGCCGCAAGAATACGAACTCGAACTGGACGAGGAAGGCTTCGTGCCTATCGACCAGCTCCTCCATGCGATCAACGAGGGCGGCAACTACGACCGAGCCGTCACCAAGGCCGACCTGGAAGAAATCATCCGCACTTCGGAAAAGAAGCGTCACGAGATCGTCGGCGACAAGATCCGCGCACTGTACGGACACAGCGTACCGCAGTTCATCA
>JBGVBD010000044.1:0-20144 GCA_045225255.1 Prevotella sp. | reverse complement strand
GAAGCTACTGACGAGACTTGAATAGTGACTTCAACCATTCCATGAACTTGTCGAACCATGTCAGATGGACTTGTTCCTCGGCTGGTTCGCTGGATTCGACTTCGGCGACGTAAGGGTCGCCGTTTTCGTTTTCCTTGACGACAAATTCACGATGGACGACGTCGGTCTCAGGCTGTGGATCTTTCACGGCTGGCTCTGGGTCTTCCTCTGGCTTCTCTGGTTCTGGCTCCGCAGCGACTGGCTCGACTACCTTGTTCATATCGTCGAGCGTATCCTTTATCTGCAGAGTGAATTCTGGCGGCATGTCGTACTTGTCCTTGCGGACATTCGAGTGACAGAAGATTCCCTTGTACGCAACGGCTTCCTCTGCTGTATCGAACACTTCTCCGATCATTTCCTTGAAGGTTAGCGGAATGCCGTGTTTCTCGGACAGATACTTGAGCAAGTGCGCTACGGCCTTCTTCTGGATTTCCGTCATCTTCGCATAGTAGCAATAGCCACGGTACGAAACGAAGTCGACGTTGGCTGGATCCTTCGTGTAGAGGTTGCCGTATGCGTCGATGTAGTTGCCGTTCTGTTCCTTGTCCTTGAGTGGGCCGTAGTTGGAGATCTCGATGCCGATGGACTGCTTGGACATGACGGCGTTTCCGCCGATCGCCGCAGAACCGAGGTGATACGACCAGAAGGCGTCATCGAACAGTCTGTAGATGTGTCCGCTGCGGTCTACGACGTAGGGAACGGACATGTGGTTGTTCTCCTTGGTAAGTGACGCGACGTCGCCAGTAATCACGCCTACGGTGAAATGTAGGCATATCTGCGTCTTTACCGTGCGTGTCTGGTAGAAGTAGGTCTTGAAACCGGGAGAAATGGGGATGATGCTGAAACCGTCGCCGATGTCGATCGGATTTCCAGCGGTGAATTTCTTTCCGGACGAGTCCGTCAAGGTGGTAGCGAACTTTGATTCGCGGCTAGCAATCGTTTCTGGAGTCATGGCAAGCCTCCTTTTATAGCTGTTTATAATTTATTTTACTATATTGACGGCCATGAAATACCTAAAGAATTACGACTATATCTTTGTCGGCGCTGGACTTACCAACGCCACGATCGCAGAAACCATTGCATCGTACCGTGGCAATTTTGACCGAAAGATCAAGATGCTCGTCATCGACAAGCGTCCCCATATCGGCGGAAACTGCTACACCGAAACCAAGAACGGTATCGACGTACACAAGTACGGTGCGCATATCTTCCACACTTCTGACGACTTTGTTGCGTCCTATATCAGCGATTTCGGCGAATGGGTTCCGTTCATCAACCAGCCGATTGCTGTATTCACGCAGCCAGACGGTACGAAGCGCATGTACAACATGCCGTTCAACATGAATACCTTCGTGCAGCTGTTCCCCGGCCTCACTACGCCGGACGAAGTCAAGGCTGCCATCCAGAAGGAAATCGACGAGGCTGGCATCAAGGAGCCGAAGAACCTTGCCGAACAAGCTATCTCCATGGTCGGTACGACAATCTTCAATACGCTCGTCAAGGGCTACACGGAGAAGCAGTGGGGCCGCAAGTGCGAAGACCTTCCGGCCAGCATCATCAAGCGTCTCCCAGTGCGTTTCACGTTCGACAACAACTACTTCAATGACAAGTACCAGATGATGCCAGCGCATGGCTATACGAAAGTCATTGAGAATATGTTCAAGCATGCTGGCGGGATCGATGGCGTTCGTGTAGACATTATGCTCAACACGTCCTACACGCAGTTGCAAGTTCTGGGCATCAAGGCAAAGCAAGTATTCTATTCTGGCGGCATCGACGAGTTCTATGACTACAAGCTCGGTGCGCTCAAGTACCGTTCCGTTAAGTTCAAGGAAAAGAAGTTCAAGACGGACAACGTGCAAGGATGCCCGGTCTGCAACTATACGTCGACCGACGTGCCGTACACTCGCTCTATCGAGCACAAGTGGTTCTGTCCGCACGACGACGCAAAGGGTTCTATCGTGAGCTACGAATACTCGTCCGAATGGAAGAAGGGCATGGAACCGTACTATCCGGTCAATGACCAATCAAACCACGACTTGTACGAGCGTTATAAGAAGTTGCACGAGGAAGCGCAAGCTACCGCGAAGACGAAGGTGACGTTCGTTGGCCGCCTCGGTCTGTATAGCTACATGGATATGGACGACTGTATCATGTCTGCACGGACTGCGGCCTTCTTGAGCATGCAAGAATAATATATAAACTGCATATACCAAACTGAGAGTGTATATGCAGTTTTTTGATTATGACAACGACTTGGTTGCGTTCAATACCTTGATGGAAGACATCGAGGATCCGACTCCGATGGTAGAAGACGATGACGAAGTCGTTATCCGTCTGGAAGCCGACGAAACTACAGAACAGAAGCCAGCGCCAGCGGCTCCCAAGAAGACTGCAGAAGCTGGTAGCGACACGAACCAATTCAGCGGCGCTATGGTCGCAAATGCGGTATCTAACGCCGTAATCAACAACGCAGAAATCCGTACAAAGGTATTTACGTCGGCATACTGGCATACTAATGCCGAACCGTTCGAATTCGCCGACATAGACGGTCGCAAAATCATCAACGATCCGTCCCTCAATGCGATTATCGAAGAACGCGACGACGGTACGGTTGCCGTCAATTTCTCTCGTTTGGTCTACAAGAAGACTCCGGCTTCCTTTATCAACTATCTACAAGGTGTCGAGGACTGGTCTGACTTGCCGCACAAGCAAATCAGCCCATTTGCAAAGGCGCTCAATGCCGCCGTTACTTCGTTCTTGACAGTCGTCAAGAAATACTTCAAGGACAAGAACACCGCTGCCAATACGTTCGACAAGCCAGCGAAGGAAGAACCGAAGCAAGACGAGGTTCAGAAGAATCCGCCGACCGAGGAAGAACAGAAGCAGCAAGACGAAATGCAGAAGGCTCCTCCGGCAGAGGAAGAAAAGAATGAACAGCCGCAGAATCAAGAGCAGAACGGACAGCAACAGCAGCAAGAGCCGCAGAAGCAACAGCAACAAGAACCCCAGAAGGAACAGCCGACGCAAGACGAAGCTGACACACCGGACGATAACGGAGAAGTGGATCAGCGTCAGCTCTATTCTTCTATCTTGAAGGACTTCCGTGACAATTACCAGCAAGAACTTGAAGCCGATTGCGCCGATAACAAGGGCAATATTGATGACGACGGTCGCCAAGCGATTGCCGACCAGTATTACGAAGCGCTGATGGAGCCGTACGACGACAAGGCCGACGACGATACGAAGGCTCGTGTGATGAAGGTAGTCAAGCACACCGTCGTAAAGAACACGACGGATCCGAACGCCGCAAACAACGATCAGAACGCAGCCGACAATCCGGATGACGACAACATGGATTGGAGCGGCGACACTGGCAAGAAGGACGATAGTGACGACGATCTCGACGACGATGATGACGACGAGAAGAAGGAAAAGAAGTCGACCAAGGCTCCAGCGAAGGACAAGGGATACGGCAACTGGTTCAAGAACACCATGCAGAACTGGGGCGAAGAAGGTGTGACCAACAAGAAGTTATACCAGCACCCAGTATTGAAGGGCCCGTCCGCCGCCAAGGAAGCGAGCCGTCAAGCGCGTGAAGCGAAGGACGCCGAGCTGAAAAAGAAATATCCGAACATGGGTCAGTTCCGTCGGAATATGAATAACTTGAAATAGGGGATCTTATGATTCAGAACTGGAAAATGAATGCTTTGCATGATGTCGCTACTAGCTTGACAGCCCACACTGGATTGAAGACCCAGCCGAAGGGCGACGACGCGGTCGATATCACCATCAACAACATGCGTCTCGGTACATTGACGGCGGACAAGAACGATCCGTCCTTGTTCATGTACACATCAGCCGACGGCTATGACGTGACTGGAAACTACGACGACATCGAAGGTGCCATCAAAAAAGACCTCGACAACCAAGTCGAGTTCGTGGAGATCACGCCGGATTTTTTTCCTCCGGGAACCACCTTTGAATCAGTAGTCAAGGACAAAGTAAAGACTCCGCATCTGTTGGAAGCGATACTAAAATCCTACAAGAATTACAAGCAATAAAAAGAAAGGCTGGTCAAACGACCAGCCTTCTTATTCTATCTCAAACAATCAATTACTAGGCAGCAGCCTTGCGGATGATCGTGAAGCCGCAGCGTTCCATGACGAGGATTGCAGCGTCTTGTGCGCCCGGTGTAGCGGCACAAGCGTATTCCACGATTTCGATCGGCGTGTCCTTGAACATTGCACGGAGAATCATTGCGTTGGAAATGACGCAAATGTCGGTGCAAGTACCAACAAGGCGAATGCGCTTGATGCGTTCCTTGCCGAGCTTTGCGAGCTCTTCCTGGCTCTTGAGGGAGCCGTCCGCATTGAAGGCATCGTCGCCGAGGAAGTGCTTCGCCCAGCCGAGGTAGCCGAACGTCGGCTTCTCGATACGAGTAGCGTAAGCGTCGTCGAGCGCTTGCTGGATGGATTCTTCGAACTTCCAGCCTTCCGTGCCCTTGATGCAGTGTTCCGGCAGAACGCCTTCGAGAGTCTGCTTGAAGTCTGCGCCGTGGGTGTCCATCGTGTAGAATACGTAGCCCTTCCATTCACGGATTTCTACGACTACGGCACCGATGATTGCCTTGGCGTCGGCGTTTTCAAGAGAACCGTCGATGAAGTCCTTCTGCATGTCGATAACGATGAGGTATTCTTTTGGATTCATGATTTTGTCCTTGTTAAAGAGTTTGACGGAGCTGGATCGCCTTGGCAATGAGCTCACGGTGATGGAAAGCGAGAGGAATTTCGTCGAGCTTGTCGATCGGATACCACATGGCGTCCTTTGCGTCGTCTTGTGCTTCCGGATCGGCTGGCAAGATTCCTTCACGGTTGAAGTCGAACATCATGCCGATGTCGTAGCCCCAGTAGTCCTTGTGGACATCGCAGCGAGGATCCTTCGGCTTGAATACGCCGACTTGATGCACATGCGACGTGCCGATGGTAAAGCCAGTTTCTTCCTTGACTTCACGGACACCAGCTTCCTCGCACGTTTCCTTCGGATTGGCGAAGCCTCCCGGCAAGCACCAGTAATCGTGGTACGGAGCCTTCAATCGCTTCACCAAGAGGATACGGTCGTTGTGGAAGATGGCCGAAGTCACGGTGACGGAAGGACGAGGGAAGCGGAACGGATCGTAGTTGTCTACGAGTTCGTCCTCGATATCCTTGTATTCCTTCGGTTCGGACTGTCCGTACAACTTGTTGCGGCGGATATACGACATCACTACCGGAGACACTTGGTCACAGAAGCACAGCGGATCGAAATTCATCATAAGGCGAGCCTTGGTGGAACTCGTCTTCGGAATGATCCAGTCGACGTGTTCTATGCGTTCCTTGCAACCGCACATCTGCTTGTAAGTTTCATCCGAGATGGTGCCGATCTGTTTGACGGAGTCAAGCGTTTCGATGAAGGTGGTACGACGGACGATCAAGAAGTTGACGTTCGTGAGAATCCAGTCGCTGTTTACCCACTGCTTTGTCAGCAGAGAAAGCCATTCGTCGGAACCGAGAACCAGCGTGAAGGTCGCGTCGGTCAAGCTCGTTTCCTTGCGGAGATTCTGCAGAGCTTCGGCGGTGCGGCTGACTTCGTCGACGATCTTGACTCGGTGGAAGATTTCGGACGGTTCGCCTTGATTGTAGGCAGCCGGAGAATCCGAATTATCGGAGTACAGACTGTGAAGCGAATTGACCGTATGGACAATCATGGCCATGCGGTCTTCGCACTCAACCGAGTACTTCTTGGTATCGTTGTCACTTACCAAGATGTACAAGAGGGATTCTGGTTCCTTCTTGAGACGGTTGAGGAGTTCGGTAATAATGGCGGTGTGCGCAGTCGTTACCGGATCGAATGCGCCGCCGTAGATGTACACCTTCTTCATTAGTCGAGTGCGTCCTTGTTTTCTGGAATGGGTTCGTAGCGGTACGCATCCATCGCACGTTCGATCACCTTCGGATCAGGGCAGTTGACCTTGCCCGGAGAGTCGGAGAGCTTCACGGCGTACTTGCCGTTGGACATGACGAGCTTCATGATCATGCGGAGAGCGTCACGCTTGATGCCGCCCTTGAAGCGGAGCACCTTGCAAGCGAGGTAGCCGCCGATACCGAACGCAACATTGATACGAGTGTGGAAGCGTTCAGCGATAGCGAGAGACTGGTCGCAGTTGAGGCTGTCAGACCAGCAACCAACCTTGCTCTTGGAATTGATGCCGTTCTTGGTGTAGTGATCGATAAGCATTTCGCCCCAGACATACGGGTCGCCGGAATCGTGGCGGCAGCCGTCGAACAGCTTTGCGTAATACTTGTCGAAGTCGCGCAAGAATGCGTTGAAGCCGAAGTTGTCGGAAAGCGCGATACCGAGGTCGCCACGGAATTCGTCAGACCAGTCTTCGAGAACGCGCTGCTGCACGAGTTCAAGCGGAATGTCCTTGATGCCCTGATACAAGGCATACATTTCGTGCGCGAAAGTACCGATGGCCTTGCAGCCGAGTTTGATTGCCAAGTATACGTTGGACGTGCCAACGAAGGCCGGGCAGAAGTCGATCATGGTCTTGACCATGTATTCGTTCCATTCGTCAGATACGGAACGACGGACGCCGAAGTCGGAAATAGTGAACTTGACACCACGGCGGAGTGCTGCGTTCCACTTGGCGATAGATTCGTTGAGGGTCTTTTTGGATTCTTCCCAGTCGATTTCGAGGTCATCGAAGAAGAGGTTCTGGATGATCTTCAAAACGTAGATTTCAAACCAAGTGACTTGGATTGCGGGGCCGTCAGCCCAGATGTGGAGACCGCCGTTGCGAGAAGCGTCGTAGTCGACGTGGATGTACTTGCGCTTGAGCTGGAAGTCGGCAAGCCATTCGATGAAGTCGTCTGACAGCCACGGCATGACACGGCGGATGCCTTCGAGTTCCCATTCAGTAAACTTGAGGGTGCAAAGGTGATCGAGTTCCTTGTTGATTTCATCGTAGAACGGAGTAAGGTCGACGCCTTCGGAACGGAGCTTGAATTCCCAGTAAGCTCGTTCGTTCGGATGCTTGTGGAACACGCACTGGCACATACCGAACTTGTACGTATCGGTCTGCGTTAGGTTGTTCACAAACCACTTGTCTTTGTTCTTGCGCTGATACTGCTTGTTTACAGTGACGCCGACTGCACGGCGCTTGCGAACAACGGTGCGACAAGGCTGCTTCGCCCTCGCGATTGTTTTTTCTGTGACTTTAACTGCCATCGGAATAGTCCTTGTTAAAGATGAATGTTTCGGGGAAATATAGCAAATGAGTGTGTGTCTGGCAAGCCCAGTCAGAAATAGTTAAAAAGTAAGCTATGTTGTTCGAAAGCTTTATTATATTTGGCGGCATGTTATGGAATGTTTTGCTAATATTGCTGATTTTGGCGATAATATCGGTGTATGGGATTGCCATCGTCAAGCTGGTTTGCTATATTAAGACCCAGAAACGGGTCAGCCGTCTGGAACACACAGTCGGCGACCTATCACAGAAACTCACCGAAATTATGAAGGACACTAATGAGAGCAACGACAGAAACCTACAATAATGTGCATAGCATCTTGACCGCACCAGATGTGGTGGATCGACTTGAGCGTGAACGGAGCAATCCTCTGTTCGGTTTCATCGACCAGTACCTGGCTGGATGTGAGCACGTCAACTATCACTACGAAGGTGATGTGTGGGTTCATACGAAGCTCGTCATTACGAATATCCTCAAGGGTGAACATGACTACTTGGATGTCGCTGCGGCGTTGCTTCACGACATCGGCAAGAAGGATGCGCTTGCGAAGAACAGCGGCAAGAACATGGCCGGACATGAGTTCATTGGTCGTCCGCTTGCCGAAGAAGTTTTGAACAAATTCGACTTCAGCCAGAACGAGAAGGATGTCGTTCTGTGGATGGTAGAGAACCATACGAAGGCGAACGGATTGCCGAAGGCGAAGATGAAGTTCGCTTGCTGGACATTCGTGTCTCATCCGTTGTTTTATCGCGCAGTACGTCTTGCGGTCGCCGATTCCAACGGCACTATCGGTGCTGATGGTAAGCCAGTCATGGACTACATGGCGGCAATCGAAGCAAACAAGATTGTCAATCTCTGCATGCACAATCCGATGCCCGGCCATCTCGTGACATGGAATGACATGATTGCCTACCCAGGTGTCGCAGAAATTACTGACGCGAACAAGAAGTTTGAGCTTTACGAACTCTGCCACAAGATCCAGATCAACGGTGGCGGTAACAAGAAGGATTCAATTCTCAGAGCTGCGCTTAGGTGCATGAAGGACAAAGGATCGATATGAAACAGAAACAAGTAATAGACTTGCCGCACATTGAATGCCCGGTGTACGGCATCGCACACAAATACACGCTGGATATCGCTGGCGAAAAGGGCTCCAAGGAACTGAAGTATCGTTTGTACGGAACGTTCTATTCCTACAGCGAACCGACCGAGATTACTGTGGTTGGTATCTATGTATCTTCCGAAAGTCCTAATAAGATTATGTTCGGTTACATCGATCCGAAGTCGAACCAGCTCAAGGTCTCCATGGCTAACGGCATCCGTGAAATTCCGAAGGAAGAAAAGTCGATTCTCTCCGAAGCGAGCGAAGAAGACTATCTTGTTGGCCTTCATCACGCTGCATCGCTGTTCATCCGCTACCGCAACAAGAAAACCTTCATCGTCAAGGCGAACAAGCTGAACCGCACCATTCGTGGCAATGCGCACTACCGCATCTACGATGTCAAGAACAATGATGGCAAGTTCGAGTTTGTCGTCGCCAATGAAAACAAGCTTGATGCACGATTCACCGTTATTGCCGAAAGCATCACGCACGGAACTTGGCATAAAATTCCCGGTACGCTCTGTCCGGTTCCTGGGGTTGATCCAGACGAGCGATAAGCCGAAACAAAACGAGCTGGCCGATCGGCCAGCTTTTTTATTTCCTTCTACTTAAACTGCTTAGAATCCATTTATGTATGGCTATGAGAATGTCGCCCATCATTGGAGTCATGCCATGCATCATCCTCGTCTTGACGGCAATCCATCGTTTCTTCATGAGGCTATAAAAATGGTGGCATGCGCCTATGGCAAACGCTATGTATATGGCCATAAAAATTTTTTCACGCATATTTCACAAATTATATCAAAAACCTCTTGACGCTGATGAGTGTTATTACTATATTTCGTGACATGAAGATTGATTTGAGCAAATACCACGAATTGGAGCTGAGTGACGGCCTCGCATTGGCGAAGGCGATCACCGAGCTCGGAGACGGCAAGGCGGAAGCTTATGTCGTCGGCGGATGCGTACGTGACCTTGTTCGTCATCAGCTAGGACAGACTGACACGGTAGATATCCATGATGTCGATATCGCCACGTCGCTGTCTCTCGAAGAACTGAAGGCTAACTTCCAAACGGTCAGCAACAACGGCGAAAAACACGGAACGCTGCTGGTATTCTGGAATACACAATACTTTGAAGTGACGCACTTCCGCGTCGACGGCGACTATAGCGACGGTCGTCATCCGGACGACGTATCCTTCACGAGTTCTTTCGAAGAAGATACGGCTCGCCGTGACTTTACTATCAACGCACTCGGCATGAACTGGGACGGCGAAATCATCGACTTCCACGGCGGCGTTGAAGATATCAAGAAGAGAACAATCCGCGCTGTCGGTAATCCTGACGAGCGTTTCAAGGAAGATGCTCTCCGCATGATTCGTGCGGTGCGCTTCGCGGTAAACTTCGATTACATTATCGACAACAACACGTCTAGCGCAATCAGTAAGAACGCCGAGTTGGTTGAACATGTATCGAACGAACGTATTCGTTCCGAGTTCTTGAAGCTGTCCTCTTACGACAACATGCCCGATTTTATCGACCGTTTGATCTGGGTCGGTTTGATCAAGCATATCAGAGCGTTCGTCGGTATGGACTGGTACGAAGTCAAGTGCAACCTTATTGAGTGCGATGACTTGCTGACTGCGGACAACCTATTCCCCGCTATCTGCTACACGGCTAATGACGAAAGCAACTTGGAAGCATTCGTTCCTACTCGTGAGGAACGCAAGATGTGGAATTGGCTCCGTTCTTACAGAAATGTGTACGCATGGGATCCGGATTCCAAGCTGTATTGGACTTCGCTGGTGGAATTCGTTTCTGGTCAGTTCGAGCTGCTGCTTGCGCTCAATGCTGATCTGTATTGTGATCGTGCGTGGTTGTCCAAGCTTCCAGCAGCAAGCTATCTGTTGCAGAATCCGCCCGACATGAAGGCGATTTCTAAGAGGGTCGCCGACATGGGCATTCCTCAAGGCAAGGCGTTTGGTGAAAAGGTGAAAGAACTCACTGAAGCCGAATACGCCAAGATGGCGGCTGTATTCCCGAACACGGTCTCGCTGACGATGGGCAACAGTACGCTTGTCTATAAAATTGAATCTGTCAAATAACCAACAAAAAAGGAACAACACAATGGGTAAAACAATCATTCTCGGCGCGGTCGGCTTTATCGTCGTCGCAGTCCTCGCAGTAATCGCATCGATCTTCATGGTTCAGAACTACCAGAACCGTGCAATCCAGATGGAACAGCTGGTGGAAAAGTCGCAGTCCAACCTCAACGCGGAATACAACCGCCGCGCTGGCCTTCTCGTCAACTTGGCGGAAGCCGTGATGAGCTATGACGAACACGAAGCCAAGGTTCTCGTGGAACTCTCGAAGGCTCGTACGCCAGAAGGCGGCAAGGGCAACGTGAACGCTTCCGCTTACATCCAAGGTGTCGTGGAACGCTATCCGCAGCTCAGATCGATCGAGAATTACGATAGGTATATGACGGAACTTGCGATGACTGAAAATCGCATTGCGTCACATCGTAATGATTACAATACCATGGTTGGGAACTATATCGCCTATGTGCGCGGATTCCCGGCTCGCTTCTTGCTCTCTATTCTCGGATATCAGCAGAAGAATTACGAATACTTGCAGTTCGAAAATGCTCCGGTAGACGCACCGACTGGCCTCTTGAAGAAGAAGGCGGATAAGGAATAGCATGAGCTCTCGCACACTGATCGACGGTGGTACGTGGGATCTCACTGTCCGTGAGCTGTTCTTGTCGATCGTTGGCCTACTGCTTGCCATAATCATTGGCTGCATTATCGCCAACAGCATCGCGCAAGCCGAAGACGAGTATAACGTGAAGTTCTATCACGCTATACAAGTGTCCGACTCCACCCAGTTCAATTATGCCTTCAAGACCAACGCTGGCCACATGCTGGCGTACGGCACTGTCAGCGCTGTTGGGTTCGTTACCGACAACGGTATCGGAAACTACATGTCGTTGACTAGGGACTTGGAGGAATACCGTAAGCACCATCGCACAGTCTGTTCTGGCGAAGGGAAGAACCGTCATTGCCATACGGAAACCTACTGGACATGGGATGTTATGAAGACTGATCGGTTCCATGTCGATCAAGTGGACTTCCTCGGCAAGCGGTTCTACTACTCGCAGTTTCCTCAGCTTCCGTCTGAACACTACGTCGGCACAGTACCGATTCCTTCCGGCGGATTCATTGAAGGATTGTTTAAGAACAGACAGCGGTATGTGTATCGCGGTAGACGTCTAACGTACACTGGTACGATGTACACGAATGCGGTCAACCACACGATCAACGACTCCAAGTGGGCCGACGGCATTACGCTTGACAAGGCTATCGACTTCTACATCCATGAACATGGAGTATTGATTTTCTGGATTATCTTCGGTGCCATTATCGTCGTGGCCATCATCTTCTTTGTGGCGGCTCCGAACGAATGGCTTAACGGTTCAGTAAGGGACTGGTAATATGAACGTAAAAATTGTAAATGGACTTGACGGAAACGGATCCGTCACAATTACGGACAGCAATGGCGATGTCATGGTGTCCTTGAAGGACAGCCCGGAATCCCCGGTGTCTGGCGACATCACGATGGAATCCGACAATGTTCTCATCATCGGTGGCCGCCGCATCGAATGCGGTAAGCGTATCGCCGGGATCAACATCTGCGGTAACATAAAGTCCGTCCAAAATCTTCCAAACATTGTCGTGAACGGAAATGTCAGCAACGTCAGTACGACGTCTGGTGACGTGACTATCCACGGCGATGTAAATGGCTCGGTATCCGCCGTTTCTGGCGATGTCGATGTCAGAGGTAGCGTCGCTGGCTCGGTCAGTACCGTGTCTGGCGATGTAGACGTCAGAAACAATCAACAATAAAGGAAAGTAAACATGGATATGTCCAATGTTCTTCTCTACGGCGGAATAGCAGTCGTCGTGCTGTTCCTCCTCGTACTCTTCTGTGTGTCCTACATCAAGGCCGCACCCGACGAAATCATCATTATTTCTGGTTTCCGCAAGCGCCGTACCATCATCGGCCATGCCGGATTCAAGATTCCGTTCTTGGAACGAGCCGACAAGCTCAGCTTGAAGCTCTTCTCCATCGACGTGAAGACCAAGGACATTCCGACCAGCGACTACATCAATGTGGGTGTGGATGCCGTCGTGAGTGTGAAGGTGTCTGATGACCCGACTCGCATCGAATCTGCTGCACAGAACTTCTTGAACAAGAAACCTGAAGACATCGCCGAAATGATCACGGATATCCTCGAAGGTAATATGCGTGAGATCGTGGGCCAGATGGAACTCGTGAAGTTGGTCAACGACCGCAAGGGTGTGTCCGAACTTGTCCAGAAGAATGCTGACCCAGACCTCCAGCGCCTCGGCTTGGAAATCCAGACGTTCAACATCCAGAACTTCAGTGACGATAAGGGCGTCATCGAAAATCTCGGTGTGGACAAGACCTCCGCTATCCGCAAGGCGGCAGCAATCTCCAAGGCCAATGCAGAACGCGACATTAGCGTTGCTGAATCCCAGGCCAAGAAGGAAGCCAACGACGCCGCAGTGGCTGCCAACCTCGAAATCGCCCAGAAGCAGAATGACCTCGAAGTGAAGAAAGCTGACCTCAAGCGCATCGCCGACACGAAGAAGGCCGAAGCTGACGCTGCTTACGAAATCCAGAAGCAAGAACAGCAGAAGGTCATCAACATCAAGGCCGCTGACGCAGAATGTGCTCGCCAAGAAAAGGAAGCCGAAATCCGCGAACGTATGGTCAACGTGAAGAAGAAAGAACTCGAAGCCGAACTCGAAAAGACTGCAGAAGCAAAGCGCAACGCACAGATCCAGAACTCCGAAGCTGACCTCTTCCGTCAGAACAAGGACGCAGAAGCAAAGCTCTTTGCCAAGACTCAAGAAGCAGAAGCCATCAAGCAGATCTCTGAAGCTGAAAAGACTCGCGCCTTCAACGACGCTGAAGCCATCCGCGCAAGAGGTCAGGCAGAAGCTGACGCCATCAAGGCAAAGGGTCTTGCAGAAGCTGCTGCCCTCGACCAGAAGGCAGAAGCCATGCAGAAGTATGGCGAAGCCGCTCGTCAGGAAATGCAGTTGAAGGCACTCGAAAAGTACTTCGACCAGATGCCGAATATTGCCGCCGCCATCGCTAAGCCGATGGAAAAGATCGGCAACATCACCATGTACGG
This sequence comes from Prevotella sp., assembly GCA_045225255.1. Taxonomy (GTDB): domain Bacteria; phylum Bacteroidota; class Bacteroidia; order Bacteroidales; family Bacteroidaceae; genus Prevotella. Next base: position 6,490 of record JBGVBD010000044.1, on the reverse strand, counting down.
CAACGGCAATACCGCTGCTCTCACTGGCGACATCGTCAAGACTCTCACCCAGATTTCCAACGGCCTTACCGAATCCGTCGGCATCAGCTTGCCGAACGTGCTCAGCTCCATGTTCGGTGCCAAGCTCGCTGGCGTTGGCAGCAACAAGGCCGAAAAGGTTCCTTGCGACGTCGTGAACGAAGCAAAGAAGGATGATACAGAAGCTCCGAAGGCCGCTCCGGCTCCGAAGGCTGAAGCTCCCAAGATGACCGCTGAACAAGTCTCCAAGATCGCAGCGACCGTCAAGAAGACTCAGCAGAAGCCGTCCGAACGCAAGCTTCCGTGGGAATAAGATTGCTCAATTACCTCTGTTGTTCCAAGGCCAGCCGAAAGGCTGGCCTTTCTGTTGACAGAAGTGAGTGTATTTACTATATTTTGGCCGATGACTTACCCTTTACACAACGAAACCCCTATCATCAATACGGCACCGAGAAAGCTCAAGAAGGAAGCCGATATTGAGATCTATGTCGATATCGAAGGAACCCTTATCGACGACTTGTTCAATGCGAATTTTCTGAACCACAACTGCGACAATATCCGTGACTACATCCACAAGCATGATGGCCACCACTACAAGGTTCATATATTTACGTGGGGATGGGTTCACCGTTCCGAGATCGAGCTTGGCCTTGTCGATAACTTGTACAAGCGTCTGGAAGTCGCCAAGGAACACCGTGGCTCAATCTATGTCAAGGAAGACGCAGTCAATACTTTGATCGACTTTTACCCAGACATGCCGTTCGATCGCAATGTCCTCATGAATCCGGGAGGATTCGGTCACTACGGTTTCTCGAAGCCTTCTATATGGAGCTTGATGATTACTTCCGAAAACAAGTTCAATGTGTTGATCGATGACACTGTGGACTGCGAAATCGATAGTGACAAGATCAAGTACATCAATCCGGCAAGAATGAAGGTCGTCATCCGCAACTACCTTGACAAGCCAGCATTGCTGTACAATCCAGACGGCTGCATTATCGGCGAAATCAAGAACGACACCGCATTCGAGGATGTCCGTAGACAGATCGGTCTGCAGAGGCTTTCTGGTTACTACGTCATGTTCGAAGGAAATCGCATCAATATCGACCGCTACGGCAACATAGAAGAATGTCCAGAAGGCTTCTTTGATACCATAATTTCCGCAGCTGGTGACTTGATGGCCTCAGATGATAAGGAAGCCCAGTCGTTATACAATGAAAAACTAGCGGACATATATCCGCAGCCAATCAATCCAGAGGTGACTGATGACGAAGACTAAAGAACAACAAGCCGACATCGACCGTCTTAATGAAATTTCCGAATCGATCAAGGGTCTGTACGACGAGCGTGACTTCGCTGACGCGGTCAATAGTGACCGCAGCCGTATTAAGGAAATCGAAGACGTTATTGACAAGCTATATGATGAACGCAACCTTATCCGCGATCGAGTGTTGCGTACCGAGCTCAATGAGAAGCTTTCTCGTATCATGGATAAGTGGGTTCTTATCCCAGGCTTCCATACTGTAGAAGAAATGGACGAGACGAAGTATTTTCGTCTTGGAAAAGTCGTCGGCGTCGAAAAGTGGCGCGGCAACAACGAGTTCGAACTGGTGATGGATCACTTGGTCTATCTTGGTCATGCCAATAAGGGCGATACTCATGACCATGCAGTACAAGAGATAATGTTCACCAACGGAGCCGACAAGTCGAAGCATGTCGTTGGCGACATCGACCGAGTCAAGGTGATCACCGCGAGGAAGGCCAGCAAGCTTATCGAGGAACAGATGAATTCTGTCACTCGCCGACTGAAGAAAATGCAAGACGCCGCACTTACCGACTACGGCGAAAAGGAAATGTACAAATGAACACGACCGTAGCTCACTTGTTCCGTCAGTTGCGCCAGATCGCCGCAGAGCGACCGGACTGCATCAACGCGGAACTCATCGACGAAGCAGAAAAGAAGGCATTGGAGAAGTCAGTAGGCGCTCGCATCGAGGGCCCGGCGCTCATGGAAGTGTGGAAGCTCGTGAAGCTCCGCATCAAGCCGCCGAAGAAGCTCATGCCGAGGATAATGGCCGAACTGAAACACTGGAAGTGCAAGGATATCAAGGTCACGGTATCCAACCACTACTCGACCGATTACGTCGCCAAGGAAACCGACGACTATCCGCCTTACTGCTTTGCGTACAACATCGAATGCACTCGCCATGTTGGCGGAAAGTGCTTCTTCCGCGTAATGGTCATCGGCGTGTTCTCCGATATTCTGGAAGTTCTGAACAACGACCGATACGACGTAGTCGACTACCGTCTTATCTACGGCAAAATGGAAGTGAACGGAACCGACGTTCCAGAAAACCAGTACAACTGCTATATCAGCGACCAGTCTCGTGTCCGCGACGACATCTGTGACGCTCTGTGGAAATATCACGAAGGCATCTTGTGCTGCGCCAACGCAAACGATGAACACGCGATCATCCGCGACTTCATCCGTAGCGAGTATAGCCACAAGACAATCGAAGAATTGAACGAGTACGACATCGTCGTACAAGTTCAAGAATATGTCAAGTCACACACGCTGCTCGACGGATATAAGCCTACGCCAGCCGCGATCTTCAAGGTAGTCTATGACATGCGTCGCAGCAAGACCGAAAAGTCCGTGAAAAAATGGCAATTGCTTGAACAGCCCTCGGTCATCATACACAACGACCTCGATCCGGAAGTCCAAGCGTTCGACCCTAAAGGAAACTTCGTCGGCGTCATCAAGAACATTGCCGCCTTGTATGATTTCAAGCTGCAGATCAAGACACTGGGCGTCCGTGGATACTACATGTACTACGGAAACAAGCGAATCAACGTAGACCAGAATGGCGAATTCGACGAATATCCACCGGGATTTTACGACTTGTTTGCCGACTGCGCCGCAAGAATTATCTAGGAGAATACCATGTCATTACCAGCACCAGTTCCACCAACGTACGACCCTCATACAGCCGACTCGGTTGTATTCACTGAATGGCATACCGAGACCAGACAGTACAAGTACATCGTCCACTATCTGAAGACGGTTCCTCAAGCCATCAAAGGCGTCCGCCGCAAGTTCCATGTCCAGCCGTATCAGGATTTCTTTATCCGTGACGAGCGATTTGAATGCGATATAGCATGCGCATACATCATCGAGGATAACGACAAGGAATTGTACCTCGCGGCCCTCGTTGAGAAAGCCATTCTTCACTACGAAGGTACTGAAGAAGTGCTCTTGTCCAACTGGAACACACATTCCGAAGAATTGGGAGAGTACATGCGGTTTGCGCCGAATTCTGTCTTCAAGCCGATGCAAGACAGCTATCCCAAGACGAGCGCGATGCCGTTGGTGTACTTTATGCACATCGACCGCCGCATGCCGTGGTTCCATAAGGTCGATACCTTGAGTCAGTACATCCGTAACGGCATGAACATCCTCAGAAACGCGATCACGATTAACTTGGGATACTACCATGACGTCGCAGTATCGGAGTCCTATTCGTCCCAGTTCGGCGACTACTACAACGGCTATGACCAGCATAGCGTCCCGGTTATCAACCCTTACTGCGTCGAATATTCCAAGTTCGATCTGTTCCCTTGGCTGATCACGCTGAACCCGGCCCAGTTTGTCCTCTATACCGACATACTCGGCGACCGACCGATGATGCTCAAGTACAAGCAGTACGTACGCTACATGTTTGCTCATAACAAGTCGCAGTCGTATATCAATCTGAATGTCTGCGTCATTCCGAGGTTCGATCCGCCGGATTATACGCCGACCAAGCCGACGTCTATCAGCAAGTACGCTCCGTACATCAAGGTTCTGTCGTACGAGGCTTTCGAGAAGGTCGCCACAAACGTCGCGCTCAACTCAAAGGACATGGACGAGAAGGAAATCAAGTCCGTCCTTGAGAAGATTGCCACCGACGCGGTCGGAGTATTTGGTGAACCAGTCGAAATCAACAAGTTCCCAGAACACTGCCAGATCTAAAAAATCTAACAAAACGTGCCAACTATGGTTGACACGTTTTTACTTTTTTGCTATATTTTCAATAACTTCACATTAAACACAAAGGAAATTCACTATGAAAGAACAAATTCCCGAAGAACTCAAAGCGATGCTAAAGGACAAGGCCAACTTGCCGAAGGGCGAGGTGAAGATCATTACACCGCAGATCGCGACCGCGTGGCTCAATATCACGAAGGCCAGCGGCTTCAAGAACCGCGCTATCAAGCCGAAGCTTCTTGAAAAGCTGTGTCAAGACTTGAATAACAACCAATGGATCCCCAATGGTGAAGCGATCATTCGCGATAAGGAAGGTGTCGTTATTGACGGCCAGCATCGTTTGCTTGCTTGTATCAGGACTGGCAAGTCGTTCCTCTCGATGGTCACAACCAATGTTGAACGTAAGGCGTTCTCCACGATCGACTGCGGTTGCGCTCGTACTCCGGCACAAGTCCTCCGCATGGAAGGCGTGAAGTATCCGAAGACCGTCGCCGCCGTCATCAACACCATCGACCAGATCCGTACCAAGACGGTGCTGTCGAAGTCCAACATCATGACGAACTCCGACTCGCTCGAATTCCAGAATGAAAACGCCGAAATCCTCGACAAGGTCATCATGACTGTCTATCCGCTTGCCAACAAGAACAGGCACATGACTCCGCGCATGGCTGGTGCCGCATTGTATGTCCTCGTGACCGACTATGGCTATTCTTGGGACAAGGCGACCGACTTCATCTTGGGCTGCCTCTCGTCCGAGACCCATCCGAATACCATCGTCAACAAGTTCCGCAACGAACTTTACAAGAGGGCCCACACGAAGACGTCTGAAGGCATCAAGTTCTACAACCTCGTCCTTGTTTGGAACGCTATCCAGACTGGCAGACGCTGCTGCCCGTCCTTCCGTACCGAATTCGACGAAATTCCAGAATTCGTACACGCCTAATAGGTTTTCTTTGCCTGAATACCAAAAGGAGCCGAGAAATCGGCTCCTTTTTCTATACGCTGGAAATCCTTATCGGTACCGCAAGAGTCTCGCTCTCGAACCACCGTATGTATTCCTCGACCGGAGCCTTCAAGTCCGGATACTTGGCGTACAGCTTGTGCTTGTCTTGGTGCATGGCCTTCAGCGTCTTCGATATCATGTAGGTATCGTCGTCGGCGGAAGATGTATAGGTCGAGATGCAGCAGCTGCACTTCCCGTAGCCGAAATGCGTCTGGAACAAGCGTACAAACCTTGCCTCGACGAAGCTCTTCGCATTGAACCGTTCATTTTCGCCAATGACGATCTTTTGGCCCGGATGCTTGGGTACGATATGTATGAAGATGCTGCGCTCCGACAGAAGGTACGCCTCGCCGCCACCGATAACGAGCATGCGGATAAATACCTTCACGGCGGCAGTGCTGCTGGCCCTTCTCCGTATGTAGTCGGTTCGGCCCGTTGTAATCTTCTTTACGACGTGCCTCAAGGCCATTACGACCGCAGCCGAGTAAAGTACCGTTGTAATCTTCTTTAGCACGTTATACCTCGTCCATGAGCAAATGAGTGAGGAATCCGACAAGGAACGATCCGCCGATCGCCCAAGACTCCGTCGATCCGAAGTCGAGCATCATCCTCAGCAAGAACACGAGGAACAGCGAGGTTATCGCTCCGTAAAGCAAGGTATGCCCGGCCCCTCGGTGAGTGAACAGCTGCGGAAGTATCGAGTACGCCATCACGAGGAATCCCAGCAGTATGTTCCCAGTACAGAGAAGCGCGATGGAGCCGATCAGTACCAAGGCGTAGCAGATGCGCGACGAGTGCGACTTTACGTCCATGTCTGGCGAAAGCGCCCCAAGGAACGACGCGACTCCGCACATGAGCGAAGTCTCCCAAGAGATATCGGTGAGCGTTGCGCCGAGTCCGGCGATCGAAAGCCCGGTGACCGCCCCTACGGCGGCATGAGGTGCGAAGTCTGACATGTACTATCTCCTTCTGAAAAGCGTGAATCTTATCGGTATGTCGATATGGGTCGGAAGGTCGTCGAACGCCTTGCAAAGTTCCATGACGCATTTCTTCTCTGGCGGAATGAGCGAAGCGAGGAAATCCGTTCCGTCACCGTAGGACTCGATCATCTCGTCGATCTCGTCCTGGTTCAGCGAGACCTCCGAGACGCTGAAGAGTATGCCGTTGTAGTTGAATGCGTCGATCATGTGCTTGGGCATCATGTCGCGGATATAGTATCCGAAGCTGCTTACCGAAGTCGCGTGGGTCACGGTGAACTCCTTCACCTTGTACACCCAGCCATGCAGACCGTGAGAGAACAGCAGAGCCGCCTTCTTCTTTTCTACTCCGCCGTGCCACTGTCCGGCGTAGTCGCTCACGAACCGCCGCATGCTCATCTTCGACAGACGCCACACGGCGAGCACGGCGGACACGCCGTACAGTATGCCCTTCCAGTACCTCAT
>JBGVBD010000043.1:0-76925 GCA_045225255.1 Prevotella sp. | reverse complement strand
GTCGGGATTACTGGACTCGAACCAGCGACCTCGCGCCCCCCAGACGTGTGCGCTACCAACTGCGCTAAATCCCGATATTCGCACTGCTTATATTCTCAAAAGCGGTGCAAAGGTACTGCTTTATTTCGGGAATTGCAAATTTTTAACTGACTTTTTTGTTATTTTGTTCTCGCTTCATCAAATTTTTCGTACCTTTGTCACGTTATTATTTTAAATAATAAAGAAAAGAAAGATTAGATTTCATGCAATATACTATCACGGCACCGAGCCGTCTTCAACATACGGCACAACTGCCCGCTTCTAAAAGTATCTCGAACAGAGCGCTGATTATCCATGCCCTTTCAGGGGGTCGTATCTTACCAGAAAACCTGTCGAACTGCGACGATACCGAGGTGATTATCTCGGCGTTGCAGGATAATCCCTACGAGATTAATATCAAGGCAGCAGGTACTGCCATGCGTTTTATGACTGCCTATCTCGCCGTCAAAGAGGGTGAGGAGCATGTGCTGACGGGTACGGAACGCATGAAGCACCGTCCTATCGGAGTGTTGGTAGATGCCTTGCGATTCTTGGGTGCCGACATCAGTTATGTGGGTGAAGAGGGTTTCCCGCCTTTGCTCATCAAGGGTAGGAAACTGGAAGGCGGTGAGTTGGAAGTACCAGGGAACATCAGTTCACAGTATATCTCTGCCCTGTTGATGATTGGACCTGTCTTGAAAGAAGGTCTGACTCTGCGTTTGACGGGTGATGTCATCTCACGTCCCTATATTGACCTGACGCTGTGGACGATGCGTGAGTTTGGTGCCGATGCGGAATGGAGCGATTTCGAGACGATAGAGGTACGGCCTCAACCCTATCGGGAGAGAACCTATTATATCGAGAACGACTGGAGTGGTGCTTCCTATTGGTATGAGATAATGGCACTCTCGAAAAACAGGGATGATGTCATCCGACTGGAAGGTCTGATGGACGGTTCGAAACAAGGTGACTCTTCCGTGCGTTATATCTTCAGTCTGTTGGGTGTGAAGACTCAGTTTAAGACCACCGAACAGGGTGTTCCTACCACGATTACCTTGAAACACTCAGGGCGTTGCGTGCCCCGCTTGGAATACGACTTTGTGAACTCACCCGACCTCGCCCAGACATTTGTAGTCGCCTGCGCGATGTTAGGTGTCCCCTTCCATTTCAGAGGTCTTTCGACCTTGAAGATCAAAGAGACCGACCGTATCAAGGCACTGAAGACGGAGATGAAGAAGTTAGGTTTTGTATTGAAGGATGCCAACGGCAGTGAACTGATCTGGGACGGCGAGCGTTGTGAGCCTGATATGGAAAGTGGTATCGATACCTACGAAGACCATCGTATGGCATTGGCTTTCGCTCCTGCATCCCTGCGTTTAGATGCCCTGAGAATCAATCAGCCGCAGGTAGTCACCAAGTCTTATCCTAACTACTGGAAAGATCTCAAAGCATGTGGCTTTGAAGTAATTGATAATTGACAATTGATAGTTGACAGTTATGACGTTTGCCCTCATTATCATAGGTTCTATCATCGCACTGGGTGTGATTGCCGCCCTACTCTCATGGAGCGACAAGGATGAGCCTATCGTGAAGAATGAGGGGGACTGCAGTTCGTGTAGCAGCAGGTCGGAATGTAAGCTGGCGGATTTGAAGGAAGAAGGAAAAAGGAAGAAGGAAGAAAGGTGTCACAATAACCCTCTTCTTACAATTGCCATCATCCTTCTTACATCTTCCTTCTTACTTCTTACAGCCTGCTCAACGAAGAAGAATACGGCGAATACCCGTTGGTGGCATGCGTTTCATGCCCGTTATAACACTTACTTCAACGGTTCGCAGGCATTTATCGAAGGTAGTTTAGAGAAGGAAACTGGCAATCAAGACGACCATACCCAACTGTTACCCCTTTATACGGTAGCCAACAAGAAGAGTCGCGACCTCGGCAGTTCACAGTTTGACAGAGCCATCGAGAAATCAGAGAAGACCATTCGCAGACATAGTATCAAAGCTCGTCCGGAATGGAAGAAGAGTCGCAGAAAGACCCAGAAAGACATCGAATGGCTCAACCGTCGAGAATACAACCCCTTCCTGTGGCATGCCTGGCTCTTGATGGGTAAGTCACAATTCCAGAAAGGAGAATTCGAAGAAGCTGCTGCCACTTTCGGCTATATGGCACGACTCTATCAGACACAGCCCATCATCCTTGCGCGAGCCCGTGCCTGGCAAGCCAAATGCTATGTAGAGATGGAATGGCTCTATGAGGCAGAAGACCTGATTACCAAGCAACGACGCGATTCCATCCCCTATCAAGCAACGGCAGACTGGGACTATACCCTTGCCGACTATCATATCCGCAGTGAACACTGGGCAGAAGCAACGACCTATCTCCGTAAGGCGATACGCCATGAGAAGCGAAGGAAGCAACGTGCCCGTATGTGGTATTTGATGGGGCAGATAGAATCGTTACAAGGTCATCGGCAACAGGCTTACGATGCCTACCGTCATGTGATACGACTCAGTCCCCCTTATGAGTTGGAGTTTAATGCCCGCATAGCCCAGAGTGAAGTGATGGCAGCGACAGATGCCAAAAAGACCATTAGTCGGCTGAAACGCATGGCTGCCTCCGACAATAACAAAGACTATCTCGACCAAGTCTATTACGCCATCGGTAATATCTACCTCACCCAACGAGACACGGCACGTGCGATAGCCGCCTATGAGGAAGGTAACCGTAAGGCGACACGCAGCGGTACAGAGAAAGGTGTGCTGCTCTTGCAGTTAGGTAACCTCTACTGGAAGAAAGAGAAATACAGTGATGCCCGACGCTGCTATAGTGAGGCGATTGGTCTGCTCGACCAAGACCGTCCTGGCTATAAAGAACTGTCGATACGTTCGAAGGTGTTGGATGAACTGGTGCCCTATACCGATGCCATCCACCTGCAAGACTCGCTGCAACGACTTGCCGTGATGCCCGAGGCAGAACGTAACAAAGCCATCGACCGCGTGATTGAGGAACTCATCAAGAAAGAGAAGGAAGAGAAGCGTGCCCAACAGGAAGCAGAGGCAGAACAGCAGTTGGCACAACAGGGCGGCATGGGTAATATGCAGCAAAACACCAGACAAACACCTCAACAGCAACCCACGACGCAACAAAACGCCTTATGGTATTTCTATAATCCCCAGGCAGTGAGTCAGGGTAAACAACGCTTCGAACAGCAATGGGGACGACGACCGAATGCCGATAACTGGCAGCGTTCTAACCTGACGGTGCTGAAGATGGACAATGGAGAAGAGGATTCGGAAGATTCCGAAAACGCTGAAAATTCGGAAAACTCAGACCAAAATACTGTGTCTGGAGATTCCATCGCCAGTGATACCAATGCCCCTGTCGACAGTGCTGCCAACGATCCCCATAACCGAGAGTATTATCTCGCACAGATACCATTTACGGAAGAACAGAAGGCTGCCAGCGATGCCATTATCATGGAATCGTTGCTTAGAGCCGGTATCATCCTCAAGGATAAACTCGACAACCTGACACTCAGTCATAAGATGCTCTACCGACTCGTCAGCCAGTATCCTGACTATGAGCACAACGACGAGGCATGGTATCACCTCTATCTCATCTATGCCCGACAAGGACGATGGGACGAGGCGAACGATGCACTTGAACAGATGAAACAGCGACATGCAGAGAGTCAGTGGACTATTCTGCTCTCTGACCCCTACTATGCCGAGAACCAACGGTTCGGACAACATATCGAGGACTCTCTCTATGCAGCCACCTATCAGGCATTCCGCGATGAACGCTATCAGGAGATAGAAACCAACGTACGTCTCTCTGCTGAACGCTTCCCCACTGGGCAGAACCGTGCGAAGTTCCTGTTTATCGAGGGCTTGAGTCTGTTGAACAACCAGAAGCCCGACAGCTGTGTGGCAAGGATGCGCCAGATTGTAGAGCAGTTCCCAGAGAGTGAAGTTAGTGATATGGCAGGACAGATTGTGAAGGGTGTGCAACAAGGACGGAGATTGCGAGGCAACCGTATGACGGCAGAAGACTTCTGGCGGCAACGTCAGAACTTGGAACATCCTGATGATTCCACACATATTGATACACTCAGTACGGAACGTAACGTACGCTATGCCTTCGTGCTCGCCTACTCGCCTGATAGTGTTGACCAGAACCAGTTGCTCTATGACATGGCACGGTATAACTTCACGAGTTACCTGGTACGTAACTTCGAGATGACAGTAGATACCGACGGACCTATCAGCCGAATGATTATCACGGGCTTCCTGAGTTATGACGAGGCACTGCAATATGCGCACCAACTCTCTGCCAACCTGCAGATGAGTCAACGACTGGCAGGTTGTCGGCGCATCATCATCAGTGAACAGAACCTCACGCTGTTGGGAACGGTGTTCAGTTACGATGACTATGACCTCTTCTTCGAGGAAGAACTGGCACCTGTGGAAGTAGAGCAACAACAACTACTGATACGACCAGAGACAATCATTGAGGAACCTGATGAGGAAGACGAACCCGAAGAGAATACCAACAACAATGATGATGACGATCTCTTCCCTGCGGAAGGTCCGATGCAGAATAACCAGACGATTGATTTTGACGACGATTTTTATTATTAGAATATGACGAACGGATTATTATTATGGGTTGACGACGAGATGGAACTGCTTCGTCCACATCTGCTCTTTTTAGAGAAGAAAGGCTACGAGGTAGTGACTGTCACGAATGGTATTGACGCCATTGAGGAATGTCGCCAGCGTACTTTCGACCTCGTACTATTGGATGAGATGATGCCTGGTCTGACAGGACTGGAAACCTTGCAGCGCATCAAAGAGATACAGCCTGCCACCCCTGTCGTCATGGTGACGAAGAGTGAGGAAGAGGATATCATGAACCAAGCCGTAGGACAGAATATCGCCGACTATCTCATCAAACCCGTCAATCCCAACCAGATTCTGTTGACCCTCAAGAAGTTCATCCACCGTCGTGAGATTGTGGCAGAGGTGACACAAAACGCCTATCAGCAACAGTTCCAGCAGTTAGGTATCCAAATGATGGACTGTCGTACTTGGGAAGACTGGACGGAAATGTATCGCCAACTCGTGAGATGGGAACTGCAACTCTCGGCTACCGACTCAGCGATGCAGGATATGCTACGCATGCAGAAAGAGGAAGCCAATCTGGGCTTTGCCAAGTTCGTGAAGAAAAACTACCTGAGTTGGCTGGGACAACGAGAGATGATGATGAGTCCCGATGTCTTCAAGACGAAAGTCTTTCCTTTGTTGACGGCTGGCGAGAAAGTATTCCTCATCGTACTGGATAATTTCCGTTACGACCAGTGGAAGACGATAGAACCTGAGTTTGCCGACTTTGAGATTGACGAACAACTCTATTGCAGCATCCTGCCCACTGCCACGCAATATGCCCGTAATGCCATCTTCTCAGGACTGATGCCCGACCAGATAGCCCGCATGTTTCCTGACCTGTGGGTTGACGAGGATGAGGAAGAAGGAAAAAACCTCAACGAGGCCCCACTCATCCAGACACAGATTGACCGTTATCGTCGCCACGATACGTTCTCGTATCATAAGATCAACTCTACGGACGATGCCGACAAGTATATCGCCCAGTTCTCTACCTTGGAGAAATACGACCTCAACGTAGTAGTCATCAACTTCATCGATATGCTCTCGCACGCGCGCACGGAATCTAAGATGGTACGCGAACTCGCTCACGACGAGGCAGCCTATCGTTCCCTGACATTATCATGGTTCCGCCATTCTATCATGTCACAGTTATTACGGTTGCTGGCACAGACAGGGTATCGGATTATCATCACCACGGACCACGGTTCTATCCGTACCGACAACCCTGTGAAGATTGTGGGCGACCGCAATACCAATACCAATCTGCGTTATAAGTTAGGCAAGAACCTCTCGTATGACGATCGCGACCTCTTCACCATCAAGGAACCGCAGAAAGCCTTCCTGCCCTCGCCTAACCTCTCGACGAGTTATGTCTTTGCGACAGGGGACAGTTTCTTCGCCTATCCCAACAACTACAATTACTATGTCACCTACTATCGGAATACCTTCCAGCACGGTGGTATCTCGATGGAAGAGATGATGATACCGTTTATCACATTACGAAGCAAAAACAGATAGAATGTTGAGAATTGAAAATTGAAAGTTGAAAAAATGACAACCATACAGATTAACAATATTGAAAATATTCAAGAGGCTGCAAAGGAATTCATCCAGCATATCGGCGATGCCCGTGTGTTTGCCTTCTACGGTAAGATGGGCGCAGGCAAGACGACCTTCGTCAAAGCCATCTGCGAGGCATTAGGCTGTCAGGATGTCATCACCTCCCCCACCTTTGCCATTGTGAATGAATACACCACTCACCTCTCACCACTCACCATCTACCACTTCGACTTCTATCGTATCAAGAAACTGGAGGAAGTCTATGATATGGGCTATGAGGAGTATTTCTATTCAGGTGCCCTCTGTTTCATTGAATGGCCTGAACTCATTGAGGACATTCTGCCAGAGGATGCTGTACGCGTGACGATAGAGGAACAACCAAACGGCAGTCGACTGGTGACCTACTAAAAGAAGAAGAGACCCGCGTGAGTCTCTTCTTTCGTTTTACAATAAGGCTTCAAACTTCTCCTGCAGTTTTGCCTTAGGCTGTGCACCTACAATCTTGTCGACCACTTGACCTCCTTTGAAGAAGAGGATGGTAGGAATGTTACGGATACCGAACTCAGCCGCCAGGTCTTCGTTCTCCTCTACGTCACACTTACCGACGTTAATACGTCCTTCATACTCTCCAGCCAGTTCTGAGATAACGGGACCTACCATACGACAGGGTCCACACCATGTTGCCCAGAAGTCAACTACTAATGGCTGCTCACCATTTTTCAAACTCTCAAAGTTCTCGTTTGTGATTGTTACTTCCATTGTCTAATCTATTTTAAGTGAATACTATATATTATTATAATGTCTATCCAGCAAATATCATGCCATCCGTCAGTTGATCTTATAGTCCAGTGCCGGCGACTGGTCGATATAATTCACCAGCACACTCTTCACGTCAACGCCCTTCGTCGTACTGCGTAGCAGGACATGTTGCCTACCCGTGCTATCCACAAACTGGAAATACAGTTTTGTCTTTCCGGGATGGGTGTTCACCAATTCACTGAGTTCTGTCACCACCTGTTCATCCAACATGTCGGCATTCAACGTGATGGTGATATGGTCGATTGCCTTCTCCTTGACAGACTGCAACAGTTCGACGTTTGCCACTTTCAGTTCCTTATCCTTCCCGTTATAGAACCTCGCCTGCATCTTACCTGTCACATAGACGGCAGCACCCTCAATAAACTTACCGTTCAGGTTCATCCAGTCATCACCAAAGAGCATCAACTCACCAGAGCCCTCAAAGTCTTCGAGCGTGACAATACCCCAGGGCTTGTTGGTCTTGGCACTAAAGCGTGTCTGAACACCCGTCACGACACCACCCAATGTCACATCCTCACGATCGACGAGAGCAGCCCCACGGTCTGCCAACTCACTACATTTGGTGTTACACAGGTTATCGAGCACAATCCTGTATTCGTCAAGCGGGTGTGCCGAGAGATAGATGCCTACCAAGTCACGTTCCTTGTTCAAACGCTCGATGTCACTCCAACGGTTCGGACTTTTAGGAATAGGTGGCGTAGCAATCTCTATCTCGTCGAAACCGCCAAAGAGCGAGTTCTGAGCCTCTGCCTTCGACGACTGATACAACTGTCCGTAGCGTACCAACGTATCTAAGAACATCTCACCCTTATGATTCTCCGCGAAGAAGTCTTCACGACGGATGCCGAAACTGTCGAAGCCACCACTCAAGGCAAGCACCTCGTAGGCTTTGCGGTTGACACTGGAAAACGGTACACGTTGTGCGAAATCGAAGATATCCTTATAGGCACCATTTGCTTCACGTTCACTGATAATCGCCTCTGCAGCACCATCGCCCAAGCCCTTGATACCTGCCAGACCGAAACGGATCTCGCCTTTCTGGTTCACACCGAACTTCAGATACGACTCGTTGACATCAGGACCTAATGTGGCAATACCCATCTGCTTACACTCATCCATCAGTTTCGACGTTTCTGTAATCTGGTCACGACGACGACTCATGATAGCCGCCATGAACTCCGCAGGATAGTTGGCTTTCAGATAGGCGGTCTGATAAGCCACCCACGAATAGCAGGCAGCATGTGACTTGTTGAACGCATACGAGGCAAATGCCTCCCAGTCAGCCCATATCTTCTCGAGCGCCTTCGGGTCATGCCCGTTCTTCTTACCCCCCTCGATGAATTTGGGTTTCATCGCATCAACGATGTCCTTTTTCTTCTTACCCATCGCCTTACGCAAGGCATCACTCTCACCTCGGGTGAAGTCAGCCAACAGGCGTGACAGCAACATCACCTGCTCTTGATATACCGTAATACCATAGGTATCCTTCAGGTATTTCTCCATGATAGGGATATCGTAGGTGATAGGCTCGTCGCCATGTTTACGACGGATAAACTGAGGGATATAACCCATAGGTCCTGGACGATAGAGCGCATTCATCGCAATAAGGTCCTCGAAGACGGTGGGTTTCAGTTCACGCAAGTATTTCTGCATACCGTTCGACTCAAACTGGAATGTACCGACGGTACGTCCCTGTTGGTAGAGTTCGTAGGTCTTCGGATCGTCAATGGGGATATTGTCAAGATCGATATCAATGCCTCGGTGCTGCTTGATATTGGCACATGCCTCCTTCAACTCCGAGAGTGTCTTCAGTCCGAGGAAGTCCATCTTGATAAGTCCTGTCGACTCAATGACATGACCATCATATTGCGTACAGTTGGTCTTGACATCCTTGAAGTCAGGATCATCCGCCGTCGAGACAGGAACCCAGTCACTAATCGGGTCGCGACAGATGATGAAGCCGCAGGCATGAATACCTGTGCCACGTACTGTTCCTTCGAGCATCTTGGCATACTTGATGGTATTCGCCAATGCTTTGTCGGGCGAAGCCTCCGCGTCACGCAGTTCAGGTACCGCCTTGATGGCATTCGGCAGATTCATCTTCGGGGTCTTTCCGTCAACCTCAGGCAAGCGGTCGGGTATCGCCTTGCAGAGTGCATTCGATATAGCAATAGGAACCTTCTCCACGCGTGCCACATCCTTGATAGAGTTCTTCGTTGCCATCGTGGCATAGGTGATGATATGCGCACAGTTATCGTGTCCGTATTTGTCTTCTACCCATTTCAATACCTTGCCACGTCCGTCATCATCGAAATCGGTATCGATATCGGGCAAAGAGATACGGTCGGGATTCAGGAAACGCTCAAACAGCAAGTCGTATTTCAACGGGTCGATCTTCGTGATACCCAAGCAGTAGGCTACCACCGAACCAGCCGCAGAACCACGACCAGGACCTACCATCACGCCCAACTCATCACGTGCCGAGTTGATGAAGTCCTGCACAATCAGGAAGTAACCAGGGAAACCCATCGTCTTCATGATATGCAACTCAAAACGGATACGGTCGTCGACCTCTTTCGTCAAAGGCTGCGGATAACGCTTCTTGGCACCCTCATACGCCAGTTCTGCCAGATAGTCGGCTTCGAACTTGATGCGATACAGTTTGTCGTAGCCACCCAGTTTCTTGATTTTCTTCGCTCCTTCCTCGGGTGACAACTGGTTCTCGCCGTTCTCGTCACTGGTAAACTCATCGTAAAGTTGCTGCTCCGTATATTTCTGACGCCATTCCTCTTCCGTACCAAACGACTCAGGGATGGGGAAGAACGGCATGATAGGATCATGGTCGAGACTGTAGATTTCCACCTTGTCGAGAATCTCAAGGGTGTTGCTAAGGGCTTCAGGGACATCACTGAACACGGCATTCATCTCCTCACGGGTCTTAAACCACTCCTGCTTGGAGTAGAGCATACGCGTCGGATCGTCCAAGTCCTTACCTGTCGAGAGGCACAACAGATGGTCGTGAGCCTCTGCATTCTCCTGATCTACGAAATGCGCGTCGTTCGTACAGATGAGTTTGATACCATATTCTCGAGCCAGTTCTATCAACACCTTATTGGCTTTCTGCTGCATCGGGAAAGTCTCACGGTTGGCTCGGATGGTCGGATCCTTCACCTCATGGCGTTGCAACTCCAGATAATAGTCATCGCCAAAAACACCATGATACCACTCTATCGCCTCACGGGCACCTGCAATATCATCTTGTAGAATCTTATGGGGCACCTCACCGGCGATACATGCCGAACAGACAATCAGACCTTCGTGGTATTTCTCCAAATCGGCACGGTCGGTACGGGGACGCATATAGAAACCGTCAATCCATGAGTTACTCACCAGTTTAATCAGGTTCTTATAGCCTTGATAGTTCTTTGCCAAAACAATCAGGTGGTAGCCTCCGATATCATCTTTGTTACGCTTCAGTTCCTTGCCACCGTTACGGGATACATACATCTCACAGCCGAAGATAGGCTTGAAAGGTTCCAGCCCCTCTTTCTTACGCCCCTTATTGACATCACCCACGTAGTCGTGAAACTCCTTGATGCCGAACATATCGCCATGGTCGGTAATCGCCATGCCTCGCATGCCGTCTTTGACAGCCTTGTCCACCAACTTCTTGATGCTCGACTGTCCGTCAAGGATAGAGTAATACGTATGTACGTGTAAATGTATGAAATCTTCCATAAGAGTGTTCGTTTTGAGCCGTAAAGTTACGCCAAAAAACCGAGATAACCAAAAAAAATACGAAGAATGAACCAAGAATTAAGAAATATTTTATACCTTTGCAATTGGAACGAAAAACAATACCCATGGGAGAAAGAATCCGAAAGATCAAGAAACTGAAAAACGTCAGAATCCACCGTGAGGGGACTAACGAACTAACCATCAGCATGATATTACTGATTGGTATTGCGTCGGTACTCTGGTACACCATTGATAATCCCATACCTTTCTGGGCCTTCATCGTCATCTTCGGTTTTGTCTGGGCAATGGCACTCAATTTCTACCGCTGTCCTATCCGTTATTTCAACGGCGACACCGAGAAACTGGTCGTTGCACCAGCCGACGGAAAGATTGTGGTTATTGAGGAAACTGACGAGAACGAGTATTTCCACGACAGACGACTGCTCATCAGTATCTTTATGAGTCCGTTGAACGTACATGCCAACTGGTTCCCTGTTGACGGCAAGGTGAAGTTTGTACACCATGAGGACGGCAACTATCATAAGGCGTGGCTGCCCAAGGCAAGTGAGGAAAACGAGCATGCCGATATCATGATTACCACTCCCGAGGGCGTTGATGTCCTCGTGCGACAGATTGCCGGTGCTTTGGCACGTCGCATCGTCACCTATGCCAAGGAAGGGGAAGAGTGTTATATCGACGAGCACTTAGGATTCATCAAACTCGGTTCCCGTGTGGATGTCTATCTGCCTCTCGACACGAAAGTCTGTGTAGGTATGAACCAGCCCACCACAGGTGACCAGACCGTGATAGCCAAATTGAGGTAAGAGGTAAGAAGTAAGAGAAATGAAGAAGCATATACCAAATACGATTACGTGCTGCAACCTCATCTCTGGCTGCATTGCCACCTATTGGGCTTTCCAGGGGAAATGCGATATGGCATTGCTGTTTATCGTGATTGGTGCTGTGTTCGATTTCTTCGATGGTATGGTAGCACGACTGCTACATGTCAGTTCTCCTATCGGCAAGGAACTCGATTCCCTTGCCGACTGCATCACCTTCGGTTTTGCCCCCTCTGCCATCATCTTTGAATATCTCAGACCCGAGACAGAACTATTGCCGTTTATTGTTTTCGTGATGGCTGCATTTTCCGCCCTGCGTTTGGCGAAGTTTAATCTCGATGAACGTCAAGCCATGGGATTCATAGGACTGCCCACACCTGCCAATGCACTGTTTTGGGGAGCACTCATTGTAGGAGCAGGCAATTGGATGAAATCGGCACCATTCATCAGTTCTAACCTCAGTCTCATCATCCTAGGTGGTGTCTTCATCAGCTGCTACCTGCTCGTTGCCGAGATTCCCATGTTCGCATTGAAATTCAAGACGTGGGGATGGAAGGGCAACGAAGTGAAATACATCTTCCTACTCACATGTATTCCGCTGTTGGCGTTCCTCGGCATCAGTGGACTCGCAGCCATCATCGCATGGTATATCATCCTCTCGATAATAACAAATCACTCACATCATAACTAACTAAAAACACCTAAGACTATGGGTAACGATATGGGATTTTTGCTTTTCGTCTTTTTCATCGTAGTATTCATCCTGCTGCTCACTGGCGGACGCATCATCAAGGCTATCAAGAAAGCCCGTATGAAGGCGAAGAGAGAGGCCATCAACAGGGAACATCGATATCAGAGTGAGACGGGACGCCAACAGCGTCAGTATCATTATACCGCACAAACGGCTCAACAGGCTAATCCGCGTCAGCAACAACAGCCAGAGCCTCGTGCCCAACAAAAAGAGAAACCCCAAGAGGAACCCGTTGAGGTACATACCAAGACGGCAACGGGTGAAACCATCATCGACCGTCGTGCTGAGCGCGAGAGCAAGAAAATCTACGACGACACTGACGGCGAATACGTTGAGTTTAGCGAATCATAAAAGGAGCCCGATTGGGCTCCTCGTTTTTTTTAAAAGAAAGGTGCCGCCTATCGGGTAGATACCCCCAAGCAAACGGGTCGATAGGTACGGGCTATCTATGCAATAGGTGCCGTCTATCTCAAAGAAAAGTGGCGGGTAGACAATTTGTTTGTAGGTAATTCTTCATCATATTAAACTAATGGGGAATGTTTTCGTCAAATAGATAGATAAACAAAGACTAAATGAGACATCTTCGTCAACTTCTATTGGTGTTTATTTGCTGTTTTGGACTGCTGATGGTATCTGCACAGACACCATCACTGACAGGACGTGTGATGGATACTGACACCAACGAGGCGCTAACGAGGGCTACAGCACAGTTGTATCGTATAGGCAGGAGTGACACGGTGTTTGTGGGTGGAACCTTCACGGATGCACAAGGTCATTTCTCATTGAATACCAACAGGGAGGGCTCCTACCTGCTGCGCATCTCGTATATCGGTTATAAGACATCAGAACAGCGTGTGACGCTGACGGCAGGTCAATCACAGGCGCTTGGCAAAATAGCACTGAAACCTGATGCCCAGCAATTGGATGAAGCGGTGGTGACAGCCAATCTGCCGAAGATGGTCATCAAGGACGATACAGTAGTGTATAATGCCGATGCTTATCGTGTGCCTGAAGGGTCAGTCATTGAGGCATTGGTAGAGGCACTACCTGGTGCGAAGATTGACGATGACGGCAAGATCAGTATTAACGGCAAGGACGTGAAGCGTTTTAAACTGGATGGTCGTGACTTCATGACTGGCAATAATGATGCGGTGATGAAGAACCTGCCCTCGTATGTGGTGGATCAAGTGAAAGCCTATGACGAGAAGAGCGACTTGAGTCGGCTAACGGGTGTTGATGACGGCAACGACGACTTCGTGTTGGAGTTTGTGACCAAGCGTAGTGCCAGAAAGGGATTACAGGCCAATCCTGATATCGGCTATGGTACGGATGGTCGCTACGGCATCCGTCTAACAGCTATGAAGCCCTTTGGTGACATGCGCTATACTTTTATGGGCAATGCCAACAATGTGAACGGTCGTAACTTCACAGGCCGAGGCGGACGAGGACGCGGCAACCAGCAGGGACAGCGTGAGCAGAAGACAGGGGCTCTGGACATCAGCTATGAGAAGCAGAACAAATTGAAACTGAGTGGTCGCGTGACATGGGATCATAACAATACCGATAACTGGAATCGAACGGCATCAGAGAGTTTTGTGAATACACGCGGTGGTGCCTTCTCCAATAGCATCAGCCAGAGCTACAGTCGAAGCAACAGCTGGACAGGGAGTATGAACCTGCAATGGACCATCAATCCCCAAACCACCCTCTCGTTTCGTCCAGATGTCAGCTTCTCAACCAACGACAACAGGAGTTTCTCAACCTCGGCATCGTTTAATGCTAATCCCTTCGACTATCTGAGCGATCCTCTGGCCGACCTTAGTCAACAGTTGACCTTCGATGGGCAGGAACTGATGGTGAACAGCAGACAGAATAAGTCGTTACGCTATGGTGATAACAAAAATATCAACACGCAGCTACAGTTGTTTCGCAGAATAGGCAATAAGGGCAGGAATGTAGCCCTGACTGCAAACTTCAGCTACCGCGACGGCAACGACAAGAACGCCAGTCTCACAGCAGTACGCCTGTATCAGCAGAAAAATCAATTTGGTGAGGACTCGACATATCAGACTAACCGCTATACGGAATCCGCCAACAACAACCTGAGTTATTCGTTGGGTATCACCTATACGGAGCCACTGATTACTTTTAGTAGAGAAGGAGTTGAGGAGGAAAGGAGAGAAGGCGATAGACGTCAGCGGGGCCCCTTCGGACGAGGTAACCAGTCTCGCGGATTCGGACAGCAAGGTCTGTTCCTTCAGCTGAACTACCGTTACAGTTACAACTACCAGAAGAACGATCCTAGCACCTATGATTTCCCAAACTATACGGATGAAGCCTTTGCAAATGTGCTACAGGACTATCGTGACTGGACAACCCTCTTCGGCTACCTCGACAATCCTTACGAGAGTTATCTCAGTACCAGTTTGAGCCGTTATTCGGAGCGTACGGAGTATAACCATACGGCAGAGATACAGCTACGCTATGTGCGAGACAAAATCAACATGAACGTAGGCGTGTCATTCCTGCCACAGCGCTCGCATTTCATCCAGCAGTATCTGGGCTATGCTGTCGACACCGTGCGCAATGTGACCAACATATCGCCGACACTCAACCTGCGCTACCGATTCAACCAGCAGACCAACCTGCAGGTGCAGTTCAGAGGACAGACACAGCAACCCAATATCACGCAGTTGCTCGACATCTACGATGATACTAATCCGCTGAGTATCACGATGGGTAACCCTGGGCTGAAGCCTGCTTTCAACTCGAACCTCCGTATGAACTTCCAGATGATGCGACAGCCAACGATTGTCAGTGACAGCAATGGATTCCAAGTGCCCAAACAACAGCGCAACTGGAGTTTCAATGCCAACGCAGGATGGCAGGTGACGAGTAATAGTATTGGTAATATCGTGACCTACAATGAGACCACTGGCGGACGCATATCACGACCAGAGAACATCAACGGCAACTGGAATGCCAACTTCGGCATGGGATTCACCATCGGACTGGACACGCTGAACAGATGGGACATCACCGGTTCCATCAATGCCAACTACTCACACCGTGTGGGCTATGTGAACTTGAACAGGACGGCTATTCCTGACCGTAACGTGACGCATACCTACAATGTGAATCCTTCGCTCTCGCTCAGTTTCCGCAACAAGTGGTTAAGTATCTCGCTAAACGGACGAACCACCTACGCTCGTACTGAGAACAGACTGCAAGCCTCGAACAATCTGACAACATGGAATTATTCGTATGGTGGCAATACCAAGATCACACTACCATGGGGCTCAGATCTCTCTACCGATTTCCACATGTTCTGTAAGCGTGGCTATGCCGACGAAACTCTGAATACCAACGAACTGTTGTGGAATGCTCAGCTGTCGCATAGTTTCCTGCGCGGAAAGGTGCTGACCGTGATGCTGCAATGGTATGACATCCTGCACCAGCAGACCAACTTCTCACGAACCGTTAATGCCAACGGCTGGCGCGACCAGGAAGTGAATGCCATTACCTCGTATGCCATGTTGCACGTCAGCTATCGCCTGAATCTCTTTGGTGGTCAGAACGGTCCTGGCGAACGCAATGATCGTGGCGGGCGTCGCGGAGGCTGGGGTGAGAGACCTGGTGGTTTTGGAGGTAATCGTCCAGGGGGCTTCAGGGGCGGACGGTAGTCTACATATTTTACGGATGCACGAGGGTTCCGATGTCCTCGCCGTCCATCACTCAGCAACAGATGACCGTCATCCTCAACATCATCCCATATCTTAATCTTTTAAACCTTTAAACTCTAAACTTTTTTCCGAGCGTGGGAAATTTATCCAATAAGTGAGCAAACTATGACATCCCTAAAAAATAAGGCACTCGAAACGGAGTGCCTTATTACATTTACTATTGTCACATTAACTTTTTCTACTTCTCATCTATCTTTGTAGCATTGACAGTGGAGAGGGAGGTGGTGGCATCGTCCTTTGTCTTTCCCTGATGTACCTCCACGTTCTCGAACTTCCAGGAGTCCATGTGTTCACCTGTGTTGGGGTCTTTGGTCTCGTAGATGATGGTGTAGGTATACTTGTCAGACAGTCCCATGAAGGCATAGTCGCTCTGGTGGTAGGACATATCGTCAACTGCCACTGGGTCTTTTTCTTCCTCGCCCGTTATGTAGTATCTGATGGTGGTCATGACGGCATCGGTATATTCACTCTTGATGGAGATGAGTCCCCAGCTATCACGGTGAGGAGGCTGCAGTTCCCATGCATAGTTCTCAACGATGCAAGGGGTGTAAGTGTAGGTATCGCCGCTCTCGTTAGGGATGATGGGATGCCATACCCACCAGTAGAACTGATAGTCTATACGGCTGTTCAGCAGAATCTGGAACTTGGTGTCTTTGTTGTCATCCACGCCAGCTTGTCCTCTGGGAACGAACCATACCCATGCCTGGCGTACGGTCCACTGCGTACGGCAGTTCTTGGGGAAATACTTGTCATCATCTTCATCATCTGTGGGGGTGACACCCTTGGAGTCGTACACATAGCTTACTTCCCTGTTGGGGCTGGAACTGTCCAGCGTGTATGTGATGATATCCATGCAGTAGCTCACCGTACTGTTCACCGTATGGCTGAACGAGAGGCCCAAGGAGCCTGTGGGTGCGCCAGAGGCAAAGCCTGCCGATGCAGAGCCGCCCACCGTATTGCTCGTACCTTCAGAATACTGACGGGAATCGTCTTCGTTCTCGGGCAGTGGCGTCAGATTGTAGTCGATGCCTGGAATGTCGTTGCCGTCCATGTCCACCAGTTTGATGTGTGTGCTCATTTTGTGGAACCAATAGCCCTTCAAATGCATCGTGTCACCAAAAATGCCGACTTGCTGAGAATAAGGTTTCCACATATTCTGGTTATAAGGTGTGATTTCGGCAGTCACTACGTAGTAATCGCCCGACTTTTCCTCATGGCACGACTGCTTGTAGAGCGGATAGACGCGGAGTCCATAATCAACACTGCTGGCCGCTTTGAGATCGTACTTATTGCCTTCAAGAATGTAGGAATTGTCCAGCGACATCGGGAAGTTGTATTTCATATACAGACCCTCGTCCTCGATGTTGGCTACGAGTTCGTCGTAGTTGTAAGGTTGGTTGTTCTGGGCGGCTTCCTCGCGCAGTTTTCTGTTCTTCTTGAAGGTCTCCACTTCATTCAGCCAATATACCAGAGGGATGATACGTCTCTCATAAAACTCCACCTTTTCCTCAGTGGTATTTAGGTCATAAGGAATACCGCCGTCCAACATCACGTAGTGTTGTCCCCATTTCTGGGTGGCATAGAACAGGATGGGAGCCGTATTTTTCGGCACCACTCCACCAGCAAGGTTGATGATATTGTCCATTGCGCCTCCATTGCCTGGCATCGCCACGATGGTGGTGGTGCCTTTTAGGAGTTGGGCGCTGAACTTTTCGACATCACTGGCTTTGCAGAAGCATATATCAGCATCCCCGTTAGCTGTCATATTAGGGAAACGGTTTTTCAGCGCTGTCTGTAATTCTTCAGGCAGGCTACTTATATCACCGAATTCCACTGCTGCTGTACACTGGACAGGGTCAATAGGTTCCACGCTGGGATCCACCGTCGGACCTTCAGGTGCAGGCGGCGTAGGTTCTACTCCGTCATCATCGGTACATGAGGAAAATACAAGACTGATGCAGCATGCCAATAGCATTGTCAACATCCATAGTGACTTCTGTTTCATAACTATTAAATCTAAAGATATCAGAGTGAGTCCTTCCCACTTTGATTGCAAATATATAGATAAATTCCGAAATAAACAAATTTTAATGTAGAATTCTTAATTTCTGAATTCAAAGATAATTCTTTGCATGATTATTTCAATTTACGGATGCACGAGGGTTCCGATATCCTCACCGTCCATCACCTTCTTCAGGTTACCAACGATATCCATGTTGAAGACGTAGATGGGAAGGTTGTTGTCCTGGCACATGCAGACAGCAGAGAGGTCCATCACCTTCAAACCACGGGCAAGGACTTCCTGATAAGTGATCTCACTGAACTTCGTAGCAGTGGGGTCTTTCTCGGGGTCTGCCGTATAGACACCATCCACACGGGTGCCCTTCAGCATCACCTCTGCCTCAATCTCCACTCCACGCAGTGAACTACCTGTATCAGTAGTGAAATAAGGACTGCCCGTTCCAGCAGAGAAGATGCAGACATAACCTGCCTCCAATGCTTCAATAGCCTTCCACTTAGAATAGAACTCGCCAATAGGTTCCATACGGATAGCCGTCAGCACCTTGTTCTTCACACCGACAGCACCTAATGCCGAACTCAGGGCGAGGGAATTGATGACCGTAGCACACATACCCATCTGGTCGCCCTTCACACGGTCGAAGCCTTTCTGTGAGCCACTTAGTCCACGGAAGATATTACCACCACCGATGACAATACCAATCTGTACACCCATCTCGCTGACTTCCTTGATCTGACGCGCATAGTCGTTCAGACGCTCAGGGTCAATACCATAACCTTGTTTTCCCATCAGGCTCTCACCCGAGAGCTTCAAAAGGATTCTCTTGAATTTTGCCATAATCTTTTCTTTTTCGTTATATCGTTATTACGTTATTACGTTATAAATTGGACTTCTTTAAAGGCATACCGCCTGTCATGACCATTATCATCACGCAGCAGCAGATGACCATCTTCCTCGACATCGACCAACTCTGCCATGAAGGTACCGTCGGCATCGCTATAGGGATAAAACCCTTTGCGTCGATAAAGCATCCGCATATAGTCGTCGCGCACATCCCTCTCCATATAACGAGAGAAACGATCGAGGATGTCATGCAGTAACTGCTCCCGATCAGTCTCATGACCATGTATCTGCCAGAGAGACACTGGATTAGGTGCATCGCTATGGAACTCACGTTGGTTCACATTGATACCGACACCAATGATGCTGTCCTTGATCATCTGTCCTTGCAGACGATGTTCGATGAGGATACCCCCAATCTTCGCATTCTGCCAATAGATATCGTTGGGCCATTTCACACTCAGGTTACCGATTTGCTGACTCAGCGCATCGACGACCGCCATCGAGATTGCCATTGAAATAGAGAACTGTCGGTTGGCAGGAACACCATTAGGATGGAAGAGAATCGAGAACAGCAGGTTCTTACCACGCTCTGATTCCCACGTATTGCTACCCTGCCCCTTGCCTGCCGTCTGGAAGTCAGCCCATACAGCGATTGGCTGCATACTATTGGCCATTGGCTTTTTGTATTCGCGAAGCCAGCGGTTGGTAGAATCGGTCTCGTCAATATGAATGATTTTCCATTCCATGTGGCAAAGATACGAAATAATTGATAATTGACAATTGACAATTGATAATTATTTTGTAATTTTGCAACATGACAGCAGAAGAATTACAAAAAAAAGACGAACAGTATATGCGCAAGGCATTAGCCGAAGCGCAACAAGCGTTTGACGAGGGCGAGATACCCATTGGTGCCGTCATTGTCTGCAAAGACCATATCATTGCCCGTGCCCATAACCTGACGGAAACGCTTCACGACGTGACAGCACATGCCGAGATGCAGGCGATCACCGCTGCCGCCAATGAGTTAGGCGGGAAATACCTGACAGATTGTACTTTGTATGTCACCGTTGAGCCCTGTAGCATGTGTGCCGGTGCCCTTGGCTGGTCGCAGATAACACGGGTAGTGTATGGGACAGAAGACGAAAAACGGGGCTACCATCAGTATGCCCCGCAGGTACTTCACCCCAAGACGACTGTCACAAAGGGGGTATTAGAAGAAGAATGCCGCCACTTGATGCAGGAATTCTTCAAGACCAAGCGGTAGCATTCTTCTTTCTTCAGTGTTCACCTAAATATATTTGGCAATCAGTTCCAAGCACGCTGCACCACTGACGGGCTTCGCCAGGAACTCGTTGCATCCTGCTTTGAGCGCCTCATCACGATCCTTGTCAAAGGCATTGGCAGTCAAGGCGATGATGGGGATTGTCGGATGTTTCTCCCTAATCAGGCGAGTAGCCTCCAAGCCACTCAGCACAGGCATCTTCAAATCCATCAATACGAGGTCTGGGGATTCTGATTCCACCTTATCAACGGCTTCCTGACCATTACAAGCACGCAAGCACTCGTAATGCTTTTTCAGGATATAAGTCATCAGCAAGTAATTGCTGTCATTATCTTCCGCTACAAGAATTCGTTTCATAACTATATTTTTATCATTAATTGATTACTCTTTACCACCACGATCTGAATAGGTCGTACCTTCATGAACGCCTTCGCCAGGTACATAACCCTTCCAACGCCATAGCTTAGTCATATCCTCCAAGGTCTTTCCCTTGGTCTCAGGAACAAGACGCCATACGAAGAGTGCGGCAATGATACAGATAACACCGTAGAGTCCATAGGTGAACCAGTGTCCGAAGTTCTCGTCTCCAGCCAGTTTCATGTTGAACATGGGCACGAACGACGAACTGACGATGAAGTTGCTAATCCACTGGAAAGCAACGGCAATAGCGACAGCAGCACCACGGATGGTGTTGGGGAATATCTCGGCAATGAGTACCCAGCAGATGGGGCCCCATGAGAACATGAACGAAGCAGAGTAGATCAACAGGGAAGCAGCGGTAACCATTGCAAGGCTGTCGTTACCAAAGGTTGCTGCCACACCAATAGCACCTAAGGCCATTCCCAACGAACCTGAGATAAGCAGCGGTTTACGCCCCCACTTCTCCACCGTGAAGATGGCAACGAGCGTAAATGTAATATTGATAATACCCATGAAGACCGTCAACATCATCGGGTCTTTCATACCCATATCACCGAAGATACGAGGTGCATAGTAGAGCACGGCATTGATACCTACTGCCTGCTGGAATACAGAGAGCATGATACCGATGAAGATACACAGGGCACCGTATGTCATCAGTTTCTCGGTCTTCTGTACCAGTGTCTCCTTGATGGCTTGCAGGATAAACTCACCACGCTCTGTACCGTTGATCTTCACGAGAATCTCCAAGGCACGTTCATCCTTACCAACAGAAACAAGGTAACGCGGAGTTTCAGGAACGAAACAAATCAGCAGAGCAAAGAGTCCTGCAGGTACAGCCTCACTTCCGAACATATAACGCCAACCTGTCGTCACGGTCCACTGTGCAGCGGGGTTGATAGCAGCAATACCCTTACCCATCTCCTCTACGAGCGGCTGGATATGGTCACCCAAGATGAAGAAGTTGACAAAGTACACGACCAACTGACCGAAGATAATAGCAAACTGGTTCCAAGAGACGAGCATACCACGGATGTTCGAAGGTGCTACCTCACTGATATACATCGGACAGATAGCAGAGGCAAGTCCTACACCAATACCACCAATGACACGATAGATGTTGAACATGATGAGCAGTGAGTAGGTCGGCTCACCATAAGTAAAGAACAAGAATTCCGGGTCCATCGAGCCTAATGCCGAGATGAAGAACAAAAGTCCTGCAATAATCAGAGACTTCTTACGACCCAAGTTCGTAGCAAGGTATCCGGAAAGGGCAGAACCGATGATACAACCGATCAAGGCACTTGCCGATGTAAATCCATGCCAACCGTCGGTGTAGGCAAAGTCCTTGGCCTCCATGAAGAATGCCTGAAGACCCTTCTCTGCACCAGAGATCACTGCGGTATCATAACCAAAAAGAAGACCGCCTAATACGGCGACCAGAACGATAGAAAACAGGTAGGACGTACTACCTCTCTTTTGATACTCCATATAAATTGTTTTATGTTATTATTTTCTAAATTACTTACAAAAGTACTGCTTTTTTGATAAATTCCTTGCAATTGCGTCTTTTTTTAACTAATTTTGTGGCAACAAATATATTGCTACAAGAATATTCTACCTATGAACAAGAAACTACTCACTGCAGCATTTGCTATGTCGATGACATTGGCATCTGTTGCGCAGACAGCATTTATCGATGTCAACACCAAGAAACTCGGTGCCCCTATCCAGTCGACCATGTATGGTATCTTCTTTGAGGATATCAACTATGCCGCTGATGGCGGGCTCTATGGTGAACTTATCAAGAACCGTTCGTTCGAGTTTCCACAGCATCTGATGGGATGGCAGGCTTTCGGTTGTGTCGACGTGATGGACGATGGTCCCTTCGAGCGTTGTCCCCATTATGTTATCCTTTCCGATCCAGGACATAACGATCGTCGTACAGGACTTATCAATGAGGGCTACTTTGGCATCGGTATCGAGAAAGGGGAAGTCTATCGTTTCTCCGTATGGGCAAAAGCACCGAAGGGTGATGGCACCATTCGCGTGCAAATCATCAACGAGCGTTCGATGGAAGAGCGACAGGAACTGGTAGAACAAGAACTACCTATCACGTCCGCTGACTGGAAGAAATATACCATCAACCTGACATCGCCCCAAACGAATAAGCATGCGAAGTTGCGCATCTTCCTCAAAGGAAACAATAGTGTCGCACTCGAACATATCTCCCTCTTCCCTGTCCATACGTTCAAGAACCGTGAGAACGGTATGCGCCGTGATCTCGCCCAGGCTCTTGCCGACCTTCATCCAGGCATCTTCCGCTTTCCTGGCGGTTGTATCGTAGAGGGTACTGACTTGGATACACGTTACCAGTGGAAGAACACTATCGGTCCTGTAGAGAACCGTCCCTTGAACCAGAACCGTTGGGAACATACGTTCGATTATCGTTACTTCGCTGATTACTACCAGTCGTATGGTCTCGGCTTCTTCGAGTTCTTCCAACTTGCCGAGGATATTGGTGCTGAGCCGTTGCCTATCCTCAGTGTAGGTCTCGCCTGCCAGTTCCAGAACTGGGACAAAGAGAGTGCGCACGTACCTCTAAACGAATTACAGCCTTATATTGATGACTGTCTTGACCTCATCGAGTTTGCCAACGGTCCTGTGACGAGCAAATGGGGAAAGATCCGTGCTGGCATGGGACATCCCGCTCCTTTTAACATGAAATATATCGGTGTGGGTAATGAACAGTGGGGTGAGTTCTATTACGAGCGTCTAAAGCCCTTCGTGGCAGCCATCCGTGCCCAATATCCTGAGATAAAGATAGTAGGCAGTAGTGGTCCGATGCCCGATGACACCCCTGATAACACCTATCGTTTTGAAGACGGTTGGAAAGCCATGAAGGAACTAAAGGCTGACCTTGTCGATGAGCATTACTATCGCGATGAAGAATGGTTCCTGACCCACGGACTCCGTTACGACACCTACGACCGTAAAGGTCCGAAGGTGTTTGCTGGCGAGTATGCCTGTCATGGAAAGGGCAAGAAATGGAACCATTATGAGGCTGCTATCCTCGAGGCTGCCTTCATGACGAGTTTCGAAAGGAATGCCGATATCGTCCAGATGACCAGTCCTGCTCCCCTCTTCGCCCATGTCGACGGATGGCAATGGCGTCCTGACCAGATATGGTATGACAATACGCAGATGTTCAAGACCGTCAGTTACTACGTGCAACAACTCTATGCCACCAATGCCGGCACCAATGTGCTCTCATTGACGATGGATAAGAAACCTGTGGCAAACCAGACAGGACAGCATGGACTCTTCGCTTCTGCCGCCTTCGATGGCAAGACCAACGAGGTCATCATCAAGATTGCCAATACCTCGAAACAGCCACAGCCCGTCTCTTTCAACCTCACAGGTATGAAGGGAACACGCACGGCACAGACACTCACCCTCTCTCATAGCGGTATGGATGATGAGAACTCTATCTGCAAGCCAGAACTCATCACACCACAAAAGGGAACCATTCAGGTAGACGAAGGAAAAGGGGCATCCATCTTACTCGATGACCTGCCCCCTATGTCTTTCCGTATCTATCGGGTAAAGAAATGATACTTATTTCGTGCCGCCTCCAAGGGCTATGTAGAGCGCAATAACTGCCTGAGCCCCTTTATACATATTCGACGCCTCACTAAGTTGTGCGTTGAGCAGGCTCTCCTGAGCGGTAAGCACTTCAAGATAGTTTGCCTTGCCGTTGTCCATCAGTTCGTGAGTACCCGTATAAGCATCGAAGAGCACCTCCACTTGACGGCGGTAGTAGGCAAACTTCTCACGTGCCGCCTGACAGTCTGCCATCGCCTCATTCACTTGGTTGCCTGCATCAATGACGGTCTGTACGTATTTCTTCTGTAGGTCTTCCTGTGTCAGTTGGTTGATCTTCAGGTTCGCCTTCAACTTGCCACGAGCAAAAATCGGTTGTGTGAGTGAGCCAACGGCGCTGAGCAACAGTTTACCTGGATTGACGACCATGCTTCCTGCACTATTGGTCCATCCTGCTGTTCCCGTCAGTGTGATACCTGGGAAGAAAGCAGCACGGGCAGCCTGTGTGTTATAGAACGCCTCTTCCATGGCGTGATTTGCCATACGGATGTCGGGACGCAGTTCAAGCATTGCGGCTGGTACACCGATTTTCAGGAACTGTGGGTCGAACATACGCTGACCGACCATGTTCTCAGGTTTCTTTTCCAATGCCGAGGATCCCCACTTGCTGCGCTCAATATGCTGCGGCGAGGTTGCCAACAGACGACTGATGGCATTCTCTGTAGCACGGATATTACGACGCGTATCCACAATCTGGGTCTTCACATTCAAATAGGACGACTCCATCTGGTTAACGGCAGTGGAATACGACTTACCGTTCTCCCATAGTGTCTTCTGCGTCTCTAACGACGCATTCCACAGACTGTCTGTTTGGGTCAGGATTTCCAATTGGCGGTCAAGCAACTGCAACATATAGTACTGTTGGGCAGTGGTTGAAATGAGGTTGGCACGTATGGCTTCCTCACGCACTTGAGCCTGTAAAACAACTGCCTTCGCAGCCCGTTTCTTATTGGTGATAGAGCCGAACACATCGACATCCATGGATAGTTGCAACGGCAGGTTATAGGTCTTCGACCATGGGTTATTGTCGAATTTGGCGAGTGTACCCTGCGGTGAGAAGTAGAGCGACGGCAGGTATGCCATACGGGCAGTCGTCAGTGACGCCTCACTCTTCTCTACTGCGATACGGGCAGAGTTCAGGTCGGTGTTATTTGCCAGCACCTGCTCGATGAGTTGTTGAAGCAGTGGGTCGATGAAGAACTCGCGCCATGACATTTCGGCAAGGGAAGCACCACCTGCATTAGCATCCTGTATCGTACCGAAAGCATCGGCAGGCGTTTCCGTCTTCTGCTCATATTTATTATATAAGCCGCAGCCCGTGAGCATGAAACTCACGGCTGCAGCAGCAATGATACTTGAAAGTCTTTTCATCTTATATTTATTCATCGAACAATATGTCATCGATATCACGAGAGAGCAAATCATTGAACTCACTCACATCACCGTCTTTCTTTCCCAGTGAGCCAGCCAATAAAGGCTGATACGGGAGGACGATCTCTTCTATTTCCGGTTTCAAATATATTTTTTTCATTGTATAATCCTCCTCTACTTTATTTTATAATCACCTTCTTACCATTTACAATGTAGATACCCTTCGTCGGCTTCTCAACGCGGCGACCGCTAAGGTCGTAATAACTGTCAACAGTAAACGGTAAACTGTCAACTGAATGAATGCCTGTCGTTTCATCATCGAAACCAAGGAAATTACTTAAAGCAGAGGCATCTCCTGGCAGATAGACACGTCCAGCACCTAACAGACCGCCTGTCCAGCGATAGAAGCCAACACCTTCTTCTTTATTAGCAAGAACATAAACATTACTGCTTTCACTGGTTCCTTCCGTCTCTGCATCACTGATCCTAAGCAAGTTCGTTGTAGGCTCGGGAGCCTCAGTGGTTTGATTCATCTCATAAGTACCCTGTGTTTCTGGAGCATTGATGAGATAAGGTACACCACCCTTCAGAGCGGTAGTGACTTGCTCTAACGTGATTGCATTCTCCTCTACATCAGTAACCACATACGCCTTGAATTCGTCAGGTAGTGTTACATCGTAGGCACTGACCAGTGTTGCCCATTTCGCTTCTCCAACAGTGAACTCGTATGAATCGTACTGTACGAAACAATAGATGCGAGGCAGTGTGTGCGTATCATCATCTTCGTCGTAAGCGGAGAATGACGGCATGGAGAAACTATCAAAGATAGCACTGAAATCCATGTCACTGTCACCGCCACCACCAGGCATGTTGAAGTCGAGTTTAGTACCGAACTTAATCCTATTCTTTGCCTTGACAGTCTCTGGTCCATCACCAGTGTCTTTCTGTCTATCATCAAACTTATATTTGATAGTAGCATTGCCTGATGCATCAATAGCAATAGTCGCCTTCAGGCTGTCGCCCTGATAGTCTTCTGTACCAAACTTCAACTTTGCACCGCCGCCGCCAAACATGGAGGCGATGTCAAAGCCATCATCAGAACCTTCTGAGTCCTTGTCGGAAGCATAGAGATATTCATTGTTGCTTGCCCTGAAACGCCAATAAGTGTCGTCATACTTCTCAAGAGTTACTTCTAAGGCACCATCGGGAACAGTGACAATGACATCCTCCTCTTCAACCGTTAAGAAATTGGTTGCTTCAGCACTCTTGCCTCCCATCATCGAATCTTCAGACTTCATGACATCGGGGGTTTCTCCATCCATACCGACAATCAGGAGTTTGTTGCCATCTGCCAACTGAGAGGGATCAGTTACCAAAACATACTTACCATCCTTCAAGCCATTAGGATCCTTGTCGCGGGAAATCACCTTTACGGAGAACTTACGCTTCATGGTGTATGACTTCTCTTCGTTGTCATCAGTAGTAGCAGGATCATCTTCCTGTAGCGTTACCTTCACTTTCACAGTAATCATAGCGGTACCGTCCTTGAGTGCTGTAAAGGTACTGTCCGTACCTGCTTCGTTCTGCACCCATTTGGCAACTTCTTCGTCGCTGGACTTAAACACAGGTGCTCCAGCAGTACCTGTTGTTAAATTGCTAATAATATAGAGTTGTTCAGAGGGCTTGGTGGTATTGACCCTCATGTCTGAAATGTTGTTAACAACCAAGACATGGGTAATATCTTGAAGATAGTTGCCAGCATCCACTTTGGCAGAATATTGTGGTTCGCTATCACCGCCTCCTGTTCCTCCGATACCGGAGAACATACTCTTATCCTCTGTATATACCAACGGACCAAAGACAATTACCTTGTCGCCTGGGCTGAGGGAACTGGATGACAGAGAAGAATATGTTAGTGCATTGTCAACAATCTCAACTGTGCCATGACCGTCTATCACCTTCATGTGACCGTCTTTCGTACCGTCATCAGAGATATAGTATGAGCATGTGCCATTGTCACCCATGCCAGGAAGGGCTATTCCATCCAAGTCAAAGTCCATATCATCCATGCCAGGGATTTCCATATCACCAAACATATCGAAGATACCACCGCCAACCTTGGAGATGATACCCTGAATGTAATAGTTGCAATTGGCTTCCAAATAAACGGTAATATCATTGACATTAACGCTTCCATTCTCAGCCAGTTCTTTGGCTTGAGCCACGGTGAAAGGATTATTCTTACTGCCTGGCACTTCCGATGTAGGATCATCGATGATCACCGTACAGGTGGCTGAAGCCTTATCGTGATTCTCGGTCTCATCTACAGAGGCTGTAATCACTACGGTGCCACGTTCGATAAATGACAAAACACCATTATTATTATTTTCAAAATATGCCACACTTGTGTTACTACTACTCCATGTAATATCCGACGCTGGTGCTCCCGTGCAGGTGATGCCTGGTGTCAACGTTACGTTTGATAATTCTACAGCATAGTTGTCGGATGCAAACTTCAAGGATACAAATTGCTGGGCATCATCCACTTTCTTAAAGATTGCAATCTGCGAATCCTTGATATCATCGTCAACACCGCCACCTTCTTTTTCGACCTTCACTTCCCAACTTTTACTCATCATGCTGTTCTTGAGGCCGACGTAGTAGGGATTATAGGAATCTCCCGTATTCATATTAACAGTTTTTAAACAATTGTTTTCTATACCTGTAAATATACATTCTTTTTCTTGTCCGACAGATAGTTTGCTGTCATCATACTGGAGACGGTCGTCACCATTGTGAAATTTAATATTTAGCAGAGGATATGGATTTTCCAATTCCACAACCCATAAGATGTTAGCAGGCAACCCGTTGTTTTCTTCACTGCCAATGATGCGGTCCTTATCAGCATTCAAATTCACAGCAACAGTGCCAGGCTTCTTGTCGGTTCCATTATCATTGGTCATTGCCAGCCCTGTCGTCAAATCAACAATCACGACGACATCGTCATTAGCCAAAGCATC
The DNA here is from genome assembly GCA_045225255.1 of Prevotella sp. GTDB lineage: Bacteria > Bacteroidota > Bacteroidia > Bacteroidales > Bacteroidaceae > Prevotella. The sequence continues at coordinate 48,164 of JBGVBD010000043.1, read as the reverse complement.
AAAGTCGACTTTCTTCCACTTCACATAGGTTTCTTGTGCCCACGCACTTCCTGCTCCTACTATGAGGGCACATAGCACGAGAATCGTTTGAAAGACAAATTTCTTTTTCATCATAGCCTAATATTTTTAATTATTCTGTTTTTATTTCTTCATTGTTCACCTCAACCGTCTTACCCTGAAACTTTTCATGTAACTTCTGGAACACGATGAAGAAGGCAGGGACGACGAACAAGAGGGCGATGGTACCTACGGACATACCGCCGATGACACCAAGGGCGAGGGCACGGTTACCATTAGCACCGGCACCACCAGCAATGACGAGTGGTATCATACCGATAATCATGGTTGCCACCGTCATTAAGATGGGGCGCAGACGCTCCTGACAGGCAGCGAACGCCGCATCGCGGATGCTCATGCCTTGGGCACGACGCTCTGAGGCAAACTCGGTAATCAGGATGGCTGTCTTCGAGAGCAGTCCGATAAGCATGATGACACCCGTCTGCAAGTAGATATTGTTGTCCATGCCAGGCAGGTGAAGCAGCGAACCGAGGTAGGCGCAGACAAAGGCACCCATCAGTCCGAAGGGCACGCTCAGCAGCACGGCGAGCGGTGTGAACCACGAGTTATAGAGCGATGCAAGGATAAGGTAGATGAGTACCACACAGATGATATAGATGAGGGCGGTGGTATTCGAACCAGCCGTTTCCTCCACCTCACGCGACATGTTGCTGTACTCGTAGGTAGCAGTAGTGGGCATCTCCTGCTTAAACACCTCTGCGATAGCCTCATGCGCCTCACCCTCACTGAAGCCGTTAGCGGCAACGATGTTACAGGTGATGCTCTGGAACAGGTTAAAGTGCTCAATGTTCGACGGACCGACGATCTCTTTCAGTGAGACGAACTCGGAAATGGGTGCCATCTTACCGCCACGCACCTTCACAAAGATATTCTGCAGTGACGACGGGTCGAGACGACTCTCAGGCATGGCACTCGCCATGATACGATAGACCTTACCAAACTGGTTGAAGTTACCGATATAACTTCCACCGCAGAAGGAACCGAGCGTGCTGAGCACCGTCTTAGGCGACACACCGGCACGGTCACACTGGGTGGCATCCACCTCGACACGATACTTCGGATAGCGCTCTGAATACGATGACATCGCCATGCTGATTTCCGGACGTTCAGCCAGTTTGGTCAGGAAGTGCTCGGTTTTCTTGGCAAACTCCGACAGGTCGCCGTCCGTAGGATCCTCCACGATGAGACTCACACTGTTGCTCGTACCATAGCCTGGTACCTGCGGCAACTGGAAGGGCAGCACCTTCACGTTTTTGATGTCCATGCAGGCATAGTAGAAGCGTCCGATGATGAGGTCTATCAGATGGTTCATACCCGGACGCTCATCCCAGTGCTTCAGACGGACGACGAGTGTGGCGAAGTTCGATCCGTTGCCCGATGCCAGTCCGTAGCCGCACGACACGGCGAAACTCTCCAACTCGGGAATCTGCTTCACCTTCTCTTCCACCTGTTTTGTCAGTTCCTGCGTCTGCTGTAACGTGTAGCCCTCCGGCGCGCGAATCTCAGCGAGGAAGACACCCTGGTCCTCTTGCGGAACGAGTCCCGATGGCAAGTTCTTCATGAAGAACATGAGCAGGACAGCGGCAATCGCCAGCACGCCCCACGACAGGATTGGTCGCTTGATGAACTTTTGAACCGCCTTCGAGTATTTGTTGAAGATGGCGTTATAGCTTACGGTGTATGCCTTCTTCGTATAGTACGACAACGATTTGCGCTCACTCTTGTCCTCCGAGGCTTTCAGCATGATAGCACAGAGTGCAGGACAAAGCGTCAGTGCCGACACGCACGACAGACCGACGGATGAGGCAATAGTCACACCAAACTGGGTAAAGAAGGTGCCCGACGTACCGCTCATGAAGGTCACAGGAATAAACACCGCCATGAATACCAATGTACACGAGATGACAGCCACTGACACCTCACTCATAGCCTGGCGTGTAGCCTCACGGGCATCCGATATGCCGTTTTCCATCTTCGCCATCACTGCCTCGACGACTACGATGGCATCATCGACCACCGTACCGATGGCGAGCACGAGTGCGAAAAGCGTTAGGATATTAAGCGAGAATCCTGCCAGCATGACGATGGCGAAAGTACCCAACAGCGACACGCAGATGGATATCGACGGGATAATCGTTGCCTTGAAGTTCTGTAGGAAGAAGAACACGACGAGAATCACAAGGATGATGGCGATGATGAGTGTCTCCACCACGTTGTGGATGGCGGCGAAAAGGAAGTCGTCCGAGGTCTGCATAGTAATAAACTCCAGACCTGCGGGCATCGTCGCCTTCATATCGTCACACATCTTCGTGATGCGGGCGTTCACCTCCGTCGCATTGGCATCAGGAGCCTGGAACACCATGAGTAGTATGCCTGGTTTACCGTTGATGTTTGACAGGAAACTGTAACTCTGTGCACCAATCTCCACCTCTGCCACGTCGCTCAGGTGTAAGAGGTGACCGCCGTCGGTGGTACGAAGCACGATGTCGTTAAACTCCTCGACGGTCTTCAACGTACCTTTGTACTCCATCGAGTACTGGTATTTGTTTTTCGATAGTTCACCCAACGAACCCGTGGCTGCCACGAAACTCTGTCCACCGATGGCGGCAAACACATCATTAGGATCCAAGCCATACTGTGCCATCACGTCGGGCTTTAGCCAGATACGCAGGGCGTAGGTATTACCCAGTGCCATCACGTCACCCACACCTGTAATACGCTGCAGGCGCGGCTTGATGTTGATATCGACATAGTTCGAGATGAAATCATCGTCATATTTCCCATCCGAACTCCTGATGGCGAGGATGCGCAGGATGTTACTCTGCATCTTCATCACTTGGACGCCCACCTTCGTCACGTCGGCAGGCAGCAAGGCTTGTGCCTTCGACACACGGTTCTGCACGTTCACCGCCGCCATGTCGGGGTCGGTGCCCTGTTCAAAGTACACGCTGATGCTCACGTTGCCCGACGAAGAAGCCTTCGAGGTCATATAGGTCATGCCTGGCACACCGTTGATACTTTCTTCCAACGGTTGGATGACCGACTTCATAATCGTACTTGCGTCAGCACCTGTGTAGTTCGTCGTCACCATCACCTGTGGCGGTGCGATGCTGGGATACTGCTCAATGGACAGTGACTTCATGCAGATGAAGCCCACCATCGCAATGACGATACTGATGGCACACGCCATCACGTATTTATTGATGAAAATATTATTCTTCATGGTTTACTTTTCGTTTTTCGGTGCTTCGGGGAAAAGAACCTGCTGCCCTTCTTGTACATTATTAGCCCCGATGGTCACAATCTTGTCGCCGACATTAAGACCGCTGGTCACGATGAAATCCTTGCCGTTGCCTGTATCGACCGTCGTTACCGTAACGGCTGTCGCTGTACTGTCAGTCTTCACCTTATAAACCTGTTGCTTATCCTGAAGTTTCACCACCGCAGTTTGCGGAATGACCATCACGTCCTTCTTGGCAATCGGCAGCACGACTGTACCCTGAATACCAGAGAAGAGATGACCGTCAGGATTGGGGAACGACGCCTTTGCACCTAATGAGCCGGTAGTGGCATCCACCACGCCCGTCAGGCTGGTGATGCGTCCCTTGTGCGGGTACTCTGTGCCATTCTTCATCACGAACGTCACATCCGGCAACTCTGCTATGTGCTTCATCTTGTCTTCGTGAGTCAGACCGGCTGAGACCGATGCTTCGATAAGTGCCTCAGACACCGCGAACTCGGCATCCATATTCGTATTACCACTGACAATGGTGAGGCGGGTGGCTGGTGACACCTGATCACCCGTGCGCACGGATATTTCACCAATAACACCCGTTACAGGTGCCGAAATGGTGCAGAACCCTAAGTTCACTTTCGCACGGTTCACCGAGGCACGGGCTTGTGCTACGGATGCTTGTGCCCGTTTATAGGAATTCTCCGAATTATCGAGCATATAGCGACTCACGATATTCTTTTCGAAAAGGTTCTTGTTCGACTCATATTCCAGTTTTGCACTGTTCTCTGAAGCCAGTGCTGCCTGAAGGTTTGCCTGTGCTGCCTCTAATTCCAACTGCGCATTACGCGAGTCAATGACAAAGAGCACCTGTCCCTTCGCCACCTGCTGACCCTCACTGACGGCAATCTTCATCAACTGACCGCTCACCTGAGGCGTGATAGTCACATCCGACTGTCCCTTCATCTTTGCGCTGAACTTCACGGGCACCGTGATGTCCTGTTTCTCTACCGTCATCGTTTCAAACGATGTCTTTGTTTCCTTGGGCATGTCTATTCCACATGAAGCCAGACCACTGACCATTGTGGTGAGTACAAGTAACCACTTTAAATTATCTTTCTTATTCATTTTTGTTAGTATAATTTCTAGTTATTCCTGCAAAGATACAATAGAATTTGTTAAGAGTTAAAAGTCACCCTTTAAATTTTGTTAAAGAGGACGTATTTGTTCGAAAAAGATAGACAAATAATGCCGAAAGGCATAAGAAAACGGAATTATCCTATTATTTATGAGAAACCCGCCACTTTTCTTTGAGATAGGCGGCACCTATCGCATGGATAGGCGGCACCTATCGAGGCGTTTGCTCGTACCTATCGACCCGATAGGCGGCACCTAACTCTGAAAAAAGCATGAAGTAACGAAAAACCCAAATAATTTGGCATTTCGCTCACTTCTTTGTATCTTTGACTTCGTCGAAGGTACTTTCGCTCGAAAATAAAAAGAAAAACTAGTTTTCCTTTTGTATTTTCCTCACTTCTTTGTATCTTTGCAACATATTGTGTACATACGCGAATATGACAGTAGCAGATTATATCAAACAAGATACAGGGGAGAGGCGTTTTTCGTTCGAGGTTTTGCCTCCGCTGAAGGGTAACGGAACAGAGGCTTTGTTCCAGACGATTGATAAACTCGTGGACTTCAATCCTGCGTTTATCAATATCACAACGCATCACTCGGAGTATATCTACAAAGAGTTGGAAAACGGGCAGTTTGAACGACAGCGCATCCGTCGCCGTCCAGGTACCATTGCCATTGCCGCCGCTATCCAGAACCGTTACGACATCCCCGTAGAGCCACATGTGATATGCAGTGGTCAGACCATTGAGCAGATTGAATACGAACTGCTCGACTTACAGTTCTTGGGCATCCGTAACCTGATGTTGCTGCGAGGCGACAAAGCAAAGGAAGACAGTCGCTTCACACCGACGCCTGGCGGACATGCGCATACCACCGACCTCATCAAACAGGTGGTACGCTTCAACGAGGGTTTCTTTGCCGACGGCACCCCTATCAAGCATCCAGGTCCGAAGTTCGACTTCGGTGTGGCTTGCTATCCAGAGAAACATGAAGAGGCACCGAATCTGGAAAGGGATATGGAATATCTGAAACAGAAACAGGACTTAGGGGCGCAATATGCCGTAACCCAGTTGTTCTACGATAACGAGAAATACTTCTCTTTCGTGGAGAAGGCAAGAGAGATGGGTATTACCATTCCCATCATTCCTGGTATCAAACCGATGGCGAAACTGAGTCAGTTGACCGTCGTACCTAAGACATTCCATTGTGATATTCCTGAGGCACTCGCCAAAGAGATTGCTGTCTGTAAGACGGACGAGCAAGCCCGCCAATTGGGTATCGAATGGACCACACAACAGTGTCGCGATCTCTACGAGCATGGGGTAAAGAACATCCATTTCTATACGGTGTCGGCAGTGGATAGTGTCGTGGAAGTCGCAAAACGATTGCTTTGACAGTTGAAGAATTGAAGAGTTGAAGAATTGAAGAGTTGAAGAATGGGATTTGAGCAGGTCATAGGACAGAAGGAAGTGCAAGAGAGGCTGCTGCAACTGGTAGAGGAGCAGCGACTGCCTCATGCGCTGATGCTCTGCGGTCCTACGGGTGCTGGTAAAATGGCTCTCGCGATGGCATTCGCCGCCTACCTGCTAAATCGTACAGCCAATGACAAGGCGATGCTTGCCAAATGGGAACATCCCGACCTGCACTTCACCTACCCCACCATCAAACTCTCGTCGATGAACAGCGACCATAAGCCGGTGAGCGATGACTTCGCCAACCAGTGGCATGAGATGGTGATGGAAGGTCCTTACTTCACCATGAACGAATGGTTGGAGATGATGGGCGGAGAGAACCAGCAGGCGATTATCACGTCAGGTGAGAGTGATGCACTGACGCATAAACTATCACTGAAGTCGAGTCAGGGCGGCTATAAGGTGAGCCTCATCTGGTTGCCTGAGCGCATGAATATCGAATGTGCCAACAAAATACTGAAACTCTTGGAAGAGCCACCCCAGCAAACAGTGTTCCTGCTCGTCTGTGAAGAGCCCGACAAACTATTGGAAACGATTCGCAGTCGCGTACAACGAGTAGATGTGAAGCGCATTGCCGACGAGGATATCCGACAGGCACTGATAGAACGCAGAGGACTCAACGAAGAGACAGCCCAGCGGGTAGCCCGTATGGCAAACGGCAGTTGGCTGAAGGCACTGGAACTGTTGAGTACCGACTCGGAGAACGAGTTGTTTCTCGATATGTTCCAAACGCTGATGCGACTCGCCTACCAGCGAAGAGTGAAGGACTTGAAGACATGGAGTGAACGTATCGCATCGATGGGACGAGAGCGACAGAAACGCTTTCTGGATTATTTCCTGCGACTCATCCGCGAGAACTTCGTCTATAACTTCCAAAATCCCGACCTCTGCTATATGTCGCAGCGCGAAGAGGAATTTGCCCAGAATTTCGCCCGTTTCATCAACGAAGCGAACGTCATTCCCATCAGTGAACTGGTAAACAAAGCCATCCGTGACATCGGGCAAAACGCCAATGCGAAGATCGTGTTCTTTGACATGGCACTACAGATGATCGTACTATTGATAGCCAAAGCCCCCTAAGTTAGGGGGATGGGGGTCTGAACAAAGATTCTATAATAAAACAACATATAAATGAAAGAAGATAATAATATCATGGTGGGTCGTTCAGACCCTCAACCCCCTAACTTAGGGGGCTTAAGAGACCTTGAAATAAAAACCGGTTGCGACAGAGGACTGTGCAGCAAAGCCGTAGGACGACAGGACAGACAGTTGAACACCTACGACTGGCTGGCTGATGTGCCTGGGAATACCGATACGACAGATCTGGTAGAGGTACAGTTCAAGCATACCCGCAAGGGCTACTACCATAATGTGAACAACCTCGACTTGAAGAAAGGCGACATCGTTGCCGTAGAGGCTAACCCCGGACACGACATCGGTGTAGTGACCCTGACGGGAAGACTGGTGAAACTGCAAATCAAGAAAGCCAACCTGAAGAGTGCCGACGATATCAAACGCATCTACCGCATTGCCCGTCCTGTGGATATGGAGAAGTATCACGAGGCAAAACGCCGTGAACACAGTACGATGATTGAGAGCAGACAGATAGCCAAAGGACTGGGACTGAAGATGAAGATCGGTGATGTGGAATACCAAGGCGACGGCAACAAGGCTATCTTCTATTACATCGCTGACGAGCGTGTGGACTTCCGCCAGTTGATCAAGGACTTGGCAGTAGCCTTCCACGTACGCATCGAGATGAAACAGATTGGTGCCCGTCAGGAAGCAGGACGCATCGGAGGAACAGGTCCCTGTGGCAGAGAACTCTGCTGTGCTACGTGGATGAAGAACTTCGTGAGCGTAGGCACCAGTTCTGCCCGTTACCAAGACATCTCTCTCAATCCCCAGAAGTTGGCTGGTATGTGCGCCAAACTGAAGTGTTGTCTAAACTACGAGGTAGACGACTACGTAGAAGCAGGTCGTAAACTACCTTCGAAAGACATCATCCTACAGACACAGGATGCAGAATACCACTATTTCAAGGCAGATATTCTGGCAGGACTGATATCCTACTCTACCGACAAGAACATCGCTGCCAATCTCGAAACCATCACCGCAGAGCGTGCCAAACAGATTATCGAGATGAACAAGAACGGCGAGAAACCGCTCTCTCTGCAGGAAGACGGTAAGAAACAAGAACCTAAGCGTCCACTCGACCTGGCTACGCAGGAGAACATCAACCGCTTCGACAAGGCAAAGAAGAAAAAGAAGAAGCACAAGAAACCCAAGCACGATCAGAAACCCAGAGATGAGAAAGAGTAAGTACACCTTATTATATTATATAGGGGTCTGTATGGTGTTGGTATTGACAGCCTGTCATGCCGGCATCATCTACAGCGAATATAAGCATGTACCTACTGCCGGATGGGAGAAGAACGATGAAGTCTCTTTCAGCGTCGATCCCATCAAGGTTGCCGGAACCTACGAGGAAGAGATCGGAATAAGAATCAACAACCATTACCCTTTCACGGGTGTCACCCTGATTATCGACCAGACGGTGTTTCCTTCGTATGAGACTTTCAGTGACACGTTGGAATGTAGCCTCATCGGTGATGACGGTAATGCAAAGGGACCTGGTATCGGGCATTACCAATACAACTTCCATCTCACTACCGTAGAACTACAGAAAGGAGACTCTATGCAAGTGACGATCCGTCATGACATGAAACGGGAAATCCTACCCGGCATCGCGGATATCGGTGTTACTCTCAAGAAATAGGGAAACGCTGCTTACGACCTGATGAGGTTGCGACTCGCATCAATACGCAGGAAGATAAACAGCAAGATGGTGAAGCCCCACAGAGAGGAACCACCATAACTGAAGAACGGCAACGGAATACCAATCACAGGTGTCAGTCCCAACACCATTCCCACATTGATGAACACATGGAAGAGGAAGATGCTGAGTACGCAATAGCCATAGACACGCCCAAAGCGGAACGGTTGTCGTTCCGAGAGATAGATGAGTCGTAGTATCAAGGCAAGGAACAACAGTAACACACCTGCCGAACCCAAGAAACCTTCTTCCTCACCTACCGTACAGAAGATAAAGTCCGTATCCTGCTCGGGCACAAACTTCAACTTGGTCTGTGTACCATTCAGGAAACCCTTGCCCTCAATGCCACCTGAACCGATGGCTATCTCACTCTGATGGACATTATAGCCGGCACCACGTAAATCTTCCTCTAAGCCCAACAGTACGTTGATACGCGTACGCTGGTGAGGTTCCATCATATTGTTCAGAATGAAATCGGCACCATAGAAGAAGCCTACCGAACCTAAGGTAAACAGCGCGATGAAATAGTAATTACGGAAACGCTTGCCCAAGCCTTCCCATACCAGATAGAGAATCAGGATAGCCGTCATCGCCAGTTGGATATAGACAATATCAAAGGGAAGTTTCAAGAGCAGCAAAGAGAATAAGGTGACACCCAGACAACAGAGTCCGATGCGCCATGCCAGTTTCTTATCCCTTCCGTATATCCACACCATTCCTGCCGTGAACAACTGTATCAGCAGAAGCACAGTGAACTTTCCTACCGAAGTCGGTGAATCACCCATATAGACTTCCGCATAACGGATACCCACTACGAAATAGATGACTGCTGCTACACCTGTGAAAAGCACAGAGCCAGGCATTCCTTCCCGATAGAACATCAGGAAGAAAGCGAAATACACCAAGGCAGAACCCGTCTCACGTTGGAATATGATGAACACCATGGGAAGCAGAATGATTGCCAGTGTCGCTGCGAAATGTTTCCATTGGTGGATGTTATAACCATAGGTAGACATCAGTTTCGACAAAGCGAGTGCCGTTGCGAACTTCGCAAACTCTGCAGGCTGTATACGTAATGGTCCCAGCACCAGCCACGATCTGGAACCTTTGATACTATGAGGATTGAAGATGGTGGCAAACAACAATAACAGCAACAGACCGTAGATGATAAAGGCAAACGTATCGTAGAAACGGTCGTCTGACATCAGAATAGTAAAACCTAATACGATAGACGTGCCTATCCAGACAATCTGCATACCCGAACGGGTATCAAGGCTGAAGATATCCGTGTCACCATAGGAATAACTGGCACCACAGACACTGATCCAACCAAACGACAACAGGGCGATATAGATCAATATCGTCCACCAGTCAATAGAGCGTAATACGCTTGTCTGTTTACCTGCTTGTGTTGCCATAAGTAATATGTCTGTGTTGGAACTCTGTTGCTTTCCTTTCGGAAGCCTCCGAGAGTTTCCCGTGAATATACTTTTCCATAATCAAACCACCGATAGGAACACCATAGGTAGCACCCCATCCACCGTTTTCCACATAGACGGCAACGGCAATCTTCGGATTTTCCATAGGCGCAAAACCCATAAACACCGAGTGGTCATGACCTCGGTTCTGTGCCGTACCGGTCTTTCCACACGCCACAAAGTCGTATTTCGCCAATTCATGACAGGTACCACCCGTTGCCGAAGCACGCATACCTGCCACCACATAGTCGTAGGCATCCCGTTTTGCCATTGTATAGCGACGCTTTGTATAAAGCGTATCCAGTTTCTCACCTTGTACCTTCTTGACAACATGCGGGGTGATGAACCAACCACGGTTGGCAATGGTAGCGCCCAGATTGGCAATCTGCAACGGTGTAGCATTCACCTCACCCTGTCCGATGGCAATAGAGATCACCGTCAGTCCGTTCCACGACTTCTTGTAGGCATTATCGTAATAGTCGGCATTAGGTATCAGTCCACGTTTCTCGCCCGGCAAGTCAACACCCAGACGATAGCCGAAGCCCATGCTCACCATATAGTCGCGCCATTTGTTCATGGCGTTCTGCACACTACCGTACTTGCTGATGTTCTGGTTAATCATGTAATAAAGTCCCCAGCAGAAATAACCGTTACAGGAAGTAGAGAGGGCAGGAACCAATGCTAAGGGAGCCGCATGACCATGACAGCCTACATGCAGTCCCTTGAAATTGAAACCATGAGCACAAGGATAGGCAGTATGTGTAGGATGAATGATGCCCTCACTCATAAAGGTCAGTCCCTGCGTGGTCTTAAAGGTAGAACCCGGGGGGTACTGTCCCATGATACTACGGTTCAGCAAGGGTTTCCATACGTTCTGACTTAACAGACGATGATTCTTGGAACGGGCACGACCCACCATCATACGAGGATCATACGAAGGCGAGGACACCATACATAGGATCTCACCCGTCGAAGGCTCAATAGCAACGATACTACCGATTTTTCCTTCCATCAACTTTTCACCCAATTCCTGCAATTCCATATCAAGGGCAAGGGTAAGGTTCTTGCCAGGCACAGGTCGGCGATCGAAGGCACCATCCTGATAGCGTCCCTGTATACGACCATGGGCATCGCGCAACAGGATTTGCATACCCTTCTCGCCACGGAGTTGTTTCTCATAACTGCGTTCCACACCCAACTTACCGATATAGTCGCCAGGGATATAATAGTCGTCTGCCTCAATGTCCGAAGGGGACACCTCTGCCACATCACCCAGCACATGAGCCGCATAGGGATACTGGTATTGACGGATGCTACGACGCTGCACATAGAAACCAGGGAAGCGGAACATCCTCTCTTGAAAGACAGAGAAGTCCTTGTCAGACAACTGACTCATGAACATCTGTTGGGTGAAACGGCTATAACCGGGATTCTTGCCACGATCCTTGATTTCTTCCATGCGCTTGTCGAATTCCTCGCGGGTGATATTCAATGCCTGACAGAACTCAAGGGTGTCCAGATGATCCTTCGCCTCGTTCATGATGACCATGATATCGTAAGCAGGTTGATTATATACCAACAGTTTCCCTTGGCGATCGGTAATGACGCCACGGGCAGGATATTCTATCTTTTTAAGGAAAGCATTTGAGTCGGCGTTCTTCTTATAGTCGTCACTCATGATCTGCAAGACAAAAAGACGGATGATGTAGATAACGACAATGGCAATTGCCACGCCGCCTATCACATAATGTCGGTTCTCAAGCCCATATTCCTTCATGCCCTACTTGCTCGAAACACTTTCAAAGGTCAATATCAGCAATAAGGTAATCACAGCACTGCCGCCCACACTCTTCAGGATATCCATCCAATTGAAGAAGTTGAAAGCCTCCAAAGAGAAGAACACTATACAATAGAGTACTACCAGTACGGTAATATAATAGACATACTTCACCATACCAATGGTACGGATGGAAGGACGAAGATCGTCAACAGAGTCACGAGGAATAAAAGGTTCCAGGAAATAAGGCTGTATGACACCTATCAATGTAAGGGATGCCGCTGCCACACCAGGCGTATTCGAGAACACATCAATCGTCAATCCCATAGCAAAACTCCATAAGAGTACTGCCCATTTAGGATAGTTACGATTGAACATCGCCACGAAATAGACATAGAGCAACGGGGTAGCATAGCCGAACAGATGTATACGACCTAATACCATCGTCTGTGCCAACACAAAGACGAAGAACAATCCTAACCGTTTCAAGAAATCGATGGGCATGACCTTATTCCTTTACATTCAATTTCAGGGAATCACGTGCAGACTGCAATAAGCGGACACGTTCCTCAATAGACTTATCGTTGATGACGACAACATCCCTCAAACGTCCGAAGTCCGTAGACAGACGAACCTTCACGCGATAGGATAAACCATCCACAGAATTGTAGACCGTCTCTATCTTACCCACAAGGACACCCGGGGGGAATATCGATGAATAGCCATTCGTCTCTACCCAGTCGCCACGCTTGAAACGGGCATGACGCGGAATATCTTCCAGATAAGCGACACCCGCATCCTTACCATCCCAACGAAGGACACCGAAATAGCCGTGTCCACGAATGGCACAACTGATACGTGAGGATGTATTCAATACCGGAATCACTACCGTATAATGGTCAGATACCAGATAGGTCACACCGACAATACCCTGTCCACAGGCAACACCCATTCCAACATCTACGCCATCAGCAGAACCACAGTTAATGGTAATCAGGTTCTCTTCCTTGTCCAACTCATTCGTGATGACCTTCGCTGGTACAAGGTGATACTGACCTAAGAACTGCAATTCCTGCCGCTCCAGCACACTGGTGTCGCTGGTCAGTTCCCCATAAAGACGACGTAACTGAGCAACCTGCCGTTCCAAATAGAAATTACGCATCGTCAGTTGCTCGTTCACATGCGTGAGCGAGAAATACGATTCCATCCCTGCCCTGCCCTCGTTGATCTTCCCAACAGCAGCATTGGCTGAAGAGAACCAGACGCTACCCTGATAACTGTTGTATTGGAACAACAGCACCAGGCTAACAATCTCTAATACTACGAACAGGAACCAGTGATGGTATTTCTGTAGGAATTCCAGCAGGTTATGCATCTTCCGTTTATCTTATCGCATCAAGAAAGAGAAACGGTCAACATTCTTCAGAGCGATACCGGCACCTTTGGCAACACAGTGCAACGGATCCTCTGCAATATGGAACTGGATATTGATCTTATCAGTCAGACGCTTGCCCAGTCCACGTAACAGTGCACCACCACCAGTGAGCCAGATACCATTCTTCACGATATCGGCATACAACTCGGGAGGAGTATTTTCCAGTGCTGAAAGTACAGCAGACTCAATACGTGCCACTGTCTTATCGATACAATGTGCGATTTCCTGATAACATACAGGTACTTCCATAGGCAATGCCGTGATACGGTTTGGACCATGTACGATATAATCATCTGGAGCCTCATCACCCAAGTCGGTGAGGGCAGACCCGACATTGATCTTGATGCGCTCAGCCATACGCTCACTCACTTTCACATTATGCTGACGAGCCATATACTCCTGAATATCTGAGGTCAAATCATCACCAGCAACCTTAATAGAGTTATTGGCAACGATACCACCCAGTGAGATAACGGCAATCTCTGTCGTACCACCACCGATATCAACAATCATATTACCTTCTGGAGCCTCGACATCAATACCAATACCAATAGCAGCAGCCATCGGTTCAAACAACAGATACACATCACGACCATCTGCATGCTCAGCAGAGTCACGGACAGCACGAAGTTCCACCTCAGTAGAACCAGAGGGGACACCAATCACCATACGAAGCGAAGGAGAGAACAGACGGCTACCTGTATGTACCATCCTAATCAATCCACGCATCATCTGCTCACAAGCCGAGAAGTCGGCAATCACACCATCACGCAACGGACGGATGGTACGGATATTGTCATGCGTCTTCTCATACATCATCTTTGCCTCGTTACCTACGGCAATCATCTTGTCGGTACGACGGTCGAGGGCAACAACGGAAGGCTCATCCACCACGATCTTGTCATCGCTGATAATAATCGTGTTAGCCGTTCCAAGGTCCATGGCTATTTCCTGGACAAAACTAAAAAATCCCATCTTTTTTTACCTTTTTACTTTTATACCTTTATATTTTTACTTCTCAAACCAAGTATGAATAGCAGTATCATAATGACTACTAACACCAAAGGCACGAGTAGCGAACTCACGACGCTGTGCCTTGGTAGTCTCTGCACCCTGCTTATTCAGGATGTCCAGCAACATTCCATATTCTGCCTTTGAAGGAACGATAACTACATCATTGAAGTTCTTGGCTCCTGCACGGATCAGAGAGATACCACCGATATCAATCTTCTCAATGATATCTTCCTCAGAGGCACCACTTGCAACTGTCTGCTCAAAGGGATAAAGGTCTACGATGACGAGATCAATCTCTGGAATCTCATACTGTGCCATCTGCTGACGGTCGCCTTCATTCTCACGACGACCAAGAATACCTCCGAACACCTTCGGATGCAAAGTCTTCACACGACCTCCGAGAATAGAAGGATAGGTCGTTACATTCTCCACTTTCTCACACTCGTAACCGAGACTCTCAATAAATGTCTGAGTACCACCTGTAGAGAGGAACTTCACACCCTCCTCGTTCAGTTTCTTCAGTAACTCTTCCAACCCGTCCTTGTGGAATACAGAGACGAGTGCTGTCTTAATTTTCTTTGTATCTGCCATAAATATAACGTTATATAATTTCCGAATTGGACTGCAAAATTACAAAAAAGACGGCATACAACATCATGTTTCTCAAAAAAAATGATTCCCTTTAATAATAAATAATGTATATCAAGATAATTGCACTCTTCAGAAAAGACAACAAAAAAGCCCTGAGAGTCTTTCTCACAGGGCTTTTTCGTAGCGGGACCCAGGATTGAACTGGGGACCTCATGATTATGAATCATGCGCTCTAACCAGCTGAGCTATCCCGCCATCATTGCTTGTAAGCGGGTGCAAAGGTAATACAATCTTTTTAATTCACAAAACTTTTTTCAAAAAAAGAGATTATTTCTTCGTTTTCTTCTCTTTGTCGATAAAAAAAAGAAGATTTTTCTTTGTTTATTATTCCATTTTTCTTATCTTTGCAAACAGAGTTAAAGCAACTAACCTGTCTGGATATGCATAAACACATTCTAAAGAAGGAATACCCGTTATCCGCAAAATCCCCCAAGATTGTGTGGGATCTGATTAGCAACGCTGCTGGCTTGCAGAAATGGCTTGCCGACGTGGTGATAGAGAATGGGGACGAGATGACTTTTACGTGGGGACATCCGTGGACAGAACGCGACACGAAAGTCTCTAAAGTGTTGGAAATAGAGAAATACAGTCATATCAAACTCAAATGGGATTATCAGGAGGACGACCCTGATGCCTTCTGGGAGATGCGCATTGAGCAAAGTGAACTGACAGGAAACCTCAATCTCCTGATTACAGACTATGCTGATGCTGAGGATATCGACGACCTGAACGGTCTATGGGACTCCAACATGGAACGCTTGCACAGGGTGAGCGGCTTCCTGCTATAAGTTTCCTCCTATTCTTATAAAAGTGATAAAAAAACGAAATATTTGCCGTGCTCTAATATTTTTGTGCTAATTTTGCAGCCTAATAGCGCATGACAATCATGTTTCGAATCAAGAAATTAGACATTTTTATTGTCAAGCAGTTCGGATTGCTGTTTATCGGAACTTTCTTCATCTGCCAGTTTGTGCTGATGATGCAGTTCCTGTGGCGCTATGTCGACGAGTTGATTGGTAAAGGACTCTCTTTAGAGGTCATGGCGCAGTTCTTCTGGTACATGGGACTGATGTTGATGCCTCAGGCTTTCCCCCTTGCCATTCTGTTAAGTTCCCTTATCGCGTTTGGTAATCTTGGAGAGAGTTCTGAGTTGACTGCCATCAAATCGGCAGGAATCTCACTCTTACAATCCATGCGCTCGTTGATTATCATCGTCCTGATTATTTCCGGCATTTCCTTCTATTTCCAAGAAGTGATTGGCCCGAAATCCTATATCTCTTTTCGTCAGTTACTCATCTCCATGCAACAGAAGAGTCCTGAGGTGGAGATTCCCGAAGGTATCTTTTATGACGGCATCAGTGGTTCAAACATCTATGTACAGAAAAAGGACCTGAACACTGGTATGCTTTATGGCATCATGATTTATCGCATGAATGGCGGCTATGAAGATGCTGCTGTTATCCTCGCCGATTCCGGACGCATGCAGACAACAGAAGAAAAAAAACACCTTTTGCTGACACTCTATAGCGGCGAATGGTTTGAGAATATGCGTCAACAAGACGTTGCAGGTTCTGCGAATATTCCCTATCGTCGGGAAACCTTCTCCAACAAGCGTATTGTATTGGACTTTGATGGAGGTTTCAATATGGCAGAGGCAGAATGGATTACCAGTGATGCACGTTCCAAAGGTATGGGAAAGATATTACATGACCTTGACTCTATCCGTGAGTTCAACGACTCTGTGGGGCACCAATTCTTTAAAGAGGCACAGCAAGTTTCTTTCCGCATTCCTACCATTGAGAAGAAAGATTCCCTGAAAGTCATCGCCGAGGTAAATAAGGGTGAGATCAATTTCGATACACTCTATACCAAACTATCACCTGAAGCCAAGCAACGAGTGATGACCTTAGCGGTTAATGATGCCAAAATAGCCACCAGCGACCTACAGTTTAAGGCCGACTATTCCAATGCCTTAAACCACAACGATCGCGTGCACATGATAGAGGCTATTAACAAAGTCACCCTATCACTATCTTGTCTAATTTTCTTCTTTATCGGAGCCCCGTTGGGAGCCATCATCCGAAAGGGAGGACTCGGTGTGCCCGTCATTATCTCTGTATTGGTGTTTATCGTCTATTATATCTTAGAGAATACCGGTATGAGAATGGCGCGCGATGACATTTGGACCGTATGGTTCGGAAAGTTACTGGGAACCTGCGTACTGACACCTATTGCCGTCTTCTTTACCTACAAGGCGAACAACGATTCTGTCGTCTTCAATATCGACCTATACAAACAGATCGTCCTTCACGTGTTGGGACTACGTGGAAAACGGCATATCAGCAGCAAAGAGGTTATCATCGAGGATCCTATCTATCAGGCAGACTTATACCATCTGTTGCGTATCAATCAAGAGATTGGGCAATATAATTCCGAGCACCAGTTGTTAAGACTACCCAATCCCATCAAGGTATTCTTCCGTCCTGGTGACGATCAAACTATCCGTCGTATTAATGACGAACTGGAGGAAGTGATAGAAGACTTGTCGAACACAAGAGACAGAAATATT
Organism: Prevotella sp.; assembly: GCA_045225255.1. Taxonomy (GTDB): domain Bacteria; phylum Bacteroidota; class Bacteroidia; order Bacteroidales; family Bacteroidaceae; genus Prevotella. The sequence goes on along the minus strand of JBGVBD010000043.1, from coordinate 30,485 downwards.
CTATCTTACCTGAACCGCTATCCTCTCGTTGCAACACATGCACACACAAGACCTTTCCGTCAGAAATGGCTGAATATCATTACAGGACTGGTACTTCCTGTCGGTCTGTTCTTCTATTTGAGGATGTGCCGCTTCCGCTTACGTCTGCGTAAAGACCTGACTACGATTACCCAGACCAATGAGTCGATAGCCCAGCGGATTGCCGAACTTTTCCCATCAACGCCGATAACACTGGAAGAATTGCAGAAGATGCCACTCATTATAGAACTTATAAATAATAATAAGGTATAGAACAAGATATGGAGAATTTCAAACTCAATACTATTGAAGAGGCTGTTGCCGACTTCCGTGAAGGGAAATTTGTCATTGTGGTAGATGATGAAGACCGTGAGAACGAAGGCGACCTTATCTGTGCAGCTGAGAAGATTACGCCAGAGATGGTGAACTTCATGTTAAAAAATGCTCGCGGACTACTCTGTGCCCCTATCACTATCAGTCGTAGCCAAGAATTGGACCTGCCGCATCAGGTACAGGACAACACATCTCTGCTCGGCACTCCCTTTACAGTTACCATTGACAAGATTGAAGGGTGTACTACAGGAGTTTCCGCTCACGATCGTGCCGCTACCATCAAAGCACTGGCAGACCCGACCTCAACGCCCAAGACATTCGGACGTCCTGGACACGTAAATCCTCTCTATGCCCAAGATAATGGAGTACTGCGCAGAAGCGGACACACCGAGGCTGCCATTGACCTCTGCAAACTGTCAGGACTCTACCCTGCCGGTGCTCTGATGGAAATTATGAATGATGACGGTACGATGGCACGAATGCCAGAACTAGTAGCCTTTGCTCAGCAATACGGTCTGAAAATCATCACGATTAAGGACATGATTGCCTATCGTCTTCAGAAAGAGTCATTGATAGAGGTGGGTGAAGAAGTGGAAATGCCTACTGATTACGGACACTTCAAATTAATACCATTCCGACAGATCAGTAATGGTTTGGAGCACATGGCACTCATCAAGGGAGAATGGAAGGAAGACGAACCTATTCTGGTACGTGTTCATTCCTCTTGTATGACTGGCGATATCCTCGGTTCCAAACGGTGTGACTGTGGCGAACAACTACACAAAGCGATGCAGGCGATAGAAAAAGAAGGCAAGGGCGTCGTCATCTATATGCAACAGGAAGGACGCGGCATTGGACTGATGAACAAGATTGCTGCCTACAAACTACAGGAAGAAGGACTTGACACTGTTGATGCAAACGTCCACCTTGGGTTCAAGCCCGACGAACGCGACTACGGCTGTGGTGCTCAGATGTTACGACACCTGGGAGTTCACAAGATGCGACTATTGACCAACAACCCCGTTAAGCGTGTTGGATTAGAGGCTTACGGACTGGAAATCGTAGAGAATGTACCTATTGAGGTAACCCCCAATCCTTATAATATAAGGTATCTGGAAACCAAGAAGACTCGCATGGGGCATACACTTCATCTGAAATAAAACCACCTCCTGTTAGTTTTTCTATACTTTTCATTAAAAAATGACACAATTCTTTCGCTAAAAAGAATAAAATGATTACTTTTGCAGGCGATTTCAAACACTAACAAACAAATATGGCACAATTATCTGACCGTTTGCAACGACTGGCACCTTCTGCCACACTTGCCATGTCACAAAAAAGTTCTGAAATGAAGGCTCAGGGTATTGATGTCATCAATATGAGCGTAGGCGAACCAGATTTCAACACTCCCGATCATATAAAGGAAGCCGCCAAAAAAGCCGTTGATGACAACTACTCAAGATATTCCCCTGTTCCAGGATATGCGGATTTGCGCAAGGCGATTGTCGCTAAACTCAAAAACGAGAATCATCTTGACTATACCATCGACGAGATTCTTGTGTCCAACGGTGCCAAGCAGAGTGTTTGCAATACAGTGATGGCATTGGTGAACCCAGGTGATGAGGTAATCATCCCCGCACCCTATTGGGTTAGTTATCCACAAATGGTTAAACTGGCGGGCGGAAATCCTATCATCGTCGAGGCTGGTTTCGAACAGAATTTCAAAATGACACCAGAACAGTTGGAAGCCGCCATTACTCCCAAGACACGTCTGCTCATCCTTTGTTCTCCAAGTAACCCGACAGGAAGTGTTTATAATAAAAAAGAGTTAGAGGGCTTAGCCAACGTCATCAAGCAACATGAGGACCTCTTTGTTCTTGCTGATGAGATTTATGAGCATATCAACTACGTAGGCAAACATGAGAGTATCGCCCAGTTCCCTGGGATGAAAGAACGCAGCATCATCGTCAATGGTGTGAGCAAGGCTTATGCCATGACTGGATGGCGTATCGGATATATCGCTGCTCCCGAATGGATTGTCAAAGGTTGCAACAAACTGCAAGGTCAGTATACCAGTGGTCCCTGTTCTGTCAGCCAGAAAGCAGCAGAATTCGCCTACACTTCCAGTCAGGAATGCGTCGAAGAGATGCGCAAGGCCTTCGAGCGTCGTCGTAATCTCATTGTAAAACTTGCCAAAGACATTCCCGGACTGGAGGTAAACGTTCCAGAAGGAGCGTTCTATCTCTTCCCCAAATGTAGTAGTTTCTATGGAAAGAAAGATGGCGACAAGGTCATCAACAATTCCAGCGACCTGGCACTCTATATGTTGGAAAAAGGACATGTAGCAACAGTAGGTGGAGATGCCTTTGGAGACCCCGATTGCTTCCGCATGAGTTATGCCACCAGTGATGAAAATATCATTGAGGCAATGCGCCGAATCAAGGAAGTGTTGGCACAACTTCGATAAAAATCGGTAATTATCAAGTTAAAAGTTCTTAAATACGCGATTTGTCCGCCCTAAATTGTTATCTTTGCCAAAAGATAGACGTCCGTAACGGGCATTGTCAACACCTAAAGCAAGGCAATTGACACTAAATCAGAAACATATAACAAACTTAATTTATTTAATAACTAAAATTTTAAACTTTCAAAATTATGGCAACTACACAAAAAGCAGCCCCCGCTAAGAAGAGCCAGGGCTTTCAGGGAGTAAAAGGAGCATTCTGGATTATCGTTGTTTGCTTCATTCTCGCAGTATTGTTCTTCAAGTATTTCCTCGGAAATAGCGATCACATTGGTCCTAACGGTGAGGTTATCGATGGTAACATGTGGGGTACTATCTATAAAGGTGGTATCGTTGTGCCTGTCATCCTGACCCTGTTGTTCACTGTACTCGCTCTTTCTATCGAGCGTGGCTTGGCTCTCCGCACCGCTTTCGGTAAGGGTAAGCTTCCTCAGTTCGTTTCTAACATTAAGGCTGCTCTGAATGCCAACGATTTCGCTAAGGCTCAGGATCTCTGCGAGAAGCAGCGTGGTACTGTAGCCAACGTTGTTGGTGCTTCTCTCCGTGCATACAAGGAGATGGAAAGTGTTTCAGGTATCAAGAAGGCTCAGAAGATTGCTAAGATCCAGCAGGCTCACGAAGAGGCCACTCAGTTGGAGATGCCTACTCTGACCATGAATATGCCAATCATCGCTACCATCGTTACACTGGGTACTCTGACCGCTCTGTTCGGAACCGTTGTAGGTATGATTCGTTCATTCGCTGCTCTGGCTGCTGGTGGTGGTGCTGACTCTCAGGCTCTGTCACTCGGTATTTCTGAGGCTCTGGTTAACACGGCATCAGGTATCTTGACATCTTGGGTTGCTGTTGTAGCATACAACTACTACACCAACAAGATTGACAAGTTGACATTCGCCCTCGATGAGGTTGGTTATTCAATTGCTCAGACCTACGAAGCAAACCACACAGACGAGGCTTAATTTTTGCTAACCCTTTAATATTTTATCACTATGGGTAAAGTAAAAATTAAGAAAAGCGACATCTGGATAGACATGACTCCAATGTCTGACGTGATGGTGCTTTTGCTGACCTTCTTCATGATGACGTCTACGTTCGTGAAGAATGAGCCGGTAAAAGTAAACACACCACAGTCGGCTGCGAAGATCAAGGTTCCAGAGAACAATGTTCTGAACATCACAATCGACCCTCAGGGTAAGGTGTTCATGAGCATGGACAATGTGAACTATCTGAAAGCTACGATGCTGGGAATGACCGACAAGTGGGGTGTATCCCTCACTCCAGCACTGCAACAGAAGTTCTTAGATGAGACACAGTTTGGTGTGCCCATGGATAAGTTAGTTCAGTACCTCTCTCTTCCTCAGAGTAAGATGGCAGAGGCTCTGGCTAAAGAAGGAATTCCTACCGACTCTATTGATAACGGAGACGGCACGAAAGGTAAGAGTGAATTCCAGATGTGGGTAGATGAAGCTATGAACTCCGGTGATGACATGAAGATCTGTATCAAGGCAGACTCAAAGACACCTTATAAGGTTGTCAAGACTGTCATGGCAGAACTTCGCTCTATGGATCAAAACCGTTATCAGTTGATTACATCGTTTAAAGAAACGGAGGATTAAAGAATGGCAAAACAAAAAGCAAGTAAACAGAAGAAGATGAATGTCCGCGTCGACTTCACGCCGATGGTGGATATGATGATGCTTCTTATCACATTCTTCATGCTCTGTACCTCTCTGAGCAAGCCTCAGGCGATGCAGTTGACCATGCCAAGTAACGATAAGAACGTTCAAGACGAGGATCGTAACGCCACCAAGGAATCACATACGATTACCTTATATTTGGCTGGCAACGACAAGATTTACTATATCAAAGGTATTCCCAAGTACGATGATCCCACCTGTGTCAAAGAGACCACTTGGGGTAAAGAGGGAGTCCGTAAGGTCTTGACAGAGCACCGCACAGAAGAGGGTATCATCCCTGTTGCACGTATCCGCATGGCTAAAATCGAACTCGACAAGAAGAAGAAAGAAACCAATATGGCGGATAGCACCTATAACAACGAGTTGTCAAAGATTCGTAATGGTGAAATCAACGGTGAGAAGATTCCTACCCTGACCATTATTATCAAACCGATGGACACAGCCAGTTATGAGAATATGGTTACGGCTCTTGATGAAATGCAGATTTGCAGTATTGGTAAGTACGTCATTGACGAGATTAGCCCAGACGACAAGAAGCTTCTTGATTCCAAGGGTATTAAGTAATGACATTTTAATAACATAAAAGCAACTTAGAACTATGTCAAAAATAGATTTGATTGACAATGGATGGGTTGACCTTGTCTTCGAAGGAAGAAACAAGGCATATGGTGCTTACCAGCTGCGTAAGAATACGGGTGTTCGTAATGTATGGTCTATCATCATTATGATTGCCCTTGCAGCACTCATCGGAATTATCGTTGGTGTCAATGCAATTATTGAGGCTAATAGCAAGGAAGAGATCTCTGCAGAGGTAGAACTCTCACAGATTGCCAAGAAAGAGGTAAAGGTTGAGAAGAAAGCCCCAGTGAAGATTGAAGAAGCTAAGCCAGTAGAAAAGGTGAAAAGTTCTGTAAAGTTCGTACCCCCTGTTATCAAGAAAGATAATGAGGTGAAGCCCGAGGAAGAGTTGAAGTCACAGGATGACTTGAACAAGACCAAGACCGCCATCGGTTCTTTCGATGTAAAGGGTAATGACGACGCTGCAGGTGAAGTATTGAAAGCTAAGGAAGTCATTGCACAGCCAGAGCCTCCAAAGGAGGAAGAGACGAAAGTCTTCGACGTGGTTGAGCAGATGCCTTCGTTCCCAGGAGGTCAGGGTGCCCTGATGTCATGGCTTAGCAGCAATATCAAATATCCAGTAGTAGCAGAGGAAAACGGCGTACAAGGTCGTGTTGTATGTACCTTCGTTGTTGAGCGCGATGGTTCTATCACGGACGTTAAGGTTGTTCGTGGTGTTGACCCGTCTCTTGATAAGGAGGCCGTACGCGTCCTCAAGCAGATGCCTCACTGGATTCCTGGTAAGCAGAACGGTTCGGCTGTACGTGTGAAGTACACCGTTCCCGTAACCTTCAAACTGCAATAAGATTTATGACCAAGAACGCATTCAACATATTTGTTGGATTAGTGGTATTGCTTTTTGGCTTGTACTCCTGTAAAGGGGACAAGCCGAAAAGCAATCGTACTGATACCTATTCATCAGGGACGATTGAGTTCGCCTCTGATGATAGTTTTTCACCGATTATCGACGAAGAGGTAGAGATGTTCAATGTTGATCATCCCAAGGCTGAGATTATCCCCATCTACACCAGCGAGCAAGATGCCGTCAAGATGCTGATGGATGAAAAAATCTTCCTTGCCATCACCTCTCGCCAGTTCACTAAGAACGAATACAACACTTTAAAGAACAAGGGATACAAGTCGATGAAGTCAGCCCCCATCGCCTATGACGGTCTGGCACTGATTATCCACAGGGAGAATCCCGACACTTGTATCACCGTTAAAGATATTGCCCGTATCCTCAGTGGTGAGGCTAAAAAATGGAGCGATATCTACCCCAATTCCAAGCAAGGCGATATCGAGGTTGTGTTTGACAACCCCAAATCGAGTACGGTGCGTTATGCACAAGACTCTATCCTTGGCGGAAAACCAATCAACAGTCCTAACATTCAGGCTGTTAATAAATCTGCCGAGGTCATCAATTACGTTGAGAAAACCAAGAACGCCATTGGCATTATCGGTTCTAATTGGCTCAATGACAAACGTGACACGACCAATGTCACTTTCAAGAAGAATATCCGTGTGATGTCTGTCAGCCGCATGGAGACAGCCACTCCTTTAAATAGTTGGAAGCCCTATCAGTATTATATATATAATGATAGTTATCCGCTTATCCGAACCATCTATTGTCTGCTGAACGATTCCTATCGCGGACTGCCTTTCGGATTCTCTAATTACTTAGCATCGCCCAAGGGACAAATGATTATCTTCCATTCATCCCTGTTGCCTGCTTACGGTAATATGACGACACGAAACGTTATTGTTAAATAATAGTATCACGTTTAAACTTTATCGAAGAAACATCATCAAATAATTGAACGATATACAAACAATTAATACATTAGAATTATGAAAGCAATTAAATATTTATTCATGGGAATGCTGATGACAGGATTCAGCACCCAATTGATGGCACAAGACGGCAGCAAGGCCGATGTTGATGCAGTAAAGAGAATTATCAGTAGTAAACCCGCAGATCTCGACAAACAGATGAAGCCATTCTATAAGGCTAACAAAAAGAATGCAGAAAATCTGGTTGCCTTTGGACGTGCATTCTTTGAAGCAAAGGATACGGTAAATGCCCGTAACTGTGCCAATCAGGCACTGGCTGCTTCTAAGAACAAGTTTTCACCTGCCTTTGTTCTGCTTGGTGATATCGAAGCTTTAAGTAGTGACAATGGTGGATCAGCTGCTGCACAATACAATCAGGCTATTTACGCAGATCCGAAGAATGCAGAGGCCTATTTCAAGTATGCCAACGTTTATCGTAAGATCAGTCCGTCAGAGGCCATTGCCAAGTTAGAAGAGCTTCGTTCGCAGCGCCCGGATGTTGCCGTTGACGCTTTGGCTGGACGTATCTACTACAACGCCAATGAGTTCGATAAGGCTCTGAGTTATTATGACAAGGCCGACAGAACTAAGATGGAAGATCGCGACCTGAGCGACTATGCCATGGCTGCATACTTCAAGCAGCAGAACCAGAAGAGTCTTGACGTTGCCAAATACGGTCTGACTCGCAAACCACGTAATGCCGCTTTCAATCGTCTTGCCTTCTTTAATAGCACAGACTTGCAGAAATATGACGATGCTCTGGCATACGCTGACGCTCTGTTCAACAGATCCGACTCTGCTAAATTCTCTTATTACGATTACACCTATTATGGAAATGCCTATAATGGTGCCAAGCAGAGTGATAAGGCTATCGAAATGTATCAGAAGGCTTTGCAGATGGAGGATATGGACAATAAAGACAAGCGCGCAGGTGTTATTAAACAACTCTCTGACGCTTATCTCGAGAAAGAGGACTTCCCCAATGCTATCAAGCACTATCAGGACTACCTCTCTAACATCGAGAAGCCCAGTGCTAACGATCTCGCAGGATTGGCTTCTCTCCACATGCAGCATGGTTCTTCACTGAGTGCTACAGAACAGGAAGAAGCTTTCAAGCGCGCTGATACTGCCTATGCCGACCTCGCCAATAAATACGAGAATGCGATGGAATATGCAACCTTCATGCGTGCCCGTGTCAACAGCCAGATGGATCCTGACCAGTCGAAAGGTCTCGCCCTGCCATTCTATCAGAAACTGGCCGACCTCATTGGTCCTAAGGCAGATAAGGACAACACCGACAAGGCTCGTTTGAATGAAAGCTACCGCTACTTAATCGCCTACTATCTCATCCAGAAGGACGATAAGTCCACTGCTACGAATTATGCGCAGAAACTCCTCGAGATTGATCCTGATAGCGAGATTGCCAAGCAAGTTCTTGAAATGAAATAATTATAAATAAAAGGGACGTAAGGATGCTTACGTCCCTTTTTATAAACTAAAAACCATTTACTATGAGTCTTAGGAAACTATACTACCTCTTAATAGGCTGTGCACTGATCCTTACCATTGGACTGACAGCCTGTATGAATTGTAGTACCGAAGTTTCCAGCAACAATAACACGAGAGAGAAAGATTCTATTATTTATCAAGCCATCAATACTGACCCAAACCATGCTTTGCTCATTATTGATAGCCTGGAAGACCGTAAGCTCATCCCAGAGCACAAAGCCAACTATTATCGTGGACAAATCCACTTCAAATTAGGACAAGAACTGACGGCAGAACTCTATTATAAGCGCTCACTGACAGATGATGCACTCTACCAAGAGTTTCCTGCCCTCTATTATTTCGTCTGCGACCAACTTACCACCATTCTTACGAACAAGGGCGATCAGGACGGAGCCATATCCATTGCTACAGAGGCTTATGCTAAAGTACAAGAAGATAGCACGTATGAAGGACGTCACTGGGGTGCCATTCTGCTTCATGACATCGGATACAGCCAGATGCAGTTAGGTCGTCACGAAGAAGCAGAGAAGAGTTTCACTCAGGCATGGAACGTCCTCAAGAAACAAGCCGACGAGAATCCTACCTTTGACCATCTCTTCACTTGGGCACGAATCACCTATAATATTATAGATGCCTACACCAGTACCGAACAATTCAAGCAGGCAGAAGCATGGATACCTCTTGGAGAAGAGGCGATTGACAGTATGATTGCCTCCAAAGGATGTCCTGCTCGTACTGCAGAAGAATATATTGCAGGCCTCAATACCCATAAAGCCCTCGTATATATCAAGACAGGGCGTCGTGCAGAGGCAGAGAAAGCCTATCAGAATTTCCTGAATACGAATTATTCAAAGACCAGTGCCGGACTTATCGAACATAGTGAATACCTCGAACTCGCTGAACGCTGGGAAGAGTTTTCGTACCTGACTCCAAAGGTGGATTCTGTCATTCAGTCATGGGAAATTCCGCTATCCCTCTATTATCTGAAGTCCTACCTGGTCCCCTATCTCAAGGGATATCTCAAGTCCGGACGTAAAGAGGATGCCCTCAAGATAGCAGAACGTATTGTTAATACCATTGATTCTGTCGACTCGTATGAACGACTACACAATGCTGCCGAACTGGCTATTATGTACGAGACACAAGAAAAAGAAAAGAAGATTGCAGAACAACAATCGATGTTGGAAGACCAGAAAGCCATCGCTATCTTCGTCACCATGCTTCTGTTGGTCATATTCCTATCTATCATTACCCTGCTCCGACAGCGTTCCTCTAAGCGACTGAAAGAGAAGAACCAAGAGTTGAAGCAGAAGAATGATATGCTGATAGTGGCTAACAAACGTGCAGAGGAATCCTCTCGGATGAAGACCGACTTCATCCAACAGATCTCTCACGAGATACGTACGCCACTCAATATCCTGAGTGGTTTCACGCAGGTGATTACGGCACCTAATCTGGAACTGGGTGAGGCTGAAAGACATGATATCAATCAGCGTATCACAGAAAACACAGAACGTATCACAGAGTTAGTTAATAAAATGCTCGAACTCTCCGACATGCATAGCCAAAGTGTTATCGAGCGTTCTGACGATACGACGGCCGTTCAGATTGCAGCCTTGGCATCACAGGAATCTGGTATCCAACAGGCGCAGCATATCTCTTATGAACTGCATTTCGATGAGAAAAATGACAAGCAGGTCAAGACCAACTTACATTCCGCCAGTCGCGTACTGACACTCTTGCTTGACAATGCCAAGAAATTCACCAAGAAAGGAAGAGTCGATCTGGAAATATCGTATGACGAAGTCAATTCCAAGGTTATCTATACCATCACAGATACTGGTATCGGCATTCCTGCCTATGAATCCGAACGTATCTTCCAAGAGTTCACTCAACTCGACCAGTATTATGACGGAACAGGCATTGGATTGACGGTGGCACGAAGCATTGCCCGTCGTTTGGGAGGAGATATCCATTTAGATACCTCTTATAACAATGGTGCCCGTTTCATCTACACTCTCCCCTATAAAATATAACCACAAAAAAAGGCTTTCCTTGTGGGAAAGCCCTATGTCTTTATCAACATCTTGACTTATGCCGGGAGGCTGATAGCCTCTGACGGACAAACGTCAGCGCATGTGCCGCACTCTGTGCAGACATCAGGGTTGATTGAATACTTATCGCCCTCAGAGATTGCTCCTGCGGGGCACTCATCGATACATGTTCCACATGCGATGCAGTCATCACCAATTACGTATGCCATAATCTTTGTTATTTAAAAATGAATACTATATACTTACTTTTTGCGATGCAAAGATAGGCATATTTTTCGATTTGTACCCATTTTTAATGAGATATTTTCATAATTTATACGCTGTCGAAATAATAAACGGGCACCTTGGCACGTTATGTTTAATGTGAATAGAAAAAGATATATCCTTATCATCATATTGGCATCCTGCCTTTTTACAGGATTTGCCCAGACACGTAAAGTACAGCACAAGCCCTATATCGACTTGCGTCCTATGCATTTCGGTATATTGGTAGGTGCCCACCTTCAGGACATTGAGTTCGAGAATGTTGGTTTGCAGACCATCGTTGACGAAGAGGGCAATGTCAGTGAACACCTCATCGTGACTGATGCCGACAAATGGAATCCCGGTTTCTCTGTAGGTGTGCTGGCAGAGATTCGTCTGCATGAGAATTTCGCTTTGCGCTTCACTCCTGCGATGCATTTTGGTGCCAAGCATCTCACTTTCTTAGACCTGAAGGATCTTGATGAGGAAGGTCGCCCTAAGAAAGTCACCCAAGACCTCAAGAACACGTATGTCGCCATGCCTATAAACATCAAGTTCAGTGCACCGCGTTTCAATAACTATCGTCCTTATCTCACCGCTGGTGTCAGTGGTATGATTAATCTGACTGGTGCCAGTGAGGACTATATCAGTCTGAAGCGCTTTAGCACAATGGTGGAAGTAGGGCTCGGCTGTGACTTCTACCTACCCTTCTTCAAACTGATTCCTGAGTTGAAGTTCTGTTATGGGTTAGGCAATTCACTCGACACCAATCACGTCAATGAACTGCGTGACATCAACAAACGAGCCTTTGCAGGCAGTGTCAAGAGTGCCCAAGACAAGATGATTATGCTGACCTTCTACTTCGAATGATGGTTACAGCGTAGCCCTTACCTTTTTAAATTGACAACCATCTTTCCCACGAAGATAGCATGTTTTCCTTCATGGTCGACAAGCACCTGCTTGCCGTCAAGGTCAGTCTCGTATCTGTCGTCGACAAGGTATGTATGTGAATGACCACTCAATACCAAGTCGATATTGCGTGAATTCTGTATCAGATATTGGTCGTCATAGCCGCCTATCTTCCAACCAAGATGAGAGAGACAAATCACCACATCACATTTCTTCTCTTTCTTCAACATCGTTGCCGTTTCTAATGCCACCTTCGCAGGATCGAGGAACTTCACACCCGGACAGTTCTTTTCCGACACCAGTCCTTCCAACTGCTGACCGACACCAAACACGCCAATCTTCACACCGTTACGCTTGATGATGATATAAGGCTTTACCAGTCCCTCTACTGGGGTCCCTGTGAAATCATAGTTTGTACAGACGATGGGGAAGTTGGCAAGACGGAATACACGTGCCATCTCTTCCAATCCAAAATCAAACTCATGGTTACCGACCATGGCGGCATCATAGCCCATCAGGTTCATCATCCCTACTTCCACATCACCTTTGAACATCGTATAGTAAGCGGAACCCTGAAAGAAGTCACCTGTATCGAAAAGCAAGAGGTCCGGACATTTCTGGCGCTCTTCCCTCAACATCTCTATCCTTCGAATCGTACCTGCCCTACCCGCTTTCAATGTATCGGGCAACTGACTACTAATCGGCAGTATCGTACTATGCGTATCCCCCGTATGCAGAATCACGAGTTGTTTCTGCTTCTGTGCCTGACCTGCCAGTGCAAACAGCGCCATCATTATCATCAGAAAATATCTTGCCTTCATACCTCTTACATCTTACTTCTGCACTATCACACGTCCTTCTATCTCTGCATCCACAACCTTACCCTGACTCATCTGTTCACGGAAATACTTCATGATGATGAGACGCGAGGTGTCCTCTGTTGCCTGAGGCGAATGGATGTCTCTCGACTTCTTGAATGCCACCATCTTGTCAGTACCGCCCAACAGATAATCAATTGTCACGAAACGATAGTCTTTCTGCGGATCGATGGGTTCACCGTTCAGGGTAGCACTCACCAATTGTCCGTCTTTGGTAATCACCATACGCACCGAATGACTCACACCATCGCCACCAATGGAAGCCATCTGAGAGAAGAGTTCCAGTACTTCTGCACCCGAGAGTGTAGCAAAAGCTATCTTGTTCTCAAACGGGGCTATGTCTAGTATGTTACCATAGGTCACATCCCCTTTGGGCAAATCGGCACGCATCCCCCCAATATTATAGACACCAAAGTCCACTTGCTCATTATAGTCCTTCGCTGCCCACACCATGATGTCAGTAATCAGGTTTGACAACTCACTCTCGGGGCGATGGGGGTTCATATATTTTGCCGACTGTCCCACCACTGGACTCATGATACTGTCGACGATACGTTCGTAATGAGTTAAGAAAGCCACAGCCTTTTCGTCTTGATGATGGTCATAACGAGCATCCACCAAGATACGTGAACGCTCTATCGAGGCAACCTGATAACTTGTCTTACACGACATGATAATCATCGTCGCCGCCACCATCATCATCAACTTTTTGCCCATGAGATTATAGTTTTATTGATGCAAATATACAAAAAAGGGGGCGAAAAAAGACAAAAATGAAGGAAAAAATAAAATTTTTCAATTATCAATTGTCAATTATCAATTCTTTTTTGTACCTTTGCATCCGCTTTTCGGCGTAATCGCTGGCAGGAAGTCACGAGTTGCCTGTTATGTTGCGTTGGAACGATACAACAATTTAATGATTAAAACAATGGATTTAATTAAAGTTGCTGAAGAAGCATTTGCAACCGGCAAGCAGTTCCCAGAGTTCAAGGCTGGTGATACGATTACTGTCGCTTACAAAATTATCGAGGGTTCTAAGGAGCGTATCCAGCTCTATCGTGGTGTGGTCATCAAGATCAACGGTCACGGTGAGAAAAAACGCTTCACTGTTCGTAAGATGTCTGGTACCGTTGGTGTAGAGCGTATCTTCCCCATCGAGTCTCCAAACATTGAGAGCATCGAGGTTAACAAGGTTGGTAAGGTTCGTCGCGCTAAGCTTTACTATCTGCGCAAGCTCACTGGTAAGGCCGCACGTATCAAGGAGAAGCGTCGCAACATCGGCGAGTAATCTCTCAACCCTTAACAGCATAAAAGAGGCATCCAACAAGCATGGATGCCTCTTTTTGTTTATACATTCTGCGTGATGTCTCTCTCTTATTGCTTATCAGTCTTCTTCACTTCGTAGTTCGACTCACCGTCATCCTCTCCGTGCAACGCCTCCTGAAAGGATTCCCAATCTTGAAAACCAGCCAGTAGGGAGAGCCTGTCGAGTGTCTTCCTATTCGGTTTCTTCAATAACTCATGCTCTACTGCTTCCAACAGTTTCTTGAGCGCATGCCTTTTCTTTTCCAACATATCGTAATACTATTTTCTTATTCCACATGGACAAAGAACCGTTCGAACTCATGCTCGAAGTTAGGCGTCAATACGCCCTGTCCCATTGTCTCTCGAATCTCCTGCATTGTCCAGAAACGTCCACCGTCGAGTTCATCCTTTGAGGGTTGTATCATACCGTCGTAAGTTGTGCGGTGTACATATACCAACTCGCTTTCACGCTTGCTGTTAAACACATACTTTCCAATAAACTCTGGTGTAAAGTCTGTGATACCCAGTTCCTCGCGCACCTCACGTTGCAGTGCTTCCTCCGGAGTCTCGCCATAGTCGATATGTCCGCCCACAGCAGTATCCCACTTCCCAGGCTGAATATCCTTCCAATCAGGTCTCTTCTGCAGATACACGTCGCCCTGCCCGTTGAACACATGCAGATGCACCACAGGGTGCAACAAGTGCGACCCGCTATGACACTCGCCCCGCGTCGCCTCACCTATCACCGTTCCCTCCTCATCTACTATCGGGAACCTCTCTTGCTGATTATCTTTCATTGCGGTGCAAAGGTACGACTAAGCGAGTAGAAAACCAAATATTATTTGTGTTTTCTCAAGCATGAGTATATTTTAATTATTCCCACACCACTAGTTCTCTTGGTAACGTGATGGTCTTTAGTCGTTCATACCATATCCTATCGGAGCCAGCAATACGCTTCTGAGCGTGTCCACTGATAATATAATAACTGGCAGTATATGGATCCATCAATTCATAGAAAGCCCTCTTGATACGCGAGCACTTCTCGTTGATAGCATTGTCTAATGGGTCTATCAGATGCTCCACACTCTCTATAATCTTTTCCTTGTCCATATTCCGTGCTGTAGCCATATAGTAGCGAAGCAGTTCGTCACGATGCTCACTCAGACGCTTGAACTCTATCCCCTCAGGATGAGCGAGGAACAACAGATATACTGCCTTATGAACAGGCTGTATCTCAATCTCCCGATGGCCAAAGCCAGGTAATAAGAAACGAAGGTCTTTGGTAATCATGAGTTGGCTCAAATTCCCTTTAGCAGCCTCGATTCTCAGTTCCTCCAATGCGGATACACCAATAGCCTTCAGCAAGAGGTCAGTACGTCCCATTGCTTTCAACTGGTCAGCCAAGAGTCTTATCTCTTCGGCTATTCCTTCTGGTGTTCTCGTCACTTCATCCATTCCTTATACGTCCTCTCTTGCAAGCGTATTAAGCCAATTCTTCATCCTTTCAACTGCTGAAAGAATCGGTTCCCCTTGTTTGTTATCTGGTTCTGAGGGTTTCCTCTCTTCTATGGGTTCTAGCTTTGGAATTATCACAGCAGGTTCTGGTTCCTTAACAGGCTCCACGACAAAAGTCGGTTCTTCTTTTTTTTCCTCAATTGGTTCCTCCTTAGGATTATCTGTAGGAGCAACAGTTTCTTTCTTTTTCTTTAGTGGCTTATAGAGTTCCTTGATGAGTTCCTCATAATATCCGTCGTCTTCTTGTTTCCTTTCTTCTACCACAGGACGATTTGTGTCGTTATTCATATCCGTTGCCAGAATAATCACCTTGGCATCTTCTCCCAAAGAGTTATCCGTAGATGTTCCCCAGATAACTTCTATATTCGGATCCAGTTGGTCGAAGAACTCACTGATGGCCTGCATCTCAGGAATCAGAATAGGCATATCGTCACTGGCATAGATATTAAAGAGGATACGCCTTGCTCTGCTGATGTCATTACCATGCAATAAGGGGGAATCAAGCGCATCGATAATGGCTTCCTCCACACGATGCTCACCACTGGCACGACCTATTGCCATGATAGCACCACCACCATTGCGCATCGTCGTTTCCACATCACGGAAGTCAAGATTGATATTCCCCTCTGAACTGATGGTTATCAACTCCGAGATTCCCTTCACAGCGTTCTTCAATACATTATCAGCCTCTTTCAAGGCATTTGTCAGCGATATCCTGGTATCAGAATAAACGTCACACAATCTTTCGTTATTCACGATGAGCATCGCATCCACATTCTTACGTAACTCATCCACACCACGCAAAGCCTTGATAATCTTTCGACGATGTTCGAAATAGAAAGGAATCGTCACCACACCAATCGTCAACAGTCCTTTTTCTTTAGCCACTCTTGCTATCACTGGGGCAGCACCAGTACCAGTACCGCCACCCATTGTCGCAGTCACAAACACCATCTTCGTTTGGTCTTCCAACAGATGCTCTATCATGTCGATACTGCTTTCTGCCTCAGCCTTCCCCACCTCAGGACGGTCACCTGCTCCCAAGCCTTCGCCTAATTGTATCTTTACTGGGACTTTCGAGTGCTTCAATGAGGCGCTATCCGTATTGCACACAGCAAATGATACGCCTTGAATGCCTTCGTTATACATATTCCCTACAGCATTACAGCCACCACCACCGACACCAATCACCTTGATGATATTCTGCATCTGGTCTTCTATCGGTCCTGGGAAATCCAAAATACCCCTGTTTTTTTCTTTCTCACCCATATCTTATTGTTTTACGTTGCGAAGGTACAACATTTTTCTGAGAAATAAAAATCCCCGCAAGCCTTGCGAGAAAAAACAATTCTCCTTTATATACAAAAACTCTTTCCATCCTTTATTGCGTCTGTACCTTTGTATAGAACTATTATGGGTCTGTCCTTGCATTGAGTAATGTTATTGCCCTTTCTGCAATTTCCTCATCTATACCATAAAAGGGGTTCACTATCAGTAGTCTTGGTATTTGATGACTATTGAAATTGTTGGCAGTCAAATCATCTAATATTATGTATTGACAATCCGACTTGCATTCCTCCAGCCAAGCATCAATCTCATCCCCTCGACAACGGCATCCATGAATATTAGGAGTCACATCTGTTATAAAGCCTGGCAATTCTCTTGCTTTCCACATTTCCAAGAAATCCTGATAGTTCATCATGTACTTCCAGGAGGAAGTCACAACAATGTCAGCACCAGTCATGTCTATTATGTACTTCAAGTTTCGGATGCTGTTGGGGTCAAAGACTATTCCATATTCGTCATTACTAGGTTTCCCTTCCTTGGCAAGTACATGGTCGTAATATGCAGTATCCATTACGCCATCAAAATCGAGGAATAATATTTTCATCTTCTTCACTGTTTATGGGACATAGTTACGAAATATTTCTCAAATCCTATTAAAATCATCACCTAATTGGTGCCAGTAGATTCTTGTGAAAGAATGACCGTTGACTTTCTGGATTCTACTGACTTTGAAAGTACGCTCTTCTCTCATATCCAGACGATAGGCTTGTATATACCCTCCGCCATAATAGCGTGAGTATTTGATGTCAGATATCTCACAAGTGAATACCTTGCCAGCTCTGGTACAATACTCTATCTCTATCGTTTGTTCCAACATCACAGCATTGTCTATGACTTCCTCTATCGTCATGCTTTATCATTGAAAGGATTATAGTCTGTTGGTGGTGGGAAGGGCATATCATTCATGGATGAACCTATTATTTCTCCACCATCTGTTGGTGGACGATGAGCTATCCTATTATCCTCTGGATTCTCAAAGCGCGTATATTCACCTTTAAAGTCCATCATGATAATACCAGTAGCACCCTTACGATGCTTCGAAATGATAACCTCTGCCTTTCTATGATAGTCTATCAAACCATCCTCACTTTGGTAGAGACCATAATACTCTGGACGATGCAGGAATATCACCATATCCGCATCCTGTTCGATGGCTCCAGACTCTCGAAGGTCAGAGAGTCGTGGACGTTTCCCTTCTGGTCCTTCACGAGTATCCACCCCACGATTCAACTGGCTTAAGGCTATCACAGGGATATTAAACTCCTTCGCTATTCCTTTCAATGCACGTGATATAAGCGATATTTCCTCTTGACGACTATTATACTTCATACCACTGGCAGTCATCAATTGAAGATAGTCCACCATCACCAATTCAATGTGGTGTTCCTTAATCAGTCTGCGCACCTTCGTTCTTAGTTCCATTATAGGAAGGCTTGCTGTGTCGTCTATATATAAAGGTGCTTCCAATAGACTATTCAAATTCTTGTCGAGTCTGTCCCAGTCATCTCGCTTTAACTGTCCGCTCATGAGTTTATTTCCTTCAATCTGACAATTATTTGCCATCAGGCGGTTGGCAAGTTGTACACTCGTCATTTCCAATGAGAAAATAGCCATAGGTATCTTTTGATCTACTGCTATATTCTTTGCCAACGAGAGGGCAAAAGCCGTCTTACCCATAGCAGGTCGTCCTGCAATAATCACCAAATCGGATTTCTGCCATCCACAGGTCATCTCATCCAATTTATAGAAACCCGTCGAGATACCCGTTATCCCTCCTTCGTTTGAATATGCAGCCTCAACAATCTTTACTGCCTGATTAACAATTGGAGCCAACAATGAATAATCCTTCTTTACATTCTTCTGAGAGATTTCAAGGAGAAGGCTGTCTGCTTCTTGAATCACATCCTTGATATCGTAAGTCTCATCGAATGTCTTCTTTCCAACGATACTGACATAGTGAGCCATCTGGCGCGACAGATACTTCTCTGCCACCACATTGGCATGATACTCAATATTGGCTGACGTGACTACCATCGAACTTAAATCCGCGATATAACCAAGACCACCTACTTCATTGAGCTTTCCTGTCTTTTCCAGTTTGTCAACCACCGTCAGTACATCTACAGGATTCTCCTCCATGTTAAGTTGCTGTATGGCCTCATACACCATTTGGTTCCTCGGCTCATAGAAACTCTCTGGTTTCAACAAATCACACACTTCCAAATAGGCATCCTTGTCTATCATCAACGCCCCCAACACAGCCTTCTCCATGTCGGGAGCCTGAGGCATTACATGTGCAAAAGTAAGATCTAATGATGTCTGACTCTGCTGTCCGCGTCTGCTATTATTCCTTTGTCCTGGCATGTTGCTTACTGATTCTTTTTCAATTGTTTCCTTTTACCTTCTGCCCACTTCTGATTTGCTTTGGTGGTAATAGACAACGTATCGAGAACCTTCACTTTGTCATTCTCATCCAGAGAATCATAACGCCCTTTCATTTCCAGCACGATGAATTTCCTATAGCCATTCTCATCGTGGAGATTGTCTATAAGTTCATCCACACTCATTGCTTTGATCTTCCTGTCTCTTTCTTCTATCCGTTCCTTGAATAGCAGATTGAAGATAGTTTCCTTGAGAGTCTTCTCGTGTTCTATCCACTTACTGCGATAGAGAGCCACCTGTTGTTCCCTCGTCAGGTTAGGCAACAACTCCACACACTTCCGCAACTCCTCATCGTTCCATCCTGCATAATGGAACTTCTTCGCCTGATTAAAAATGTACTCGTAATCTGTCATAACTGCATAAATTGATTTGGTGGCAATGCTGCGATTAAGCAAGTGCAAATTGAGAGCAGGCTCTCATTTTGCCAAGCGCAAGCAGCCTCGCATGTTTACCATGCAAAGATACGAACTTGCATCTCTGCCACCAAACAATTTTGCCCCACAAGGCTTGTGAAAAAAAAGATTTTTCTAAGTGACTATATTAATCATTGGGAAATAACACATCTGTTGACAACACTCTAGTTCCTCCTTGACGCAGTTCAGGGGTGTTGATACGGATATCGCAATCAACCACGAAGAGGGTGTCAGACTTGTTTGAACGAATGACATTCTCGTCATGCATGTCACTCAAATATATTTCCGGGGTTGCATATGTCCAGTTACGTGGATTTTTAAGTTCGAAACCCATTTGGCGCATATAGTTGGCAATCTCTTCATCACTTACTGGCTGGCCATCAATATAAGGTTGCTCAGCAATAATCTTGAATTCGCCCTGCTTGTCACGGCCAAAGCCAAGAACAATGAGTTTTGTCTCAGGGAAATAGGTATTATGAAGTGAAATTCTATCAAGTGCAAAAATAGGCTGTATGAAATAATCAAGCCCAATGGACTTAATCAGAGTAGAACCATGATCATAGACGACAGCCTCGCCGCCCTCAGCAATATGTTCTCCTAAACTATTTGGAAGTGATTCTTCTACACATTCCGTCCATAGACCTACAGCTTTCGCCCATTGCTCAATTACTGTTTCTTGCTGCGCTCCGCATTGGCATTCTCTTTGGTAGTCGCTGAGTGCTCTCTGATCATCCGAATCTGAGCCAACTTCTGCTCCCGCGAGCAAGGATGCAATGACATTTGTTGTACCTCCCGCTGCGCAGCCATGCTGTTCTTGCGGTGAAAATCGTTGATAAACCAACTTTCCGCTAATAAATTGCTCTGCATAACTATCCAGTTTTAGCAAACCCTCAGACGTAAAGCCTTCTGCAATAATTCCACGTACGGATGTCCAAAAATCTGCGTTGTTCATTTTTATATTCTATTCTTGCGGGCAAAGATAATAAGAATAATCCAATTATACAAATTTGCATCACGCATTTTTAATAATGACTACCCATCAGCCATCATACATCGGCCATCTTACATCTCCTCCTCCCACACCACTAAGTCACGAAGAAGGGCAATCTTTTTGACCTCACCACGTGAGCCGTCGATATAATAGTGGCGTGCCATGTGGTCATCAAACTGGCCGACAAAGGCACCACGAATACGAGCACACTTCTCATTAATGGAATTCAGCAATGGGTTCGTCACATCCTCTATACTTTGCAACGTTCTATCATTCATTCCATTAGGTTTCAACTTCACATATATCTGCATCAGTTCCTCACGATAGTCAGGCAGATGTTTAAAATATATTCCCTCCGGATGTTTCAAGAACAACAGATACACAGCCTTTACCAATGGCTCCATTTTTATTTCCATATCATTGTAGTCAGGCAACAAGATACGATAGTCTTTGGTAATGACTAGGCGACTTAATCGATCATCAGGATGTATCAGTCGTTCTAAGATATATTCAGCGACACCCCTTTGTCTCAGCTTAAGGATTCTCTCCTTTACCTCTTCTATCAGGTCTTCTATGTTCTCTCCTCCCTTTTGAGAATTGAACTTCTCTTCTGCAGCAACGTCAGTAGATACCACATCACCCCATTCATCAAAAGTCTTCGAAGAACCTTTGTTCTCTAAAAGATTCCTCTGCGTTTTCTCTTCGGCTATCTGTTTACCTATTCTATGCAGTTGGTCATTGATAGGCTCTCCACTCTTAGAAGATAAGGGATAGAAACGGTTGATTGCCTTATCCTTCCCATCATCACCTCTGTGGATATCCTCGGTCCTGATGAATCCCTGTTTGATTCGTTTCTTGTCATTGGGATTCTCCAGATATTGCAGCATGAAATCATTGCCGACAGCAAGACTCTTCATTTCAGCATCTTTCAGATAAGGAGCCCTATAACGCATCACATCAGCCTCCGCCAATCGTCTCATCAATAAAGGCAGATAGATAATATGGAATCCTATCATCTTCCCCCATCCTTCCAGCACCTCAGGATTCTTCTCAAAGAAATCTGTCAACTCTTTATCTTCCTCACTCGCCACATAGATCAGTTCTTTGGGCGCCAATTTACCTTCAAGAAGGAATTTAAACTGGTTATCATCAATTTGATGGTTATCATGAGGTGGTTTCGGTGGGAATTGGATTTTGACTTTCTGTTCCATCCGTTTCTCAATCAGAAATATAGCAATGAGCAGAACGGCAACCAAAACGTCTACCACATTCCATATTACACGACCTAATGCTATCTTAATTATTGGCTGAAACAACAATGCAAGAATACCAAACACGTAAGCAGCAGTCTTCTTATTGATAGTATAATAACGATACGCTATTATACCAAATGCCACCATTGCCACAAACCTTACCAGCATATAGTAGCCATATGGCATTGGGGCGAGACAGAGCAGCATCATTGCTG
Organism: Prevotella sp.; assembly: GCA_045225255.1. Lineage (GTDB taxonomy): Bacteria > Bacteroidota > Bacteroidia > Bacteroidales > Bacteroidaceae > Prevotella. The sequence continues at coordinate 8,391 of JBGVBD010000043.1, read as the reverse complement.
CAAGAATGAGATAGAGTTGTTTCTTCATTACCAATCTTTTAAGTTTGCATAAGCCTCAACTACGTTTTCTATACTATCTGGAAGAGCAGGAAAGAAATCGATACCCGTAATTCTTTCCACCTGATCTACTGTATTCACGAACTGGTCTTTTTTCTTTTTTCCTTCATTATTCCTTACAATAAACCCAATTGCTTTGGGCTTACCTTGCAAACAAAGTATTACTTTGAAAAAAGCCTCAGGAACTACAACTTTATTTTTCCCAATAGTCTCATGCTCTTTATTAAAAAAGATGGGACCGCAAACGATATATACATCTCCATACTTCTTTGCCCATTTTCTACAATCCATTTCAATACTATTCCATAGCCCACTATTCAAATTCGCATGTTGTGGGCAAATATTGGTTAACAAATTCGATTCTCTCATAGCTTCTGCATCCCATTTATTATCACCTGCAGGACACATGTGACCTCTAGACCACCCACTTCCTCGATAATCATCGTTAGTCGCTTTAGGATAAGGCACGTCTGAGTCTTCATAATAATTATTGTCTCGTGGGCAATCACCGTCAGCATGTTCAGACGTTAAATACCAAGCAACCCAGTTGGGACATTTCGTATCTTTATTATAGGATACGGTATAGTCTTTTCTTTCAAGTATTATTTCGTCTATATTCTTTTGCGAAGAAGGTATTTCAATCCTCTCATGTTGTGCACATGAGGTTTGTGTGCACAACATGATTGTTATTGTTAGAATGACTGCTATTCTACACATTATTTGATTAGAAATATCGAACAAAAGAAGTTCCTAGATATTTAAATTTATTATCAATATCTTGTTTATAATAGGTAAACCAGTCCCATTTCTTCCATGCAAAACCAAGTCCTCCACCTGCAGAAAATTCAGTCTCAAAATTTTTATTTCTAATAGCATTATACGTTCCTATACCTGCAATATAAAACTTACTCCCATTGATAGTACAGATGTTTGTTTTTAATTTAGTAAAGACCGGCATATGGAAAAAGGACTTTGATTCCTTATGCTTATAACTATAGTCATAATAGGAATCATATGTATCATATGTATCATACGAGGTATATACAATACCTGGTTTCACTCCAATTTCCAATTGGACAGGTGCCTTATAATTCCCAAATTTGACACTGGCGCCCAGATTGTAATATAGGGACATAGCGTCATACGATTTTGAGGAAAATTTATAGGTTCCAATGCCGAAGTCCATAATTTCAAGGCCAAACTTGACATACCCTCCATTTGACATAACACGATTATGGCGTTGTTGACTTCTCTTTTGGTTATACGTAGAATATGTGTTATACGTACCACTTTGATAGATATTTACCTGGGCAGTCTTACTTCCTGCTCTAATCCTAAAATAATCACTTCGTGACGTATTGCTATTATTTGCATCAATAGTTACGATTAATTCATTTCCTCTTTTTGTTAGATGTCCCCATGTAGCTGCTCCAAGACTAATTTCCCACGATTCATTTGTTGACACTGTAATTGTTTGTGTACCACCGGAAGATGAGAAATTTAATCGTTCTGCAGATAATGCTAATGTAGTTCCTCCAGATTGATAAACTTCCACACGAATTGTCTTATTCCCTGATGATATTTCAAAGTAGTCAGTTCTATTTGATGCTAACGTATTGGGATCTACTTTAAGCGTTAACACATTGCCTTCTCTTGTCAAATGTCCCCAATATCTTGTATTAGTTTTAATTTGCCATGAATCATTTGATGACACGGAAAATGATTTAACTCCACCATCTGGGTTAAAGCTTGCATTGTTAGATGAAATGGAAAAAACATTTTCGCCAGATTGCGTAATATTAACACGGAGTGTTTTTGAACCAGATGACAATTCAAAATAATCAGTTCTGTTGGAAGTCGTTCTATTGGCATCAACTCGCAATGTCAATTCATTATCTTTCCTTGACAGATGTCCCCAAGACAATGTTTGAGTTGTAATGGTCCACGAATTATTTGAATTAATGGTAAATATCTTACTACCACCGCTTGCCCCAAATTGTGCTGTTTCGGAAGAAATAGAAAAAAATGTCTCTGTTTTCTTTACAGTTCTTTTTACCTTTTTCTTATTTTGTTGAGTTGGTTTGTTTATAACGGGATTAGAAGGAGTTACTTTTCTCTCCTTCTTCGTTTTCTTTGTTCTATCAATATCTGTAATGCCTTGCCCCCAAGAGATAGAACAAACAAATATAATTAGACAAGCTGCGGATAATAATCTTAAGTGCTTCATTTTTTATATTTATTTATTGACCATATACAACGTTATAAGCTTCTTCGTAGTCATACCATGTACCATTATATGGCTTACTATCATCATCGAACGAACCTCTAAAAAAGGAATTACTCGAGTTTACATATTGAATGCCTTTTACAAAACGGTTATTTTCAATCTCACCATAAAAGTAATTACCATTTTGATAATATAACATAGCAGCCGTATCTTTTCTTATACCATTCACAAAATTTCCGTAATAGTATTTCCGCTTGTCTTTATCATTATTTGGATATATTGCGACACCTACACCATGAGGTTGCCCATTCTTAATTGGTCCGTAATAGACAAACTCTTCTGTTTTATAATTTGTTACTTCACTAGGATTAATAACTTTGAAATATAGTATAACAAATAGGATTCCGACAACGACAGCTAGCCCTCCGACCCATTTGGTGTTTCGCTGTTTGATTTGTAGTTTAAAATTATTTGATTTTAGTTCACGGCATTCCTTTTCTAAATTCTCTTTCTCGCTATTTATCCGATGGAGTATTGCTTTAAAATTACTTATAGTTTTTGTATCATAATTATCATTTTTCGTAATATACGTATAACCATATTTATGAGATGCTTCTACGATTTCTACAATTTTATCATTAAGAGAAAAGTATTTTTTTTCGTTGATAGATACTCCATAGCTTACAGGAGGTAGGTTTTTCGCACTATTATCTAAAGCTACAACTTCATTGCGAATCGTCGAAGTAATCCTTTCTACTTCTTCTTCTTTTTCGTATAGTGATTGTAAATTTGAGGTAAGGTCTCCCCCATCATTAATTTGTAGGATAACTCCTCGAGAAACTAGATTAGCTACAGCGTCTTCAAATATAGAAAATAATTTATCTATCTGAGTTAATACAATACCATTTAGTACTACACAAAAGCCAATAAACTTAGAGCTTTCATCCAATTTACGATAGTATCCATAATACATCAGATTGTTGTTTCTATGTATAACAATTTGGGAATTCGCAAAAGAATCTGTATAGAAATTTTGAAAAATTACTTTTGCATAATCGTCCGGATATTGCGTATAGGCATTTCCCAAACTACCAAAAACATATACGGAATTATTCACAATTATTTGAGTTTAAAATTGAGTGTTTTGTTCTGGTTATCAATCTTTATTGTAGCGAGTCTATCAAGGATTTCATTGCCTAACAATAGTGGAGCATTTATGTTTGCAGAAACTGTTGCTTTCACATTTGGACAGAGAATCTGGTCATTAATGATAACTTCTCTCAAATTTACGACCATATCTTGTACCATGCTACCATCTGCAATTTGTGATTGGGCTGTTCCTATTATATCATCTTGTGTCAACTTACCTTTCTGATATAGATAATTTGCCTCTGCAACAGAAATCAATGCACCAGAACAACCTGTGTCAAAAATCATTTCAAAACCAACTCCATTAACTTTAACTGCAACATATTTCACTCCATTTTCATTGCGAAACGGAACAACAATCTCGTCTCCGCTTTGTGCATAAATAGATTCTTCAGTTATATCTTCTGTGTCAACGTAAATTGGCTTTTTCTTTTCGCTACCACACGAAAGCAAAACCAAGACAAACGACAATATTAAAACGATTTTCTTCATGTTATTTCTCTTATTTTGCTTTAAATTGAATTTCTTTACATTTACTTCCTACGTGATATCCAATTACACCTTCATTAGCTGTAGGTATAACTATTACCTTATACGGGTCTCCGGCAGGCTGAATGGAACATCCAACTCCTTTCCACTTGCCTTCGCTGACTGTACCGCTAATCATTACATCATATTTCTTCCCTATCAACAAATAACTGCCATCATAGTCTTGAATAACTATTTGTGTGTTTTCTTTATTGAGTGTATCATCCTCTTCTCTTGTTGATATTTCAACATTCGATGAATCATTCACCGCTGCTAAATCTTGATTAGGATTAGCGACATTTTTCATAGAGGGGGTTAATAGTTTCCAGACGACAACTAATAGTAAAAGCAGATTTAGGGGGGGGATTAATGACTTTATTTTCTTTATAACAGAAAAATTAGATACTCTTTTTTTAGTCTTATCAGTATCAATAATATGAGTTATATGTTTATGAGTTTCTGGTAGTTCTTTCAGAATAGCAGATAGTTCTATAACCGGTTCTTTGATCGTTGATACTATTTGGGATACTTTCTTGTTCTGTCCAACATTTTGAATTTTTAATTGTAAGTTTGAACAATTGTTCTCAAGTTGACTAATGTCAGCATCTTTGCTTCTAATTACATTTTGGAGATGTGATATTTTACTATTTGCAGAATCTAATAATGAACTTATCTCGTTTTTTTCTTTTGCATAAACATCAGAAACTTCTTTTAGTCGACTTTCATACTGCTGCTGAATATTTTGTATTTGAGTGTTATGTTCTTGCTGAATCGTAGCCTCTTTACTACTTTGGAAATATGGCGAAATAGCAACACGGCTATATTGCTTGACTGCTGACATTACGTTTTCCAACGTACAATCGTAAAGGTTTCTTGTGGGACAATTACCTCCACTCGTAGCAAAACCATCCAAACGCACAAAGCTATCATTAGAGAAAGCATTTTGTATCAGTTGTATGATTGACTTTTCTATACCATCCAAGACATTTGAAACACCCGTGAAATCTGGTGTAGTATATTTCAACTTCGTCTTTTCCATTTTGAGCAAGTTGCCCATCACATACACATTGAACACTGTATCAAGTATACGATACATGTTAGCAAAGTCTTTACAATAGGCGTCAAATCGAAGTGTTATGCCAAAATATGACCCATCTCTACCATCATTTGCTACCACATTGGGAACTTGGGATCCTGCAGTTTTGTAAACCAAGTAATTGTAGTAGCAATATGATTTCCCTTTTAACGTCCTTGTCTGAATTAGTAACTTCACATTATCAGAACTATGATCGTAAAAAGTACCGAAGTAATTTCGGTCATCTTCTTTCCCCCAAAAACCTTCGCCACTGGGGACACCATGTACAAAAAGTTCAACATCCATAATGATTAACCTCTGATTCGTTTTTGTATGAATTCCCACAGTTTCCTTGGATAGACGTCATGACCTTCTTCGAAGGTTAGAGTTCCATCTGCAGCCTCAGAAAAAGTTCCTGTTTGGAAAGCTATAAAGTCAAAATTGTTGGGGTTCCACCACTTGGTAATTGGATTAACATTCTTAAATGGCACAAATATGTTAGGATATAAGTATTCTGTGTGCTGTAATGCAAATCCATACTTAATAACACCAGGACTAATAACAAAATTTGTCTCATCTATTTTATTAAAAATAAACATAACTTTATCGCGAGGACTCACACTTGTTTTTAGACGATGAATTTTATTAACATAGTTTTTACGTGCTTCATCTCCCATTCGCCTGTTTGTATTATCTGGTTCAACCATAATCGCCCATATTTTTCGATTATTGCTTTGAATGATAGCATTTACATATCTAGGGAATGGTGCATTGGGTTCTTCTGGCTTGAAATAATATTCTCCAGGACCTTCCAGAATCTGACATAATGGCTTTCCTTGATACATTACCTGTACAAGCATGAAATTTATTTTTGCAGTGGACTGAGCTGCATTGTCACTATTTATCATTGAATCGAAATTTCTACACATATCACTATAGTTCTTGTCGTATGAAGGACGAAAAGATGTGATAGGTTGGACTGTATATCCTTTACTTTGTAAATATCGGGTCAGTCTAACCAATGTCATAGTTTTACCACACGCAGGAGGACCAAACAAAATCACTAAAGGTGTGTTATAGTCAGCAATGGTTACTTTAATTTTGTTGGGGTCGTTCAGCTCTTCTGGACTCATGCCATTTTCTTCCACAACGACGTCCTGTACAATTGTATTTGCCCGTGTAATGCTGTCCACTTGTGCTTGTACATTATTATCAACCTCTTCCTGAGGATTTCCAAAATTAATGTCTGCCATATTTTTAAATTATTAGTTAATATTCTTTTTTTCTAAAAGCTAAGTCAAAGAAAATGAAAGCAGCGATGTCAACCAGGATAGAAATAACAATCCAAAAAGCAAAACCGTGCCCAGCAAATTCTCCCTTCAAGAAATCCTCCCAAACATCAAACACACTTATCATTCGTTTTACTTTTGTCACGGGATTATCAGCTGTGTAATTGTTTTCGTCCGATTTAGAAGGAAAAATAACGAAGTCGCGATTTTTCTTAATTGTATTGTAACCTTCATTTAGCTTATCACAAACCCCAGTCATGTCTTCGGGATTGTTTAGATCAATAGTTCCATTACCAATATATTTCTTGACAAGTGCAAGATTTTCTTCCACAGCTTTTACTTCTTTGATATTTTCTGGATTGGGCGTCAAAATATGTGTCATAATATTCGTTGCTTTTGAGTCTGCAAGAATATATATTTTTGTACGATAGGCATCACATAATTTTTCTCGATCTTGTTTTGATGTTCCCTTAAATGATAATGGCTCTATTTTGTCAACTCCTAGCAGAGCTGCCATTTTACGGAGTATTTCTTTTGACTTTGGTCCAAAGCCAGGATTTGCCTCGTTTTTTATTTCTGCCTCTAATTCACCTAACAAAACATCAACACTATTTTTCAGCTCATTCACCTTTACTGTAGCTTGATTCTTATTGTTCGTATTGTTCTTTATTTGACCAAGATAACCACGAGTTATCGAGATGTCAGTTGAAACCTTGTCATTGATAACGGTACGATAGAAAAAAGTATGCGTATTTGTTGGCATACTGCATATAAACCAGAAAATCAGAATTAAGATGATTCCTCCGATTAAACGCAAACCTCTCTTTTCCAAATATATATTTTGGTTTAAACTATCCACAATCATTTTAGTGCCTAAAGAAGCTATGATAAAGAAGCCTATAGTAACAATCCAACACATAGCCGTAGGCCAAGTTGATAATAGCAAATGAAGAGACTCTGCAGTAGCCCAGCAACTCACGGAAGCGAATGCAATAAAAGCTACGATCCATACGATTTTAAGATAATTCTTTTGTTCCATAATATTTTAGATTTGTAATATTTTTCTTTTGGGAGTGTACGCATATTGTAAAAGTGTATATACAAAAAGCGTGGGAGTCTTTCAGTTACTCGTCCCACGTACCTTGGCTCTAGCATTGCCATTCTGTCAAGAACGAGCAACGCAGAGCCCACGCCGAAATATGTTATTATACCCATTAATACCTATATATAATAGGTACAATATGGACATGCTTTTAACATATTCCATGATGAACATCTACCGTTGCTTTGATTCTGTGACAGAACAGGGAATTTGCTAGATTCGGTACGTCAAAGAACAAAGCGCCTGTAAACGCCTTTCCCATATATAATCCCACCTTCAGCATTCAGCCCAAGGGCTTACAACATTCGATAGGACACCGCAAATATAGAAAGAATATTTGAAAGTTGCAAAGATTTCAATAGTTTTTTTCGCAAATATTGCTTTCACAAGCCTTGTGAAGGTGAAGGGACTACGGATTTACGAATCTACGGATTTATGAAAAAGAGTGTTTCGGCAAAACTCCTAACATCTTAACCCAATAGGGTTCAAATGCCGATGTACAAAGGGAAGTACTCGGGTTACCTGTTGCTCGAACACTTAACCCACTTCTCACGTATTTGCAAAAATTGAAGTCAATTTGTGTTCAAAATCATCTCAAAATATAGAAGATAGGTAGGAGTAGGTTATCTGTTCAGCCAACAGGTAACCTGGCTTGCGCCCTTTATTTATCGGTGTTTGAGGGGTATTGGGTTAAGATGTGAGGAGTTTTCGTCAAAAGAATTGAAGAATTCTTTGACCTAAAGGTACTAATCGTATCTTTAGCACGCTTATACCTTTTAGGTGTAAGAAAGCGTTACAAGTAACGATTAGAAGAATTAAAGAATTGAAGTAATCGACCAAAGGTCGAGCGGAAGAACTGAAACTGAAACGCTTGATTTTTGACGACGCAAACAAAGGAATGCCTTCTATCACTTGTCCGGATGCCTTGAACAGTTTGTTCCAAGGCTTGGGACAAGTTGTTCCA
>JBGVBD010000042.1:0-15027 GCA_045225255.1 Prevotella sp. | reverse complement strand
CGTTACCTTCCCACACATTCAGGGTTATGTTGTTACAGCCTATGGACTTCGCATAGTCACGGACGTATTCGTATAACGCTTTTCCTACGTGTTTGCCTCGTGAATATTCGTCTACACAGATGTCGTCAATATACAGTGTCTTGATATCCTCTAACAGTTGGTTATTCATAACCTCAGTGACCTGACAGAATGCATAACCTAACACCACTCCGTCATCAAAGACGAAGATAGGCTTGCAGTCATCCTTGAGCAGTGATTCAAGTTCCTGCTCATTATATTTGGTCGTGTGAGGTTTAAATAGGTCAGGGCGTATCACATGATGCACCATGTTCACCTGGTGTAGCAGTTCTATGATACGATGAATGTCCTCTTTTCTTGCTTTTCTAAGCATACTATTGCAATTTTATTGCAAAGATAGTGATAATTAAGGAATTATCGTTATCTTTGCATAAAGAATTAACGTTACATATCTGATGCGGAAATCATCAATCGCTAAAATACTCGTTTGTATTTTTGCCTGTTTACAAGGTTCGATTGTGCCCGTAGGGGCGCAGTCGAACCTTCATCGCATTGATAGTTTGTTGAGTCGCCGCTATTACAAGGGCGACATTGACACGACGTACATCACACGGCCTGCGACGAAGTGGACTGTCACGGCGCGGATGAATGTGTCGGGAGCAAAGATGGAGACTGAAGGTATAGACAACGGTCAGCACTTCAACTCAGAGATGGAAGCCAACAGGAAGGCGACACTCAGTATCGGTGTCAGCTATTTTGGTCTTTCGCTCAGTATGGCACTCAATCCTGCCAAATTGATGGGCAAGTACCGCGACTTCGAACTGAACTTTAATAGCTATGGTAGGCGCTTTGGCTTTGACATCGTCTATCAAGATGCTAAGAACTTCACGGGCTGGCACGACCATGATGGTATGGAGCGCATCGAACTGCCTGACGGCTTGCTGTCGGTAAAGACACTGAACCTGAATGCCTTCTACGTATTTAATAGCCGCCGTTTCTCCTATCCCGCTGCTTTCTCGCAGAGTTACATCCAACGACGGTCTGCCGGTAGTTTCCTATTGGCAGCGTCGGGAATGATTCAGCGTGCCACCCTCGACTGGGATCAGGATATGCAGTTGAAGATAACAAACATGGGTATAGGAGCCGGCTATGGTTACAATTACGTACCAAGTCAGGGTTGGTTGCTACACATTTCCGCTCTGCCCACGTTCATCGTCTATAGCAATACGTCAATGACTTTCGGTGACACACGTATTCCCCTTCATTACCACTTCCCAGAAGTTATCATCACTGGGCGTGGTGCCATTGTTCACCAATGGGGCAACAAGTTCATCGGTATGTCGATGGTATTCAATTTCACCAACAACGGCAACAAAGAGAGCCTCTCTCTGCACAACATCAAATGGCGTATCCGCACCTTCTTCGGCTTGCGGCTGTGAAACAGATGGTAACCACAGTCTTCGATTTTTAATGCAAAGATAGTGATAATCTATCGATTTTTGCTATCTTTGTACCCACTTTTAGGAATGTTTATGAAGAGAAGTAGAATTATATCGGCATTGTTGGGCATATTCATGATGCTCGTGTCAAATACATTGCGAGCCGACGACGTTATTTCGCAGATGAAGGGCTTTCATATTCTTGGTGGTGAGTTAAGTAACTCGGCAGCAACGTCGGTGGGCGATATTGAAGAGGTATTGCCTCGCATGAAGGCGTTGGGACTGAACACGGTGCTGGTGCCTGTCTATTGGGAATTCCTTGAACCCGTTGAAGGACAAATGGACTTCACGCTTTTTGACCGCACCATCGATGTAGCCCGTCAACAGGGACTGAAGATTGTACCACTGTGGTTCGGTGTGTGGAAGAACTCGATGTCGTGCTATGCGCCTGCATGGTTCAAACGCGATGTAAAACGGTTCCCGAGGGCAGTGACAGCAGAAGGGAAACCGTTGGAGATTGCCTCGTGCTTCAGCGACAACGTATTGCAGGCCGACCTGAAAGCCTTTTCTGCGCTGATGCAACATATCGCTGAGAAAGACCCAAATCGTGAGGTGGTCATCATGATGCAGATAGAGAATGAGATTGGTATGCTGGAGTCGGCACGTGACCACTCGCCATTGGCAGAGAAAGCCTATAAGGAAGAGCGTTGGGCTGAGCGTTATGGTACTGATGATTATGCCGACGAGAAGTTTATGGCAAAGCATTATGCCTGTTATGTGGAGCATCTGGCAAAGGCAGCAAGACGTATCCATGACATGCCGCTTTATGTGAATGCAGCGATGAACAGTCGTGGCCGTAAGCCTGGTGAATACCCGTCGGCAGGTCCGTTGGCTCATCTCGCTGATATTTGGAAAGCTGGTGCTCCCAGCATCGACATCCTTGCACCAGACATCTACGATACAGGCTTCAAGTCGTGGACGTCGCAATACGCCATGCCACTGAGACCACAAGATGGTGGCAAAGTGAAGAACCGTCTCTTCATCCCAGAGAGCCGTTGCTGTGAGAACAGTGGTGTACGTGCCCTTTATGCCTTTGGTGAGCATCAGGCCCTCGGTTTCTCACCCTTTGCCATCGACCAAGCATCACCTAAAGAAACAGAGTCAGTAACACAGGCCTATAACTTGCTACGACAAGTCTTTTCTCTCACCTCTCACCACTCACCTCTCACCTCTTTTGGTCTTCTTTTCGATCAAGATGATAAGGAGCGCATCATCAATGATGAAGGTGTGGTGATGACTTGTCGCCACTATTTCACACTGCCTTGGGATCCTCGTGCAACAGATGGCTCGACATGGCCAGAAGGCGGCGCCATACTTATCCGATTGGGTAAGTACGACTATTTGTTAGCAGGCAGCGGCGTGGTGGTTGACTTTAAGACGCGTACAGAGAAACAGCAGGAAAGTCAGAAACAGTTAGGTGAGGATGGTTTTGCAGAAGCAGGCACCCACCTCTCAACTTTCACCTCTCAACTCTCAACTCAATTTACTGGCTCTCGTCTTGGCCTTCTTTCCGTTGATGAAGTCACTATTGACCATCAAGGTCAGATGCAATTCCTTCGTCGTCATAATGGCGATCAGAGCCACCAAGGGCGTCACGCCCGCATCAGTGTAGGCGAGTGGAAGATTCTGCACATCCAACTCTACGAATACAAGTAGTTGTACCACTTTGCCATTTGAAACGAAAAATCTGACAGGCTCTGTTACTTGTCAGATTATAAGTTACCTAATGAAATTAAATGACTACGGCTGTTCCGCTGGTAGCTACCATGAGCATCGAGCCATTTGCCCCGATGGTCTCGTAGTCGATGTCGATGCCGACGATGGCATTGGCTCCAAGAGCCTGAGCACGTTGCATCATCTCCTGCATGGAAGAATCCTTGGCCTCGATGAGTACTTTCTCGTACGAACCGCTGCGTCCGCCGAAGAAGTCGGTGAGACCAGCCATGAAGTCTTTAAGCACATTGGCACCAATAATGACTTCGCCTGTCACCACACCCTTGTATTCGCGGATGGGGCGACCTTCAATCTGTGGGGTTGTTGATAGTATCATAATCGTTCTCTTTAAAAGTTTCTATTCGTTAGACGTAATCCAAAAGCGAAAGGTTGCATTTCTGATAATTTCCATTTATATGACGTTGTTATGATTTGTCTGATAGGCTCGATTGTCCATCAGCCGCTTACGCATTAATTCCCTTTTCTCATTATCGCTCATTTTATTTGCAAAGATATAAAAAATCCCCCACACCATCGTGATATGGAGGATTCTTTTGTGATAATTTTAGAATCCAATCTCGCCGAGCCACTTGTCAATCTTCGCAGTCTTCGATTCCATGCCCTGGGCATTCTGCTCCTTGGTGACGATGCAGATGCCGTCGCGGTGGTCGCTGTCAGGTGTGGCCTTCACGATGTCCTTCAGCGTCGATGATGGGCCGCTGTAGGCGGTGCAGAAGGGGATGACGGTCTTGCCCTTCAGGTTGTACTGCTCCAGGAACGTGAAAACGGGCATCGGGGCGGTGTACCACCATACGGGAACGCAGACGAAAACAACATCATACTGCGCCATGTTTTCAACCTTACCTTTAATAGCGGGGCGCTCGCCAGCCTCTTTCTCTGCCTTGGCATCCTCGGTACAGGGAGTGTACTCCGTGGGGTATGGCTTTTCGCGGATGATTTCAAACTCGTCGGCTCCCACCTTCTTGGCGATGTACTGAGCCGCATACTTGGTGTTGCCGCTCCATGAGAAGTAGGCCACCAATGACTTTTTCCCTTTCAAACTCATAACTTCTTTGTTTTCTGTCGTGCTTTCACTCGACTCGTTGTTTACTTGTTTTGCCTTTGCCGTGCAGGCACTCAGTCCAGCGACGGCCAGCAGCATGGCTGCCATTGTTGCGAATATTTTCTTCATTTTTTATTCCTTTCCTGGTTCCATTAACTTTGTGAAGATGAGTGCGCCGAGTTTCCATTGGCCTTCCTTTTTGACGAACACTTCGCTGACCATGAAGGGGAAACAAACTTCGTTACCGCCAACTTCGCTGGTCAGGTGGATGTTGCTATAAACGATGGCATTTCCCTCGACGAATTTCACCAGCTGTGAGTGGATGTCAGCCTTCTTGTACCAGATCATACCGCCACGGATGACACCTACTTCCTGTTCCTTGCCCCACGAGCCACCCATGTGTACGAACATCGCATTGTCATGGAACAACTCGGCCAGTTTGTCGGCGTTCTTCTCCGACATCCAGGCCCACTTCTGGTTCGAGAGATCAATCAGTTCCTGCTCTTGAGGGGTAAACGACTTCGGGGCAGACTGCTGTGATCCAAACTGCTGCTGTGCCCATGCTGTCATGCTTGCAATAACGAGCATTGATATAATGAAAAACTTTTTCATACCTTTCATTATTTATATGATGATTACTTGATTTCTATTATTGTTTATCTCTGTGGAAGCAATGTCATAAACCACTTCACGATTTCTGGGTCGTGGTGCGAGGGCATGATAACGGGATTGCCGGTGTCTAGTTTGGCCAGTTCGGTTTTGTCGTCGTCGCTCAGCGAGAAGTCGAACAGATCAAGGTTCTGCTCCATGCGCTCCTTCTTGCTCGACTTGGGGATGACGATGACACCCAGTTCCATCAGATAGCGGAGGGCGACTTGAGGTCCTGTTTTACCGTATTTCTCACCAATCTTGATGAGTGTCTCGTTCTGGAAGAAACCGTTCTTGCCCTCGGCCAGCGGTCCCCATGCCATCGGAGCCACGCCCAACTCCTGCATGTACCTACGGGCGACGGTCTGCTGCTGGAACACGTGCGTCTCAACCTGATTTACCATCGGGCGGATCTCCACGTTGGCGCAGAGGTCGATGAGGCGGTCGGGGTAGAAGTTCGATACGCCGATGGCTCGCAACTTACCCTCTCGGTAGGCCTCTTCCAGAGCCTGCCAAGCACCGTAGTAGTCGCAGAACGGCTGGTGCAGCAGCATCAAGTAGAGGTAGTCGGTCTGCAACTTGCGCAGACTCTCGTTGATACTCTCCTTGGCGGCCTCGTAGCCGTAGTTGGTCATCCAGATTTTGCTGACAAGGAAGATGTCCTCGCGAGGGATGCCGCTCTTCTTGATGGCCGCGCCCACGCCCTCCTCGTTTGCGTAAGCCTGCGCCGTGTCTATCATGCGATAGCCCACGCTCAGCGCATCAGACACGCAACGCTCACACTCCTCAGGACTTACCTGAAACACTCCGTAACCCAGAATCGGCATCTCAATGCCGTTCGATAACTTGATAAATTTCTCCATAATTTTGCTTGTTTTTAATTGCTACTTGAATCTGGGTGCAAAATTACAAAGAAACCGAAAAAGAACTGTTACATCTTTTTCGGTTCGTTTTTCACATTTTTCCTTTTCGTACTTATTCGACCAATATTCAACTGTTTTTCTTATAACTCTGCACGGCCCAGACAGCCATGGCGAAGGCGATACAGAAGAGGGCGAGCACCTGATGGGCGATGGCTTGCAGGCCGCCACCTCGTACGAAGACGGTGCGAATGGCATCAGCGAAGTAGTGCATGGGATTGATGTAGGTTGTCAGATAGGCCCAGTCGGGCATAGAACGGACAGGGGTGAAGAGACCTGAGAGCAGCATCAGACACACTACGAAGAACCACATAACGAGCATGGCCTGTTGCATGGTGTCGCTGTAGTTGGAGACAATCAGTCCGAACGACGAGAAGAACAGCGCCAACAGGATTGCTAAGAGATAGACGAGCCAGAGAGGTCCCTGGCAGGTGATGCCATAGACAAGCCATGAGAGAACGAGACAGAGGGTAAGTACCACCAGCCCGATAATCCAATAAGGAATGAGTTTGGCAAGGATAAATGACCACTTAGAAACGGGAGTGACGTTAATCTGTTCGATGGTACCCTTTTCTTTTTCACCCACGATATTCAGCGCCGGCAGGAAACCACAGAGCATCATCATCAGAATGCCCATCAGGGCCGGAATCATAAACACCTTATAACTCTGCAACTTGTTGTATAATACAAGAGGTGAGAGGTGAGAGGTAAGAGGTGAGAGATTCTTGGACGAGCCAAGCGGCAAAGCCGAGCGACCGCTTACTATCTGCGAGAGATAGGCTGAGCCGATGGAGCCCTTAGTGCCATTCACGGCATTGGCTGCAATAAGATATTTACCATCGCGGATCTCAAGGATGATATCAGCTTTTGAGGTCTCGATATCCTTCATGGCTTCCTGGTAGGTCGCTTTCTGCCCATTGAAGATAAAGTAGTTCGAGGCCTCAATCTGGTGTACCAATTGCTGAGAATGCGAAGTATGATCGATGTCCACTACATCCACGCGGATATTCTTTACCTCCTGATTCATCACCCACGGCATGACACACATCACCATAATGGGGAAGATGAAGATAATCTTCGGCATAAACGAGTTGCGCCGAATCTGCAGGAACTCCTTTTGAAGCAAATACTTTATCATAAGCGCGTCTTGAATTTCTTAAGTGAGACAACGAGTAGCAGGGATGTCATACCAATAAGGATGACAACCTCTTGCCATACTTCTTGGATTCCCACACCCATAATCATCAGCTTGCGCATGGCCTGAATATAGTAACGTGGTGGAATGATAGCCGATATCCATTGCAGGATAGTTGGCATTGACTCCACAGGAAACAGCATACCCGAGAGCATCACAGTAGGCAACAACAATACCATCGCTGATACGAGCAGGGCCACAAACTGCGTATGCGCGATATTCGAGATAAGCAGACCGAGCGAGAGAGCCAACAGGATATAGATGAGCGAAACGACGAGTATCCATCCAAGGCCACCTTGCAGCGGCACATCGAGCACCGTAGCCGACATCAGCAGGATGACCGATAGAATCGCCAGTGCCAACAACAGATAGGGCACTACCTTCGCCACGATAATCATCAGCGGCTTGATTGGCGACACGAGCAACACCTCCATCGTACCACGTTCTTTTTCGCGAACAATCGATACAGAGGTCATCATCGCACAAATCAGCAGCAACAGCATACCCATAATTGCAGGCACAAAGTTATAGGCCGACTTCATTCTTGGATTATAGAGCAGTTTCTGACTAATCAGCGAAACATTAGGATTTGCGACAACTTGTTGGGCATAAGTTGTCCATTGTTGCGCCATATTGGGATCGCTGCCATCGACGATGAACTGCGCACCACTCTTCTTGCTGGCAAAATCCTGGGCAAAGACTATGGCGAGGTCGGCTTTCTGACTACGAATCATCCATTCCGCATCTTTTGGCGTGGGGACGGTTTTGACAATCGTAAAGTATTCCGAAGCCGCCAATCGCTCTACAGCTGTCCGAGTCAGATGGTCCATCTGCGAGGTCACCACCACCGTACGCACATTCCTCACGTCGTTGGTGATAGCAAAGCCGAAGAGCAGCATCATCACGACGGGCATGCCGAAGAGTATCAGCATCGTACGCTTGTCGCGCAGGATGTGTTTGGCTTCCTTGATGACGAATGATATAAATTGTTTCATACCTTATTCTCCTCTCTTTGCCTCACGGGCTAAGTAAGTAAACACATGATCCATATCGGGCTGATGGAGGTTTCGCTTCAGTTCCTCAGGAGTCCCCATCGCGCTGATCTTACCATCCACCATAATCGATATGCGGTCACAGTACTCGGCCTCGTCCATATAGTGCGTCGTCACGAAGACGGTTATTCCTCGTGAAGTTGCCTCATAGATGAGTTCCCAGAACTGACGACGGGTAGCAGGATCTACACCGCCTGTTGGCTCATCGAGGAATACGATAGCGGGCTCGTGGAAGATACTCACAGAGAACGCCAACTTCTGCTTCCAGCCCAACGGCAGCGAACCTACAAGGTCGTTCTTATGTTCCTCAAACTTCAACTGTTTCAGAAGCTCATCGGTCTTGCGTTCAATTTCATCTTTCTGCATCCCATAGATGCCTGCAAAGAGTCGGATGTTCTCAGCCACCGTCAGATCCTCGTAGAGTGAGAACCGCTGCGACATATAACCGATATGTTTCTTGATCTGTTCGTGCTCCGTTCGGATGTCGAAGCCTGCCACGCGTCCTGTACCACTCGTGGGCTGGTTCAGTCCTGTCAGCATGTGCATCGCCGTTGTCTTGCCGGCTCCATTGGCTCCTAAGAAACCGAAAATCTCACCACGCTTTACACTAAAGCTGATATCATCTACGGCATGGAAGTCGCCAAAGGCCTTCACGAGGTGTTCCACTTCGATAACGTATTCCGACTTGCTCTCGTCTTCCTTCTGTCTTGCTACTGTCTTGCTACTGTCTTGCTCCCGAGTAATCCCTGGTGGGTTGAAGATGTCCTTAAACCTATCAAGAATAATCTCCGGCGTATCAATACCCATTACGTGTCCCTCACTCAGGAACGCCACGCGCTCACACTGCCTAACCTCATCGAGATAGGGTGTAGAGGCTACGATGGTGATATTGCGCTCCTTCAGCATTGAAAGCATCTCCCAGAACTCCTTACGACTTACAGGGTCAACACCCGTTGTGGGCTCATCGAGAAAAAGTATGCTTGGCTGATGCACCAGCGCACACGAGAGCGCCAGCTTCTGCTTCATACCTCCCGACAGCGCCCCAGCCTTACGGTCCTTAAAACGTTCTATCTGCGAATAGATAGCCTTAATGGAGTCATAACCCTCATCTACCGTCGTTCCAAAGAGTGTGGCAAAAAACTTCAGATTCTCCTCTACCGTCAAATCCTGATACAGCGAGAATCGTCCCGGCATATATCCTACGCGCTTACGGATGTCTGTCATCTGCTTCACCACATCGAAACCGTCCACCGTTGCCGTACCTTCATCAGCCAACAGCAGCGTACAAAGAATGCGATACATCGACGTCTTACCCGCTCCGTCTGGCCCGATGAGTCCGAAGACCTCGCCCTTGCCTACAGAGAACGACACATCCTGCAAAGCCTTCACTTTACCATACGACTTCGATATTCCGTTTACTTCAATACTTGTCATGATGCAGTGGTAGCCAATTTTTCACTTTTCACTCTTCACTTAAAAGAGACTTCTCCGTACATGCCAATTTTTACGTAGCCGTCGTTCTTGAAGGCGACTTTCAGGGCATATACCAAATCAGCCCGCTCGTCGTCAGTCTGAATGGTCTTGGGGGTAAATTCTGAACGACTCGAAATCCACCTAACAGTACCTTCGAATTCTTTTTTCTGTCCGTCGCCATAGTCGGCAAAGACCTTCGCTTTCTGTCCTACTTTGATGTTTTGCAACTGTGCTGAAGTAACATAGGCACGGATAAACATTTGCTCCGTATCAGCCATCTTAAACAGCGGTTTACCGGTAGCAACGAACTCGCCCTTCTCAACGTACTTTTCCAGTACCGTACCTTTAATAGGTGCAGCGATGTGGCACTTCCGTAACTGATCCTGTAATTGGCTCACCTGCACATCAACAGTTGAGAGTTGAGAGTTGATGGTTGAGAGTTGAGTGCTCAATGTAGATATCTGCGCATCCAACTGCTTCTGCAGTACCTGCACTTGATTGGTGGCATCGTCGAGCATCTTGCTGGGTGCAGCACCATCGGCCACCAGTTCCTGATAGCGCTGTTGGTCTTGATTGGCTTTTGCCAGTTGCTGGCGAGTGGCTGCGATCTGTTTCTCCATATCAGGCTTCTGACTCTGATAAACATCCTTTGTTGCCCCTGCCTGCTGAATCTTTAGCCAGATCTGTGTGGTATCTATCAGTCCCACTTCTTTACCAAGTGTAATTTCGTCACCCTCGTTCACATCGAACTTCATCAACGCACCACTCTGTTCAGCTGCCACCGTCACCTCAGTTGCTTCGAAGGTTCCCGTAGCATCGTACTCTTTTTCATTACTTCCGCAGCTTGCCAGTACAGCCATCCCTGCTGCCATTATTATCAGTTTCTTCATATCGTTATTGATTCGTTGTATATTTCAGGTCGTATATCTCTTTCAGCATCTGAATCTCGTGCATCGACTGCCCGACCCGTGCAGCATTCTCGTTGTTGATCTCCTTCACCAGGTCGTTTACATCGATGATACCGTGCGAGAGTTTCGATTCTGCCGCCTTGCGGATCGATGACCTCAATGTGATAATCTCCTCATCGTCGGCCATCAGTTTTTTGTAACGCTCGATGTTCTCGTTCTGCTGAATCTGCTCCAGATTATTATTGAAGAGGAACACGTCGCGACTGGTCTCAGCTGTCTCACGCTGCAATTGTATCTTTGCTTTATCGTTTTTGCGTGAGTAGAGGGCACCGATGTTCCAGGTGAGTCGTGCACCAATCATCCCGTTCCAAGAGAACTTGCGACTCATCATGTCCTCAAACATATTATAGCCAGGATAGCCATAATACCCCTGTGCGAACACACCCAGCTTAGGCATCAATGCCGCATCGAGTGCCTTCTCTTGAGCATCGGCCAAGCGCAGTTGGGCATCGATAGCTTTCAACTCCGGCCTCTGTCTCGTTTGCTGCTGTGCCACAGCAGCAAACAGAACCGGCTTTATCACTTCCTTCACCTCTATTCCACAGAATGTTGAAAGCATACGCGTCAGGGCTTTGCGTTGCGCCTGCAGGCTTGTTGCCTGTTGCACCACGTTCAGCCGCTCAGCCTTCACGTTTTGATAATCGCTCTCCGCTGCCGTACCGTTTTTCACCATCGAGGCCAGTTTCTTCTCGTTCTGCATGAGAAGTTCCTGCAGGTCGGCATTCAGCTTGATTTGTTCGTCGATCAGCAGCAGTCCGAAGTACATCTCATTCACGCGCTTGCGCACCTGATACATATTTACTTCATTCTGAGCCGTCTGCACCTCGCCTTGCTTCCTGGCTATCTCCTTCTGACTCTTGATGGCGCCACCGTCGAATATTGTCTGTTGCACATCGAGACCTACCTTATACTGATCTTTCTTCAGTCCCTCGAAGTTAAGACCCATCTGTCCCAGCATTCCCCTCATCTCATCGGGCCACGCCATCACATCGCTCTGATACGTAGCCTGAGCTGAGGCTGACACCTGCGGCAACCAACCCTTCTGGATGTTCGCTACCGTCAGTGCCGTCGTTTTCTCAATCAACCCATACTGCCGTATCAGCGGATAATTCCGCTCCGCTGCCTGCTGGCACTCCTCAAGCGTCTGAGCACCTATCGGTGCAATGAAAAAATGAAATAATGAAAAAATGAAAAGACTTCGCTTCATAATCGTCGTTTTGAATTTCTGCTGCAAAAATACGATGTTTTTGTGGAACTATTGCTATCCATTCAAATGAAGAAATGTTCTTTTTGTTCGTTTTTTACACAAATAGAACATTATATCAAGTATTTTTATTATCTTTGCGGCGAATGAAGCAACAAATAGCGTATGGATAAGCAGCCAAAATTGATGAACTACTCGCGTATGAAGGGGGTGTATGATGCCCACCTTGGTGAGATTGTTAAACATGCCTTTATCAACAATGAGCTGGGCATGCTCTATGGCAGCCCCAACATGTTTTTGATGATTATCCAACAGCACAAGCCGCCCTTTACCATCAACGATTTCCGCATGGGTTTGATTACGCAGGGTAGTGCCCGTGTCAGAATCAATTTGGTGGAGAAGGAACTGGAGGCTGGCATGCTGCTCTTTATAGGTCCAGGCACCATCATCCATCCACTTACTTACACCAACGACTTGGAAATATACGGCATCGGTCTCTTCGACGATTTCCCAATGCCACAGATGCCACCGACCTTCAACGGACAGGTTCGCGACTTCCAAATCAAAGTCGGCGAAAGCGATATCGCCATAGCCCGCCACATTATCGACACCATCTGGCATGTGGTTCATCAGCCAGACTATAACCGTCAGACTGTCAGCAGCCTTGTTGCAGCCATGATGCATCATTACGACGGAATCTATCGCCAACACATAGATTTGCTCAAAGCATCACAGAGTCGAGAACAGACCATCTTCGATCGCTTTATATATCTCGTCAACCAGCACGCTACTCACGAGCACCAAATCTGTTTCTATGCCGACAAGATGTGCCTCACAGAGCGCTATCTCGGCACCGTTATTCGCCAAGCCAGCGGCACCACCGCAAAAGAATGGATTGATCGCGCCCTCATCGAACACATCAAGATTGAACTGAAGCACACGGACAAGTCCATTGCTCAAATATCAGACGAGATGGACTTTCCTAATCCATCCTTCTTCAGCAAATTCTTTAAACGCCTTGCCGATAAGACGCCTTTGGAATACAGACTCTCGAAATGATATGAGAAGGACGTTGTTATGTGCGGAAAGCACTGGGTTTCTGACCTAAATTGTTCTGCACAAAGCGGGAGAAATGGCTTTGGGATGAGAAATCGAACATGTAGGCGATGTCTGTCAGCGAGAGGCTTTTGTCCTTCAGCAGATGCACGAGGTCGATGGCTGCGTAGCGATTGATCCACGAGTTGGCCGAGTAACTGCTTACCTTTTTGCAGACCTCCGATAGATACTTCGGCGTGACACAGAGCTTGTCGGCATAGTAAGCCACCTCACGGTTCTTACGATAGTCACCACGCTCCAGCATCCCGATGAAGCCGTTCATCACCTGAGCCGCCTGTGTAGAGATCTCCGCCTCACCCTCGATGCGAGCATGACACTCGAAGAAGTCGATGAACAACTGCTGCAGAGCTGCCATCATCTCGTCGCCGTGGAAGTGGCGATGCGGATGCTCCATGCGGTAACACACATTCTCGAAACCGCGACGGCAAATCAGCCGTTCCTCGTCCGTCAGTCGCATGATGGGGTTGATGTAGAGCGACAGCCCTCCACGCGTACCATAATTACTATGTGGCGTACACGCCTGCAGGAAACTCTCTTCCACATAGACCACCGTCACCTTGAAATCCTCTGACGGCACAACCCGCGATACCAGTCGATTGGCGATGATAATCATGCAATCGCCCTCGTGCATCGTAAACACTTGTCCGTTGAACGTCACCTCACACAGGCCCGCCGTACAATAAGCGTGCGTGAAATGACCTCCCAACTCCGGCTCCAACATCCTGTCGAGTTTGTCGTCAATGATTACGCTATTCTCTTGCAATTCCATATCTGCTGCGAAGGTACGAAAAAATCCCCATACTCATGTGAGTACAGGGATTCTTTTGTGATAAATTAGGAGATTTGTTTCTACTCCGTCACTTGACTTTGTCTTCTTCCGTCGTGACTCGGAAAAACTGGAATGAATTCCGTTTTGCTCTCGCTACTCCGTCACCTCAATCTGAATCCCTTCGGGACCGAGGATGCTGCTTTCGTAATAACCGTCGCCAGTGGTACGTGGACCACTGGTAACGGTATAGCCGTCGGCTGCGAGGCGGCGGGTAAGCAGGTCAACACCTTTCCTGCTGCCGACGGCAAAAGAGAGGTGAACGTAGCCGATAGCTGGCTGTGACGGATCTGCATCCTGTACGTCGGGGCGCTGCATCAGTTCAAGTCGGGTGCTGCCTTCTGTGAACGATAGTATATATGTGCGCAGACCAGTACGGGGATTGTGGTACTGCTCGTTACTACGTGCATCGAAGTAGTCTATGAAGAACTGGCGCATCTGCTCCAAGTCCCTGCAAAAAAGTGCGGCGTGGTCTATTCTCATTTTACGGATTGTTTAAAGAGTTTCTGTTTCAGCCACTCACGAACGGGCAGGTCGTAGAGGCGATAGGCTCCATAGGCTACGAGGATGGCGAGTACAAAGATGCAGACGGCAACAAAGATGTGAGTGCCCAGCGGTGCATCCTTATGACTGTCCACCCACGACATCTGCATGTAAATGAGCGGATAGTGGGTGATATAGATGGGATAGCTAATCTCACCCAAGAACTTATTGATAGCCGATGACTTCGAGCCTGTGACGCTGCTGCCAGCACCCATCGCAACGATAAGCGGGAAGCAGACAAGGATGCAGACGGCCTCGTAGAGTCCATTCGTCCAACGGGCTTCGCCCTCGGTACCAAGTCCCATCCAGGGCATGCAGAACAATATGATTATCATCAGCGAGCACCACCAGAATCCACCACGTACCTTTATTAATTTACCTATGCGTGAGATAAGCAGTCCACAGAAGAAGGGATAAAGCAGACGGGTAAGACCCACCTGAAGTTGGTCGGGCGTGGTGCTCCAACCGCCAACAACAGTATATGATGCCCAGTTGCGCTCTTCGAGGAATCCAGTTACGTCAATGTTCAAGCAGAGGATAACGGTCATCACAGCGAAGATTGCCACACAGATGCCTAATGCCACCTTCGATAACCTGCGGATAACGAGCGCGTAGAGGATGTTGGCGATGTACTCCCATTGCAGCGACCATGCAGGGCCGTTCAGCGGATTGGTCTCTGCCCAGCCTCTGATATCCATCGTGTTTGGCAGGGGAATCATTGTAAAGCACCAGAACATCACCAGCAACACCATATACCAAGGCGTCTGATTAATCAGCGGAAACTCACTA
>JBGVBD010000041.1:0-2075 GCA_045225255.1 Prevotella sp. | reverse complement strand
CCGTAGTATTCAAAGTAGTCGTTGTTGGGGCAGTCTTTGCTGGTAATCTTATCTACCAGCCTGTTGAGAAATCTGTAGGTTTTCTGTTTCATAATAATAAGTCTTTATGTGGCAGGGACATCTGCGAGGACATCCCTGCCATAAGTTGTTTATACTCTGTTGAATTTTTCCTGTGAATCGCGTATTGCTTTCTGGTGATATACCTTGTCATTCATGTCTGCAGGCTTTTCCACGAGTTCATCAATAACACTGCCAAGTGAGTCACAATAAATATCGCTCATGGTTTTCTTCACCTCTCGTCTGATATTGAGAAGTGTGATGATATATGCGTCGCTTGCTTCATCTAGGGAAACATACACCCAGCCCTTATGAACCATCCCGCTGACCCTGAGAATCAGTGTGGGCATATTATGGTAAAAAGCGTAGCATTTCTTGGATACTCCCCAACTCAGGAAAGTCATCATGTCGATTGACCAGAAGAGTTGCTTGTAAGCCTCGTTTGCCACTTCCCAACAGTGGTCGATGTCTTGTTTTGTTCTAACTGTTGCCATAGTTGTATTACTTGTTTGTTGATATTTACCTCCAAATCTCGTTACGCTTGTCCTTTCGCTTGTATGCCTTGATCTTACGCCGGCACTCGAACAGGGGAGCGTCGTAGTTGATGATGAAGTCGTCGTTGTCAAAGAAGCCTATGAAAGCCATTTCTGTACTGGCTGTTTATATCCCGCCGCCTACGGTCTAATTGTTTGCAAATATTTATCGGCATGAGTGAACCTGAAGCCTTTTTGTTTTGTTCAAGTATCATGTGTCCGACCTGAACTTTTTTTTAGCATCGACAATCGGTCGCCTTATAGCCTTTTTCTTGCCTACTTAACAGGCCGAACCATCAAAGGGCATAGGGCAAGGAATTTGCTGACATATTTTTCGGAATACATAGATTGTGCGCAATCTACGAAGGCTGCTGTAAAATATGCTACCAAATAGTACACGGTACTTGACCATTGCCTGGGTTCGACCTACCTTTGCAAGAAAAAAGCGTCAATAAGGGGGCTGTATGATAGATGTAAGAATGGGAAGGGATGGACGTTAACATGAGCAATAAAAGAACCTTTGTTAAAGTCCGCAAGCATTTTCATGGTAGAAGTCAAGTAAAAAGACCTGTGAAAAGAAGGGTGGGGAGAAGGATGATGCTCCACCGCATGGGCATAATGATGACTGATGCCTGACTGATTGAGAACCACAGCTGAAGGCTCGAAGCTCGCCGTAGATGCCCAGCCGTGCTTCTCTAAGCAGTCAGGTATGTGTCATCGCCCATGCTCCAGCTGGTAGTGTCCTGCTATCACTTTCAGCTCATGGCTGATACTGACAGCAGGACTCTATCAGCAGGATGGAGTATCACCTTCTCGGGTGGGATAAGGTGTATGTCTCTGCGGTGTAAAGTGGTTTGTAGGATTACAATCGGGGTAGTTTGTCCTCCAGTTCTTCAAGAAGGGCAATCTGCTTTTTCATGTCTTCGGCCATAGACTGTAGGGTAGGGGATTCAGCGTATTTCTCTGCTTTGCTCTCCATTGCGTACTTGGCTTCACGGAGTGCCTGTAGAACGGATGCACCAGAAGCCTTCGTTTCTTTGAGCCAGTCGAAGAAATGTTTCACTGACTCCTTCTGAAAAGCAGGAACTCGTACAGAGGACATCTTTTCCTTAATCTTCTCAGGTTGTCCTTCGGTACTCTTCTTTGTAGTCTTTCTATAGACGATTTCCACAAGTTGTTTTTCGTCATAGAAGGGCATGTGTTCGAAGAAGATCCAGCGTCCGCAAGTACAGATTTCTTCCGGCTTATAGTGGTTATACGAACTCATTTCATCATTCATCGCATCTTTCTTCGATACGACGTTCAGAGCCTTTACCACCTGCTCATAATCCTTGTCAGAGGGTGTAATCACATCGTAGCCGTGTTCCTCGACCTGACGATAGAACTCCTTCAGGCTTCTGTCCTGCAGACGATGTTGCGGAAGGGTCTCTACGTAGCTGTAGATAACCTTTCCACCCTCCCTGCAGACCGTGTAGAGTGTCACGT
>JBGVBD010000040.1:0-15536 GCA_045225255.1 Prevotella sp. | reverse complement strand
TGGAGTTGTTCAGGCTATCCGCAGTGTAATGGGACGCGGAATATCAAATAAAGAATCGTTATAACGAGATATCGAGATAACGTTATATCGAAGCTTTTATTTCGTAATATAGCATTTCCTCCCTTTTAGTCTATGATTTCACTGGGGGGGAGTAATGATGGGCTTACCGTCCTTTGCGAGTAACGGAGTAAGACCGCCAGCATAGCCTTCCTGTGCAAATAAATAGTTAATACCTGTTTCCGTATCAATGATGATACTTGTCTGCTTCATAATTCCCGACTGGGGAGTCTACCTTGCCGTAATCTTCTTCCAGCAATTCTTCAAAGCTATACAGCTTCATCGATAATTGGGAGAGAATCCTATAACAATAGTCCCTGCTGGCATACGCTGGCAGGGACTCTTAACTATTATCTCTAAACTTTTATCTCTTAACTATACCAAGTGTTCGATGAGATCGGCACGCTCACCTGGCAGCATATCGATGACGGGAATCTCAATCATCGTGTAACAGCCGGGCTGCTGACGCATAGAAGCACGGGCGACATTGACCAGTACTTGAGCAGTGAGAGCGGGGTTGTTGATGCTCATATTGAATTCCAGACGCTGGTTCTGTGTCTTTCCACTGACACCCTTGCGAACGAGGTGAACACCATGACCCATATCCTTGACGGCATCGACAGACTCGACAGCGAAGACGTGTGTCTCATCATTGGCGAAGTAAGGATCTGCCTTGATGTCCTTCGTTACCTGCTCTAATGTATAACCGTCTTCCAACTCTACATAGACCATACGGCGATGGATGCCCTCACCCAAAGGAATCGTCATGGAAAGGGCGTTCTTCACACCAGCCTTCGAGCGTACGCAGACGCTGTGTCCCATCGACATACCAGGTCCGAAGTTGGTATAACTCAGTCCCTTCGGTGCCAGACTCTGCATGAGGGTGCGGACGATAGAGTCAGAACCTGGATCCCATCCAGCAGCAATCACGCTGACAGTACCCGTCTGCTTGTTGATTTCCATCAGGCGCTCACGATAGCCACGGATATTGGTGTGGATATCAAATGAGTCCACAGTATTGATGCCCAAGGGGAGTATCTGCTTGGCAAATTCCTCGCAGGAACGGGTTGGAGTGGCGAGGATGGCTACATCGACATCCTTCAGTTCCTTGATATCCTTCACTACCTCATAGGGAGCGAGTTCTGCGGGCTTGTTTTCTGCTCCGTTACGGCGTACAATTCCTGCAATCTCGAAATCGGCTGAGGCCTCAAGAGCCTCGATGGTAAACTTACCAATGTTGCCGTAACCGACGACGGCAGCGCGAATCTTTTTCATTTTCTTCTATATTTTAGTTGTTCTTATTTCCAAAATCGGTTGCAAAATTACACTTTTTCAACGAAATACCTAACGAAAAGGAAGATAAATTTCTTAAAATGTGACTATTTGTAACAATCCGTATCTATTCGGGGCTAAAATACAATAAATCGTAAGCAGACAGCGTTTATATGATTGTATTAATACAAATTGCGCAATATGATAGAATATGTAAAGGGCGAGTTGACAGAACTTACCCCTGCTTTAGCGACGGTTGAAGCGGCAGGAGTGGGTTATGGTCTGAATATCTCGCTGAACACGTACAGTGCCATTCAAGGCAAGAAAGAGGTAAAACTCTATGTGTATGAGGCGATTAGGGAAGATGCCTACGTCTTGTTCGGTTTTGTGAACAAGAAGGAACGGGAGATGTTTGAACTACTCATCTCCGTGAGTGGTGTAGGTCCTAATACGGCTCGAATGATGCTTTCGTCGATGAGTGTATCAGAACTGTGTGCCGCTATCTCGACAGGAAACGAACGCGTGGTAAAGGGTATTAAGGGTATCGGAAAGATGACTGCCCAGCGTATCATCGTGGACCTGCGTGACAAGATTGTGGCATTGGGCATCGCAGAAGAGATTCCTGCCGGTGGTACGATGTCAGCACCCATCAACAATGCCGTGAAGGACGAGGCGGTATCTGCCCTCACCATGTTAGGTTTCTCGCCTGCTCCTACACAGAAGGTTGTTTTGCAAATCCTTCAGGAACAGCCCGATCTGCCTGTAGAACAAGTGGTGAAACTGGCGTTGAAGCAAATTAAGTAAGAAGCTAGAAGCTAGAAGCAAGAGACTAGAGTGAAGAGATTCGGGAGTTATATCGCATTATTATTGATTAGCATGGTTGCCTTGGCACACATGCTACCTGCGATGTTCCCCTTCCCTTCACGTCCTGATGAGAATGACTCTATCAAGGCACAGCCCACACTGGTGACAGAGGATGAGACGATTCCTGACTCGCTGTTGCATCCCCGTTGGAAAATCAAGAAGACCAGTCCGATATTGGTGAGTGACCTCGATTCCTCGGCTATCGACCTCCGAATGCCCGACAACATCAAGCAACAGGCAGAGTATGACGACTCGACAAATGTCTACCTGATTGGTTCGAAGATTGGCAGTTCGTATCTGAATGCCCCCATCCTGATGAAGCCCGAGGAATATCAGGAATGGAGCCGCCAACGTGAATTCCAAAAGTTCTTCCGTCAGAAGAATGTCGCCAACTATGCTGCCCAAGGTAAAGACAAATTCGACTTTGCCGACATGCACTTCGACTTAGGTCCTGCGGAGAAGATTTTCGGTCCTGGTGGTGTGCGTATCAAGACACAGGGAACGGCAGAACTGAAACTCGGTGCCAACTTCAAGAGTATTGATAACCCTTCATTGCCTGAGCGTAACAGAAACACGAAGGCAATTGACTTCGACGAGAAAATCAACCTCAACGTGACGGGTAAGGTGGGTGACAAGGTAAACATGAACCTGAACTACAACACTGACGCTACTTTCGACTTCGATACCAAGAACATCAAATTGCGCTATGAAGGTAAAGAAGACGAGATTGTCAAACTGATAGAGGCAGGTAATGTGACTTTCCCCTCAAACAACTCCCTCGTCAAAGGTGCATCCAGCCTCTTTGGTGTCCGTACGGATATGCAGTTTGGTAAACTGAAACTGCAGACCGTCTTCTCGCAGAAGAAATCCACTACGACAAGTGTATCGTCAAAGGGCGGTGTGCAACTCACGCCTTTCGAACTCAATATCGCCGACTATGAGGAAAACCGCCACTTTTTCCTCGCCAACTATTTCCGTGAGCGTTATGATGCTGCCATGCAGCAACTGCCCAACCTTATGACGGGTATTCAGATTACGAGAGTTGAGGTATGGGTAACCAACAAGTCGGGAACGACCTCGAACACCCGTAATATCGTAGGATTCACAGACCTCGGCGAGAGTACTTCTATCCGCTGGGGTAAAGGTGGTACTGTCTCCGATGTTCCCGATAATATCGATAATAGTGAATACAACGAGATGACGACCACCTACGTCGCCGCCCGTGATATCGACCAGACATCCAGTGTACTGGGTACTGTTCCGAATTTCCAAGGTGGTGTGGACTATGAGAAACTGGCTTCCGCACGACTACTAAACAGTTCTGAATACACCGTCAACAAGGCATTGGGCTATATCTCCCTGAAGACTGCCTTACAGACTGATCAGGTATTGGCGGTATCGTATGAGTTTACCTATAATGGACAGACTCATCAGGTGGGCGAATTTGCCAGCGATCATACAAAAGCCGAGGAGGCATTGTTCGTCAAGACGCTGAAGAACACCAGCAACAACCCTCAGCAGAATAACTGGCCGTTGATGATGAAGAACGTCTACTATCTCGCCTCGAACATCGAGAAGACGAAATTCAAACTCGATATTAAGTTCCAGAGTGATACCGCAGGTGTCTATCTTACTTATATCCCAGAGAACGGTGTCAGGGATATCACCCTGTTGAAAGGACTGGGCTGTGACCGTTTGGACAATAACAACAAGGTACATTCGAACGGTTATTTCGACTATGTACAAGGCTATACCGTCAGCGAGGGTCGTGTATTCTTCCCCTCTGCTGAACCTTTCGGTAAGACTTTAAGAGAATTCTTGGCAAAGAATAAGGTCCCAGAAGACAAGATTAATAAATATGTCTTCTCTGAACTCTATGATACTACTCGTACGGCTGCCAAGCAGATGACGGACAAGAACAAATACCTGTTGGTAGGACAATTCAAGGGTACGGCTGCCAATGTCATCTCATTAGGTGCGTATAACGTGCCACAGGGTTCTGTCGTCGTGACGGCAGGTGGTGTTGTCTTGAATGAGGGTACTGACTATAGTGTCGACTATTCCGCCGGTGAGGTCACTATCCTCAACCAGAGCATCATTGACGCAGGAACAAGTGTCAACGTGTCGTTGGAGAGTAATACCGACTATGGTATGCAGCGTAAGACGATGCTGGGTGTAAACTTCGAATACGATTTCTCGAAAGATTTGCAGATTGGTGGTACACTTCAACACCTGACGGAACAGACGCTGACCTCGAAGGTGGCGATGGGTGCAGAACCTCTACGTAATACGATATGGGGTGTGAACATCAACTGGAAGCACGAGAGTCAGTGGCTCACCAATATGCTTGACAAATTACCTTTCCTGCATTGTACGCAGCCCTCACAAATCACCTTCACAGGAGAGTTTGCTCATCTGATAGCAGGACAGGCAGGTGGTACACAGGATAATGCCTCGTATATCGATGACTTCGAGAATGCGAAGAACGGTATTGATGTCAGCGAGCCCAGAGCATGGTCTATCTCTAGTGTGCCCTCAGACCCGAAGATGTTCCCAGAGCACATTGACAAGGACTCTGTGACCAGCGGTTTCAAACGTGCCCTGCTGGCTTGGTATAATATCGACCCATTGTTCACCTATCGTTCTTCTTCTCTGACACCAAGTCATATCAAAAGCGACCTCGAACAGTTGTCGAACCACTATGTCAGAGCCGTCTATGTAAGCGAACTCTATCCTAACCGTCAACAAAGTACCTATAGTGGGGCCACCTCTACACTGCCTATCCTCAATCTTGCCTACTATCCTGAGGAACGTGGTCCTTACAACTTGTCGACGGATATGAGTTTCGACGGAAAACTCACTAATCCTCAGAATCGATGGGGCGGTATGATGCGTAAACTCGACACCAACGATTTCGAGACCGCCAATATAGAGTATATCGAATTCTGGCTGTTGGATCCGTTTATCTATACTACCCGACAGGGTGTTGCTTCCGACTATGGCGGCGACCTGTATATCAACCTCGGTGAGGTTAGTGAGGATGTACTACGTGACGGCAAGAAATTCGCTGAGAGCACGATGCCTGTCGATAATACAGGTTCATTTACCTATACCGCTTGGGGTAAGGTGCCTTACAGTCCTACGCAAACCTACGCCTTCGCGACAACGGCAGGTTCACGTATCAAACAGGATGTGGGCTTGAACGGTCTGACGGATGCTGAAGAGCGTTCACAACCTGCCTACGCCGACTTCCTCAACGGTATCAATGTGAACGACAGTTTACGTGCTGTCTGGAACAACGACCCAGCCAATGATAACTACCATTACTTCCGCGGTTCCGACTTAGATGCCCGTCAGGCTTCTATCTTGGATCGCTATAAGCGTATCAATATGCCACAGGGCAACTCTCCCGATAGTGAGATGCAGACGGAGGGATTTGATACGAGTTACAAGACCTTCCCTGATGTAGAGGATATCAACCAGGACTTCACCCTCAACGAATACGAGCGATATTTCCAGTATAAGGTAAGCATCCGTCCAGAGGACATGCAGATAGGACAAAACTTCATCACGGATATCCGCGAAGCAAATGTCTCATTGCGTAATGGTAATCGTGAGACTGTGAAATGGTATCAGTTCCGTATCCCTCTGGATCAGTATGAATACCGTATGGGAAATATCAGCGACTTCACGAGTATCCGTTTCATGCGTATGTTCCTCACCCAGTTCAAGCACCCCATTGTCTTACGTTTCGGTTCCCTCGATCTGGTACGTGGCGAGTGGCGTATCTACCAGCAGCCGTTGACAGGTGCTGCACAGAGTGGAACATTGGAAGTCAGCGCTGTGAATATCGAAGAGAACAACGACAAACAACCAGTCAACTACGTGTTGCCTCCTGGTATCACCAGAGCCACAGACCCTTCACAGCCTCAGTTGGTGGAGGAAAACGAGCAGTCGATGGATATGGTAGTGAAGAATCTCGCACCTGGTGAGTCGAAGGGTGTCTATAAGAATACCGTCCTTGACCTCCGTCGTTATAAGCATCTGCAGATGTTCGTGCATGCCAACCACTTAATGAATGACGTGACGAACCTGAAAGACGGTGAACTGGCCGTCTTCATCCGTGTGGGTAGCGACTACAAGAACAACTATTACGAATACGAGATACCGCTCAGTTTAACGCCTGATCGTAGCGATTACAACAAATACAACGTGGAGGACTGTCGTGCCGTCTGGCCAGAGAACAACATGTTGGATATCGACCTCTCACTGTTTACCTCACTGAAGAAGAATCGTAACAAGTCGCGTGCCTCGGGTGGTGCTTCTTATAACCAACTCTTCTCCGAGGCAGACCCCAGTCGTCCTGAGAATACAGTCAGCATCATGGGTAATCCTTCGTTGGGAGAGGTGAAGACGATGATGATTGGTGTGAGGAACGTCTCTAAGGAACAGAAATCAGGAGAGGTATGGGTGAATGAACTCCGATTGATGGAGTTCAATAACAAGGGTGGCTGGGCTGCCAGTGGAAACCTGAACATGCAATTGTCGGATGTAGGTACGGTCAATATGACAGGTAAGATCATGACGAACGGTTTTGGTGGACTCGAAGAGGGTGTCCTGCAACGTTCTACCGATGACTTCAAGTCGTACACCATCACAGCGAATGTCGAACTGGGTAAGTTCTTCCCAGACAAAGCGATGGTGAGTGCCCCACTCTATTATTCCATCTCGAAAGAGGAGAAACGTCCGAGATATAATCCGATGGATACTGACTTGGAGTTGAAGGATGCTTTGGATGCTGCAGCAGATAAACATGAGCGTGACTCTATCGAGAGTATTGCCGTTACAAAGACGACGAATACTAATTTCTCGTTGTCGAATGTCCGTGTGGGTATCAAGACCAAACGCCACCCGATGCCCTATGACCCTGCCAACTTCTCGTTCTCCTACAGTCATTCCCATCGTTATACATCAGGAGAGACTACCGTCTATGAGAAAGAAGACCAGTGGCGTGGCTCACTGAGTTATAACTATACACCCGTCTATAAGGCGTGGGAACCTTTCAAGAGTGTAAAAGGTAAGTCGAAATGGTTACAATATCCCAAACAGTTCGGACTGAATTGGTTACCACAGAATGTCTCGTTCAATACGGAGATATTACGTAACTACTATGAGTTACAGGAGCGCGATATGGAAGACCTGCAGGGACAGAAACTGCCATTGACCTTTAACGAACAGTTCCTATGGAACCGTGAGTTCGCCATCCGTTGGGACCTCACCAAAAACCTGCACATGAACTTCCAGTCGGCTACTCATGCACAGATTGAGGAACCCTATACGCCTATCAACAAAGACCTCTATCCTGAGCGTTATGAGGCTTGGAAGGATTCTGTCTGGCAGAGTATCCGTCACTTCGGTACGCCACTCGACTATCGTCAGTCGTTTACCGCCTCCTTGCAGGTGCCACTCAACAAACTGCCTATCTTCGACTGGGTTACCAGTGATGCTTCCTATACAGCCTCATACGACTGGGTACGTGGTACGGATCTGGAAGACGGAACGAACTTAGGAAACACCATTGCCAGCAACCGTCAACTAAATATCAATGGTAACTTCAATATGGAGACATTGTATAACCACATTCCTTTCCTGAAGAAAGCCAACGAACAGTTTAAGAAGACCAACAATACGCAGCAAAAGACCCGTAAGAATACGAATAACAGAAAACTGTCCAACGCTAAGAACGATGCGAAAGATGGTGAAAAGAGCGAGACAAAAGAAGAGAAGAAACTACCCAAGAACCAGAATGCTTGGCAGAAAGAGGTAACGCTGGCTGCCGACTCTGCTGTCATCGTAAACCATGGAAAGAAGTCGAAGAAACTCAATGTCATCGCCCGTACAAAAGACGGTAAAAAATACGACTTGAAATATAGGGTGCTTGACGATAACAGGATACGTATCAATAACCGTGATACTATCCAGTTGATGCTGAGTATCACACCTAAACGTTCTGCAGACAATCAGTGGTGGTATAAGCCTGCTCAGTCGGCTGCCCGTTTCCTGATGATGGTACGTTCGGTGGGTATCTCCTATCGTAACAACTATGCAATGTCAGTACCTGGCTTCCTGCCGAATATCGGTGACGTCTTCGGACAGCGGAAGGGTAGTGTGATGGCACCTGGCTTAGACTTCGCTTTCGGACTGATTGACGACAGTTATCTCCAGAAAGCTCAAGACAGAGGATGGCTGTTGATAAACGATAGTGTGGCAACACCGGCTACTACCAATCAGACCACCGACCTGCAACTGAAAGCCACGTTGGAACCTGTTCGCGACTTGAAGATTGATCTGAATGCCAGTCGTACGGAGACAAAGGCGCGTTCCATCCAGTATATGTATGAAGGAATGCCGACCACTCAAAGTGGAACATTCACGATGACGACCGTCTCTTTGAAGTCGGCATTTGAGAGTATTGGCGATGCGGATAATGGTTTCCATTCTGCTTCCTTCGAAAAGTTCTGTAATTCACTGGAGGCTTTCCAGAAACAGGCTGAGGCACGATACGGTCAGGAGGTAGATCCCTATAGTGCCAGTGT
Source organism: Prevotella sp. (assembly GCA_045225255.1). Taxonomy (GTDB): domain Bacteria; phylum Bacteroidota; class Bacteroidia; order Bacteroidales; family Bacteroidaceae; genus Prevotella. The sequence continues at coordinate 6,747 of JBGVBD010000040.1, read as the reverse complement.
GATGATACCTGCCTTCCTGTCGTCTTATACGAGCAGTGGTGGCGGGCTCAGTTTCTTCCCTGCACTGACACGTCTGTTACCCAACTGGACCATCCGTTATACGGGTTTGTCGAAACTCCCTTGGTTCCGCGACCATTTCAAGAGCGTCACCATCAACCATGCGTATAAGAGTGTCTATGCTGTGGGTAGTTATACCGCCAAGGCAGGTGTCTCCTCTCAAATAGGCTTCAGCGTTCCTACCGTGAGCATCAACGAGGCGTTCTCTCCCTTGTTGGGTGTGGATGTCACCTTCTTCAACAACCTGACAGCGAAGATGGAATATCGCAGCACCCGTGTACTCAACCTCTCGATGACCAGTATTCAGATCAACGAGAGCCGTTCCAACGACTGGGTGATTGGGTTAGCGTATAAGATCAGCGACTTCAATATCTTTGGTGCCAGTGGCAACAGAAAGATTAAGAAGGCACAACGTGGAAGCAAAGCAAAGGCTCAGGATACCAAGGAACAGACCACAACCAAATCAAAGACAGGTGTCAACCACGACTTGAATATGCGTCTCGATTTCTCGTTACGCAAGCAGGCGGCTATCACACGTGACATCGCTTCTCAGACCAGTGCTGCCAGCAGTGGTAATACGGCATTGAAGATATCCTTTATGGCAGATTATACCCTGTCTCGTCTGTTGACACTGAGTGCTTATTACGACCGTCAGACCAACACACCGTTGCTCTCTTCCAGTAGTTATCCTACTACTACCCACGATTTTGGATTGTCATTGAAATTCAGCCTGACACGATAAAAATTACATTTTTATTTTGTTTTTTGTTCTAACTTAATTTAAAATTTCGTACCTTTGTCCCCAAATACGAATGAATTAAGGTGAAATTACTCAATAACATCAAATATCCCGACGACTTACGTCAGTTGTCGGTCGACCAACTTCCTGAACTATGCCAAGAACTTCGCGACGATATCGTGAAGGAACTCTCTGTAAATCCTGGACACCTTGCTTCCAGTTTGGGCGTAGTAGAACTCACCGTTGCCTTGCATTATGTCTACGACACCCCAGAAGACCGTATCGTATGGGATGTGGGACATCAGGCGTATGGACATAAAATCCTAACAGGACGTCGTGAACAGTTCTGCACCAATCGTAAATTAGGAGGTATTCGTCCCTTCCCTTCTCCCTTGGAAAGTGAATACGACACCTTTGCATGCGGTCATGCCAGCAACTCTGTTTCAGCAGCGTTAGGTATGGCGGTGGCTGCCAAGAAGACGGGTAATGACAAGCGTCATGTAGTGGCTGTCATCGGTGATGGTGCCTTAAGTGGTGGTCTTGCTTTTGAGGGACTGAACAATGTATCGTCGTCTCCTAACGATATGCTGATTGTGCTGAATGACAATAATATGTCTATCGACCGTTCAGTGGGAGGTATGAAGCAATACCTGATTGATTTGAGTACAAACGAGACTTATAATGCCTTCAAATTCAAGGCTAACAACTGGTTGCATAGGAAGGGACTGATGAGCGATGAACGCCAGAATGGACTCCAGCGACTGGCTAATGCCCTGAAGAGTGCCATCTCCCATCAGCAGAATATCTTCGATGGTATGAACATCCGTTACTTAGGACCTTTCGATGGACATAATGTAAAGGAGTTAGTACGTATCCTCAATCAGTTAAAGAACATGAAAGGTCCTAAGTTGTTACACTTGCATACACAAAAAGGACATGGTTATGCCCCTGCGGAGAAAGACGTTACCACATGGCATGCACCAGGTAAGTTCGACCCAGAGACAGGAGAGCGACTGGTGGATAAAGACCCCAATAAACCTCAGAAATATCAGGATGTCTTCGGACATACGCTTTTGGAACTGGCACAACAGAATCCCAAGATTGTGGGTGTAACGCCTGCAATGCCGTCAGGTTGTTCGATGAACATCATGATGAAGGAGATGCCTGACCGCACCTTCGATGTAGGTATTGCTGAAGGGCATGCTGTGACCTTCTCTGGTGGTATGGCGAAAGATGGACTGATACCATTCTGTAATATCTACAGTGCCTTTTCACAACGAGCTTTTGACAACATCATTCACGATGTCGCTTTGCTCAATCTGCATGTGGTGTTCTGTTTCGACCGTGCAGGTATCGTTGGGGAAGACGGAGCAACCCATCATGGAGCTTTTGATTTAGCGGCTCTTCGTCCTATTCCCAATTTGACTATCGCCTCTCCGATGGATGAGCATGAGTTACGCCGTCTGATGTACACTGCCCAACTGCCTGACAAGGGTCCGTTTGTTATCCGCTATCCGCGAGGTGGTGGCGTATTGGTTGACTGGCGTTGTCCTTTCGAGGAAATCAAGGTGGGCACAGGTCGTAAGATGCACGAAGGAGAGGATGTTGCCATTCTCTCGATAGGTCCGATAGGAAATAACGTCACACAGGCTATTAGCGATTTGCAGTTAGCTGTTAGCCAAGAGCCAAGTGCCAAGAGCCAAGTGCCAAGTGTTGCTCATTACGACATGCGTTTCCTCAAACCGATTGATGAGAATATCCTCGAAGAGGTTGCTCAGAAATTCAAGCATATCATCACTGTCGAGAATGGTGTGAAGAGTGGCGGATTGGGTTCTGCCGTCTTGGAATGGATGAACGATCATGGTTATAGCCCTCGCATCACTCGTCTTGGAATGCCTGACACGGAGTTCGTGGAGCATGGCACCGTCGACGAGTTACAGCATATCGTAGGATTAGATGCTGCCAGCATCAGAAAAGCCATTGAATCATGAAAATCGTGATAGCCGGTGCAGGCGCCGTAGGAACTCACCTGTCGAAACTTCTTTCACGCGACCATCAGGATTGCGTACTGATTGACCCAGACCCCACTCGTCTGGCAGGTCTTGACGGCAAGTACGACATTATGACCATTCAGGGGTTGCCTACCAGTATCAAAACGTTGAAAGATGCTGGTGCCGACTCTGCCGACTTATTTGTAGGTGTCACCCCTGATGAGAGTAAGAACATGAATGCATGCAGCATTGCACATGCATTGGGAGCCAAAAAGACAGTGGCGCGTATCGATAATTATGAGTATCTGGCACCTCATCTAAAACCGTTCTTCGAGGAGATGGGCATCAACTCTCTCATCTATCCCGAGGTATTGGCAGCACATGATATTACTAACGGTCTGAAGATGTCGTGGGTACGCCAACGTTGGGATGTGCATGATGGTGCACTGGTGATGTTGGGTGTCAAACTGCGTGAGACGTGTGAGATACTGAACCAACCATTGAAAAACCTCTGTGGACCTGATGACCCCTATCATATCGTGGCTATCAAGCGCAATGGTGAGACACTGATTCCCAGCGGTCTGGATGAGTTGAAGGTCAACGACCTTGCTTATTTCATGACCACCAGCGAATATATCCCCTATATCCGTAAACTATCTGGCAAGGAACATTATGCCGACGTGAAGAACGTTATCATTATGGGTGGCGGAAAGACGGCAGTGCGTGTTGGTCTTACCATCCCCGAATATATGAACCTGAAGATCATCGAGAAGAGTGAGCGTCGCTGTGAACAGTTAAATGAACTGTTGACTGACACCGATACGATGGTGATTCATGGTGACGGTCGTGACTTAGGTCTCTTGCAAGAAGAGGGTATTGAGACGACACAGGCATTTGTCGCCCTGACAGGTAATGCAGAGACGAACATTCTGGCTTGTCTGACGGCGAAGCGACTAGGCGTTAGGAAGACGGTGGCAATGGTAGAGAACCTCGACTATGTGGATATGGCAGAGAGTCTGGATATCGGTACAATCATCAACAAAAAGACAGTGGCTGCCAGTCATATCTACCAGATGATGCTCGATGCCGATGTCAGCAATGTACGTTCCCTGATGATGGTCGACTCGGATGTCGCTGAGTTTATCGCAGCAGAAGGTTCGAAGGTCACTAAGAAACCCGTAAAGGACTTAGGACTACCATTTGGTGTAACCATCGGCGGACTGGTTCGCAACAACGAAGGCATCCTCGTTAATGGTGCCACTCAGATTCAGGCAGGCGACTCTGTGATGGTGTTCTCCCATGAGCAGAACCTGAAGAAACTGGAGAAATACTTCAAGTCCAACACATTATGGTAAACTACCCTCTGATATACAAGATCATCGGTTCGCTGCTCCTATTGTTAGGAGTATTGCTAACCTGTTGTACGGGTATATCATTGTTTTATATGGAGGACGATATGATGGCATTTATGCTGTCTACCCTCATCACCTATTGCAGCGGCTTCATCTTTAAGTTCTTGGGACGTAATGCCACCAACAACCTGAGTCGTCGCGATTCTTATCTGCTGGTGACACTCACTTGGACCATCTTCAGTGTTTTCGGCATGCTGCCGTTCCTCATTGGCGGCTATATCACGAATATCACGGATGCATTCTTCGAGACGATGTCAGGATTCACAACCACAGGAGCCACCGTCATTGACGATGTGGAATGGATGCCTCATGGTATTCTCTTCTGGCGCACGCAGACACAATGGATTGGTGCCTTGGGAATCGTGTTCTTCACCATCGCCATCTTACCTTCGATGGTGGGTAGTGGTAGTGTGAAGGTGTTCTCCGCAGAGGCAACAGGACCTATCCGTGCAAAGATGCATCCTCGCTTGTCTACCACAGCTAAGTGGATATGGTCTATCTACTCTGCCATGACCATTGCCTGCATCCTATCGTTCTATATCGCGGGCATGGGATGGTTTGATAGTATCAACTATGCGATGACGACAACGGCAACAGGAGGCTTTGCCCCTCATAATGACTCGTCGGCGTTCTTCCAATCCCCTATGATAGAGTATATTGCCATCCTTTTCCAATTCCTGGCAGGCATCAACTTCACGATGCTCTATCTCGCCATCTTCCGTTTCAAGGTGGCAAACCTATTCAAGAGTTCAGAGTTCAAACTATATCTCTTTGTCATCTCGGCGGCTACGGCATGGATAACGTGGCTGTTGATGAGTTATAACGGCTATGGATTGGAACGTGCGTTCCGTTCTTCGTTGTTCCATGTCGTGTCTTTCCTCACTACGACAGGACTCTTCAACGATGATGTCTCCCTCTGGCCGAATATCACATGGGTTATCTTAGGTTGCTTGATGTTCTTGGGAGCCTGCTCAGGTTCTACCACTGGTGGTTTCAAGTGCGTACGTGGCGTGATGATTATCAAGGTCTTGCGCAACGAGTTCCACAAATTGCTCCACCCCAATGCTGTGCTTCCTGTAAAGATTAACGGACAACCTGTATCACAACAGAAAATCAATTCACTGCTTGCCTTTTTTGCCATCTTCACACTGATGGTACTCTTATCGGCTACCATCATGATTGTGTCAGGCATCGACAATGCCAATGCTATTACTATTGCCCTGAGTTGTATCAGCAACGTAGGTCCCTCCCTCGGCTCTCAGATAGGTCCAGAGATGTCGTGGAGCCAATTGCCCGACTATATCAAATGGACATGCTCGTTCTTGATGCTCGTCGGTCGTCTGGAGATTATGAGTGTCTTAGTGCTGTTCACTCGCGGATTTTGGAAAGATAACTAACTACATAACATCGTAACTACTGAAAAATGAAAAAAGTCTACAAATTCAAACCATTACTGAAAAAACCGATATGGGGCACAGAGACATGGCTGATATCGGGCGTAGCAGGCAATGAGACGCCTGTATGTGATTCTATCACCACAAAACACCTTAACGACTTAGTACACGAACAAAAGGAACAACTGGTGGGCAAAGCCAACTACGAGCGCTTTGGCGATGAGTTCCCTCTGCTCGTCAAGTTCATTGATGCCCAAAAAGACCTGTCTATTCAGGTACATCCCACCGACGAAGTTGCTCGTCGTCATGGCAAAGGTACTGGTAAAACGGAGATGTGGTATGTCATGGAGAGTGCGCCAGAGGCAAAACTCTACAATGGACTGAAGATGCACATCACGCCTGAGCAATACAAGCAAATGGTGGAGGACGGGAGTATCTGCGATGCCCTTGCCCAGTATAGCGTCAAGGAAGGTGACTGTTTCTTCATCCCTGCAGGACGTATCCATTCCATCTGTGCAGGCACCTATCTCGTAGAGATACAGCAAACTTCCGATATTACTTATCGTATCTACGACTATAAGCGGAAAGACAAAGATGGCAATGAACGCCAACTGCATACCCAAGAAGCATCGGAGAGTATCGACTATACCGTCCTTGACGATTACCGCACGCACTATACGCCTCGCCAGAACGAAAGCCAGTTGTTAGTGGAATGTCCTTATTTCAATACGGCAGTCTATGACCTCACCGAGCCTATGACCATCGATTACAGTGACCTCGATTCCTTCGTCATCCTCATTGCTCTGAAAGGCGAAGGCACCCTCACCATCGATGGCGAAGACCTTCCCTTTAAAACTGGTGATACCCTCCTACTGCCTGCCACTACTAAAGAGGTACGCGTAGAAGGCACCCTCAAGTTCCTGGAGACTTATGTGATATAAAAAAATGGGATGAGCTCATCATCACCCCATCATTTTTCTTTAACCGATAACCGTTATTCCTTCTTATATGTCATTCACTGTCCCCTTGTGAGGTTCTGAAAGTTGCAAGGATTTCAATAGTTTTTTTATATGTTCCAAGCCTTGAAACACTTCGAAAGTAGCTTACATTCGACCCGTTTGAAGGCTTTATTTGGGTTGAAAAGAGGCTTTATT
>JBGVBD010000039.1:0-1577 GCA_045225255.1 Prevotella sp. | reverse complement strand
CTTGGAGGAACCATCATGACCGTCGATAAAATGGACAAGAGGTAAACATGAAGAACACTTTAATAGTTAACTTGTACGGCGGCCCAGGCACTGGGAAGTGCTTTCAAAAAGGTACTCAAGTACTCATGTGGGACGGAACTATTAAGCCCATTGAAGATATCCAAGTAGGTGATGTCGTTATGGGCGATGATTCGACACCGAGGCATGTTTTAGAATTACATAGAGGAAACGCTCCTATGTATAAATTGCATCGACCGCACTCTCAAGATATTGTGGTTTCATCCAACCACATATTATCTATTATGCGATATCATGTCAATAAGACGTGGAGCTACCACGATATCAGTATAGAAGACTTCTTGAACACATCTAAAAAGAACCAGCACTATGCTAGACTATATAAAGTGCCAGTCGAATATGATCAGTCTAATTTTGACCGAAACTCATTAAAGATCGATCCGTATTATTTAGGGTATTGGCTGGGCGATGGTACATCACATTCATTGTCGATGTTTTGCACTGCCGACCATGAAATTGTAGAAAGATTTCGTGTGTTGGCAAAATCATTAGGGTTGACATTAAAACAACATTCTTATAAGAAGGGTGCTTGCCAAACTTATTGCATGTCTGCTGGAAATATCGGGAATCATGCTAATCATCCATTAAGCAGTAAGCTATACAATTTAATACATAATAAACATATTCCGCATGAATATAAAGTAGCGCCAATGGATGTGCGGCTAGAATTGATCGCTGGCCTTATAGATTCTGATGGTGGCTATGATCGATCTTCGTATGACTGGATAAATAAAAGCCAACAGCTTGCGTATGATTTTTACCAGATAGTAAATTCATGCGGATTACGAGCAACTATTCATAAATGTACTAAATGGTGTAAAACTGACAAAAAAGTCCATGTCGGCGAATATTATAGAGTATCTATTACTGGTGATATAGGGAAAATCCCAGTTATTATCAACCGGAAAAAATACACATACAAGAAACTGTCTGCGCAGTCGTCGATGAGAGAATGCTTTAAAGTGATTCCATGTGGCGTCGATGAATATTATGGATTTACTACGGATGGTAATAATCGTTTCTTACTCGATGATTGTACTGTCGTACATAATAGTAGCGGCGCGGCCTACATCTTCTCGAAGCTGAAGATGGCTGGTATCGACGCGGAATACGTGACCGAGTTCGCGAAGGACAAGGTCTGGGAGAATAACATCGAGGCGTTCAAGTGTCAGTTCTACATTTCTGGCAAGCAATCGTTCCGTATATCACGCTGCTTCGGCAAGGTCGATGTAATCATCACCGACTCACCGATCGTCTTGGGAAAGATATACGCCGATTTGATTGGTCGTCCGAAGCTCGGATTAGCTTGTCTGGAAGAGGCTGACCAGTATCCGGCTGGCAGTACGCTCGAAATCTTCTTGAGACGAGTGAAGCCATACAATACTAATGGCCGTAACCAGACAGAGGAAGAGGCCAAGAAGATCGACGAGACGGTCAAGGAGCTATTGAGGGAACGCTCTGAGACCAAGCATTACGATGTGATGGAGTATGATGGCGAC
>JBGVBD010000038.1:0-1825 GCA_045225255.1 Prevotella sp. | reverse complement strand
AGTGATGGTCTGCTTTCCGCCTACGCCTTCTTGCATGGCGACCTTGCCGCCGTTGATGTGCGACATCGCGTACTTCAGCGTGGCTTGCAGAGCGCCGCTTTCCTTGAATTCCTTGACGATCTCGTCGGCGTTGAGCGTCTGCTTGCCTTGGTTATCGTCGTCGGTGTTGACTGCTTCCGGATCGGCGGCCTTTACGTCATCCGATGCTGGCGGTTCGGCTTCTTGAGGCGCTGGTGGCGGCTGGTCTTGCTGCTGTTCGCCGTTTTGAGGTGCCTCGGCTGGTTCTTCAGAAGGTTCCTTGCTCGGTGCCTCGGTTTCCTCTGGTGCAGAGTCGTCCTTGGGTTCTTCGAATCCGTCTTCGCCTTCGAAAATGAAGCATCCGCCGTTGCGGAACGCCTCGATAAAGTCTGGTGTATCGTAAAATGCCATGATGGCCTCTAGTTGCAATCATACGCAGTTTATATGATAACTGCTTGCTGGCCAAGGTATAAACTGAAGGAAAAGCCGCTTGACGAGAGTTTTATGAAAATTCAGACACATGTATTGACTAATCCGCAAGACCTTGACGCTGGTCGGCAGCAGACCGCTCGTGGCAACATTGGCGCAGCCTCTCAAGATGATTTGACCGCGCTAGGCAATGTTGTTGACAATAAGGTCGATAAGGTACCTGGTAAAGCGCTTTCTACCATAGTCGGCGCAGACGTATCTGCTGACGGAAAAGTATTGACTCTCCATACGACTGATGGTAATTTGGATTTCTCTGGTGGTGAAGCGGCTATTGAAAGTATTTCGCAGAATGGACATCAGCTTACTCCAGACCTAAACAAGAATGTCGAGATTACTGAAACCATCCAGTCGATCTCGGTAAATGGTGTTCAGCAAACGATTGACGATCATAACGTCAACATTACGGTCGAAACTCCAGTGACTCCGTTCGATACGAACCCAGTGATGGATGGTACGGCCAGCCCAGGTAGTTCCGCCGAATATTCACGCGGAGACCACGTTCACCCTTCTGACACGTCGAAGGCTGACAAGGTCAAGAATGCGGTTAACGGCAATTTTGCTGGATTGACCAGCTCTGGCAACTTGACGGACTCTGGTTTCAGTAGTGCATCGTTTGCTACGGCGGCTCAAGGTGCCAAGGCTGATACCGCCTATCAGCTTCCATCTGGCGGTATTCCTAAAACAGATTTGGATTCCTCGGTACAGACGTCTCTTGGCAAGGCCGATACGGCTCTGCAAGCAGCTGCCATTGAAGGTAAGGCCAATAAGGATGAAATGGCCATTACTGAGGTTGTTGGTGATTCGACGAAGATGAACATCCAGTTGAAGAATGGGTTGGCTCAAGATGTTGTAGTCGCTCACCAAAACATTGATGGTAAGGTTGATAAGGTAGAGGGCATGGGCCTGTCCGCGAATGACTTTTCGGACGCTTATAAAGACAAAGTCGACGCGAATACGACCGCTCGTCACACTCACGGCAATAAAGATGTATTGGATGCGACCACGGCTTCGTTCACTACCGATGACGAGACAAAGCTTGACGGCATTGAAGCTGGCGCTCAAGTGAATAAGATTGAGGCCATCACTGTTGATGGAAATGCATGTCCTATTTCTGAAAAGACGGCTGCTATCAACTTGTCTGGCAAGGTTGACAGAACTGAAATTTCTGTTGCTGCGGTTGCTGGTGATGATACGAAGAAGACTATACAGTTGAAGAATGGGTTGTCTCAAGTTGTTGTAGTCGAACACCAAGACATTACTGGCAAGGCAGATAAGGTAGTACCATCTGCGGCTGGAAATTTTGCTAGCCTTGATGCAA
>JBGVBD010000037.1:0-1972 GCA_045225255.1 Prevotella sp. | reverse complement strand
GAAGAGTCCTTGGCGAACCTCATGACGGACTTGCCGAAGACGATGGTGAACAAGATTCTCGCCATTCCGAGTGACGACTGGAAGTTCAAGTTTGACGGTGAGGCGTTTGAACTTTGCTACAATGTCGCTTCTCGTACAATCCGCTTGTCGATGTTCAAGAAGAAGCTGGTGGACAGCGACCACTTGGGTAGCGTGTTCTCGTTGAGCTTCGTCAACGATGGCCCCGGCAGCGTTCAGTACAATCGTTCTTTCAACGCATTGAAGGATATCTCCGCCGCTGGCCCCAACGCAAAGCGTCTTTACCAGTGGTTCGGTAAGATAATTGCAACATTCTTCAGCAAATAATGTAATTTAAAACATGGACGCGGTCTGTGGGAAGCCGTGTCCGGCATAGTGGAGTCGGCCACCGAGAGAAATCTTGGTGGCCGCTTTCTTGATAAACTGCGAGTAGCTTGAAACGATTGGCCACTATGAACGAGATTGAACAGCTGAAAGAATTTTCGGCAATACTGGAATCCATCGAAATGCCGGAGCACTTGTCGACGGCGCTGATGGAAGCGTTCACGTTTACTCACCACGACTTTGTCATTCCGCCAGACCAGCCGCTGCCTCCAGAGATCGAGACTGAAATTAAGCGTCGCTTGGAGAAGCTTGAACAAAAGAACAAGTCTTGGGGCATCCCTTTTGATCCGGTCGAGGCTCGCCGTAAACTGGAAACCCAAGCTCGAAAGTTCCCACAGAGTTTTTCGATGGCTACTGACGCTGCGAAGAAAGGTCGTGAACGTTACGAGCAGTATTTGGACAACAGCGTCGGCATGAACATGCGCAACTCGTCCATCAGCGTACCGAATCCGCACGAAGCTCGCCAGAACTACTACAAGGCCGCAGTGAATGTCGTTGCGAGAACTTATCAGAAATATGGAATTCCGTTCGACGAACAGAAGAATCTCGATTACGTTATTCGCCATGACCGTGACAGCGACCATCGCGAGTTCGACCGTACCACCGCCCAGAATCTTTCGTTCCCTACATTCGACGTGGCCAACACCAACAGGATCTTGAACATGCTCAAGCTTGAGAACTCCGCTCTCCGCACGGTGCTGCAGAAGTGCTACTGGTTCCTCGTAAACCTTCAGAAGGCCCAAGAGGAAGGTTCCGTCGGCGGATACTTGATGGTTCAGAAGATGAAGTATTCGAGCGACACGGTTCCTGAAGAAGCGAAGCCAGTCGCCAAGCTTACCGAGGAAGACCAAGCCGAGTTCGACCGCAAGGAAGCCGAACGCATCGCCAAGGAGAACGCTCCGAAGGGCTACCAGCCAGTCGCCTCTAGGGTGTCTTGCATCGGTGAACTCCGAAACGTGTTCAGCCGTCTTCCGTACTACAAGCTGTACCAGCGTTACGCCCAGTCCGCGAACCCAGCGCAGCTGGAGGTGACTCCGAGACCGAACGAGAAATTCTTCCAGTTCCTATGGCGAGTCAACCGTGGCGGCACTCCGGTAGGCGGCTTCGTAGACCGTCTTGCGAAGGACATGAAGGCAGCATACCCAGAGATGGACTGGAACCGCACCCTCGAATACTACATGGACAAGGTAAAGGATTTCCGAGACTTCTCAAGGCTGTCGCAGAGCGATACCGAGAATGCATTGAAACAAGGTCTTATTACCCAAGACAATGCGGCGCTCTACAAGATCTGGTCGACCTTCCAATACATAAAGCAAGCGAAAGAAGAGCTCGGACGCTAGTCCTCGTTTGATTTTTGCTGAACTCCTTGCTATATTTATGGCAAGGAGTTTTTATTATGAAAGTAATCATGCATCATCAAGTGACTGGCGGCGTCGAGAACGTCGACAAGTGGATCATGGAACAGGGACTTTCCTTGTCCGAAGTCCAGATCGTGTTCATGTACAATCCGCGTGGAAGCCGCTACATGGTATTCTACGAAGCCGAAGTGGAAGACAAGAAGAAATGAAGA
>JBGVBD010000036.1:0-2837 GCA_045225255.1 Prevotella sp. | reverse complement strand
TTGTTTTAGAATACCACAAAATATGCCAAATCGAAAGGAGAACCCTATGTCATCTCAAATCTATATGCTGATTGCCGTAGCCGCCGTGATGTTTTGTGTCATCGGCGGCCTCTCTCTTTTAGCACACTATTATACGCTCAGCGGAATCAAATCCCGCACAGTAGGTGACGGTCAGCATGGTACCGCACGTTTTTCCACCAAGCGGGAAATCAAAAATATCTATAAACACATCCCATTCCGGCCTGAGCTTTGGCGACGGGGACAGTCCCTCCCTGCCACAGATGAGCAGGGAATCATCCTCGGCAGTACAGGAGCCAAGAACAAAGTGACGGCACTTGTGGATACCGATGATGTCCACTGCATGATGATTGGTGCCTCCGGCGTAGGTAAGACGGCATTCTTCTTATACCCCAATCTGGAATATGCCTGCGCCTCGGGTATGAGCTTTTTGACCACCGACACCAAGGGTGATCTTTATCGCAATTATGGTGCCATTGCCCGTGATTATTACGGCTACCGTGTGGCGGTCATCGATCTTCGTAACCCCACCCGCTCAGACGGCAACAATATGCTCCATCTGGTCAACACCTACATGGATCAGTACCTTGCTGATGAAAACAACCTTGTATCAAAGGCAAAAGCGGAAAAGTACGTAAAGATTATCTCCAAAACCATCATCAATGCCAGCGGTGAGAATTATGGACAAAATCAGTTTTTCTATGATGCCGCCGAAGGACTCCTGTCCTCGGTGATTCTGCTGATTGCCGAATATCTGCCCCCCACTGAGGTGGATGGGAAAAAGGTGGACTGCCGTCATATCATCAGTGTGTTCAAACTGGTACAGGATTTATTATCACCCAGCAAAGTAAAAGGAAAAAGCCAATTCCAGCTCCTGATGGATAAACTGCCATCCGACCACAAGGCCCGCTGGTTTGCGGGAGCTGCCCTCAATTCCGCAGAGCAGGCCATGGCATCGGTGCTCTCCACCGTACTATCCCGTTTAAATGCCTTCCTTGACTCCGAGATGGAACAGATACTCTGCTTTGAAACAGCTATTGATGCGGAAAAGTTCTGTAATGAAAAATCCGCACTGTTCATTGTGCTTCCCGAAGAAGATCTAACTAAGTATTTTATGGTATCCCTTATGATCCAGCAGCTTTACCGTGAAATCCTTGCGGTGGCCGATGAAAACGGCGGCAAGCTAAAAAACCGTGTGATGTTTTACTGCGATGAGCTGGGAACGCTTCCGGCTATTGAATCGCTTGAATTAATTTTCAGTGCATCACGTTCACGCCGGCTTTCCATGGTGCCCATCATACAGTCCTTCGGTCAGCTCGAAAAAAACTATGGTAAAGAGGGTTCAGAGATCATCGTAGACAACTGCCAGGACACCATCTTCGGCGGCTTCGCTCCAAACAGTCAGACCGCAGAGGTGCTGAGTAAGGCGCTGGGTAGCCGCACCGTCATGAGCGGCAGCGTAAGCCGGGGGAAAAACGATCCCAGCCAATCCCTGCAGATGATGGAGCGCACCCTCATGACGCCGGATGAATTGAAGTCTATTCCCAAAGGCAGCTTTGTCGTTATGAAAACTGGCACCCATCCTATGAGGACAAAGCTGAGGCTGTTCCTTGATTGGGGCATTCGTTTTGGAGAGCCTTATACAGTGGAGGAAAAAGCACACCGGAAAGTGGTCTATGCCGATAAGAACACACTGGAAGAAAACATCGTCCGCAAGCACATGGCATGCATCATGGTGGATGAAGATACCGGAGAGATTTTAGAGTCGACAGCCGGGACAGGAACCCTTCATACCCCGGTAGCAGAATCCACTGAAAATGCTGTGCGCCGACGCACTGTACTCAAAACCTAAAGGGAGGGATATCCATGAGTTACTTCAACCATATCTACACTGCCTCGCCCGATGAGCTTCCCCACCGGGCGAGGACTGTTTATATATATCTGTGTGACCGTGCCGGAAAAAGTGCGGACTGCTGGCCTGCTGTAAAAACCATAGCCGCTGATTTGCAGCTCTCACGCAGCACTGTCAAGCGTGCACTGCATGATCTGGTCAAGGTGGGGCTTATTGAAAAAGAACCTCGCTATCGGGAGAATGGGAGTAATACCAGCAACAGGCTTATTTTAAGAAAATAACAGGCTGCAGCAAAGGGAAAAGTCGGATTTTCCGCCAAGGGGAAGAATTGTCTTTTTGCTGAACCCAGGTGCGGTTCACTGTGGACCCACCAGAACTTCCCACTCTAAGAAAGGCTTATTACAGAAAAAGAATACAGTATATTTTTTTATGTTTTAACGGTCAGTCAACTACGAAAGAACAATGACTTAACCTCTGGGCGATTATTCGAACTATTTGGAGTAAAAGCAAGTGCATATCCGCAAGATTAAAAGTGGAGACAGCCTTACCCTATTTTCTCTGTTTCTGAAGATATGCAATGTGCTTGAAACTCAAACAGATATGTGCAGGAAGATTTAGTGGATCAGAATTCGTTAATCACATATATAACTGCGAAGAGCGATGATAGTTGCAGACTTGTAGACAAAAAATTAGGTTTGCAACTTCATAAGGTTTAACTTGGGATAGGCAATAAAAAATCTTGACCGATTCGGTTTATTGTGTTATTATGGTATAAACCGAATTGGTTTATATAGTTTTGATGAGGAGGCAATGATATGGAAAAATTTTTGAATTTACCTGTAGAAAAACAAAATATAATTATTGATGCCGCATTAAAAAACTTTGCAGTGCATGGATATAAGAAAACATCTATTAGTGATATAGCCAGTAGTGCAGGTATTTCCAAAGCAATGGTATTTCATTATTT
>JBGVBD010000035.1:0-2392 GCA_045225255.1 Prevotella sp. | reverse complement strand
AGCTTATCCCCATCATAAAAATGGATGCCGTTATTAATAAGATTCGCTTTTGGTAATTCCCAAATAACCCTAATAATAGACCCCCTATCAACATACCAGAGGCATAAGCAATCTCCGTAATAGAAATATGCATCGGTGTACCATTAAAATATTCCATAGTGATTAAAGGATATAATGCATTTATGGGCATATAAACAAACATATATAATGTTCCAACGAGTAATAAAGCAAATAATCCTTTATTTTGCCGTAGTACAGCCATTCCTTCTTTCATTTCTCGTATGAAATTTGGTTTCAAACTTTGCACTTGATCACCCAGCTTAGGAATACGTACAATTGCTACCGTAATAGATGCAATCACAGCCCCCAATACATCGATGGCAATAATAGCATTTAGTTCCCAAACGGAGTATAAGAGTGCTGCAACCGCCGGACTAACAATATAGCTTATAGACTGCAAAGACTGACTATAGCCTGCACATTTCGTAAGCTGTTCTTCTGGTACTAAAAGTGGAGTAACCGCATTGAGAGCCGGGGTATGAAAAGCTGTTCCAATGCTACGGATGAACAATACTACCATAACCATCCAGATAGGTAACTCCATATACAATGCAACAATAGCTAGCACGGCCCCAGCTGCTGCGATAATTAAATCAGCACCAATCATTATCTTCTTCCTATCATGACGATCCACTAATACACCAATGGCTGGTCCAAAGACCGCATAGGGTAAAAAACCTACAAGTGAAGCCATAGACAAGACCATCGCAGATCCTGTTTTTTCTGTAAGGTAAAAAATAATCGCCATTTGCAGGATGGCACTAGTGATTAATGATACTGCCTGCCCTGCCCATATTGTATAAAACTTAAGTTTCCAATTGTTGTATTTTTCCATTTATACCTTAATTCCGCAACACTTTGATTTAACTTTATTTATAAGTTCCTGAGCAACAAAAAGTTGCTCAGGATTTTGCCATGTCAGATTTTTCACTTATCTTAGTGTTGCAAATCAAAACAAGCGTAAATCGTAACAAGACATGGCAAAGGTACAAATAAAATCTGAAAAACTCACACCTTTTGGAGGAATTTTTTCAATCATGGAGCAATTTGACTCCATGCTTTCACCTATTATCGACCAGACACTTGGTCAGAGATGCAGCAGTATCATCGGATATCAGTACAGCGAAATTATTCGTTCTCTGATGAGCGTGTACTTCTGTGGCGGTTCATGCGTGGAGGATGTAACATCGCATCTGATGCGTCATCTCTCGTATCATCCGACCTTGCGCACATGCAGCTCTGATACCATCCTCAGAGCCATCAAGGAACTGACACAGGAAAACATCTCATATACTTCCGATAAGGGCAAGACCTATGATTTCAATACGGCAGACAAGCTCAACGCCTTGCTTATAAAAGCCTTGGTTTCCACTGGTGAACTGAATGAGGTGGAAACCTACGATGTTGATTTCGACCATCAGTTCCTTGAAACAGAGAAGTATGATGCAAAACCGACATACAAGAAGTTCCTCGGCTACAGACCTGGCGTATATGTCATCGGTGACATGATTGTCTATGTCGAGAACAGCGATGGCAACACAAATGTGCGCTTTTATCAGGCTGAGACCCACAAGAGATTCTTTGCCCTACTGGAAGCCAACAGCATCCGTGTGAATCGCTTCAGAGCCGACTGTGGTTCGTGCTCGAAGGAAATTGTCAGTGAGATAGAGAAGCATTGCACGCACTTCTACATCCGCGCCAACAGATGCAGTTCGCTCTACGATGACTTGTTTTCACTGAGGGGATGGAAGACGGAGGAAATCAACGGCATCCAGTTTGAACTCAATTCCATTCTTGTTGAGAAATGGGAAGGCAAGTGCTATCGTCTTGTCATTCAGAGACAAAAGCGCATGGATGGAGAGCTTGACTTGTGGGAAGGTGAATACACCTACAGATGCATTCTTACCAACGATTATGACTCATCAACAAGAGACATCGTCGAATTTTACAACAAGCGTGGGGGCAAAGAGCGTATATTCGATGATATGAACAACGGATTCGGCTGGAACAGGCTCCCCAAGTCGTTCATGTCAGAGAACACCGTATTCCTTCTGCTTACGGCATTGATACACAATTTCTATAAGACCATCATTAGCAAGCTTGACACCAAGGCTTTCGGGCTCAAGGAAACGAGTCGCATAAAGGCTTTTGTCTTCAGCTTCATCTCCGTACCTGCCAAGTGGATCATGACAGCAAGGCAATACGTGCTGAATATCTATACAGAAAACCGGGCTTATGCAAGACCTTTCAAAACAGAATTCGGATAAGAATCCTTTCTTTCCGGTTAGAATCTGCGTATTACCTCAAGTCGCATCGTGGGGTAAGGGGATGG
>JBGVBD010000034.1:0-2175 GCA_045225255.1 Prevotella sp. | reverse complement strand
ATGTCCTCGGAAAGCTGTTATTTTGCAGCCGTAAAACTAAACAGACATGGGAGCATTTACAATTTATGCAATGGTAGTGACAGGCCTATACATCCTCTACATGGGTGTGACGATAGCCTTCGATCTACACGGAAAGAAAGATAAGAAGAAAGAGGACGTCGAGGAGTTCAACACCGCCGATGCCGTAGAGGAGAAGTCGACTGTCATCGATGAAACAGCGGAAGGCTTTGTCGTTAGGAATGGCGATGATGACACTCAGGGCGACTTAGACAATTCTGACAGTTCTGATAATGCTGCTCAAAGTCAGCAGATGCAGCAGGGTGATGATGACGATGTGGCCCAGGAAGAGCAACCGGTAGAGGATGATCCTGATGATGAGGATCTATTGAACCAGGAGAGTGAGGCCAGTGTGCATCAGTTCGAGGAGCTGAAGGAATCAGTCCAGGAGAAGATGATAGTGGCTCGTCCGAAGTACCAAGAAGAGTTTGACAGCAGGGAGTATCATATTGCCTCCAGTCAGCCGATGGACAAGCCGATGCAGATGTACCGAACTATGAAGGCAAACAACAGAAAGTGAGACGATGGGCATGACGAAGTTGTTCTTAGTGACAATCAGCAATGGCGGTACGAATTACTCGCTGACGGCTCAGGCACTCGCCGAGATGACTGACGAGGTGGTGCTGACGATGGGCTATGTCGTAGGCTTGCTCTATGCCGTTGCAGCTCTGCTGGCCATCTACAATGCAACAGTTATCTATATCAAGTTGCAGGCAGGCGAGGGCGGTTTCACCAAGGCTGTGCTGATGATGCTTGGAGCCGTGATGTTCCTGATAGGCGCAACGATTGTGCTGCCGGCGTTCTTCGGCTATCACTTCGGCTCGTCGGGATTCTCCCCATTCGATTAGACAATACATTTTTTATTATAAAAACTAAATTAATCAACCAACACAAAAATGAAGAAAAGTAAGTTTAGTAAGGCCGTTTCTGGCATCCTGAATGGAGCCGTCGGCATGTGTGAGAAAGCAGTGAAGTCACCCCGTTTTGGAATGGTGCTGGCAATGCTCTGCATGGTAAGTGTAACGTTCGCTCAGAACTCTGCTGGCGATTATTCCGCCGGTACTACGGCTCTTGGAACCGTGACCACGGAGATTGCGAAGTACGTGCCTGTGGCCGTGAAGCTGTGCTATGCCATCGCTGGTGTCGTAGCCGTAGTGGGTGCTATCAGTGTGTACATCAAGATGAACAACGAGGAGCAGGATGTCAAGAAGAGCATCATGATGCTCGTGGGTGCTTGCATCTTCCTGATTGCAGCAGCCCAGGCTCTGCCTCTGTTCTTCGGCATCGGTGGTGAATGATGACTGGTGCAGAACATCTCGATTACCAAGTTTTCAAGGGGCTTCAGCGGCCTCTTGAATTCTTGGGTTTTCAGGGACGCTACATCTACTGGGCTGCGGGAACGGCTGGCGGTGCCATCGTCGCGTTCATCATCGGCTATGTGGCCATCGGCTTCGTCGCTGCCCTGATCTTGTGTACGGCTGTCCTCGCCTTTGGCGGTGTGATGACATTCCTGAAACAGCGGAAGGGTCTGCACTCCAAGAATGAGGAGAAAGGTGTGTTCGTGCTGCGTCGGACGAGGGAGTTTTAGTATCTCTCAGACATAGGCGGACACGGAGTGAAAGGAGGAATATAAACAGAGAATAACAGAATGACATTAATAGTAATCTTAGGTTTTATTTTGTTCCTTGCCGGAATGGCCGTCAGCGTCTATGCCTTTGGCACCGGCGGCAAGCGTGCCAATACGTTCAAGGACATTTATTTCTCGATAGAAGATGTGGATGGGGTAGGGGTTCTGTACACCAAGACGGGCGAGTATTCGGCCATCCTGAAGATGGAGAACCCTGTGCAAAAGTACAGTGCCGACACGGACTGTTACTATGACTTCACGAACCTGATGACGGCGGTAGTCCAGACACTTGGCGAGGGCTATGCGCTACATAAGCAGGACGTGTTTGTGAGGAAGAGCTTCGACGGTCGCGCCCTTCAAGTCAGCGATAGCGGCAAGTTTCTCTCCAATGCCTATTTCCGCTTCTTCAATGGCCGTCCCTATATTGAGGGATGCACGTATCTGGTCATCACGCAGGAAAGCAAGAAAAGTGCGTTGCTGAGCTATGACAA
>JBGVBD010000033.1:0-2501 GCA_045225255.1 Prevotella sp. | reverse complement strand
ACCATAGAGTTCCTTGGAATATGGGAGCGGTTGATGAATCCGAATTTTAATTGTGCCGAATTCGACATAATTAAATCTCAGGCAGGGCTGAACCGTTTGCGTCTCAGTGCCAAAGAGTGGACAGAGAAGACTAATGCCATCGGTATTATCTCAAAGGCAGGGCGTTATGGTGGCACTTACGCCCACAAGGACATTGCCTTTGAGTTCGCTATGTGGATAAGTCCAGAGTTCAAAGTCTATCTGATACGAGAGTTCCAACGTCTGAAAGATGAAGAGCAGAAACAGCTAGGTTGGACGGCTAAACGTGAACTCTCAAAAATTAACTATCGCATTCACACGGACGCTATCAAGCAGAACCTAATCCCTGAAGAGGTGACGGCAGCACAGGCCAGCATCATCTATGCAGAGGAAGCAGACGTGCTCAATGTTGCCATGTTCGGACAGACGGCCAAGCAATGGCGCGAAGCCCATCCTGAACTAAAAGGAAACATCCGTGATTATGCCTCCATCAATGAACTGATTTGTCTAGATAATATGGAGAACATCAATGCAGTTCTCATTGATGAGGGTGTGCCACAGGGCGACCGCCTTGTCCGCCTCAATCAGATAGCCATCAATCAGATGCGTGTGCTGGAGAACGATGATAATAGAAACCTCTTAAAATGACATGAGTGGATAGAATATAACATAGAACAACATAAGAAGCGTTGACTTTTTGATTCTTGTTCCAAAATTCGCCAAAATATTAACCTACGAGATGATAGAAGTTGATGCTCGCGTTTAGGCGCGAGCTGAGACTTGTATTAGTAGGTAGGCGTTTGGCGATGCCTTGGAACAAATGCACAGAATCAGACTCGCGCCATCTTTATGTCCAGCGATTAGGAAAGTTTAACGCCCGACAGTGCAAGATTTCCGGCTTTCGGCGTTTAATCAAACAGAGCAATTACATCAAAATTATAATGAAAATGAAAACAATGAAGATTTGGAGACTCGCCTTTACAATGCTTGCTGCTTTCTCCCTCGCCTCTTGCAGCAGTGATAGCGAAGAAAATAGAGAATATCAGCCCGCCCATCGCTCGGCGATAATCAACGGTGTAAAGATGGTGCTGACAGATGCAGACGGCAACGATCTTTGTAGCCAGACAGAGACGCTTAGTTCACTGAAAATCTACGGCAACCTGTCAGGACAATATGCCTCAACAGGGAACATGAGGGAGGATGGGGTGATGTACATCAAGTTCAACGCCGACCTGCCCGACGAGCGGGACATCAAATACAACGAAGACAAGAGCATTGGGACGGGAACGTCCACGATGACCATCATCGTTGGCGGGAAAACCGCCCGTCTGACGTTTGCCTTTGAGATTACCGACAACAGCAATGGCGAGGAGATGTATGGCGGCAATGCCATCCACGTTATAGGCGCACAACTCGGCAATAAGACCGTAGCCAATGAAGAAAACGGCGACATGGTAATCGTGCTGGTCGTGGACGAAGGTGGCCTAACCCTCTCTGACGAAGTTCCCATTCCAGAAGAAGCCACGGCTACACACCTCATGGCCGATGCGCCGCTTGCGAACAAGGTCTATCTGGGTTCAGGGTACGACGTGACGGGAGCCTATCTCAGCAACGACTGCCTGCGCGAGAATGTGATAGACCTCAGCACATTCGACGAGAGCGACCAACCGAAGATAGCCGCATTTAGCGGCACGGGCAGTCTGGTGAGCGGTGTTGACAATGCCTGGGGATTTCTCAATGGGCTGCGCGTGGCTCAGGGCTTCACCATGGAGGGCGAACCGGGCGATGTCTATTTCGCAGGCACGTTTACGGACAATCCACTATTCAAGGAAGCATCGGAGCGTGGCGATGACTATAAGTTTCTGATGTATATTGACCGCTACATCGTCTATCGACACCAACTCAACATGACGATGTATCTTTCCAAAGCCTATTTAGAGCGGATACTGACCGACGAGTTCAAGCGGGCATTGGCCGAGGAGAGTGCTGAGCGCATCGTGGAACGCTTCGGCACCCACGTGCTGAAGAAGGCCTCAATGGGACTGAGCATCCTCTCGCTCTACCGCTCTGGCCTGAAAGCCAACACCCGTGATGAAGACCGCTTCACAGCAAGTATGTTCCGCCGTATGATAGAAGTCTATTACCCCATCTTCTGGGGCATCACCGACAGCAAGGCCACCAAGGGCGGTGCGCTGGCCGTTCAGTGTCATGGAGGCAACACTCAGCGGCTCGCGGCAGCCTTGGCTCGTTTCCCTCTGACGTTTGAGGTATCATCGGCAGGCATCGCCGATTGGTGGAATCAGTCAAGCGAAGAGAAGAGCGACCTTTCGCTGGCCCACCTACAAGACGACGACCTGATTCCCATCTACAAACTGATACCCGACGAGACCAAAAGGGCCGAGGTACAGCGTGCCGTAAAGGCGTATATCCACAGCCACCAGTTGAATTAACCAGAGCAGGAACTCATGAATACGATTTTGAGA
>JBGVBD010000032.1:0-1773 GCA_045225255.1 Prevotella sp. | reverse complement strand
TAATTGGATAAATTTCTTACACTCGGCAAAAAGAATTATTCTTTTTGCTCTCGCTTAATCGAAATTTTGTATCTTTGCGGATGATATAATAAAAAGAAATATGATAAGACTCTTACTGGTAGGACTGATTGGGATCTGTCCTATGAATATGTTGGCTCAGGAAAAGAAAGAACCAGCAGGCAAGTTAGTATTTACCACAGTGAAGGAAATTCCTATTACGCCTGTAAAGAATCAGAACCGTAGCGGTACGTGTTGGGATTATGCGACGCTTGGATTCTTTGAAGCGGAGATTCTAAGGAAGACGGGTAAGACCTATGACCTCTGTGAGATGTTTGTCGCCAACAAGAACTATGTGGACGAAGCCATCTATTATGTCCGTATGCATGGTGACAGTCGTTTCTCAGAAGGTGGTTCGGCAGATGATGTATGGTCGGTATTGAGTACTCATGGTATCTGTCCTGAGAGTGCGATGCCAGCACCAGGTTCTCTGATCGGCGATTCTTTGGCTAATTTCAATGAGTTCTTCAGTCTGTTGACTCCTTATATAGATGCCGTTGCGAAGAGTAAGGAAAAGAAACTATCCACGCAATGGCTGGTAGGTTATCAGGCTATCCTTGATGCCTATTTGGGAAAGTGTCCTGAGCGTTTTGAGTACGAGGGTAGGGAATATACGCCGCAGTCGTTTGCAGAAAATCTTCAGTTAGATTGGAACGACTATGTGAGCATCACCAGTTTTACACATCATCCTTTCCACGATTGGTTTATCATCGAGGCCCCGTATAAGTGGCGTCCTCGTCTTAGTTATAATGTGACCTTGGACGAACTGATGGATGTCATTGATACGGCACTTGACAATGGTTATACCGTCTGTTGGGGTGGTGATGTGAGTGGCAATGGTTTTGACCGTTATGGTTTGGCACAAGAGGATATTGTTCCTACGCAAGAGTTACGACAGCAGCGCTTCGACAATTGGGAAGCGACTTACGATCATGTGATGCTGATCTACGGTAAGGCAACAGATCAAGACGGACGCGAGTATTATATGGTGAAGAACTCATGGGGCGACTATGGTGACCATCAGGGTATCTGGTATATGCGGAAAAACTATATTGCCATGAATACCACCTATGTATTCCTGAATAAGCATGCATTGAAGCACCTTACTCTGAAATAAGTCTATCGCTTGTCAATGTATTGGTAACCGCTTTGATACTGGGACTTCGGGAAGACGAAGAGGTTATCCGAAATACCTCCCGTCTTGAAGTTACTGATTTTGATGGTAGTATGGAAGATACCCACCTTTACACGCACATTGATGGGATTATGCGTATGATGATCGAGCAGGACGCGAGCCTCTTTGATTCCCTTTACCCCCTTCTTCGCTTTTAACGTGATATAATAGCCTTTTTGAGGGTCATCTTTGATGCTATAAGTATAATTATTAGGTGAGAACTTGAACTTCGTGGCATACTTGTCACGCTCATCCGAATGGGCATCATAGATGGTGATGGTCTTTTTCTTGCGCTCCAGACGATAATACGTGACATCGTCATTCCATGCGACGTATTTCTCATCCATGAACTTGCTCTTCTTCCCCTTTGTCCAGATGGTACCCTCCGTCTTGTAAATGCCGATGATATTCACGGCATAATGCAACTGGGAACCTTCTGGTCCATACATCTTCTGATATGCTTCGTCAAACATTCTTCGTGCCTGACGGGCATTAGGAGACTCCTGTGCCTGTAGTCCCAATGGGAACAACAGACACAGGAG
>JBGVBD010000031.1:0-73139 GCA_045225255.1 Prevotella sp. | reverse complement strand
TCCACATATGACCCTTGAGGGTCTGTGGAGTAATAGCCCTTATAGGGTCTAGTCAGTACAACGTATTTTATGCGTTGGTACTATTTTATAAAATTAAAAATAAGCCTATTGAATTAAATATTATATGTGTATAGAATTAATTTGTATAAATTAGGAGAAAATAAAATGAACAAAAAATTTATTCCATTAATTTTATTATCCACAGCTTTATTAATGACAGGCTGCGCGAAGAAAGAAAAAACTAATAGTGGTGAAGCACCAACAAGTGGCCAACCAGGCCAAACAAGTGATACACCTGCTCCTGGAACAGTTGTCACATTAGAATTAGCTGGTCAATTAGGCGAGGATGTCACACCTAGCGATACAACAAAAGGCGCATTAATTGAAAAGACAGTTCAAGGATTATCCATTTCCTATAACGGCGCATACAAAGTTTTTGAAAATGGATATAATATCAGAGTCTATAAGAATCAAACAATGAAATTATCTGCCACAAAAATTACCAAAGTTGAATTAGTTTGTACCGCTGATGGTGAAGCTAAATATGGTCCAGGCTGTGCGACAGTTAATGTTGGTAACTATACATTTAGTGGAAGAAATGGAACATGGACTGGTGATGCTGCAGAAGTAGTTTTCACAGCTGCTACCAATCAAGTTAGAATGTCTTCATTAAAAGTTACATACGTTGCTTAATTTATTATCAATTAACATATAAGAGCGGCTTGTACCGCTCTTTTTGTTATATTTTAACTATTGTTATATAATAAATATTAATTAGAAGGTGATGGACATGAAGGAACCTAATGTTAAAGATATTAAAAAATATTTACATGGTATGGCTAAACTTCCAAAAGCTAAATACATAACTGCGGAAAGACTATCTCGTATTATTGGTATTTATCCTGATGTTATCAGTGATAATCTTTCATATTTTGATCCGATGATTAAGATGGATTATGAATATAATCTATTAGAACTTGTTCCTTCGATGAAGAAATATCTCGAAGATAAAGAAAATAAAAAGAATTCACTCCCAAAAGCGGAAGTGGTGAAGAAAGATGAAATAGATCAATATGATTCATATTTTGATTTCATCTATAAAAGATTAACCATCGGTGGAATGCTTGATAGAAGTGCTTCATTAACCGATAAAGAGTTAAGAATATTTAAGAAATTAATTACTGAAGAATTAAATAATCGTAAGAATAAAAAATAAAAGGAAATGGACCTTATAATCGCCCACAGAATTACATTGCGCAAGGTCCATTTTTTATTTTGCTAAATCTTAATTGATTTAATAGCGGTTTCTAGATCATCCAAATCATTTTTAGCGATTTTATAGATCTCATAAGCATCGACTTTGTTATAAACATGGACGATGAGAGTTCTTAATTTTATCGCTTCTTTCCATGGGATGTTTGGATAATCATCTTTAAAAATTGATTCTAATTTAGTTAATTGTTCTCCGATTTGCATTAATGAGAAACAAGTTCCACGAACATGTAAATCAGAAGAAGCGAATTGTTCTAATGACATATCTTTTAAATCATCTTTGACCAAAGAAATATGTTTAAGGATTGAATCGATTCTTAATTGGATTAGCGTTTTGTCCATAAATTTTAACTCCTTCTACAAGCACTCTGGTAAGGAAGTCTAGATTATTATCTAGCTGTCTATGGGATATCAGATCGACTGTTTTGCCTAAAGCATCTTCAAGGTCACTAGCTAGTTTATAAAATTTTAGACCCATCGTGTCCGAAACAATTAGTAGATCGACATCGCTTTTAACAGTTGCCTCACCCCTTGCATAACTACCATAAAGATAAGCGCACTTTACTTCAGGGTAATTTGCAAATATTTCGCTAGTCTTGTTCTTTATATATTTAACATTAAGTAGTGCTGGGCCATTAGGAGTAATACCCATCTCTTTTAATTTAGTGAGTAGTTCATCATACGTATCATTCTTTAAGTCATTTTCTTCATAAGTCTGATAGGTACGACGTGATACACCCACTAATTTAGCAGCGTCTACTTGTGTTAAATGAGCTTGTTTTCTAACTTCTTTTAAAGATTTCATGGACTAACCCCTACATTTATTATACTGCGCAAGAAATAATGCGCAATTATTTTTCACAATTGTTTTAAAACTTTCTTTTTCAATCTTGCGAGTTTTTATTTCGTGCGCGTATAATATATGCGGTTATAACGAAAGGATATTTTTAATTTATGGAAGAAATTAAGAAAACAATGCTCTCTGTTGATGGTAATACAGCAGCGGCATTAGGTTCCTATAACTACATTGAAGTAGCAGGTATTTACCCAATTACTCCTTCCTCCCCAATGGCGGAAAATATTGATGTTTATGCCTCACAAAAAAGAAAGAACTTTTATGGTTCTGTAGTTAAGGTTAGTGAAATGCAATCTGAAGCTGGTGCTTCTGGTGCGGTTCACGGTGTTTTACAAGCTGGTGGTTTAGCAGCCACATATACTGCTTCCCAAGGCTTATTATTAATGATTCCAAATATTTATAAGTGGGTCGGTGAATGTTTACCAGCGGTATTACATGTTTCCGCAAGAAGCTTAGCTACCCGTAGCTTATCAATCTTTGGTGATCATCAAGACATTTATGCGATTAGACAAACAGGTATCGCAATGATCTGTTCTCATTCCGTTCAAGAAATCGCTGATTTGACTAATGTTGCCCATTTAGTGGCGATTGATGCTCAATATCCAGTCTGTCATTTCTTTGATGGTTTTAGAACCTCTCATGAAATTCAAAACGTCGAATTTGTCGATGATAATGAATGGAAGAAATTATTACCAATGGATAAGGTTGAACTCTTTAGAAGTAGAGCCTTAAATCCACACACTCACCCAGTCACACGTGGTGGTGCGGAAAACGATGATATTTATTTCCAAGGTAGAGAAGCTCAAAACAAGAAAGCAGATGAAGTATTAGAAGTTGCGGTTAAATATTTCAAAGAAGCCAGCCGTTTAACTGGTAGAAACTACGCTCCATTTACCTATTATGGTGATAAAGATGCCGATAGAGTCATCGTCGCGATGGGTTCAGTTACCGAAACCATATCTGAAGTTATTGATGACTTACGCAGTAAAGGTGAAAAAGTCGGTTTAGTGAAAGTTCACTTATATCGTCCATTCTCCGCGAAACACTTATTAGCAGTTTTACCAAAATCCGTGAAACGTATTGCGGTTCTTGATAGAACTAAAGAATTAGGTGCTTCTGGTGAACCTTTATATGAAGATGTCGTGGCCGTTATTAAACAAGCGAACTTAGATGCCGAAGTTTTAGGTGGTAGATATGGTTTATCCAGTAAAGATACTCAACCTAAAGATATGAAAGCGGTTTTTGACTTCCTGAAGAGTGAAAAACGCTGGAACGGATTTACCGTTTCCATTAACGATGATGTTACTCATTTAAGTATTCCTACAGATGAACATTATCATGTTAAAGGAGATTATACTTCCTGCTTATTCTACGGATTAGGTAGTGATGGTACTGTTAGTGCGAACAAATCTTCCATTAAGATTATCGGTGACGCTACTCATCAATATGCGCAAGCCTATTTTGCTTACGATAGTAGAAAAGCTGGTGGTGTTACTCGTTCTCACTTAAGATTTGGTAAATCACCAATTAGAAGTACATATTATGTGCAAAACGCTGACTTCGTTTCTTGTTCATTAGATACATATCTATTCAAATTCGATATGATCAAGAACTTAAAAGAAGGCGGGACATTCTTATTAAATACTGATATGGACGATGCGACATTAGTGAAGATGATGCCAAATCGTGTCAAATATCAATTAGCCACTAAAAAGGCTAAATTCTACGTCATTGACGCTAACAAGATCGCTAGTGAAATTGGTATGGGTAGACATACAAATACCATTCTCCAAGCTTCCTTCTTCTATTTAAATCCAAATATTATGGATTATAGCGAAGCTAATAAATGGATGAAGAAATTCGCGGAAAAGAGCTATGCGAAAAAAGGCCAAGATGTCGTCGAACTCAACTGGAAAGCTATTGATGCTGGTACAGAAGGCTTAAGAGAAGTGAAGGTTGACCCAGAATGGGCCAAATTATCTCCAAAAGCCGAAGTGAAATTAACTGGTGATGATTATTTCGATAATTATGTTTCTGTGATCGGCAACCTTAACGGTGACGATTTACCAGTTAGTAAATTCATGGAAGGTGAATTACTCGATGGCACCATGCAAAACAATATCACCTTTAGAGAAAAAAGAAGTATCGCTGATAGAGTCCCATTATGGCACCCAGAAGCCTGTATTCAATGTAATAACTGTGCCTTTGTCTGTCCACATGCGACTATTAGACCATTCTTATTAGATGAAAAAGAATTAGCAGCTGCTCCAAAACTTGCTCAAGAAGTCGCTGATCCAAAATTACCGATGTTAAAAGCCAAAGGCTTAAAATATCGTTTACAAGTTTCTCCACGTAACTGTGTTGGCTGTGGCTTATGCGTTATGGAATGTAACGCCAATAAGACCGGCAAAGTCGCTCTTGAAATGGTGGAAGCTAAATCTCAATTCCCACAAGAAGAAGCTGCTGATTATTTATTCAAACATGTTTCTTATAAAGCGGATGCTTTACCAGCCCCAATGCAAGAAAGCGTTTTAGGTGTTTCTTACTTAATGCCTTATATGGAAATCAGTGGTGCTTGTGCTGGATGTGGTGAAACTCCATATTATCGTTTAGTTTCTCAATTATTCGGTAAAGATATGTTAGTCGCTAATGCGACTGGATGTTCATCCATCTATAGTGGTTCCACTCCATTAACTCCATTCTGTACCGATAAAGAAGGTCAAGGCGTGGCTTGGGCGAACTCCTTATTCGAAGATAACGCTGAATTCGGTTATGGTATGAGAGTGGCGACAGATGCCAAAATCAAACGTATTATTGAAATCTTAAGCGCCGCTAAAGAAAGAGGCGTGGAAGAAGAATTAGCCAAAACTATCGATGCCTACTTCGAAAATATTAAAAATAGAAATGCGGTTAGACCAATCGTTAAGAAATTAGTCGAACTCGTCAAAGCTAGTAAGGATGAAGGCGTTAAAGAAGTCTTAGCTTACGAAAGAGATTTACAAGATAAATCCATTTGGATCATCGGTGGTGATGGTTGGAGCTATGATATCGGTTATGGTGGATTAGACCACGTTATCGCTAACGAAGAAGATGTTAATATCTTAGTCCTTGATACCGAAGTTTATTCCAATACCGGTGGACAATCCTCTAAATCTTCTCAAACTGGTTCTATCGCTAAATTTACCGCTTCTGGTAAAACTACCGCGAAGAAGAACTTAGCTCTTATTGCCATGAGCTATGGCAATGTCTATGTTGCTCAAATCGCTTTAGGTGCTAATCCAGTTGCCGCTATTAAGGCCTTAAAAGAAGCGGAAAGCTATGATGGACCATCATTAGTGATCTGCTATGCCCCATGTGCGAACCACGGTATCAAAGGTGGTTTAGCTAACTCCATGAGACAAGAACGTCTCGCTGTGGAATGTGGCTACTTCCCAATCTTCAGATACGATCCAAGAAAAGAAGTCCCATTAACCGTGGATTGTAAAGATCCAGATTATTCAAAATTAAGAGACTTCGTGATGACAGAAACAAGATTCTCTCAACTTCCAAGAGTCAATCCTGAACACGCGGAAGAATTACTCACCAAGTGTGAGAAGTACGCGAAGGATAGATTCGATAGAATCAAGAAATTCGGTCTCTAATATAAAATATTAAAGGAAGGGTATGGTTATCATATCCTTCTTTTATTTTATTTATGAAAAAATATTATTTTTATCTTGATAGAGATGATAAATTGCTATATATTATTTTCGTAGGTTAATGATTATGAATAAACAAGTTAGACAATTAGAATTACTTCTCGAATTACATAACGAGAAAGAACAAATCGAAGAAAATATTAAATCTCTCCCTGTGGGATATATCTCTGTTAAACAGATATCCGGACATACTTATTACTACCGTCAATGGAGAGAAGGAAAACAAATTATTTCTTCTTATGTTCCAGAAGCTTTCTTAAATGCGACTAGAAGAAAAATCGCCGCTAGAAAAGAACAAGAAGCTTTATTAAGAGCGGTTAAAGCCGATATTAAAAAAGCCAACCGTAAAGTTAATAAAGAACGCTTATTATCAAAAGCGGAAGTTGAAGAATTACTTAAAAACGAAAAATAATTAAAACAAATTTGAGGAAATGAGAACTTAATGTTCTCTTTTTCTTTTATTCATATCATCACTTTGCTAATATTATATCTTAGAAAAATTATGTCTAAACTTATTGTTTTATCAGGTGTTCCAGGATCAGGTAAATCTTATTTCTCAAAATTATTAAGAAAGAAAAAAGAAGGCCATGTTTATATTATCTCTTCTGATGCTTTAAGAGATTTAGTGACTGGTAGTCAAAAAAATCTTAGTGAAGATAAGCTCATGTGGAAGATGTTTTATGAACTCGCGAAAGTTTATTCTGAAGATCCAAAAGGAATTGTCGTTCTTGACGCGACGAATAGAGACACCAAATATCGTATTGATTCCGTTAAGGAATTAAAGTCTCATTTTGATGAAACTAATCTCGTTTTATTCGATGTTGCTAAAGAAGTAGTGATTAGACAAAATTTTGACCGTGAATTTCCGGTTCCAAGTGAAGTGTTAGAAGAATATTTCGCTAATTTTGAATTACCACAAAAAGAAGATTATGAATTCTTCTCCAATGTTTACATCACTAATGGCGAAAATATCGAAGAAATAATCGATTTAATTTAATCATTTTTGATTATTAAATAAAAAGTCTCTTAAGAGACTATTTTTATTAACTGGTCGGAACGATGAGATTTGAACTCACGACCCCTTCCACCCCAAGGAAGTGCGCTACCAAGCTGCGCTACGTCCCGAATCCTATTTATTATACATTTAATCGTCTTTTTTGTATTATCTTTTCTCTTATTCTTATTTATAAAACATATTAATAGATAAATTTTTAAATATTATCTATAATTAACTCACTTATGGAAACTAGGATTGTTATTAAAGGCGCTAAAGAGAATAACTTAAAAAATATCGATTTAGAATTACCAAAAAATTCTTTAATCGTCTTTTCCGGTTTATCAGGAAGTGGTAAAACCACTTTAGCCTTTGATACTATCTTTGCAGAAGGTCAAAGAAGATATATGGAGAGTTTATCTAGCTATGCTAGACAATTCTTAGGAAGCTATGATAAACCAAATGTTGATAGTATTGATGGTTTATCTCCTAGCATCGCGATTGATCAAAAATCCGTTTCTCATAATCCTCGTTCGACAGTAGGAACAGTCACTGAAATATATGACTATTTAAGATTGTTATTTGGCAGAATTGGTGTTCCATATTGCCCTAATCACCATGAACCAATCATCTCTTTTTCTCCATCGATGATGACCGATGTGGTGATGGAATATGGTGAAGGAAGCAAAATTCAATTATTATCACCAGTGGTTCATCATGAAAAAGGCACACAAAAAGATATCTTAGATAAGATTAGAGTGAATGGTTTTACACGTTTACGTGTCGATGGTGAATTAACCGAAATTGAACTAGTTAAAGATTTAGATAAAAACAAAAGACATGATATCGATATCGTCGTCGATAGAATTATCGTTAAACCTGATAATAGAGCGCGTATTTACGAATCTATTGAAACTGCTCTAGATTGGTCGCATGGTTTATTATTAATTCTTTCTGAAAAAGGAGAAAGGTTACTTTCTGATAAACATACCTGCCCAATATGTGGTTTCTCCGTTCCTCGCGTGGAGCCAAGATTATTCTCTTTTAACGCTCCATTAGGTTTTTGCCCTGACTGTAAAGGTTTAGGAATGAAAAGAGAAGTTGATCCAGATATCTTAATTCCGGATAAAACTTTATCGATTAATCAAGGGGCGATTAGATGGTATAGAAACACTATCGGTAGTAAAAATATCGAATGGCAAGAATTCGCTTTACTTTGTAAATTATATAAAATTGACCTTGATAAGCCTTGGGAAAAGCTCACTGAAAGAGAAAAACATATCTGTTTATATGGTAGTGAACAACCATTTAAATATGAGATTACTTCCGTAAACGGAAATGTCATGCATCGAAACGGTTATATTGAAGGTGTAAAAACAAGAATCGATCGTTTATATAACAACACTCAATCAGACATGATGAGAGAAGTTTTTGAATATTATATGCGTGATAAGGAATGTACCACTTGTCATGGAGCTAGACTTAATGAACAGGCTTTATCGGTTTTAATCGATGGTAAAAATATTAAAGAAGTCACCGATTTACAGCTTAAAGATTTAGTGAAATGGGTCGATGAATTACCAAATAAATTAAGTGAAAGTCAAAAGACGATCGCTGATATGGTACTTAACGAGATTCATAACCGCGCCTCTTTCTTATGCGATGTCGGCTTAGAATATTTAACTTTATCCCGTATGGCTATGACCTTAAGTGGTGGAGAATCTCAAAGAATTAGATTAGCCACACAAATAGGTAGTAAATTAACTGGTGTTTTATATGTTTTAGATGAACCTTCTATCGGTTTACATCAAAAAGATGACCAAAAACTCATAAAAACCATGCAAAAGATGCGTGATTTAGGTAATACCTTAGTGGTTGTAGAGCACGATGAAGAAACGATTAGAAGCGCTGATTATATCGTCGATATTGGACCTGGAGCCGGTATTCACGGTGGTGAAGTAGTAGCTGAAGGCAAAGTCGAAGATATTGAAAAAAGTGAAAGATCGATTACTGGTGCTTATTTAGCGGATCGTAAATTTATTCCAATTCCAAAAAATAGAAGAAAAGGAAATGGCAAATTTATTTCTATAAAAGGCGCGAGTAGTAATAACTTAAAGAATGTTGATGTTGATATTCCTTTAGGATGCTTTGTCTGTGTGACTGGTGTTTCGGGAAGTGGCAAATCATCATTAATTAATCAAACTTTATATCCATATATTCAAAGACATTTCAATGAAAATGCGGATGTTACCTTAGGTAAATATAAAGAGATTATCGGTGTTGATTATTTAGATAAAGTCGTGGATGTCACTCAAGATCCGATCGGTAGAACTCCTCGTTCTAACCCAGCGACATACGTCAAATTATTTGATGATATTAGAGATTTATTCGCGGAAACTATCGAAGCTAAAGCCCGTGGTTTTGATAAAGGTAGATTCTCCTTTAACACCACAGGTGGAAGATGTGAAACATGTCAAGGCGCTGGTGTGACTTGTATTCCGATGAATTTCTTACCAGATGTTTATGTCAAATGTGATGCTTGTAATGGTAAAAGATATAACGAAGAAACATTACAAGTTACCTATAAAGGTAAGAATATTTATGATGTTCTAGAGATGACTGTGGAAGACGCTTTAAAATTCTTTGAAAATCGTCCGAAACTTAAAAAGAGATTACAAATTCTTTATGATGTTGGCCTAGGCTATATCAAATTAGGTCAACCCGCAACGACATTATCAGGTGGCGAAGCGCAAAGAGTGAAATTAGCCTATGAACTACAGAAAAAACCAACTGGTAAATCTTTATATATCTTAGATGAACCAACAACTGGATTACATACAGATGATGTTTCTAGATTATTAAAAATATTACAAAGAATTGTCGATAATGGTGACACAGTCTTAGTTATTGAACATAACTTAGATGTCATCAAAGTCGCTGATTATATTATCGATTTAGGACCTGATGGTGGAGATGGTGGTGGCACGATTGTCGCTACTGGTACTCCAGAAGAAGTAAGTAAGAATAAGAAATCTTATACTGGTCAGTTCCTTATCGATCTATTAAAGAAAGGACATTACTGTTAATGGTTTTATTTATTGTTTCCGCTTTAATCGCGGTGATTAGTTTAACAATGGGGATTTATTTATCCTTAACATTTATTAGAAATGTTGTTCCTCCAATTCCTTTTAAGAAAATATTATTCCGCTTATTAGTGGTCGGTAGTGTTTTTACTTTATCTTTCACCACGATGATGTCTTCTATCTATTTATGGGGAAAAATTTCTCCTAAACCATATGAGATGGCTAGTTGTATCATCGGTGGTTTATTAGTCGGCTCTTTAGGAGCGGTTTCTTTATTTACTTTTATGCTTCATTATTGGGGTGATTTAAAAAAGAAAGGTGTTTCTGAAACCACTGATAAATGGTTATTTAAAGGTTTAATGGCGGCATTCCCATTATTCTTAATATCTTTATTCTTCCTTAGTGAAGGATTTGCTAATTACGCAACATATCCTCTTCCTAATGGAATTAATTTCCAACATGGATTTGTGAATCCCAGTTCTTTATATGGACCAAATATTGCTTTCTACGCTTTATGCATCCTTTCTGGAGCTCTATATTGTTATTTCATACTAGACCATAAATTCTATTTACAATACGGTAAACATGGTATTGCCGAATCCACATTCTTAATCGCTTTTCCTGCCGGTATATTAGGGGCGAGAATCTTCTATGTGATTGGTAATTATTCTGTGGAATTTGTCGGTCAACCATGGTGGAAGATATTCGCTATTTGGGAAGGCGGATTAACCATCTTAGGTGGTGCGATAACCGGTATCGTTGTTGGTGTAGCTTGGTTCATGTGGAGAAATAAAGGCTATAGCATTTGGTTAGCGGTTGATATCATCATCCCCACAATCTTAGTGGCCCAAGCGGTTGGTAGATGGGGCAATTTCTTTAACTGTGAAGTACATGGTACTTTAACGGCAATTGAAAATTGGAACTGGCTACCTCGATTTATTGTTAATAACATGAGATACTCTTCAACCTCTGGCTGGGCACCTGATGGGATGATGTATGTCCCATTATTCTTTATTGAATGTTTAACTAATTTATTAGGATTCTTTGTTTTATATCATGTTTTTGGTATCGCTTTAAGAAAATATACCGAACTAGGTGATTTAGCCTTTGGCTATGTGATATGGTATGGTTTAACTCGTGTACTAATGGAGCCTCTTAGAGACACCGCTTATAACATGGGTGAAAATGGTTATTGGTCTTGGATTTGGTCCATTGTCTTTGTGATTGTTGGTGCTTTATGTGTCGCTTTAAATCACTTCATTAGATTTATAAAACAGCCAAAACAAATTAATAGAAACAAATATTTATATGGTTCAATCGGTGTGGCTATTATATCCATTACCTTATTAGTGGTCTCCATTATCATGATGTCGACTTCTTCATTTAATAAAACACTTGTGTTTAATAAATTTAACTGGGGATTAATTATTTTATCTTTAGGCATTTCTTGCTTGTTTGGTTTATTAATTACCTTACCTCCATTATTTATTAAGAAAAAAACTATTGATGCCTAAATATAAGTATTTATTTTTTGATTTAGGATACCGAATGGGAATCCTTGGTTGTTAGAATTATAATCGTCACTATATGTGATAAAAATATTTTGTAATAATATAATTATTAAGTGGTATTAATACCACTTTTTTGATATAATATAAATAGAGGATATGGATAGGGTGAATTAAGGCATGGATGCACATGTGTTTTTTAACATCAACTATCAATTGTTTGGTCTACTAAATATTGAAGGAAAGTGTTGAACACTAATATTGAGAGAAGATTAAAAGAGATATTAATTGATGTTGGTAAACAAAAGACAATATATTCAAAACCAAGGAAGGGAATAATATGCTACTAACTTACCAATTTGAATTAAGAGTAAATGAAACGATGTCTGTCATCCTTGGACATCTCTCTTACGCTGCTAGTAAGCTATTCAATGTTGGTAATTATGAAAGAAAAGAATATAAATCACTTGGCTTTGATAAGATACCAGATTGGTATGATCAAAAGAAAAGATTGAAAGATAATATCTGGTATAAGTCTTTACCTAGTCAAACTAGTCAAGATGTTCTCGCTAGACTTGATGAAGCTTGGAAGAGCTATTTTGCTCTTAAAAATAGATATGAATATAGGAAAGATAAAGGACGCTTAAAAGAATATGAAGGAGAACCACAGT
This sequence comes from Prevotella sp., assembly GCA_045225255.1. Lineage (GTDB taxonomy): Bacteria > Bacteroidota > Bacteroidia > Bacteroidales > Bacteroidaceae > Prevotella. The sequence continues at coordinate 61,057 of JBGVBD010000031.1, read as the reverse complement.
CACCTTATTATAAGAAAGATGGCTCACACACAAGCTTTAAATACCTTCAGAATTCTATTAAGGTTATTGATAATCAAATCCGCTTTTCTATTCCTAAAAAGCTTAAGGAACACCTAGAAGAAAAATATAACATAAAGAAAGACTTCTTCTATATTTCTCTAAAAAGAACTTTCTCTATTATTAAACAAGTCGAATTCGTATACATGGATAAGAATAGATATAAAGTCTATATCATCTATGAAGAAGATACTAAAAAATTAAAAGAAGATAATAAGCATTATATAAGTATCGATATTGGTACAAAGAACCTGTTAACAGTCTATGACAATAACGGATCTTCATTTATTGTCTCAGGTCAATCTTTGTTAAACACCAATTACTATTTTTCTAAAAGAATTGCTTATTATCAATCTAACTACGATAAATGTTATCCCCATCATAAGAAAGGAGTCTCTACTAATAGGATTAAACATTTATATGAGCTTAAGAATAAGAGGATTAATCTCATTCTTCACCGCGCATCTAGATATATTGTTAACTACTGCAATAAACACGATATCTCTAAGGTAATCATCGGAGATGTCACTGGTATTCTTCATCAAAAGAAAGAGTTTAATTCTAACAAAGATAAACATCGATATAATCAGAATATGAGAGCTATATGTTTTGTTAGAATCTATGAATATCTTTCTTATAAGTTGAAACAAGTTGGAATTGAACTAGTTATCATCGATGAAGCATATTCTTCAGGATGTTCTCCTAAATCATTAACTGTATCAAAAGATTATTATGATAAAACAAAAAGAAAACATCGTGGTTTATTTGTAGATGGCAACGATATCTATAACGCCGATGCAGTTGGAGCTTATAACATCATGAGATTATTTCGACAAGAAGCTCGTTATTATTTCCCAATACCTCTAAAAGGATTATCTGATCCAAGAAGAGAATATATTCCTGTAACGGATCAGTTTTTAAATGAAGATTATATTAATTGGAATGGTAAAGCTGGTAACGTAGGGATATCGGGTAGGAACTACCCAGATGGATATATATTGGAAGATATCATTCGACAATATATAACCCAGATGCTCGGTAATTCAATTGCTGAGTAGGTTCACCGATGTATCCAAAATTAGTGAAAACTTATCCTCACGTTAAAGAAGTATTAACTAGATTAAAAGAAAAAGGATATAAATTAGGTATTATTACAAATAAGATTCATTCTTCCACTTTATATTGTTTGGATATATTAGATCTAAATAATTTATTTGATTGTTTAATTTGTTATGACGATGTGATAAATCCAAAGCCAAATAAAGAACCAATTCTTAAAGCCATGGAACAATTAAATGCGTCATCCTTGCAAGAAGTTTTATATATTGGCGATAATAAAAGCGACTATCTAACCGCGAAAAACGCTGATGTGGACTGCGCTTTAGTGAATTGGGGTCCAAGAAAACTTGATAGTGATTTAAAACCGAAAATGTTTATATCTTCATTCTTCGATTTAGAAAGGAAACTTGATGATGGAAAATTATGAGGCAATTATCTTAGGGGCTGGTCCATGTGGTATTGGAGCTGCACTTAAACTTAAAGAAGCAGGAATTAATTTTGCTATTATCGATGGTGGCACTCCCGGTGGTAAAGTGAATATCGCTCCTCGTGTGGATAATTATCCAGGATTTAAAGAGATTCCTGGTCCGGATTTAGCTTTTAAATTATTCGAAAGATTAACAAATAATGATATTTCTATCACCGCGGATAATATCCTTTCTTTAGAAAAAGAGGGAGACTTGTTTATCTTAAAAGGTGAATACGGTGAATATAGCGCAAAAACTGTTTTAATTGCGACAGGCACAAAAGAAAGAAAAGTTGGATTAGAAAGAGAAGATGAATTATTTGGCCATGGCTTATCTTATTGTGCTTTATGTGATGGACATTTCTTTAAAGGAGAAGATGTCATGGTTATCGGTGGTGGTAACGCCGCTTTAAAAGAGGCTATTTACCTATCTCATATCGTCAAACATTTATATGTCATTCATCGTCGTAATGAATTTAGAGGATCTAATAATTTAGTCGAAGAATTAAAAAAGAAAGAAAATGTCACCATTCTTACTCCTTATATTCCTATTAAATTCTTAGGCGAAGATAAAGTTAGTGGTATAGTTATCCAAAATAAAGAAACAGAAGAAACAAAAACCATCGAATTACAAGGTATCTTCCCACTTGTGGGACAAATCCCTAATACGACATTTGTAAAAATCGATAATGTCTTAGATATTAAAGGAACAATTCCGGTGGACAAGAATATGGAAACTAGTGTGAAAGGTCTATTTGCTGGAGGAGATGTTCTTCCTCGCGATATTAGACAAATCTATCTCGCGGAACATGATGGAAATGTCGCTAGTAAGAATATGATCGAATATTTAAAGAAATAGGTGTTACCAAATAACACCTTTTTTGTTACACTTATAAGTGTATGAAAGAACTATATATTTTATCTGGTCCAAGTGGTAGTGGTGTTTCCTCTTCAAAATTTGTCTTTGAGGAGCTCGGCTATTATTGTGTGGATAATGCCCCTAGTAAAATTACTAAAGCATTATTAGATTCCTTCGCGGAACAAAAAAACATTAAAGGCTTTTGTTTGTTATCAAGAATTAACCATGTCAATGAAATCGTTGACGCCGCTAAAAAGGATCAACGTTTTGTCACTAAATTTATTTTATTAACTACTGATAAGGATGAATTATTAAAAAGATATGCCTTATCTAGACATGTTCATCCTAACACCATATTAGAAAATATATCTTTAGATAACGCGATTGATTTAGATGTGAAATTAAGCGAAAAATTATCTCCAATCGCTGATTATGAGATTGATACCACCCATCTAACCACTAAAGAATTAAGAATTAATTTATATAATAAATTATTAAATAAAGATACTGATAACATCACTAAAATAACCTTTATGTCCTTTGGCATTAAAAACGGCATACCACAAGGTTTAGATATGATGTTTGATGTGAGAATTATTCCTAACCCATATTGGATCGAATCTTTAGCTCACCTTAATGGTGGAGATAAAGAAGTTATCGATTACATCATGTCTTTTGATGTCACTCATGACTTACTTAAAAACATCACTGATTATTTAGATTATTTCATTCCTATTATGCAAAAAAGCGGAAGAGCCTCTTATACGATTGGTATCGCCTGTAGTGGGGGACAACATCGTTCCACATTTGTGGCTAATTATTTAAAAGAAAAATATCAAGATAAATATCACGTTGCCGTGAAACATCGTGATTCACCAGAATTAAATCATTAAAATGAAAAAAGAATCTTTTAGTAAACAAGTTAAGGAAGAACTTTGTTCTAATACCTATACTTCCCAAGATCGTTTAAGAGCCCTTTTAGCGGCCTATATTCGTATCAATGGAACATTATCTTTTCGTGATAAGAAAAGTTATTTAACTTTATCAACTGAAAATGCCAAGATTGCGCGTTTCATATATGAAACCATTAATCGCATTTATGAAGCTGACGCGCATTTTTCTTTTTCTAAAGGCACTAATCTGGCTAAAACTATTACTTACACAATTGAAGTTCAAGAAGCTAGTGAAACCATACTAGAAGATTTAGATATTTCCTTCTTAGAAGGAAAGATAAGCAAAAATATCGTGAAAAATGACGATACGATATCCGGTTATTTAGCCGGTGCATTTTTAGCGAGTGGTAGTGTCAATTCTCCACACACCAGTAACTATCATTTAGAGATTGCTGTTAATAGTGAAAACTACGCGAAGTGGTTATCAAAATTATTCGCTAAATACCACAATAGTGATATCGAACCGAAGGTTATCAAAAGAAGAGAATCATATGTTATCTATTTCAAAAAGAGCGATCAGATATCTATTTTTCTTATTATGATTGGTGCGGTCATCTCCTGTATGGAATTTGAAAATGTCCGTGTTAATCGCGACATGATTAATTCCGCGAATCGTTTAACTAATATGGATACCGCGAATATGAAAAAGACCTATGAAACAGGTTTAAGACAAGTTAAAGAAATCAAATTAATCGATGAGAGATTAGGAATTGATAATATCTCTAATACTAAGATTAGAACTTTATGTCATTTAAGACTTGATAATGAATCTACCTCTTTAAACGATTTAGCGGGTTTAATGAGTGAAGAACTAAACACTAATATTACTAAAAGTAATATAAATCATCTTTTTAGAAGTATTCATGAACTATATTTGAGGTTAGATAATGAACGCTAGTAAACAACTTGGGATGCGTATTAAATATTTAAGAACGATGAGAAGGCTCTCTCAAGAAGATTTAGCTTTGGAATCAGGAGTAAATAAAAATTATCTTTCTGACTTAGAAAGAGGGATGAGAAATCCCACGGTCAAAGTTCTTGAAAAGATTGCTATTGCGTTAGATATATCCTTATCGGAATTATTTAAGGGAATCGAATCATTCTAGACATTTTTTATATAAAAAAGTCTTGTATTTTAATTGTTTTATCTATTTCTCTTGTTTTTTAATTTGCATATAGTATAAACTATATAACGCAAACAGAAGGAGGACATTATTACATGTCAGTTAAAGTTGCAATTAACGGATTCGGTCGTATTGGCCGTTTAGCGTTCAGACAAATGTTTGGAGCCAAAGGTTATGAAATCGTCGCGATTAACGATTTAACTTCTCCAAAGATGTTGGCTAATTTATTAAAATATGACACCGCTCAAGGTGGTTATGCTGGTGTTATCGGTGAAGGTTTACACACCGTCAGCAGCAAAGAACCAGTTCTCGCTGAAGATGGCAAGACCGTCTTAGAACCAGGTAGCATTACAGTTGATGGCAAAGAAATTACTATCTATGCCATGCCAAAAGCTGAAGAATTACCATGGGGCAAATTAGGCGTTGATGTCGTCTTAGAATGTACAGGTTTCTACTGCTCTAAAGAAAAATCCATGGCTCACATCAGAGCTGGTGCGAAGAAAGTTATTATTTCCGCTCCTGCTGGCAAAGACTTACCAACCATCGTCTATGGTGTTAACGAACATACATTAACAAAAGATGATCAAGTTATTTCTGCCGCTAGCTGTACCACAAACTGCTTAGCCCCAATGGCCAAAGCTTTAAATGATTTAGCTCCAATTCAATCCGGTATCATGAGCACAATTCACGCTTATACTGGTGACCAAATGATCTTAGATGGTCCACACAGAAAAGGTGACTTAAGAAGAGCTCGTGCTGGTGCGGCTAATATCGTTCCAAATAGCACAGGTGCGGCTAAAGCTATCGGCTTAGTTATCCCAGAATTAAATGGTAAATTAATCGGTAGTGCACAACGTGTCCCAGTCCCAACTGGTTCCACAACAATTCTCACCGCTGTTGTTAAATTTAACGGTGAATTAACCCCAGAAATGATTAACGCTCATATGAAGAGTGTTGCAAACCAATCCTATGGTTATAACGAAGATCCAATCGTTTCTAGCGATGTCATCGGTATGAGATTCGGTTCCTTATTCGACGCCACACAAACAATGGTTTGTAAGATTGGTGAAGGCTTATATGAAGTTCAAGTTGTCTCTTGGTATGACAATGAAAACTCCTATACCAGCCAAATGGTCCGTACCATCAAATACTTTGCCGAAAATTGCTAAGTTTTGATATCGGGTCGCTAAATAGGTAAAAATTGGCACCTGGTTATCTGGGTGCCATTTTAATAAAAAGGAGAATTAACTATGTTAACAGTTAAACAATTAGATGTGAAAGGTAAACGCGTTATCGTTCGTGTTGACTTCAACGTCCCTCTAAAAGGTGGAGAAATTAGAGACGATAATCGTATCGTTGCGGCTTTACCCACCATCAAAGAATTAATCGCTAAAGGGGCAAGAGTGATTTTAATGAGTCACTTAGGCAAAGTGAAACACAAAGAAGCTCCAGAAGTGGTTGAAGAACAAAAGAAAAAGAACAATATGGCCCCAGTCGCGAAAAGATTAAGCGAATTATTAGGCCAAGAAGTGGTATTTGTCCCAGTGACACGTGGCGAAGAACTTGAAAAAGCTGCTAACGCTTTAAAAGATGGTCAAGTCTTATTGATGCAAAATACCCGTTATGAAAAAGGCGAAGAAAAGAATGATCCTGAATTAGCCGCTATTTGGGCTAAACTCGGTGATGCCTTCGTCATGGATGCTTTCGGTAGTGCTCATAGAGCGCATGCTTCGACATATGGCATTCCTGAATTATTAAAGAAAGAACATAAACCAGTCGCTGTCGGTTATTTAGTGGAAAAAGAAGTCGCTAACTTAACTAGATGTGTCGATGTTAAACCAAGTGACAGACCATATGTCGCGATCTTAGGTGGTTTAAAAGTCAGCGATAAGATTAAAGTTATCGATTCCTTATTAGGAAAATGTGACAAGATCTTAATCGGTGGTGCGATGGCCTTTACATTCTTTAAAGCTTTAGGTCATTCTACCGGAACCTCTCCCGTGGAAGATGATCAATTAGAATACGCTAGAAATTGCTTTGCAAAAGCTCATGGTAAGATCGTTTTACCAGTCGATACTATCGTTGGTGATAGCTTCGATCCAGCCGAAAGAACCACAATTTCTATCTTACCTAGCGTTGATGTCCCAGAAGGATTCCAAGGTTTAGATATCGGTCCAAAGACCAGAGAATTATTCGCTAATGAGATCAGCAAAGCGAAAATGTTATTCTGGAACGGCCCAATGGGTGTCTTCGAACAAGAAGAATTCCAAAAAGGTACTTTAGCGATTTGTGAAGCCGCTAGCGAACTTAAAGATGCCTTCACCGTTTGTGGTGGTGGCGATTCTGCGGCTGCTATTAAGCAATTTGGCTTTGCCAAAAAATTCTCTCACGTCTCAACCGGTGGCGGTGCTTCCTTAGAGATGATTGAAAATGATGGCCATTTACCAGGCATCGATGTTTTGAAATAGTTATGAGAAGAAAATTATTATTAGGCAACTGGAAGATGAACAAAACTTCCGCAGAAGCGAAAGAGTTTGCCATAGAAACAAGAAGTCTCGTCGAACTAGCGAGCAAAAATAATATCGATATCGGTGTGGCTCCAACCTATCTATCTTTAGCCGCTGTTAGAGAAAACGCTGATAAAAGAATGATTGTTGCGGCGCAAAACTGCCATTTTAACGATCACGGTGCATTTACAGGAGAAATCTCCATTCCAATGTTACTAGAATTTGGTATCAATTGGGTTATTATCGGTCACTCCGAAAGAAGAGCCTATGATAATGAAACCAATTTTAAATGCCATGAAAAGATTAAAGCTTTATTAGCTAATAAGATGGTTCCAGTCTACTGTGTCGGTGAAACCTTAGAAGAATTTGAAAAAGGTTTAACTAAAGAAGTCGTCTCTAGACAAATCAAAGAAGGCTTAGAAGGCTTTAAAAAAGAAGAAGTCAAAGACTTAGTCGTCGCTTATGAACCAGTTTGGTCCATCGGCACTGGTAAAAATGCTTCCACAGAAATCGCTCAAGACGTCTGCTCTTACATCCGTTCAATTTTAAAAGAACTATTTGGTGAAGTGAGCGAAGAAATCCGTATCTTATATGGCGGTAGCGTTAAACCTGAAAATATCAAAGCTTATTTATCTTGCCCAGATATCGATGGTGGCTTAGTCGGTGGTGCTTCTTTGAAGAAAGAATCTTACGAAGGTTTATTAACCAATATTCTCTAGGAGAAGTTTATGAGCGATAATGCAAATTATTACGGTAATTTCGCAAATAGTAATGCTAGCAAAAGAGGCCAAGTCGGTTTAAGTATCGCTAAAGTCTATGGCTATATGTTCCTCGGTTTATTAATAACCGCGGCTATCGCCTTAGGTTTAGGTGCCTATTTTGGAAAAGTCTTATTAAAGGACGTTAGTAGTGATATTCCAACTAGATTTCAATCGACTAACGCAATTATTTTGTTAGTTTTACTAATAACATCATTTATCGGTATTATCGTTTTATCCTTTGTCGTACCAATTACAATCGCTAGAGGAAGAAGAAGCGTTCTAGTTCCTTCGATTATCTACACTGTTTTGATGGGTATTATGTTATCCACCTTAGCGATGGTTATCGATTGGTCGATATTAGGGGTGACATTTGGTATTACTGCCCTTATCTTCGGTTTAATGTCATTAATCGCTTTATTATCTAAAGGACGTCTAAATGGTTTAGCTATCGCGGCGATGGGCTTATTTATCGGCGCTGGTATCTTATCATTAGTCCTCTGGATCTTGATGTTAGTGGGATTTTTCTCCGGAACATTATATTGGATCGTCTCTTTATCGGTCTTCGTCGCGGTGATGTTAATTACCATTTGGGATATGGCGAGAATTAAAGCTATCGCCCAAAACGGAGAGATGACCACAAATATATCTTTATATTGTGCTTTTATTCTCTATAACGACTTTATCTACATCTTCTTAAGAATTTTAAGAATCGTGATTCTCGTACTTGGGAATAGAAGATAATTATATATTTATATTAAGGTATATAAGAAAAATATGAGGCTGCATGAATAGTGCAGTCTTTTATTATGAAAAAATTCTTTATTATTTTCTTTACACGTATACGCATTAGTGTATAATAGAAAACAAGCGCGACTTAGGCGCCTCATACCCCCTACAAAAAAATATTTAAAAAAAGTTTCAAAAGTAGTTGACACTAAAAACTACGTAGTGGTATGATTATCAAGCATGCTGCGAAGAGATTCGAGCTATATTACATAGTAATAGGGCATGCACTGATCTTTGAAAACTGAACAGATGTACAAACACAAAACGTCAATTATTTTTTAATACAATAACCAGATAATTATTTTGAACTAGAATAAAACTTTGAGAGTTTGATCCTGGCTCAGGATGAACGCTGGCGGCGTGCCTAATACATGCAAGTCGAACGAGGGTGCTTGCACCCTAGTGGCGAACGGGTGAGTAACACGTAGGTAACCTGCCTTTTAGTTTGGGATACCCAGAGGAAACTTTGGCTAATACCGGATATGAATTTTGGAGGCATCTCCGAAATTTGAAAGGAGCGTTTGCTCCGCTTTAAGATGGACCTGCGGCGCATTAGCTAGTTGGTGAGATAACAGCCCACCAAGGCAAGGATGCGTATCCGATCTGAGAGGATGACCGGACACATTGGAACTGAGACACGGTCCAAACTCCTACGGGAGGCAGCAGTAAGGAGTTTTCGGCAATGGGGGAAACCCTGACCGAGCAACGCCGCGTGAGTGATGACGGCCCTATGGGTTGTAAAGCTCTGTTGTAAGGGACGAATGGTGGAGTCAGGAAATGGGCTCCATTTGACGGTACCTTACCAGAAAGCCACGGCTAACTACGTGCCAGCAGCCGCGGTAATACGTAGGTGGCAAGCGTTATCCGGAATTATTGGGCGTAAAGAGTGAGCAGGCGGCAGTTTAAGTCTGAGGTTAAAGCGTGAAGCTCAACTTCATAAAGCCTTGGAAACTGAACAGCTAGAGTACGAGAGAAGTAAGCGGAATTCCATGTGTAGCGGTGAAATGCGTAGATATATGGAGGAACACCAGTGGCGAAGGCGGCTTACTAGCTCGAAACTGACGCTCAGTCACGAAAGCGTGGGTAGCAAATAGGATTAGATACCCTAGTAGTCCACGCTGTAAACGATGATAACTAAATATTGCCGCGAGGCAGTGTTGAAGCTAACGCATTAAGTTATCCGCCTGGGGAGTACGGTCGCAAGACTGAAACTTAAAGGAATTGACGGGGGCCCGCACAAGCAGTGGAGCATGTGGTTTAATTCGACGCAACGCGAAGAACCTTACCAAGATTTGACATGAAGGTTAGATATGCTGTAATGGCAGAAAAGTGTGCCTTCACAGGTGGTGCATGGTTGTCGTCAGCTCGTGTCGTGAGATGTTGGGTTAAGTCCCGCAACGAGCGCAACCCTTATGTTCAGTTGCCACCCGGCCGAGAGGCTGGAGCACTCTGAAGAGACTGCCTCTTACAAAAGGGGAGGAAGGTGAGGATGACGTCAAGTCAGGATGGCCCTTATGACCAGGGCTGCACACGTACTACAATGCGCGCTACAGAGGGAAGCCAATCCGCAAGGAGGAGCAAATCCGTTAAAAGCGCGCTCAGTTCGGATTGTCGGCTGCAATTCGCCGGCATGAAGCTGGAATCGCTAGTAATGGCGCATCAGCTACGGCGCCGTGAATACGTTCCCGGGCCTTGTACACACCGCCCGTCACATCATGAAAGCCGTTTGTACCCGAAGTCACCGAGCTAACCGAAAGGGGGCAGGTGCCTAAGGTATGGATGGTGATTGGGATGAAGTCGTAACAAGGTAGCCGTAGGGGAACCTGCGGCTGGATCACCTCCTTTCTAAGGAGAAAAGAGGGTATGGGGGTAGAAACCTGTACCTAAGGTCGATATACACGAAAGTGTATTGAAAAAGGCTCTGAAGTATTAAAGTATCGCACAATTCAATTTTCGGGGGGCTGTAACTCAGGTGGTAGAGTGAGTGCTTTGCAAGCACTATGTCAGGAGTTCGAGTCTCCTCAGCTCCACCAGGGGTGGAAAGTAAGAGTGGGCTTGTAGCTCAGTTGGTTAGAGCACGCGCTTGATAAGCGCGGGGTCACTGGTTCAAGTCCAGTCAGGCCCACCATCTAAGAGGGAAGCGGATTTTGAGCTTCCGGGGTAGGAAAGCCTTGGGAGCGGTTGTTCTTTGAAATACATGCACTAAGTATGGAAAGAGAAAGAGCTCTGTATATAGACGATATACAGGGACAGTAATTAGGGCAAAAGAATTACAGTTTATATAATCTAAAAGAGATTAAATAAGCGCTAGAAGAAAGACAGAAAAGGATTTCTGATCAAGCTACTAAGTGCAAATGGTGAATGCCTTGGAGCCAGGAGGCGACGAAGGACGTGGTAAGCTGCGAAAAGCTGCGGGGAACTGCAAACGAGTAATGATCCGCAGATGTCCGAATGGAGCAATCCGGCAGTATTAAGAAACTGTCATTACAGGATGAATGAATAGTCCTGTGAAGCGAGACGAGGTGAAGTGAAACATCTCAGTAACCTCAGGAAGAGAAAATGACAATGATTCCGTAAGTAGTGGCGAGCGAAAGCGGAAGAGCCTAAACCGGTCCGATTTATCGGATCGGGGTAGTGGGACCACGACAACGCCAGGACAAAGATGAGTTTAACGCTTTGGAAAGAGCGGCCACAGAGTGTGAAAGCCACGTGAACGAAGTTGGAGTCCGGCCAGTGGGATCCCGAGTAATGCGGTGCAAGTGGAACTCTGCATGAATCTGTCCCGACCATGGGATAAGGCTAAATACTACCTGGCTACCGATAGTGGACAAGTACCGTGAGGGAAAGGTGAAAAGAACCCCTGTTAGGGGAGTGAAAAGAATCTGCAACCATTTGCATACAAAGTGTGGGAGCGTCAAAAAGGACGTGACCGCCTGCCTTTTGCATAATGAGTCTGCGAGTTATTATCAGTAGCAAGCTTAAGGGACGTATGTGTTCCGGAGGCGAAGCGAAAGCGAGTGTGAACAGCGCGATATAAGTTGCTGGTAATAGACCCGAAGCGGAGGTGATCTACATTTGAGCAGGTTGAAGCTGTGGTAACACACAGTGGAGGACCGAACTTGTGAACGTTGAAAAGTTCTAAGATGACTTGAGTGTAGGAGCGAAAGACTAATCAAACCCCGTGATAGCTGGTTCTCTCCGAAATCGCTTGAGGGCGAGTGTTGAATAAGTACTCCATGGAGGTAGAGCACTGGATGGCTTAGGGACCCTACCGGGTAACCAAAACCAATCAAACTCCGAATGCCATGGACCCCAATACTTCAGCAGTTAGGCAGTGGGGGATAAGCTTCATTGCCGAGAGGAAAACAGTCCAGACCGTCAGCTAAGGTGCCCAAACAAGGTTAAGTGGAAAGGATGTAACGTCGCGAAGACAGTGAGGATGTTGGCTTAGAGGCAGCCACCATTTAAACAGTGCGTAACAGCTGACTCATCGAGCGATGCTGCGCCGAAAATGATTGGCGATAAAACTTTGTACCGAAGCCACGGATTTCCAATTACTAAGGTAATTGGGAGTGGTAGGAGAGCGTAGTTACAACATAGAAGCCGAGAGGAGACTCCGAGGTGGAGTGGTAACTAGAGAGTATGCAGACACGAGTAGCGATAAATCAGATGAGAATTCTGATCGCCGTAAACCTAAGGTTTCCTGGGGCAGGTTCGTCCTCCCAGGTTTAGCCGGGAGCTAAGGCCAGGCCGTAAGGCGTAGTCGATGCACAGGAGGTCAACATTCCTCTGCCATGTTGGGTTTAGGCTAAAATGACGCAAGAACGGGAAAACGGGTTAAGTTTAACGGATTCACAGTGCGGGGTAAGAGCCGCACGTTCCCGCGGACCCCTTGCCAAGAAAAGTTTTAGCTGTGCTACCCAATATGCCCGTACCGTAAACCGACACAGGTGGGTGAGATGAGTATTCTAAGGCGCGCGAGAGAAACCTCTCTAAGGAACTCGGCAAAATAGCCCCGTAACTTCGGAAGAAGGGGTGCCGTCGAAAGACGGTCACAGTAAATGGAGCTTTGCGACTGTTTAACAAAAGCACAGCACTCTGCTAAGTTGAAAAAAACAACGTATAGGGTGTGACACGTGACCAATGCGAAAAGATCAAGGCGACTTGTTAGGGTGAATAACCCGAAGCTCGGAACCCAAGTCCTCGTGAATGTCGGCCGTAACTATAACGGTCCTAAGGTAGCGAAATTCCTTGTCGGGTAAGTTCCGACCTGCACGAATGGTGTAACGATCTGGGCGCTGTCTCAGCCATGAGCTCGGTGAAATTGTAGAAGCGGTGAAGATGCCGCTTACCCGCAATGGGACGAAAAGACCCCGTGAACCTTCACTACAGCTTAGCATTGGCGTTGGTCATGTGATGTGTAGGATAGGTGGGAGGCTAAGATCCGGCGACGCTAGTTGTCGGGGAGCCGCCGTTGAAATACCACCCTTCGCATGTCCGGCGCCTAATCCGGGAGTCCGGAGACAATGCTTGGTGGGTAGTTTGACTGGGGTGGTCGCCTCCAAAAGAGTAACGGAGGCTCCCAAAGGTGCCCTCAGCACGGTTGGCAACCGTGCGGTGAGTGCATTGGCACAAGGGCGCTTGACTGCGAGACAGACAAGTCGAGCAGGTGCGAAAGCAGGGCAAAGTGATCCGGCGGTACCGCATGGAAGGGCCGTCGCTCAAAGGATAAAAGGTACTCCGGGGATAACAGGCTGATCACTCCCAAGAGCTCATATCGACGGAGTGGTTTGGCACCTCGATGTCGGCCCGTCACATCCTGGGGCTGGAGAAGGTCCCAAGGGTTCGGCTGTTCGCCGATTAAAGTGGCACGCGAGCTGGGTTCAGAACGTCGCGAGACAGTTCGGTCTCTATCTGTTGCGGGCGTTGGAGGCTTGAGGGGCTCTGTCCTTAGTACGAGAGGACCGGGACGGACGGACCAACGGTGAGCCGGTTGCGCCGCCAGGCGCACGGCCGGGTAGCCGCGTCCGGATCGGATAAGCGCTGAATGCATCTAAGCGCGAAGCCGGCCCCGAGATGAGGCCTCCTTGGAGGGCCGTGGTAGACGACCACGTCGATAGGCCGCAGGTGTGAGCGTGGCGACACGTTGAGCCGAGCGGCACTAATGGCCCGAAAGCTTCCGCTCGGGTCGCGGTTGTCCCCTTGTGTCGGCTTTCCCCGTCCGGTCGAGGCCGCAGAGATTGAAGTGGCGGCTATGGCGCGGGGGCGCACCTCTTCCCATTCCGAACAGAGAAGTTAAGCCCCGCCGCGACGATGATACTGCGCGAGAGCGTGGGAAAGTAGTTCGCCGCCCACCCGTAACGGAGAGCCCGTCAGCATCAGCTGGCGGGCTTATCTGTTTTTATGAAGTCCTCAATCGGTTATTCTCCAAAGAACTCGTCCTTGAAATTCACAAAATACACTCGCTCCTGTGCGCGTGTCAATGCAGTGTAAAGCCAGCGTAGATCCTCCACTTCAAGCGTTTCCTTGAGATTGAGCGACGAGTCGATGAAGACGGAGTTCCATTGCCCACCTTGGGTCTTGTGGCAGGTGAGAGCGTAAGCGAATTTAACCTGTAAGGCATTAAACCATGGATTTTTCTTCATCTCCTTATACCGCTCCCTACGGTTCGGGATATCCATATAGTCCTCCTCAATGGCCGTAAAGAGTTGTTGGCTTTCTTCATTCGTTAGTGAAGGGCTGTTGCTATTCAAGGTATCCAAAAGGATTTTTGCTTCTATATTGGGCGCATCGGGATAGTCGGTGAAACTCAACTCGACATCTGCAAAACGGAAACCGTACATGTCTTCAAAATGTTTGATTTTCCTGATTTCTGCCATGTCGCCATTGGCAATGAAACTGATGGTGTTGTTCCCTTCCGCCCAAAAGTAGTTGTTTTTCACCACCATGAGTTTGTCACCTGTCGCTATCTCACCTTCGATGTTGAGGATTCGTCCGCGGATGGCTTGATTGAACATATTGGCACGCTTGTTCGACTTGCAGACGATGACCGCTTCATTGTCAGAAATATTCGCAAATGCATTGTGAAGCATCTCTTCAAAGGTTTCAGGTTCAATCTTTTGGATGTCATCGAATCCTTGGAGATGGAAGATAGGAAGCGCGTATTCGTAAAGGCTTTGGCTTATCAATTCTCTGATGTCGGTGGCATTATAGAGGATTCCCGATTCTAACGCCTGTCGTTTGACTTCGGTCAGTTCGTAGGTGGCTGCAGTGATGGGGAATTGGGATTTTAAGTAGTCACAATTCAAGGCTGGACTCTCGTTGCTTTCTACAGGTGGCAACTGGGCCGTGTCGCCGATTAGTAGAAGTCGGCAATCCTCGCCACTGAAGACATAACTCAACAGATCATCAAGAAGGCTTGAACCACCAAATTCCTTTTGCTCGCCAATCATGGAAGCCTCATCGACGATAAAGAGTGTGTGTTTGTATTTGTTTTCGGCTCTTGCAATGCGTATGCTTCCGTCAGGATAGGTCATGGCTTGATAGATCTTCCTATGGATGGTGCTGGCATTTTGTCCTGTATAGTTGCTGAGTACCTTGGCCGCTCTTCCCGTTGGGGCCATCAGCACATATCGCATTCCTATGGCTGGCAAGGTGCGAACCAAGGTCTTGACCAACGAGGTCTTTCCCGTTCCAGCATAGCCTCTTAGAACATAGGTGGGGTTCTCTTTTTGTGAGAGTAGAAAGGCGGCCAAGTGATATAGTACAACGGATTGTCCTTCAGTAGGTTCAAATCCGAAGGATTGGGTGAGGCGGCCGTATAATTCATGTCTTTCCATGGCCTTTCTCATCAGAAGGGATAGCCGATGCCCATCTGCAGTCTTATGTTGTCGCCTTTGCCGAAACGCCAGTAGTTACCGTTATCGTCTGGGTACGGGTTTCGCATGGCGTAGGCGAGATCGAGGCGTAAAATGAGGAAGGAGACGTCAAGACGGAGGCCCAAACCTGCGTCGATGGCCAGTTGATCATAGAATGTCCTGAAGTTAAACTCACTATTGGGCATGGATTCGTTAGGATGGAAGGTCCATACATTGCCCGCATCGACGAATACGGCTCCGTTGAATATGTTGTAGATGGGAAATCTATATTCAGCGTTGAGTTCCAACTGAAGGTCGCCTGTCCGTTCAACATCGTCGGTGTTGGCAACATAGCCACCGGGTCCGACGGTGCGGTAGAGCCATCCACGTAAACCGTTGGCACCACCACCATAGAAGCTGCGTTCGAAGGGTAGGTCTTGTGAGTTGCCGTATGGAATACCGATGCCTGCAAACTCACGGAACACCAACCAAGAGTCTTCTCCGATTTGAAGATGCTGCCTCACATCAAAGCTGCCTCTTACATATTGCGCATAGCGTATGCCCAACAACTCATGGTGTCCGTTTTCTGTTGTGATGAGTTTTGTGTCATTGAACAAAGATAGTAAGTTGCCGCTTGATTCGAAGTCGGCTTTCAGATAGAAAAAGCTGCCTGTTTTGTTGATGTTCTGTGTATTATATACCAGCGAATAGCGTGTGCCCAAAAGGAGGTGGCTGGTGTATTGGGCTTTTTTACGTTGGCTGGTCTCGGCATCAAGATACTCTTGGAAAGTCGGATTGATGTTTGCGATTTTCACGCTGTTAAGGAAGATAGGCGAGAAGGTCTGTCCCAGCCTGAAGTTGGTCTTCCAGTCATAACTATATGAGGCTGTGGAGATGTAGCGTGAGTAATAATAGCGGATTTGCGAGTTGTAACCTATTGAAATGGTTGTAGTAGGCTGGTAGTCTCTGGCAAATTGTAGGAAGGAAATGGGCGAAAGGAACTTCGGAAAGATGACGCTCGCCGTTATGCCCAGCTCCCAAGTGTTGAACACGTGTTTGCCACTTTCTGTGACTTCGTTGCCTATGAGTTTTTGGGCTTCCAAGCCACCTTTCAGACTGAGTTGGAAGGTTTCAGCACCATGGAATATGTTTTTGTTGTTGTATGACAAGCTTCCCTTGACACCCAAGTCTCCGTCGGAGTTGGTGCCTTCAGCTTGTATGGTAAAGGAGTGCTTGTCGCTTTGTTGCATGGTGATGCGACAATCCAGCAGGTTGAGAGAATCGTTGGGGTTGCTTACACTGTCGAATTCAATGTTGACATTCCTGAACAGGCTATAGTTGCTTAAGGCCTTGTAGGTGTTGGTGACGCTCCGTTGGATATAAGGGAGTCCCTCAATGATGTTGATGGCTTGCGAAAAGGTTTGAGGCTTTACCTGTAGTTTGTCGTAATAATAGAAATCCCAAGTGTTTGTTCTTTTAAGACGCCCGAACTCTACGGTGAGCGTGGCCGAGTCGGTGGGGCGCTCATTCATCCGGAATATGGAGAAATCGGGGTAAATCTTGATGTTGCGGATTCTGTATTGTTTATAAGCCAAAGGAGTGTCTTTCAGCTTCATCGAAAGTTTCAATGTGTGGTTCATGAAGTTGCTGTCGACTTCATAGTACACATTGTCGTGTGTGAAATAATAATAACCCGAGTTTCGCATCCTTTCGGTGATGAGTTCACGCTCGTCCTTCAAAGCATATGCGTTGTAGATGTCGCCTTCTTTGAGGGGGAATTTGGCGCTGTCGCGCATGATTAGCTTATTGATAAGGCTGTCTTCAATGACATAGTCAATCTCATTGACGGTGTAAGGCTGGGCAGGAAAGACATGATAGGTGACTTTGGCTTTCTTCCTCCATTCTCTCTTTTTTACAGAGTGTGTCACTTTGGAGTTGAAATAGCCCACATTGTCGAGATAGCGCATCATCTGTTTGGATGAATTGTTGGCCTCTGATTTGTCGTAATATACAGGAGGGTTACCAAATTTCTTGTTCATCCACTTCCAAAACGAACTGTTGGGCCGGCGTTCGCTCTTGTAGTAGATCCAAGTTGGAATGTTGGTTTGTAATGTGTTTTTGTAAGGCTTGAGTGAGATGTATTGCGAGATGCCCGACTTGCTAATTTCGGTGCCTTTTTCCTCTATGACAACTTTGTTGCTCTGAACCAGGTATTTCCCTTCGGGGACGAAACGGCGAAGGGAACACGACGACATGAAAATAGCGACGAGTAGGCCAATGAAGAGAATATGGTACTTTTTGCCGAACATTGGGAAGGCATATTTGACGCAAAGTTAAGAATATTTCCTTTACACCACTTCGGCAACGGTGAAATTGCTTCCGCCGACGAAGACGATGTCACCAAAATGGGCGTTGTTGACCGCCGAACGGAAGGCGTGGCTGACCGATTCGTACACCTGTCCGCGCAAACCCATGTCAAAAGCCTTTTGGGCTAATATGTTGGCATCCAAACCTCTCGGGATATCTGCCTTGCAGAAATAGTATTCGGCGCCATGGGGCAATAGCTGGAGTACGCTGTCGACATCTTTGTCATTGACCATACCGAGAACGAAATGAAGTCTCTCGTAATTCATCTCAGCGAGTTGCAACACCACTTCCTTGATGCCTGCCACATTGTGGCCCGTGTCGGCGATGGTCAATGGGTCGTTGTTCAATATTTGCCAACGGCCCATGAGGTGCGTGTTACGGATTACCCGACCGATGCCGTCGCGAATGATGTCATCCGTGAGGTTGAACTTGTCGCGTAACAGGTCGAGGGCGCACATCACGGTGGTGAGGTTCTTCTGCTGATAGTTGCCCAACAGAGGAAGCTCAAGGGCTTCCATATAGAGCTCGCTGTTTTTCCAAACATCGAACTGCTGCACATAGTTGGATTCGATATGGATTTTGTCGCAGTCGAAGATTTGGTCGGCGAAGCAAATGAAGCTGTTGCATTCTTTGGCCTTGTCAATGAAAACTTGTTCCGTTTCAGGATGGGTCTCGCCAATGACGACGGGGATGCCTGGCTTGATGATACCTGCCTTTTCGTAAGCGATTTTGGCCCGCGTGTCACCCAAGAACTTCATATGGTCGAAATCAATGTTGGTGATGACGCTCAATTCAGGGGTGATAAGGTTGGTGGAATCCAATCGTCCGCCCATGCCCACCTCGACGATGGCGATGTCGATTTTTTCTTTCGAGAAGTAATCGAAAGCCATGCCCACGGTCATCTCAAAGAAGGAGAGTTCCATTGCCTCAAACTTCTCCTTGTAGGTGTCAATGAATTGTACCACATGCTCCTCGGGAATCATCTCACCGTTGATGCGGATGCGTTCGCGGAAATCGCGCAAGTGGGGCGAGGTGTAAAGGCCAGTCTTGAAGCCAGCTTCCTGAAATACGGAAGCCAGCATGTGGGAGACGGAGCCTTTGCCATTGGTGCCGGCCACATGCACAGACTTGAAGTTGTTTTGCGGATTGTCGAGAAGGTTGAGAAGTTGGATGGTGTTGTTGAGGTCGGCCTTGTAGGCTGCTGCTCCGATGCGTTGATACATCGGGAGTTTGTTGAACATCCAGTCGAGGGTATCGGTATAATTCATAGGCGGTGTTTTAATTCGGAATGAGGAATGCAAAATGTGGAATGATGCAAAGTGATGCTAAGCTCCATTCCGCATTCCACATTCATAATTCTGCATTTAGTTTATTGGTTGATGACAAAAGTGTAAGTGATGGTGCCATGTTGTTCTTCAGGAGCATCTGGATCGGATTGGAAGGTGGAACGCAATGCAGCTTGTTTGGCTTTTTGACGCATCTCGCTGTTGATTATGGTGGTGCCTTTTTGGGCCACTTCGGCGCGTACCACTTGCCCTGCCCGGTTCACCCAGATATCAACAACGACATTGCCTTCTTCGCTGAAATCGTCATTGGGACGGTGCAGACTCTTGGCGCCACGGCCTCCGAGGTCATAGCCTGTTCCATTGCCTTTGCCGCCATTTCCGTCATACTTTCTGACGCCAGCAAGCCCATTGGGTTTGCCTTGGTCGCCAGGCTGACCGGTGATACCTTCCGAACCACCCGCTTGCGGGTTGTTGCTGCCCTTGTATATAGCCCTGCTGTTGACTTGTGGCTTGGGCTCTTCAGCAGGCTTTTCCTGTTTAGGCTTTGTGGTCTTGGGTTTCTCAATGGCAGGGGCTTCTTCGTCGTTTTGGGTGACGATGTCCTCTTTGGTCTGGCTTTGCTCCTGTTTGGGTTGGGCAGCCATGGGAATGGCGGGCTTCTCGGGTTGGATGTTGCCCATGCCTTGGTCCATCATGCCCAAGTCGACCTCTACGCCTTCCTCTCCTGGTAATGGCAAGGGGGTCCTGAAGGCCATCAGAAACAAAACGAGCAACACCAACGCGTGTACTGCAATGGTACCCACGATGGCTATGCCTTTGTCCGCCTTTTCTTTCTTGTCCATGTTGTGTTATTTTTTCGGTGAGGTGGCTAATATGACTTTGTGGTTGTTGCCCGTGGCATTATTGATTTCGTTGACGGCATCAATCACGTTCACGATGTACTGAACTGGGACGGTCTTGTCGGAACGGAGTACCACCGTGGCTTGCGGGTCATTGCCAATCTGCGTGTTGATGAGGTCCATGAGTTGGCTCTCGTCGAAAACCTTGATGTCGTTGACTTGATATTGGTAGTTCTCGTCCACATAGACGGTGACGGTCTGCTTGGCCATGGTCTTGCTGGTGCTCGATGGCAGCATGAGCTTGATGGCATTGGGTGCCACCAAGGTCGAGGTGAGCATGAAGAAGATCAGCAGCAGGAACACTAGGTCCGACATGGACGAGGAGTTGAAAGTGGGTTCGACCTTATTTCTTGATTTTATGGCCATAATGCACTGGTTTTATGCGGGTTCGTTCAAGACATCCATGAATTCTGTCGCCTTGCCTTCCAGCAGGTTGACAACTTTCTGGATCTTGTTGGTGATGATGGCGTGGAAGAAGTAGGCGATGATGCCGACGATAAGACCGCCGACCGTGGTCACCATGGCTTCGTAGATGCCCGATGAGAGCAACTCGATATCAATGTTGTTGCCGGCCATCGACATGTTATAGAATGCGCGAATCATACCCGTTACCGTGCCCAAGAAACCAATCATCGGGGCGGCACTGGCAATCATTGCTAGGATGCTGACGCCACGCTCCAGTTTCGCAACTTCCAAATTACCAACATTTTCAATAGCCGAGTTGATGTCGCCCAAAGGCCTGCCAAGGCGAGAGAGACCTTTCTCAATCATACGCGAGATAGGAGTGGAGTTGCCTCTGCACAAGGCTTTTGCCGAATCGATCTTGCCTTCTTTCATGTATTCGCGGATGCGGTCCATGAAGCTTTTGTCGTATTTCGTGGCTCGCGAAACGGCAATGAATCTTTCGATGAAGATGTAGACCGCTATAATCGACAAAACGGCCAATAAAATCATAATCCATCCGCCCTTGGTGGCCAATTCCAGGATGGAGAGTTTGAATTCCGTGGGCTGGGCGACAGCTTCAGCAGCAGCTGTACCTAAATCATTGGTGGTTTGTTGAATTTGAAGAAGATTCATATTGTTGCAGAATTGTTGGATTGACTATGTCTATTTTTGTTTGTGTTTGTAGAGACGCGGCGCGCCACGTCTCTACATAATAACAATTATCGTTTTGTTTTATTGCGTTACCGCATATCTATCACATCCACATTAGGGTGTTTTTTCGTGTCGAAGGTGAAGAATTTATCGTCCAGTTTTTGGTCGAATTTCATTTCTTCCACATTGATGACAACCTTGCTACCGTCTTCCATGTAGATGTCAGCGCTTTTCAGTTCGGTTTTCTTCGTGTTGATTTTCAAGGTCACTCGCTTGTATTGTCCCTTGGGGTTGGCAAGTTCGATGGTGGCAATACCTTGCGCGTCGATGCCCGACAAGGTGGCTACATAGCTCTCGTCTAATGAGGTGAGAAGTTTCAGTGGCGTGTTGTCAGTGCCGTCGCTGGCTTTGCTTACCATGACCTCTTCTTCGTCGACGAGATACGACCAGATGGTCTTGCCGTCGCTGATGGTCTGTTGGTCAGCCATCTCGATTTTGTATGCCTCGCCTTGCAGCCAGGCATGGCCTTTCTCGTTGTCGCTAAAATTTTTACCGTCAGGACTGATTTGATAGTTGAAGGCCATCTCCATGTTTTTGTGGCTCTTCACCTGGTCGACCATGAGACGGATGATGGCCTCTGCATTGTTTTGGGCTGTAACTACCTGTGTTGCAAATAATAACACAAGGCAAGCGATAATGTTTCTAGTTTTCATTGTCAGATTCCGTTGTCTTTGTTGTAAAGATCCCTCAAAATCTGTTCCAAAGCGGCTTCGGAAGTCACTTTCACCTCGCGCGATTTGCTGCCAGAGAACGGTCCGACAATGCCAGCGGCCTCCAACTGGTCGATGATACGTCCAGCACGGTTGTATCCAAGTTTCAGCTTGCGCTGGATCATGGAAGTGGAGCCTTGTCCTGTCTGAACCACGATGCGAGCCGCTTCTTCAAAGAGGCTGTCGCGCTCGCCTTCGTCGTCGATGTCGGCGCCTTCGCCCTCTTCTTCGGGTACTTCAGGCAACAGGAACGGCTCGGGATAGCCGTGTTGGTTGCCGATGAATTCGGTGACGGCTTCCACCTCGGGCGTGTCGATAAAGGCGCATTGCAGACGGACGAGGTCATTACCCGTCGAGAGCAGCATGTCGCCACGACCAATGAGTTGGTTGGCACCGCTTTGGTCGAGGATGGTCTTGGAGTCGACTTGCGAGATGACGCGGAAGGCGATACGTGCGGGGAAGTTGGCCTTGATGGAACCCGTGATGATATTGACGGAAGGACGTTGGGTAGCGATAATGAGGTGGATGCCGATGGCACGGGCCAATTGTGCCAGACGTGCGATGGGCGCTTCAACTTCGCGGCCTGCCGTCATGATAAGGTCGGCAAACTCGTCGACAACCAAGACGATGTAAGGCAGGAAACGGTGTCCTTCTGTCGGCAGTAGCTTGCGCGCTTTGAATTTCTCATTGTATTCGATGATGTTGCGGCATTCGGCTTGCTTCAGCAGGTCATAGCGTTGGTCCATCTCGATGCACAACGAGTTGAGCGTGCGCACCACTTTCTTGACATCGGTGATGATGGCGTCTTCCGAATCGGGGAGTTTGGCCAGATAATGGCGCTCGATGCGGTTGTAGAGTGTTAGCTCCACCTTCTTCGGGTCGACCATGACGAACTTCAACTCTGAAGGGTGTTTGCAATAGAGTAATGAAGCGACGATAGCGTTGAGTCCCACCGACTTACCTTGACCAGTGGCGCCGGCCATGAGGATATGTGGCATCTTGGCCAAGTCGAAGACATAGGTCTCGTTGGAGATGGTCTTTCCGATGGCGCAAGGCAGTGCATATTTGGATTTTTGGAACTTCTCGGAGCTGAGCACGCTACGCATCGAGACAGTCTCGGGTTTGCTATTGGGCACTTCGATGCCGATGGTGCCTTTACCTGGGATGGGGGCGATGATACGTATACCCAAAGCGGCAAGGCTCAAGGCAATATCGTCCTCAAGGTTCTTGATTTTTGAGATACGGACACCCGCAGCTGGGACGATTTCATACAAAGTAACCGTAGGGCCGATGGTTGCCTTGATCTTATCGATGGCGATGCCATAATTGCCCAATGTCTCGACAATCTTGTTCTTGTTGGCGTTCAGTTCTTCCTCGTCAATTTCCGATTTTCCACCGCCGTAGTCGTTAAGCATGTCCAAGGTGGGGAACTTGAAATCGCGCAATTCATAGTGTGGGTCGAAAGGCGTGTCAATGGTGTGATGCTCCATGTTCTTGCCTTCGTCCACGGTCTTCTCGGCCTCCGTGTTCTCGATGACCAACTCCACTTTTTCCGCTTCATTGCCATTCTTTTCGGTGGTGTTATCCGATTTGTTTTCGGTTTCAGTCGTCAGCGAAGGTGGGGTGATTTCGGGCTCTTGAGGGTTCTCCTCTTTTTTAGGAATGATGGTGTTCTCTTTGTGCTCAGTCTTCTCGGTGTTGGAATCGGGATTGACGATGACGAAGGTCGGGTCTTTTGTGAACGAGGTGACGGGGGGCAAAGCGGTTCCGTTGTTGCCTTCATTTTCTTCTTCCTCATCGTCGATGAAATCGGGGTCAATGTCCTCGCCACCGTCGGTCATGTTTTGGTTTTCTTTTTCCCATTGTTCCCTGATGCGTTGCTCGGCGAGGATGGCAGCCTGTTTGCGCGCTTCTTCCTCTTTCTGCTCCCGTCTGCGCTTGAAATAGTTGAGCGTCAAGTTGAACTGGTAGACGAGGAAGACCAGCATCAAGAAGGCGAGGATGATGATGACACCCGCGTTGCCGATGTAGTTGGTCAGCAGGTCGTTGAGCCATTTGCCGACCGCACCTCCAAAAATGGCACATTGAGGAGCGAATTGGGAGAGGAACCCGAAGAATAGCGGCATCCAAACCAAGCAGAGGAGTGCCCATTTCCAAACATTCCACATCTTGAATTTGGCTGTCTCCGTCAGCCGCAGGCCAATAAGGGTCAAAAGGTAGACGAAGAAAAACGCTCCGATGCCGAACGACTCTTTGATGAGCGTTTGGGCCAAGAATACGCCACCGCTTCCTGTCCAGTTGTCAATCTCTCCTTTGTGGCTGAAAATCTGGTAGCCCAGTTCCTGGTAGTGTCCGCTGAAGAAGCTCACTAGATACGAAATCATGGAAAGTCCAAGGAAGACGGCCAGGCAGACGAACAGGATGCCGATGATTTTCTGAATCCTACCGGCTTCTTTCGGTTCTTTCGGTTCCTTCTTGGGCTTAGGTTCCTTGGCTTTCGGTGCCTTCTTTTCCTTATCTGTGATTTCTTTTTTCTTGCCTTTCTTTTCTTCGGTTTCTTCAGCAATGACCGCCGGAGTCTCTACCAATTCAAGCTCGGTCGGTTTCTTTTTGAAAGTGTTCTCTCTACGGTTGTTCTTGTCGCTCATTTTCTGACGTCGTTATAGGCTTGCAAAAATAAACAAAATAGTTGGTTTGGGCATGGCGCAAAAAGGGAATTTTGGGCAAAAAAACAGGCTGCCATTTTTTGACAGCCTGTTATGAGGAGTTATTTCGGGATCTTGAACATTCGCTTCCATCGGATGCCGCCGTTTTCCTTGTCTCTTGAGAGCCAAACGAGGATGGGCTTTCCAACGATGTGGTTTTCGGGAACAAAGCCCCAATAGCGCGAGTCGGCGGAATTATGGCGGTTGTCGCCCATCATCCAATAGTAGTCCATCTCGAAGGTGTAGCTGTCGGCAGGCTTTCCGTCGATGTAAATTTGGTTGCCTTCCACTTTCAGGTCGTGGAGTTCGTAGGCATGGATGACACGCTCATAAAGTGGCAGTGTGGTGAGGTCCAGCTTCACTGTTTCGCCTTTCTTCGGGATGTAAATGGGGCCGTAGTTGTCTACATTCCACGGATAGAGGTCGGGACGATGGGGGAAGATGCTGGTGTTGGTGCCTTGGCCCGGGGCTTCCACATTGCGCATCACCGAAGTGATGTAGGGCAGTTTGATGAGTTCGTCGGCCACTTTCGAGCTGATGTTGAGGACAAAGGTGTTTTCGTCGATGGGATAGCCTTCGGTGATGTCGTATTTTTCCACGGTCTGCTTGTTGATGCCGCCAGTAGTGGTCACTACGGTGTAGTTATGCTGCATGTTCTCGGGCTCGTAGGCCTTCTCTCCATCGATATAGACCACGCCGTCGACGATTTTCAGGTTGTCGCCTGGCATTCCGATGAGGCGTTTCACATAGTTCTCGCGCTTGTCGACAGGATGGGCGATGACTTTACCGCTTGGGGTCGGTTGACCATTGAGGCCTAAAGTCACCTTACCGTTCCATACGGCTTCGCGGCCGTATTCGCGAACAAGGTCATAATAGCTGACACTGCTTTGGTAGTTTTCGCACACTGTGTCGCCAGCGGGGTAGTTGAACACGATGGGGTCGTAACGCTTCATCGTTGTCACACCAGGATAGCGGTGATAAGGCATCTTGATCCATTCCACATATGATTTTTTGCTCTTGCTCCACGGCAGGGTGTTGTGCACGAAGGGGAATGAGAGTGGCGTGTTAGGGCCTTTGGGTCCATAATGTATCTTGCTGACAACCAGATAATCACCAACGCAAAGGGATTTCTCCATACTCGATGTAGGGATGGTGAACATCTCGAAGACATAAGTCCTGATAATCAATGCAGCGACCACTGCGAAGACAATGGCGTCGAACCACTCGCGGGCGGTTGATTTCTTGGGGCGTTTGGTCGTGAGCGGGTCTTGGTATTTATCGTCTTTGGCAATGATGGGGAAGAAAATGAAGGGCAGAATGGCGGCCATGCCTTCCTCCCAGACCTTGAATCGGCCAAAGCACTTGCCTAGCTCGACGAGCATGAGCAGCAGCATAAAGATGTTGATGTAGGGGAAGACGATGAAGAACCACCACCAGAACTTCTTCTGTTTGCCGATGATTTTCAGCATGACATAGATGTTGTAATAGGGGATGAGGCTATAATAGCCTTTTTGTCCGGCTTTCTCGAATTGCTTCCAGCAGAATGCAATCGGGATGGTAAACAGCGCCGGGACGATAAGAATGAAAAGTATGAGTGACATTTTTATTTTTGATTTCTTGATTAACGAATGAATAAATGAAATAGTATTTTCGGCTGCAAAAGTAGGGAGAAATTCTTAATTTATTGAGGCTTGCATGATTTTTTCTTCTTTGGTACATAATTTTGTGGACCACAAGTTTGTGTACTAAAAGAAAAATGTTTATTTTTGCACCAAAATTTAATGGAATCATGAAGAAATCTTTCATTTATGGGGTGGCCGTAAAAGGCGACAACTTTACAGATCGAGAAAAGGAGACCAGGCGTCTGAAACAAGACTTCGAAAATGGGCAGAACATGATACTTATTTCTCCCCGAAGGATGGGTAAGACTTCTCTTGTGAGGAAAGTCCAGACGCTTGTGGACACACAATCCATTGTGACCGTATATATGGATATCTATGACTGCCGCAATGAATATGAGTTCTATAACAAGTTTGCTGCAGCATTGATGAAGCAAACTGCAGGCAAAGCCGAGGCCGTCATGAAGAACATCAAGGAGTTTTTGGTTCGCTTGTCACCAACTATCTCGTTTGGTTCCGATCCTAACAACGAGTTGTCTATCTCTCTCGGCATCACGCCAAAAGACTATTCTCCGGAGGAGATTCTGCAACTGCCAGAACGCATGGCGGCCAAGATGGGTAAGCACATTGTTGTTTGCATCGACGAATTCCAACAGATTGGGGAGTTTCCTGATTCGCTTACAGTGCAGAAGAAAATGCGCGGCATTTGGCAGTTGCAAAGCAATGCCTCGTATTGCTTGTTTGGAAGCAAAAAGCACTTGCTTGCCAATCTTTTCCAGAATAAAAGAATGCCTTTTTACCAGTTTGGCGACATCATGTTCCTTCAACCAATCCCAACGGAAGATTGGATTCCCTTCATCCGTCAGAAGTTTGAGGAAAAGGGCATGAGCATTTCAGATGCCATTATCGAAAAGATATGTTCGATAGTGGAAAACCAGTCCTCGTATGTGCAACAACTGGCTTGGAACGTCATGCTCAACACCACAAAAAAGGCTGACGAAGTTGCTTTGGAAACCGCCGTTGAAGACCTGCTGAACCAAAACTCGTTGTTGTTTTTGCAGCAAATAGAGAACCTGACCGCCTATCAAATGAACTTTCTGAAAGCCGTTGCCAAAGGTGTACACACGGATTTCGCTTCCAAAGAGGTGTTAGCCAACTATGACCTAGGGTCGAAGTCCAATGTCACAAGAATCAAGACCGTGTTGACACAAAAAGAACTGATAGAGCAAACACCTAACGGAATCGTACTCACAGACCCTGTTTTTGAACTATGGTTCGTTAAAGAATGGTGTGATTAATCTATTGTTTTTGAATGGATTATACAGATATATTAACGGTTCACAACTTTGTGGACCACAACTTTGTGGACCACAATTCTATGTACCAAATAAATCTTCCATCCCAAACACCCCTGTTTTTCCAACAAGGAACTCGGCAGCGGTGATGGCACCCATGGCGAAGCCTTGGCGATTGTAGGCCTCGTGGGAGAGGGTGATTTTGTCGGCAGGCGACTCGGCCATCACGCTGTGGATGCCGTTCACCTCGCCTTCGCGGGTCACGTTTATATATAAGGTGTGCTCGGCGGACGCATCGATGCTCCAATGGTCGTAATCGTTGTTGACGGATAGGATATCGTTGGCCAGTTTCACGGCGGTTCCGCTGGGCTTGTCGAGTTTGTGGATGTGGTGCGTCTCGGCCATGGAGAGTTGGTAACCATACTTTTCCGCAAACTTGGCCAGTTGCTTGTTGAGCAGGAACATGATGTTCATCCCAATGCTGAAGTTGGGCGCGGTGAAGAGGCTTTGCTTTTCTGCCAAACAGCGTTTTTTGATTTCCTCGAAATGGTCTTGCCAGGCTGTGGTGCCCACTACGACAGGCTTGTGCATATCAAAGCAGCGGTGGATGTTGGCCACCACTTGGTCGGGCTGGCTGAAGTCGATGGCGACATCGGCCTGCTTGACGAGGTCGAGGCGTTCCTCCCATTCTTGGGGATTGTCGACAGTAACGACGATGCTATGTTGGCGGGCGAGGGCGGCTTTCTCCACCTCGTGGCCCATCTTTCCGTATCCGATTATAGCAATTTTCATGGTGCGTAATATATGTTCAAAATAGAGCTTGAAACACAAACCTTCTGCTTTTTGCCTCATGGCGGAGGAACCGTCTTTCCGCGAAAGCGGAACGCCATCTCCCACGCTCGAAGACGATGTCGAGTGGGAGATAGCGGGTCAAGCCCGCTATGAGGGCAAAGAGCAGGTTTTGTGGTTCTAGGTTCATAGTCAGTTAGAAATTGAGTTGAAAGGATAACCCTACTTGTGCGTATTGTGGTATCATTATTGGCTGTTCAAAAGGCCGATAGGGGTCGATGCTGAAAGAGAGGTCGTCGCTGATATCGTAGTCGTAGAGATGCCCGTCGACGCAGGCGTCCAAGATGTTGAGGCCGTACCAAGCGATGGTGAGGATGGTGTAGAACTCAAAGTCGCGGCGGTATGACTCCTTATAAGTCTGCAGTTGGCTTTCGGCATAGCGGTTGGCGAGTTCGGTTTCATGGTCATTCAAGGTCGCGCCTTCTGGAAGGTCTCCGGTCTTGTATTCATAGGCGTGCAAGTAGGAACGATATTCGTAATTGTTGTTGTAGACCAGATAACCCAAGCCGCCCAATCCGGCATAGACGATGGGCACCTTCCACCATTTGCCGTTGTAGACTTGTCCCAATCCGGGCAGGCATGCCGACATGATGGTGGCTTTTTTCGGACTGTGAGGCTTCTTGGCTTTGGCTTTTGGAGTCTTCGTCTCTTTAACGATGGTGTCGGCGGTAAGGATGGTGTTTCCGATGGTGTCAAACACAATGTTTTGCGCTTCCGTTTTTTGAAAGGCGATGAGAATCAGGATGCCCAAAAGAAACAGGAAACGGCGCGGCATGGCGTTTATTGCTGGTTGAAGAGTTCCATGATGCGGTCAAACTCGGCCTCGTCCCTGAAGTCGATGACCACGCTGCCTTGGCCTTTCACATTGCGTTTCACCTTCACCTTGGTGTTGAGTGTCTGCGACAACTTCTTGATTTTGCTCTTGAAATGTTCGGGGATGAAGTTGGTCTGTCTGTGCTCCCGCTCGGCCTTGCCTTTGGCTTTGTCGGCCAGCTCCTCGGTTTGTCGCACGGTCATCTCATCCATGATGATCTGTTGGAGCAGTTTCAGTTGTTCTTCCTTGTCGCTGATGTTGATGAGGGCGCGGGCGTGGCCCATGGTGATGTGGCCGTCGCGGATGGCGAGTTGTACTTCGGGTGGCAGCTTCAATAGCCTCAAGAAGTTGGCCACTGCACTGCGGCTCTTACCCACTTTTTCGCTCACTTCCTCTTGGGTGAGGTTGCACTCGTCGATGAGGCGCTGGTAGGAGATGGCCACTTCAATGGCATTGAGGTTCTCGCGATGGATGTTCTCGATGAGAGCAAGTTCTAGCATCTGCTCGTCGTTGGCCACGCGGATAAAAGCCGGGATCTTTGTGAGTCCAGCCATCTTGGAGGCCCTCAAGCGGCGCTCGCCTGATATGAGTTGGTATTTGTTATAGCCAAGTTTTCTTACTGTCACAGGTTGGATAACGCCTTGTTCTTTAATGGACTGGGCCAATTCTCTCAATGCGGTCTCGTCGAATTCGGTGCGGGGTTGGAAGGGGTTGGTCTCGATAAGGTCGATGTCGATTTCGGCGACGGCGCCGGCCACGAAGTCGCCGCTGATGTCGCGGCTGGTGATGTCGGTTTCAGGGCTTTGCAGGATGCTGTCGAGGCCGCGTCCCAATGATTTTCTGGTTTTGTCGGGCATGGTATGTTAGGCTTTGGTGGATAGGTTGTTCTTTTCGAGGATCTCGCGGGCGAGGTTGAGGTAGTTGATGGCGCCTGTGCTGTTGGCGTCGTACATGACGATGGTCTTGCCGAAGCTCGGGGCCTCGCTCAAGCGCGTGTTACGGTTGATGATTGTGTTGAACACCATATCCTGGAAGTGCATCTTGACCTCTTCCACGACTTGTTTCGACAGACGCAAGCGAGTGTCGAACATGGTGAGCAGGATGCCCTCTATGTCCAGATTGGGGTTGAGTCGAGTCTGCACGATTTTAATGGTGTTCAATAGCTTGCCAAGACCTTCAAGGGCGAAATACTCGCATTGCACAGGAATGATGACCGAGTCGGCTGCAGTGAGGGAGTTGACGGTCACCAGTCCTAACGAAGGCGAGCAGTCGATGATGATGAAGTCGTAGTCGTCCTTGATAGGTGCGAGTAGCTTCTTCATCATCAGTTCGCGCTCGGGCAGGTTGATCATCTCAATTTCAGCTCCCACGAGGTCGATATGGGCGGGAAGGAGGAAGAGGTTGGGCGTCTCCGTCTCGGTGATGACCGTCTTCGGGTCCACCTGGTCTATGATGCATTCGTACACGCTCGTCTCCACGGTCCTTGGGTCGATGCCAACACCCGAGGTCGCGTTGGCCTGCGGGTCGGCATCGATGAGGAGGGTCTTATATTCCAGAACGGCCAGGCTGGCCGCGAGGTTGATGGCGGAAGTGGTCTTGCCCACGCCGCCTTTTTGGTTGGCTATCGCTATTGTCTTACCCATTTTCAATCAAAAATTTTTCGCTACAAAAATACGATTTTTGGCGCGAAATATTGCCGTGCAAAGGGGAAAGTTATCAACAACGAGACGATTTGTTGATAAGTTTTTGTCGCTCATGGAAAAGGCAACAAAAAAGGCCGCAAAAACCTGCGGCCTCGTGTTTCTGACTTTTTGTGTTGTTTATTTGTCCAGGCTGTCGAACCATTTGTCGATGGCGCTGTCGATCTCACTGTGGCTTTCGCCCTCTGTGTGCTCGAAGTGACGCGGCTCGGGCTGGTCGTAATAGTCGGCAGGATATTCGCCGGTTTCGATGTATTTGATGGCATCGGCGAGGCCTTTCGATACCTTCTCAAAGTCTTCCTTGTAGAGGAAAATCTTGTGCTTCTCATAGAAGAAGCGTTGCAGGCCTTCATCGAAACGGCGCTTGCTCTCGGTTATCGTGATGTACTTCTCGTCGTTTTTGGTTGACTTCACATCGAAGAAGTAAGTTCTCTTTCCTGCTTTCACTGCCTTAGAGAACAGATCTTCTCTCTCTTTCATTTCATTTTCTTCCATCATGTCTTTCAATAATTTGATACTTTCTAATCGTTCTAATTTAGTTTGAAAAGTGGGGCAAAAGTAGGAAAAAAATAAATATCGGAGCGTTTTATCGTTATTTTTGCACTCAAAATCTATCATCCTATGCAACTGAATCTGAAACGACCTATAGCTTTTTTTGACTTGGAGACGACGGGCCTTAACCCATCTCACGACCGTATCGTGGAGATGAGTGTTCTGAAAATCAATGTGAACGGCGACGAAGAGCAACGCGTTTGGCTGCTCAACCCCGAAATGCCTATTTCACCCGAATCGACCTCGGTGCATGGCTATACCGATGCCATGGTGGCCGACAAGCCCACTTTCCGCGAAAAGGCCAAGGAAATTGCCCTGTTCATCGGCAATGCCGACCTGGCTGGCTATAATATCCTAAAGTTTGACCTGCCCATGTTGGTGGAGGAGTTTCTCCGCGTGGACTACGACTTCGACCTCAAGGACCGCGACTTCATTGATGTGATGAACATCTACATGAAGATGGAGCCGCGCAACCTGAAGAGCGCCTATCGCTATTTCTGCCATGCCGAATTGGAAGGGGCACATGGCGCCATGGCCGACACCAAGGCCACTTACGATGTGCTTTGTGCCATGCTCGATAAATACAAAGGTGTTGACTATGAAGATGGTAAGGGAAACAAGTCACAAGGACCCATTAACGACATGAGACAGCTTTCAGAGTTCTCGGCACACCACAAAAACGCCGACCTTTCAGGACAGATCATCTATGATGATGAGGGCAAGGAGGTCTTCATGTTTGGCAAGCATAAGGGCAAAAGGGTGGAGGATGTGTTCCGCATGGAGCCGCCATATTATTCCTGGATCATGAACAACGATTTCCCGCGCTATACGAAGAAGGTGGTGACCGCCATCAAGTTGCGTATGGGTGGTAAAAATGTAAAATAATGAAAATCATTTGTATAGGGCGAAACTATCTGGCACATGTCAAGGAGTTGGACAATGCCTTGCCGACCGACCCCATGTTTTTCATGAAGCCCGACACGGCCTTGTTGCCCGCCGGCGCGCCTTTCCCGTATCCTGACTTCAGCAAGAAGGTGCATTATGAGACTGAATTGGTGTTGCGCATTTGCAAAACTGGGAAATCAATAGACATGGAAGCGGCCTCGGAGTATTACGATGCCATCACTGTGGGCATCGATTTTACCGCCCGCGACTTGCAAAGCGAGTGTAAGGCCAAAGGCCATCCTTGGGAAATCGCCAAATCATTTGATTATTCTGCTCCCATTGGGGAGTTCAAGGCAATCAGCACTTTGAAGCACCCCGAGGACATCTCCTTTGGCATGAAACTCAATGGCAGTTGGGTGCAGCAAGGCCACAGCCGCGACATGATTTTCGACTTCAATACGATTGTCTCCTATGTCTCGCGTTTCGTTACGCTGAATGCCGGCGATTACATCTTCACGGGGACTCCCAAAGGGGTAGGCGAGGTGCATGTTGGCGACAAGTTGCAGTTGTTTTTGGAAGATGAGCCTATGTTTGAATTTGAAATAAAATAATGATAATCAATAGAATAAAACTATGAAAAAGCTTTTCCTTATCGCCCTGCTTGCAGTGGCATTCCAACTTTCAGCACAGCCTTTATGGATGCGTCACAATGTGATTTCGCCTCAAGGCGACAAGATTGCTTTTTGTTATAAAGGTGATGTGTATGTGGTGAACGCCCAAGGTGGCAAAGCCTTGCAAATCACGACCAACGCCGCTTACGATGGCGACCCGATTTGGTCACCTGACGGCAAACAGATTGCCTTTTCCACCGACCGAAATGGTAACTTCGATGTGTATCTTGTTTCGGCAGAAGGCGGTGTGGCCAAACGCATAACGACGAATTCGGCCACAGAAATTCCGTTGGCTTTCTCGCCTGATGGGAAGGAGATATATTTCTCCGCTCAAATCCAAAAAGCGGCAGAGAATGTGCAGTTTGCCTCGGGATGGATTACCGAGTTATATAAGGTGAGCACCGAAGGCGGTCGCCCTGAACAGGTGGTGGCCGTGCCCGTGAGCAGCATGTCGTTCGACAAGGATGGTAAGTCCTTCCTTTACTATGACCGCAAAGGTAGTGAGAACATTTGGCGCAAACACCACACTTCTTCTGTGGCCCGCGATGTGGTGTACTACAACGCCAAGAAGAAGACCCACACCATTTTGACTGCCAATGTGGGTGAAGACCGCGACCCAAGATATTTGCCTGGTTTTAAGGATGTTGTGTTCTTGAGTGAGCGCAACAATGGCAGCTTCAATGTCTATAAGGCCCCTGCCAACAACTTGGAACAGGTGGAGGCAGTGACTCACTTCAAGACGCACCCTGTCCGTTTTTTGAGTGTGGCCAACAATGGTCTACTGTGCTATGGCTACATGGGTGAGATCTACACACAACGCATTGGCGGTGAGCCGCAAAAGGTGAACATCGAAATTGTCAACGACCAAGCAGAAGAACAGCTGGTGAAGCAGGATTTCAAGGGCGCAGGTAGCTTTGCGTTGAGCAGCGACGGCAAGTTGATTGCCTTCGTCTCGCGCGGTGAGGTCTTCGTCACGGGTGTGGACGAATACGCCACCACCAAGCAGATTACGCACACCCCGCAGGCCGAGCGCAGTCCCTCGTTCTCGAAGGACGGCCGCACCTTGGTCTATGCCTCGGAGCGCGACGGCTATTGGAACCTCTACCAAGCCACCATCGTGCGCAAGGAGGACTACAATTTTGCCTACGCCACTTTGATTGATGAGAAACCCCTGTTCGACAACGACGGTATCGAGCGCAGCAACCCTGACTATTCGCCCGATGGCAAGGAAATTGCCTTTGTTGAGAATCGTAATATCTTGAAAGTCTATAATATAGAATCAAAGAAAGTGCGTCAAATCACCGATGGCACACAACATTACGGTAGCATTGGCTATGAATGGTCGCCCGACGGCAAATGGTTTGCCATAACCTTGATCACCCACATGCGCGACCCCTATTCCGATGTTGCCATCGTGTCGGCCAGCGGTGATATGAAGATCTACAACATCACCGAGAGCGCCTACTTCGACGATGATCCGCAGTGGGTGTTGGATGGCAATGCCATTCTCTACAATTCGGACCGTTATGGTATGCGTTCTCATGCCTCGTGGGGCAGCCAAAGGGATGTCTTCATCGCCTTCTTGAACCAGGAGGCCTTCGACAAGTTCCGCCTCAACAAGGAAGAATACGCGTTGTTGAAGGAGCAGGAGAAGGGCAAGAAGGATGATAAGAAAGACGAGCCGAAAAAGGAGGAGAAGAGCGACAAGAAGAAAGACAAGAAGAAAGACAAGAAAGACGGCCCTTCGACGGGCTCAGGGACCGAAAAAGACGATAAACCAAAGGAATCCAAGAAGATTGAGGTTGACTTGGAGCATTTGCAGGACCGTGTCATCCGCCTGACGCCGATGTCGTCCAATTTGAGTGGTATGGCTTTGTCGAAGGACGGCGAGAAGCTCTATTTCATGACCTCGTTTGAGAAAGGCTACGACCTCTGGGAGATGGACGTCCGCGAGAAGTCGATGAAGATCACGAAGAAGATGGGGCAGGGTGGTGCCCATTTGGTCGTGAAGGACGACAACATCTTCCTGCTTTCGGGTGGCAACCTGCAAAAGGTGGACAAGGGTGGCAAGTCGACGCCGATTAAATTTGATGCCACCATGGAACTCGACCTCGCCGCCGAACGTGAGTACATGTTCAACCACGTCTTCCTGCAAACCGAGAAGCGTTTCTTTATGAAAGACCATCACGGTGTGGACCTCGACATGATGAAGGAGGCCTACCAACCGTTCTTGGCGCATATCAACAACAACTACGACTTCTCCGAGATGTTGAGCGAGATTTTGGGTGAGCTGAATGTGTCGCATACGGGCTCGGGTTACCGTCCTTCAAGTCGAGGCGGCGACGCCACGGCAGAGTTCGGCGTGCTTCTCGATCTCGACTACAAAGGCGACGGATTGAAGATTGCCGAGGTAGTGGAAGGCGGTCCTTTCGACAAGAAGAACTCCAAAGTGAAAGCGGGCTCTATCATCCAAAAGATTGATGGCGTGGAGATTACGAAAGGCATGGACTACTATCCTTTGCTTAACAACAAACGCGACAAGACCGTTTTGGTGACCGTCTCCGATGGTGGCAAGACTTGGGATGAGACCGTGAAGCCCATCAGCCATGGCGCGATGAACGAACTGCTTTACAACCGTTGGGTGAAGCACAACGAAGAGACCGTGGAGAAACTCTCCAACGGCCGCCTTGGTTACGTCCACATCCGCAGCATGGGTGATGCCAGCTATCGTGACGTGTATTCACAAATCCTGGGCAAATACAATCTCTGCGATGGCATTGTCATCGACACGCGCTTCAATGGCGGCGGTCGCCTGCACGAGGACATCGAAATCCTGTTCAGTGGTGAGAAATACTTGGAGCAAGTCGTCAACGACAGCGTGGCCTGCGTGATGCCTTCGCGACGCTACAACAAGCCTTCGGTGATGATTATCGGCGAGGCCAATTACAGCAACGCACACGGTACGCCTTGGGTCTATAAATACAAGAAGATGGGCAGCCTTGTCGGTATGCCCGTACCTGGCACCATGTCGAGCGTGACTTGGGAGACCTTGCAAGACCCGTCATTGTATTTCGGTTTGCCCGTGGTGGGCTATCGCACCGAACAAGGCAACTGGTTGGAAAATACGCAATTGGAGCCTGATGTCAAGGTGCGCAACACGCCAGAGAAGATGGCTGAAGGTGTCGATGAACAGCTGGAAGCTGCCGTGAGGGAGTTGCTGAAAGAGGTGAAGGATTTCCATTATTGGGGAAAATAAGGTTGTAGGGCTGACACGGTGTGTCAGCCTACAACCTGTTCACAATTTTTGCACGGTTTTTGCGTTAACATGGGAAATACAGCACATCCCATGCGTTTCCGTTTGCACCTTATCATATTATTATTGGCCAGTTTCAGTCTCACCGTCACGGCTCATTCGGTGGAGGAATGGGATGACTATTATGAGGTGGAACATTCCTGGAAATACAAGGGTAAGGAGTGCTCTATTACCTTGAATATTAGTAAGAATCTGTATAATTATTACCGAAACGACCGCGAGCATTTGGCCTATGTCTATCAATTCAACGATGGTGAGCTGCCACCCAATTACTACAGTTTCATGCTGTCGGAGCACGACCGCCCTGTGATGCAATCCATTGCGCAAGAATTCAGTCGTTATGCGCTGACCGAGAAGGACCGTATCGAACTGGCACTCACTTTCGTCCAGTCATTGCGATATGCCTTCGATGCAGACTCGAAGGGTAAGGATGAGTATGTGCGTTATCCCGTTGAGACGCTGGTGGATGGCTGCGGTGACTGTGAAGACAAGGTAGCTTTGCTAGTGGCTTTGCTCTACGAGATGGACATCGACTTTGTTCTTTTGGTCTTGCCCGAGCACATGGCCTTGGGCGTGCATTGCGACGAGGTGGAGGCGAGTCGTTATCTGCTGTTCCAGGACAATAAATACTATTACATGGAGACGACAATGCCCAATTGGCAAATCGGGCAGATTCCTGACGATTATTTGAAAGCTGAAATGGAGGTCGTTCCTGTGGACGATACGCCAAGTGTTCTGGTCAAAGGAGTGAGTTTCGAGTCGAAGGCGGCATTGGCCTACCAAAAGGCTTCCTGCATTTTGAAAGTCGATTTACACAATCTCGGACCTGGTAAGGTGACGAATGTGCGGCTTCATGTGAGGGTTATTGAAAGGGGGAAGCATAATCGCCTGTTGGCTGAAGAATACTATTCGCTCCGCAATCTGCAGGAAGGCGAACAACGCACGGAGACGCTCTCATTGAAGAGCCTCATCAAGGCGAATAGCGTTTTGGAAGTTGAACTGACGGGCACGGAGATTACTCCGCAAGTTTCGACGCTGGAAATGCAGTACAGAAAAACGCGATAGGTTCTTATTCCACCATCATTTCGTCCATAAAGATCCATGAGTCATATCCAGCTCCGGGCAGGCCTTCGGGCAATAGTCCGGGATTCTTTACCACGACGCGTAGGTAACGCGTTGAAAGATTAGGCAATTCGAAACGCTCGCGGAAGGTGTGGTTGCCTGTCATGGGTGTCTCCGTTTTCAGATTGAAGTTTTTGAAGGGCTTATAGTTCTTGCCGTCATTGGAAGTGTAGACTTCAACTGCATCGGGACGCAGAATCCAATCGTGGGCATTGACCAAAAATCCGATATTCAAAGCATTGATTCTTTGGACTTTGCCGAAGTCAATTTCGAGGTCGGCATCGATGCCGTAGAAGCCTTGCCAATGTCCATCTGTATAGTTGTCACTTCCGAGGTTGCCATCAAGTAGGGCATTGTCGCCGCCGCCCGAGTATTCAGGGCGGTAGTTGCCTGCAGGGCTGTTGAGTTGCTTCAGTTTGCCCATGCCTTTGTGGTAGCAGAAATAGCGCTCGGCGCAAACTGGTTCGCCCAATGCGTTGAAACAAGCTGCTTTCAAGAGGCAAGGCCGCTCCAAAACGATGGGTTTGCTATAGATGGAATCGTTTGGCGAAACCTCTTTTCCGTCAATGGTAAAATGAATGCTCTTGTCATTGAAAACGGTCTTCAGCTCCACGGCAGCATTGCCTTTGTCATCGTTGACAGTTTCAATAAATGGCAGATATTCAAGTTGCTGTAATTCTTCGGCAATGTCATCATAATTACCCATATTGACATCCAACCAATAGGGACGGCTCTCAAGGTTCCATACATGGACATATTCGTTTTTCAGGCTGTGGAGCGAGGTTGTCAGATCTTGGATTAGTTTTTTGCTTTCCACGATGTTGGCTTTCGTTGGGTCGTTGTAAGTGCGATAAAGCTGGATTCGGGTTGCGTTGCGTTTGGCGCACCACTGCATGCGGTGCACGGCATAGAGTGCGTTGTCGAAGAGGTCGGCATTGCGCTTCACTTTGTTTTTGTCGTTTTTCAAGTCCTTCTCTAACGCGGACAGCGCCACGGAGGCTCTTTGGTTCAAGGCTTTGATGGAGTCGTTGACAAGGGCAGGGTAGAAGGGCACCATGGGCTCCGTCATGGCAGTGAACTTGCCGATTCCGTCGGTTTTTGTCCACTCTGAAAGCGCGTCGAGATGCTCGATGATGTCGCTGGCAAGGCTGCCCATGAAATGGATGGTGAAGTCGGTTTCGGTGCTGCGTTCTTGTTGTGAAGCGGCGTTCCAACTCGTCTCGGCACCCAATGCCAAGCCATATAGGGCACTGTTGATTAGCGATTCGCCGAAGTCATCCCAACAGGTGTTGATGACACCGAACGCACCGTTCTTGTAACCGTCGCGGCAGAGGTTGGTGATGTTTTTCCTGAATTCATAATGCTTGGGCCAGACGCGTTCCGAAAGGCTTACACCAGGGGCGACAAAGAAGTTGCGCCCCGATTTGACATAGGGTTGAAGGAATTCGTCAAAGTTGTCGATGCCCACATAGCTCCATGCGATAAGGAAAATGTCATCATCCAAATTGTCAAGGATTTCGGGATGCTGGTCGGCAATGTCGCCCCACATCATCACGCGCTTGCGGTAAGGACGCAGCATGCGGTTGACGCGATTGACATGCTGATAGTAAACGGTTTCTGCTCCCAACGAATCGACATATGCTTTGGCTGCGCCTTGACCGAGGCTCTCGGTCTCGTCACAGTTGATGTTGAAATATGGTGACTTGTAGGCACTAGCCACCTCGCGCAAGTGGTCTTCAAGGAATTTATAGGTTTCCTCCTTGGCAGGGTTGAGGTTCCATTTCGTGTCGGCCAAGTCGCTGAAGAACGGGTTGCACAGTATTTCCTCGAAATGCCCGAAACATTGCTGGTTGCCGATGATTTGGATATGATAGGGCTTACAGAAATCCTCCAATTCCTTGATTTCTTCGGCGGTGAAGGCATTGGTTGGTGCGATGTCGGGGTGACATTGGGTTTTGAAGGTGTGCTCGGTGTAAAGCGAGAAGGCGTTGAGTTTGCATTCAGCCAACTGCGGGATGAGGCGTTTCAGGTAGTCCATGCTGACGATGGGGCCGCGGCTGATGTCGTCTTGCCAGGCGCGAATCTTGAAGTTGGGCCAGTCGGTGATGGTCATGCAAGGGATGACTATTTCGCCTTTGTTGCTTAAAATAGAGTAGCGGAAGAGTTGTTTCAGGCTTTGCGTGGCATAGAAAAGTCCCGTGTTGGTAGTGGCCTCCATGCGGATGAAGTTGTTGTTGACCGTCAGACGGTAGGCCTGGTCCTCGTTTTCGCTGACGCCGAGGTGGTCCGTCTTGATGAGTTCGATGAATTTCTTGCCTTTGATGACACCTCGCGAAAACTGCACTTTTTTCCCGCTGATTTGGTCTAAATCGTTACGGAATAAAGTGACCATCTGGTTGATTCCGTTGTCGGAGGCATCATAAGTGAGGACAACCTCATCGTCCCATACAAAGTGGCCTTCGGTGGTTTCGACTTGTTGAGGAGTGGGGAGGATATGAGTGTTCTGTGCGAAGGTGCATAGGTTGAAAAGGCAGAGGATAATCAGGAGTCGGGCTCTCATAGTTGGAAAATTTCTGCAAAGATAACAACAAAACTGCTATATTTGCCACAAAATTAACTTCGTTGAATTAGACATTTCTAGGACTATGATTAGATTAGAAATCTGTGCCAACGGCATTAAGTCGTTGCAGAATGCGATGGACGGCTGCGCCCAGTGTGTGGAGTTGTGCGAATGCCTCGAAGTGGGCGGTGTCACGCCATCGTTTGGAACTTTGGCCAAGGCCATCGACATTTCTTTTATCCCGATGCGCGTGCTCATTCGTCCGCGACCGGGCAACTACATCTACGACGAGGAAGAAGTCGAGATGATGAAGACCGACATCATGCTTTGCAAGAAACTCGGCTTTGAGGGCGTGGTCATTGGTGCCTTGAACGACAAGGGAGAACTCGACCATGAGACGATTAAGGCCTTGATGGGAGCGGGAGAAGGCTTGAAGTTCACCTTCCACCGCGCCATCGATGCCTGTGTGAAGCCTTTCGAGGCAGTGGAGCAACTGATTGAACTCGGTTTTGACAAAATCCTCACTTCGGGTGGCAAGCCTACGGCTTTGGAAGGTGTCCCGATGATTGCTGAGATGCAGCTGCGCTATGGCGACAAGATCGGTATCATGCCTGGCGGCGGCATCAACCTCGGCAATGTGAAGGAGATCCTTGACATGACGGGTGTGGTGCATTGCCACGCCTCGCTGGCGCATTGGGTGCCGCGCTTCAACGAGAAACTCTATCCTAACCAAAAGGATGCGACTGGCGCAACGATGGTCTGGACCGAGTCGAACAAGGACTTGATTTACGAGATGGAAAAGATATTGAATCCGTTTTGATTCTATTGCATGGGAATACGAACATAACCCTTTTACCGTCATGGCGGAGGAACATCCGCCATCTCCTGCGCTCGAAGACGAACCATTAAGCGTAGGAGATTCCGGATCAAGTCCGGAATGACGTTTTAGGTTGGGTTCTGTTGCTCGCAATGACGACTTCTTTTGATTAAACTTGTACATATATGAAAAAACCCTTTCCATTATTATTGCTGCTGTTTGCTTTCATGGGCTGCCAAAAGGCGGAAAGCCAAAATGTCATCGAGCAAAGCCTCAACCAAGGCTGGACGCTTACGGGAGACACCTTATCTATAAAGATGCAGGTCGATGTACCCTCGGTGGTGCAGCAGAGCCTATACGAAAACGGAGTGATTCCCCATCCCTATCTCGGCACGGTGGAAAACCAATTGCTCTGGATTTCCGACCATGTGTGGGATTACGCTTTGCGCTTTGATGTGGATGAGGGACTGCTCGAAAAAGAGTTTGTCGAACTGGTTTTTGAAGGCCTTGACACTTATGCCGATATCTCTTTGAATGGCTATGAGTTGATCTCCACCGACAACCAATTCCGTGAATGGAAAGTGGATGTAAAACGCTATTTGAAGGAGAAAGACAACCTGCTTGAAGTGCATTTCACTGGATACGACAGCGTTATGACGGATTTATACGAACAGGTCCTGCCTGTTTTGCCAG
Organism: Prevotella sp.; assembly: GCA_045225255.1. GTDB lineage: Bacteria > Bacteroidota > Bacteroidia > Bacteroidales > Bacteroidaceae > Prevotella. The sequence continues at coordinate 19,616 of JBGVBD010000031.1, read as the reverse complement.
AGAAGTATGCTGTCAGCCGCAAAGCCCCCTATCAGCATGGCTGGGACTGGGCACCGAAGTACAAGAATGTGGGCATCTGGAAACCCGTGAAACTGATGGGATGGAACGAGGCGCGTTTGGAAGACGCCTATGCCGTCACAGGAATCGCTGATTCGGTACATGCCATGTTGACGCTGCATTTGGATGTTGAGAATGCAACGGACGGGGAATATGAAGTTATCGTCTCAACAGGTTCAACGACTTTAGCCAACAGGTCCTTGAGCCTGTCGAAAGGCCGTCATCATAAGGTGTTTCCTGTTTTTATACAAGACCCTCAACTTTGGTGGCCCAACGAGATGGGCGAACAACCGCTGTACGACTTTGAGGTGGTGTTGAAAAAATGTAACACAGTGTTGGACTCCAAAAAGTTCAAGTCGGGTATCCGTACCTTCGAGATGGTCGATGAGCCCGACAGCATCGGTCGCGCCTTCTATTTCAAGGTGAATGGCGTGCCGATGTATGCCAAAGGCGCGAACTATGTTCCCGAGGAGATGATAGAGACTTGGATTAACGTCGACAACACGCTGAAGTTGCTCAAAATGGCCAAGGATGCCCATTTCAATATGCTGCGTGTGTGGGGCGGCGGCATCTATCCCTCGGATGATTTCTTCAATATCTGCGACTCGTTGGGCTTCTTGGTATGGCAGGACTTCATGTATGCAGGTTCGATGTATCCTTTCGACGAGACTTTCCTCGAAAACGCTCGGATTGAAGCGGAGGAGCAGGTGAGACGCTTGGCTTCGCATCCATCGCTGGCCTTGTGGTGCGGTGGCAACGAAATCTCGGAAGGCTACTATAACTGGGGTTGGCAACAGTCCTTGGGTTGGAGCGAAGAGGATGACAAGGCTGTCAAGGCAGGTTATGACCGACTCTTTGAGGGCATCTTGCCATGGTCCGTCGAGATCTACGACGGTTCGCGGCCCTATTGGCCCAGTTCACCCTCGAAAGGCTGGGGTCGACCCGAGAGTTTGACGGAAGGCGATGTGCATTATTGGGGTGTTTGGTGGGGCGAGCAGCCTTACGAGATGTACCGCGAGAAGGTGGGGCGCTTCAACAGCGAGTACGGTTACCAGAGTTATCCTGACTATTCTACCTTGCAGAAAATCGCGCAGGGTAAGGCGTTGAGTAAGGATGCCAAAGTCATTGCGGCACATCAGAAACACCCGCGTGGCACGCGGCAAATCGATGACTTCATCAAACGGTATTTCCCTAATGTTAAGCCCAAGGACTTTGAGGAATATGTGCATTTGAGCCAACTCTCACAGGCCTACGGCATGGAAGTCGCGATTGAGGCACACCGCACGGCGAAACCCTATAATATGGGCACGCTCTATTGGCAACTCAACGATGCCTGGCCTGTGACTTCGTGGTCGTCCATCGATTATTACGGCAATCCCAAAGTGTTTTACGAAAGGCTCAAGACACTTTATGCGCCAGTGCTTTTGAGTCTCGACCGGAAAGACTATGGCGTTTTCGTCACATCCGACTTGCTTCGCGACATTGATGGCACGCTGACCGTTGCGGTGTGCGACCTTGAAGACCTCAAACTTGATAGGCTCAAGGACCACCCAAAGTTTGAGCAAAAAGTGAAGGTGGAGATGGATGCGAACGAAAACCGGAAATACACGGTGGAAGGCCTAGGTGATTATTTGAGAAATGCCGACTTGCAAAAGGTTTATGTGAAACTTGAATTGAATGAAGGCGAAACCCTCACTGCCGAACGCAAATGCTATTTTCAGGCTTTTTTTGAGTGAAGGCTGTAACTTTTTTGCTGTTTCTTCGTATTACGATTGAAAGACACTCAAATGGGAGGCACTTCATTCACCCTTAAACCGTCATTGCGGGCTTGACCCGCAATCTCCTGAACGGGAGGGCATGGCCTTCGCGCATAGGAGATGGCGGATGCCCCTCCGCCATGACAGTCAAGGCTCTAGGGATGTGATTTCCATTGAAGTGTCAATAGTACAGGAAGAACAACAAACATCAAAAACACCAATAAAAATGAAAACAAGATTATTTTTCGCAGCCTTGCTGCTGCTGGCCTTCGGAACGGTGAAGGCACAAGTAAATGAACCCAAAACAATTGATCCCAAAACGGATAGCATCATGAAAAGCCGAATGGCTGAAATAAAGCAAGCCCAAGAACAGTTTTCCGAACGGATGCGTGAATTGGGTATGAACCTCCAATATCTTTCGGATTCAATTGATTGGAAGACTTTTGAACAAGACATGGAGCAATGGGGCGCAGAAATGGAAGAATGGGGCCGCAAGATGGAGCAGTGGGGCTCGGAGTTTGAGAAAAGGTATGATATGCCTGACAACTATCGTCCTGCGGAAAAAGACGATTCCCCAGTTCGCGTCATTCGAGTAACGGGCTCGGGCGATGTCGTTATCAGCCAGACTCCAGGACAGTTTTCGTTGAAGAAAGAGGGCAAGATGGTCTCCGACAACCGTACGGAGTCGGGGATGCTACTTCTTTCCAGTTCAGACGACTATGAAGTTGAAGTCTCACAACTTGAAAACATCCAATTGCTTTCGTCTGGCGATGTCATCTGCAGGAACACTATAAAAGGTGACTATATCAATGTATATAATGGTGGATCGGGCGACATGGTTATGAAGTTGGATTACGATACCGTACACGTTGTCCTCAATGGTTCGGGTGATATCATCCTTCAAGGTAGATGCAATGTGTTGGAAACCATACTGCTTGGAAGTGGTGACTTGAATGTCGACGGTTTGAATGTTGTGAAATCGAATGTTGTGGAAAACACATCGTCAAAGGAAGGCAAATTCAAGGGCAGTCGTTCCAGAAAAAAGGACCTCCTTTTCGATGCCCATTGGAATGGCTTCGAGGCTGGCCTGAATATGCTCCTTGACCCGTCTGAAATGAATGTGTATACTGGTCCCAATGAGTCAATGGCCATCCGTCCTCTGCGTAGTTGGTATTTTGGTTTCAATATCGCTGATGTAGGCGTCGCTTTTGACCGCAAGCATAAAGTGGGAATGTTTACTGGCATCGGTCTTGGCTGGAACAACTATAGTTGGAAAAACTATATCAGGATGACGGTCCAAGACGGAGAATTGGTCAACACCCTGATTCCTGACGATCGCCCCGTGAAAAACAGCAAGTTTGGGCTGCTCTATCTTCAGGCTCCCTTGATGGTGGAAGTGAGACCAGCGCGCCATCTCTATATCGACCTGGGTGTAACAGGAGGCATCCGTCTTGCCGCATGGAATCGTATCAAATATGGTGATGGTGAAAACAACAAGACCTACTCAAACTATCTGACGAATCTATTCAAATGCGACGCCTCGCTGCGCGTTGGCGGTGATAATCTGGGTTTCTTTGTCAACTATGCACTTGTGCCCACTTTCGTTAAAGGACGTGATGCAGCCAAGGCACACCCGCTCATGCTTGGGTTTAGCGTCAATTTCTGATTAGTTTCACGCAGGATATAGTTTTCTTTTCACGCAGAATCCGCAGAATTCGCAGAAGCCTATCGGGCGCTAAGTTTGCGTCGCTTTGCGCTTCCCACAATTCAGCGGATTCTGCGTGCTTTTATTCGTTCTCCCCGATTTTCCACGCAGAAAATTATCTCACACAGAAATCGTAGATTGGCTCCGCCGAAATGCCTCGCATTCGATGTAATCAATCGGGGATTTCAATGAGGTTAATTTGCAAAAGCCTATCGGGCACTAAGTTTGCGTCGCTTTGCGCTTCCCACAATTCAGCGGATTCTGCGTGATTTATTCATTCTTCCCGTTTGTCCTGCCAGTTCTCTTTCACTTCCTCAAAGTGTTCGTCAGCGCGGTAGTAGGCTGTCAAGGCTGCGTCGGTGGCGGCGAGGCTAATCTCCTTCTTGGCAGTGCTTAAACCCGTGGAGATGATGCTGGCAAAACTGTCGTGGCGACCGTTGGTTAGGCGGTATATGCCTCGGCCGATGAGCGAAAGTCCTTGCTCGTTTTCGGCATCATCGGAAACAGTGTTTTTATTGAGTTGCGTCATGGCCAACTCGTTGTTCATGCGATAGGCAATCATGTCGAAGTAGGGCTCGTCAAAGTCAGTCCAAGGCAGGTTGGCTTCTATAGCGGTAGCGGTTCTTGCCGGTAATTGAGCCAACAAAGGCGTTGTCTCTCTTGCAGGAACACTGTGCCCTATTGCGTTAGTCGCATGACGCATAGTTGCTTTGTTGGGCATCGTCCTTTGTTCGGAAAGTGTGTTTTCTGTGGCCCGTCTCGGCAACAAGGTTGTGGACTCGTTAGTGTTGATGCGGCTGACTTCAATGGGTTTAAGGGTGGCGATAGGTTCCACTTTCGGCATCGATTTGTCGGGCCACAAGGTGACGGTGAGCAGCAATCCGGCAGCAGCGGCAGCCGAGGCAATCTTGACATAGAGGGGCACGAGGGCGCCTTTTTTCTTCAAGCGCTCTTTGTCCTCGAACTCAATTTGAGGTGCCTCCAAATGCGGAAGTTCCTCTGTGAGCTCGTTCCAGTCCAGACCTTGTGCCGCGACGAAGGCTTTCAGCTGCTCTGCTTCGTCGGGACCGAGGTTGCCCTCAATATAATCCAGGAGGTAGGCCTCGTAGTTGTCGATGGTGATGTTTGTCTTCATGGCTCTATGTCGATAAGGTTGTCGATGCTTTTCAGTTTGTTTTTCAGCGCGGTGCGGGCGCGGAAGATGTTCACTTTTACTTGTGACTCACTCATCCCTGTGATGTCGCCTATTTCCTGGTAGCTGTATCCCTCATAATCGCGCAAAAGCAAGGCGTTGCGTTGTGCTTCGGGCAGGGTGGTCAAGGCCTTGTGCAGGATGTCGTTGACATCAGGGTAGGGGACTGCTTGGGTTTTCTCTTCGGCGGGCGTGTAGTCTTCGGCACTCACAAAACGTTGTCGCAGACGGGCTTCGTCAATCATGGCGTGGTGGGCGGTGGTGAAGAGGTAGGATTTCGCCTTGGCGAAGTCCACCGTCTTGGCCTTCTCCCAAACGCGTGCAAAGCTTTCCTGCACCACGTCCTCGGCCTGCTCGCGGTTGCGGAGGCTTGCGAACGCGAAGCGGAAAAGCCGGTCGGCATATTGCTCCACGCACTGGTTGAATTGACTTCTGTCCATCTTTAACGAATGTAATACGGAAATTTTGCGAAAAAGTTACATCTTGATGAAAAAAATGTTGGAATATACTGTCGTTGTTCATCAGCAATTTTCATTTTTTTTTGATTTAAATTCAATAAAACTTGCACCGTGCGTCGGAAAAACCATATATTTGCCGTGAATTTTAGAGGACACTGACGCAAATAGAAATAACTGACATAATAACATATTGAGCTCAACGCTTTTATTCTCCTTTCGTCAAAGTCTGGAATACTATCGATGGGTGAGAGTAAGTCTGCGAAGGGTTCACGTTTTGGCGTGAATCATTGTTGCATATTTACCCACAAGGCTTTTCCAGACGCCCGATGAAAGAAATAGGTGACGAATCGGTTCACGCTTTTTTTTCGTTACTATCGAAGCAGCTCTCGAAAGATTTAATTGCCATGGACAAAAACAACGCTCCGACAATCATCATAAAAAGCGGTAAGACAATTCGCCAAATTGAGATAAAAGATTTGCTTTATATTGAGTGCGACTGCTATGTGTCTACGTTTTCAATGGCCGATGGAAGTAAAATTGACTGCACTTATTCACTTGCTTATTTTGAAGAAAAACTATCGCCATGGCGTTTTGAGAGGATAAGCCGTAATGTTATTGTCAGCTTGAGAGATGTTGTGGCTATAAAATCCAAAATCGGTAATAGGAAAACTGTGATAATGAAAGATGGCAGAGAATTCGATATAGCTTTTCGGAAATGGAAGCGATTTAAGGTGGCATTTTATAAATGATACGCATGTTTGCATTTCTTTAACGCTTGCCGCGAAAAGTGTGACGGTAATAAGAAAGATTGTGACGAAAAAGACCTTTTGGCTTTTTTTATCATAGTTTTGTCGCACTATAATACAAAAGATGCTATGAATCGAATTAGGAAGTATATCGACGTTGATCCTTTGATACTTACCATTTCTCCAACTCACAAATGTACTTCAAGTTGCGAGAACTGCTGCTTTGGTTGCAATCCACAGATTGATTACATTATGGATTATGGCACCATGACCAAGCATATTGATGAAGCTTTGGATGAGTATACAACGATTCAAATTTTGGTGCTAACGGGAGGAGAATGCTTTTTATTAGGAGATACTCTTGTTCGAATAATACGGTATGCAACTAATAAAGGATTAAAGACTCGGGTTGTTACGAATGGGCATTGGGCAAATACATATGAATCGGCGTTAAGTCGTTTGGAGCCATTGGTTAATGCAGGATTGTGTGAAATCAATTTTAGCACCGGTGATGAGCATGCAAAGTTTGTAAGTCCAGAAAACATAGTTAATGCCGTACTTGCTTCAAAAGAGTTGGGGGTTCAAACAATAATAATTTCGGTTGAATCGCCAGAGGATGCAAAACTGTCTTCTTCCTATTTTAAAAACCATCCCATTCTTGGAGATTTCATCTCAAAAAAGCAAGTTGGTTGCATTGATGCGAGTTGGATTAGCTTCAAACAAGAAAAAGAAGCATATCGACCGGGATTGCAATCGCTAAATCGTCGTCCCTGTGATAACATCTTCAAAGGGCTATACATTAATCCATATTCGCAGTTGCTGTCTTGTTGTGGATTAACCGTTGAATACAATAAGTTCCTGAAATTAGGGGATTTAGAAAAACACTGCATCCGAGATCTCTATGAGAAACAATTTGATGATCTATTTAAGCTTTGGTTGTTTTTGGAAGGTCCAATGGTCATTTATGAGAAAGTAATGATGCATCAAAACAAAGCACCTAAAAGTCTAAGCCATGAATGCGCATATTGTATGGAACTTGTTAGGGATTTAGCTAACATCAATACAATATCTGAAATTATTCAAAATGAAATGCCGGGATTGTTGTTCAATTATAAAATTGCAAATTCAAAATTTATCATAAAACAAAAGAAACACTAAAAATGAAAAAGGTAGGAAAATTATTTAAGAATGCTGTCATTGGTACAGTTTGTACAAGTGTTTTGGCAACCTCTTGTTCAAAATACAGCTTAGACAATAACATTTACAAAGAATTTGCTCCAAATGAGGAGAAGGGGCTTTCGATGATTGATTTGTATGATACAAATATGTCAGACCTGTTTTTCCAAGAAGCAAGTTGTATTGATCAATGCATGCAGGAATTGCTTAATAATCCAGATGCAGTTCGGCAACTTTTAAATAATCCCGATGAGTTCTTTTCAAAAAGGGAATTGGCATATGGCATTGAATTGTCTGAAATCCAGAAATTATTACTTGCAGCATTTACAGACGAAGATGCTCGTCTTGCAATAAGCAACAACGATGTTGGAAGTTTTGTAAAAGTATGCTTAGAGAAAGGGTATATAAAGCCGCAGTTATATGAACGTATTGCGATTAGCGATTTGAGAAAATACTTCAAGACGGACGCGGATTTTGAATGGTTCGTAAAAAGCTACAACCTTAATGTTGATGCTAAACAGGATTGCGTGTTGTTGGTTCCTGTTGTTGCAGCAGCTGTTGCGGCAGCTATGTTTCTAGTTGGTGCAATAAATATAGTTGCTGTTGAATCTACAGCGATATATCATTTTGCGGCAATAACTAATGAGGCTGTCAAGGTGAATCATTTGGGTAATACCATAGATAGCCGTAAGGGCAATAATTTTGATCCTATAGTTCGTTTATGGACGGACAATGAACTAGCGCAATTTGATCGAAATACATATATTGAACTTGTTGAAAATCAAGCTTTAATTACTATGGATGAAATTGCTGATATGGTTTCTGATGAAAACAAAGAAGAAGTATTCCACTTAATCAAGAATCAACTTTTGGCATATTATTTATACTATGAAATGTATGAATAAATATATTTTCGATAGAATCACTATTTTTGTACGATAATTTGAAATGTTATGAGGAATCATTCAAAGAATGCTTGGTATTCGACATTTTGTTGGGACAAAACTGTAATAATAATGACGGTTTTCTATAATGCCATTATTGTCGCATGTGCGATTCGTCCATTTTGGGACCATATGTTGTGGGTTGAAATATTGATGGTTTTTTTGTTTTTGTTGCCTATGTTATTTTGGCCAATAAGATTGAAGGTATCAGACGACGAGATTAAAATATTCAGGCCTGTCGGGCCAGTAAAAGTGCCATTTGCTGATGTTAAAAGTGTGTCGTTTATTGAAGACGGTGAGCAATTCTTCGACAAGCTTATTCGAACCTTTGGGAGTGGTGGAGTATATGGCTATTGGGGTTGGTATAAGCATGAAAAACACGGTAAGGTTAGGATGTTTGTAACTGATATGAAACATTGTTTTCTGGTAAAATTGAAGAATGGGAAAATGTTTGTGGTTAGTTCTACCAAACGTCAAGAAATAGTCAAATTTATAGGTGAAAATATAGAAATAAGATAGGTTTGGTATGGATTATAGCATTATTCCCGATACTTCCGTCATTATTACAACTGTAGTTTGCATTGTTGTCGCGATCTTGCTTTTAGTGGTCTCGTTTCGTATCCCGATGAAATGGTTGTCATGGCTGATGCGAATCACAACTACTGCAACGGTTTCTCTGTTGATTTGTTTTGTGGTTCAAATTCCAACGACACTCACTATTGATGAAAGCGAAATTGTTATAAAACAAATCGTTGGTGAGAAAAGATTTCTTTGTTCAGAAGTCGAATTGGCCAAGATTGATGCGGCGGTTTTGAAGGATTCAGTTCGTATTTTTGGATCAGGAGGGGCAGGCGGCTACATCGGCTGGTTTAAGAGTCCGTCAATAGGCAAATTCTACATGATAGCAAGCGGTACAAAAGATTTGCTCCTAATCCAAACTGACACGAAGAAATATGTTATCAATTGTCTATTAGAGAATGTTTAGGACAAATAAAAGTGTGTTGGCAGAGAAATACCATGCCTGTTTCATGTTGCCGTAAGAACTTCATTAGAGGTGGCAATGCTTTTGTTGTTGATGAGTGTAATGCTTATTTGTTACGTCGTAAAAAAGTCGAAAAAGAATAATAAGGAACTGTTATTGATGCCCAAAATAGGGTGGTGATCAATAAGAGGTCATCCTTTTTTATTTCGGAGGAGACGAGTCTGTTGCCACGTGTTCGATTTGCAGACAAGGGGACCAAGACCTTATATAAACTGTAATATTTTTCTCAAAAAGACCATGTACAAACGAAAAAAGATGTATCTTTGCAACACATTTATCCCCGTAGGTGAGATAGACTACGGCTCGCCACCCCCAAAAAAGGTGGCTTATTTATTATATCGAATAATTTTTGAACCATGATTCTAAACTACATCACCTGGAACGTCGACCCCGTTCTGTTCTCCATCGGCAACATCCATGTCCGTTGGTACGGCCTGTTGTGGGCCTTGGGCTTTTTTATCGGCTATTTTGTCATGCGTCGCATCTACCGTCGCGAGAAGATGGCTGCCGATGCGTTGGACAAGCTGCTGTTTATCATGCTCATCTTCACTATTGTGGGTGCACGATTGGGTCATTGCCTGTTTTATGAACCCGACTATTATCTCTCCAACCCGTTGAAGATGTTGGCCGTGTGGGAAGGCGGTCTCGCCAGCCATGGTGGCGCCATCGGCATCTTGCTGGGGCTATGGTTCTATGTGAGAAGCTACAACAAGTCGACGAAGAAAGAGAAGACCGACCTGCAGCGCATCAACTATATCTGGATTCTTGACCGCATCGTGGTGCCCGTCTGTCTCGTGGGCGCCTTGATTCGCTGCGGCAATGTGATGAACCATGAGATCTACGGTACGCCCACTTCGCTGCCTTGGGGATTCGTCTTCCTACGCGGACAAGAACAATTCTGCGGTACTGTCGACAACTACACGGCTTGCACTACGGGCGAATGCTGTCCGTCTTCGGAGTGGCTGCCTTGCCACCCCACGGGTCTCTACGAGGCTTTCTTCTGCCTCGTTGCCATGGGCATCCTGTTGTGGATGTACTACAAGCGTGACCTCGGCCACAAACAGCCTGGCCTGATGTTCGGCACCTTCCTCATCATCATCTTCGGCTCGCGCATCGCCATCGAGTTCCTGAAGAATGTGCAGGTCGACTTTGAGCGCAACATGACCTTTGACATGGGGCAATGGTTGAGCGTTCCCTTCGTGGTCATTGGCGTTGTGATGATTGTTTGGAGCTTCGCGCACAGGCGAAAAATGGAAAACCAAGCATAAACAAATAAACAGCGTTTGGGTTCCAAACGCTGTTTTTTTTGTTTATTTGACGAGGTGTTATTACTCGTCGTAATACAGAGTGAAGTACTCCATCATGCGGTCTTCGATGTCTTGTGCCAGTTCGTTGCGGTTGTACTTCTTGGCTACGCCGTTGAAGTGCTTGAGCAGGCTCATGGCCTCGTCGATGTCTTCCTGGTAGTATTTCCTGAACTTGGGCTTCATACCGCCATAATACCGCACCTTGTCACTGTAGTTGTCGACCAAGTTCCTCATGTAGGTGTCGCCTTTGTCGATGGCACCGCAGATGTAGTACATCTCTGGGAACTGGTAGGTGTGGATCTCTACGGGGAACTTCTCGTTGGGGAAGAACTCTTGGAACTTGTCCATCACGATGACGGCGGAATCCAGCTGGTTGTGGTTGACCAAGGCTTGTGCCAGACGCGAGTATGCCAGTTGTGCATAGCTCATGTTACGCACACTCTCACGGTCGGGCACTACACCGTCCTGGTTCATGCTGCCCCAGTTGACGATGCCTTCGTTGGCCTTGTTGACCAACAGGTCGTAGCTGCCCTCGCGGTAGACACCGCCACGGTAGGCCTTCACGAAGTCTTCGGCCTCGACGGGGATGAAACGGTAGGCAAGACCTTCCATGTGGAGGTACTTGTCGATGCCAAGCACACGCGACATGTCGCTGAACGAGGTGAAATACACCGGGCGCTCCCAATTGTTGGTGGCCATGAAGTCCAGGAGCATGATGGCGCTCTTGTAGAGGTAGTCGTCTTTGATTTCCCAAGTGATCTCGTCGACGATGCGGTCTTGCATGCTTTCGGGCACGATGCCGTTGCGGATGCAGGCTTCCTTGTCGACGGTGAGCTTGATGTTGCGGCAGGGCACATAGTTATAGGTGCCACCTGCATAGCGTTTCACCGCCTTGGGGTTATGGATGAAGTCAATCACTTGCTTCAGTTCCACATCTTTGCCCTTGAAGTAGTCTTCCTCCTCCACAATTATCGACTCATTGACGCCGTTGTCGTATTCTTTTGGGCTTAACGAGAGCGGGAGTTTCTCCGACTCATACACCTTGCGGCCCATCTGGTGGACATACCAGTAGCCGCCCGACAGCATGTAGTTGCACACGCGCACATCGGTGCGGAAGCCTTCCACCTCTTGTACATACCACAAGGGAAAGGTGTCGTTGTCGCCGCGTGTGAAGATGACCGCGTTGGGCGGTAGTTGGGCGAGATAGTTCTTCGCCCAGTCGCGGGCTGAGGTCTTGCCCGAGCGGTTGTGTTCCTCCCAACCGTTGGCAGCCAACACACAAGGCACGGCAAGGAAGCAAACCAAGCCGACGGCCACGGTGGTGACCATTGTGTTTTTCTTCACTAGCTTGCTGATCCAGTCGATGAGGGCGATGACACCAAAACCGATCCAGATGGCGAAGGCATAGAACGAGCCAGCATAGCTGTAGTCGCGCTCACGAGGTTGGTTGGGCGTTTGGTTCAGGTAGATGACGATGGCCAAACCCGTCATGAAGAAGAGCAGGAAGATGATCCAACTCTGCTTCCAATCTCTCTTGAGCAGCCAAACCAAGCCGATGAGACCGAGGATGAGGGGCAGGAAATAATAGGTGGTGTGTCCCGGGTTCTTCAGGCTGGCAGGGATGTTACTCTGGTCGCCGAGGCGGGCGCTGTCGATGGCATTGATGCCGCTGATCCAGTTACCGTGGTTGAGTTCGCCTTGGCTTTCGATGTCGTTTTGACGGCCCACGAAGTTCCACATGAAGTAGCGCCAATACATCCAGTTGCATTGGTAGTCGATGAAGAACTTGAGGTTCTGCCCAAAGGTGGGCTTGCTGACGTTGAGCGTCTGGCCACGATAGTTGGTCACGCGCACATTAGTGCCCACAATGTTGCCTTTCTTGTCCTTGCGGTAGCTGTCGTACATGTCGGAGTGCGAGCCTCTTTGCGTACTCCACATACGTGGGAACAAGGTCTTCAACTCGTCGGGATAGTCGGGTTTGCTGCGCTTGTTGTCATCGGTGATGACATATTTGCCAGCCTCTTTGTCCTTCACATAGATGGGCGTGCCGTCGACGAGGTCGGTGACAGGGGCGTTGTAGTAAGGACCATAGAGCAAGGGCCAACTGCCGTATTGGTCGCGGTTGATGTAAGCCAGCATCGAAAGGGCCTCTTTGGGCTCGTTCTCGTTGATGGGCGTGTTGGTGTTGGCACGGATGATCAACATGAAGAACGAGGAATAGCCGATGAGAATGAACATCAGCGAGAGGATGGCCGTGTTGGCAATCACATGTTTCTTCTTAGCCGAGAACCACAGCCCGAAGATGATAAGGGCGATGACGACGGTGAAGAACACGATGGCACCTACATTGAACGGGGCGCCGAGTGAGTTCACGAAGAACAGCTCTGTCTTGCCTGCCAAGTTGATAACTTGCGGCACGAGGAACATGTTAAGGAACCACAGCAGGACCACCGAAACCAGGCCTGCCAATACGAAGCCTCCAAACGAAGTCTTCTTCCATTTCTTGAAATATACCACATACACGAAGGCGGGCACGCACAACAGGTTGAGCAGGTGTACGCCGATGGACAAGCCGATGAGGAACGCGATGAAGATGATCCATCGGGTGCTCTTCGGGTCGTCGGCCACCTGTTCCCATTTCAGGATGGCCCAGAAGGTGACGGCGGTGAAGAACGACGACATGGCGTAGACCTCGCCTTCCACGGCGTTGAACCAGAACGACTCGGTGAAGGTATAGGCCACCGCGCCGACGAAGCCGGCCAGCAACACACCTATTTTATTTACCCAAGGAGCGTCTTCTCCCTCTTTCATCCAAACCTTGCGGGCCATCATCGTGATGGTCCAGAAAAGGAAGGCGATGGTGAGGGCGCTGCAGATGGCCGACATCACGTTGACCATCATGGCCACCTTGGTGACGTCGCCGCCTGCAAAGAGCGAGAAGAAGCGTCCGAGCATCTGGAACAGAGGTGCCCCAGGTGGGTGACCCACTTGCAGTTTATAAGCCGTTGAGATGTACTCGCCGCAGTCCCACCAACTCACGGTAGGTTCAAGCGTGAGAAAATACACGACGGCGGCAATAATGGCTACCAGCCATCCTGTAATCGTGTTTAACCTTTTGAATGTCATGATGATATAAAAACAATTTGTTGATTATTCTTCGAGTTTTGACTCTTTGCCAAACTGCAAAGATACGGCTTTTTTGTTTTGCCCCTAACCGAAAAACACCAAAAACGCGCTTTGTATTGTCGAAATGCAACTTTTTTTCCAAAAAAATGAAAAAAATACTTGCGCGTAAAGAAATTAGTTGTACTTTTGCAGCCGCATTCGGAAACGAATGATGTCGAGTGGTGTAATGGCAGCACTGCAGATTTTGGTTCTGCCTGTCAAGGTTCGAATCCTTGCTCGACAACTTAAGGTGGAAGAAAAGACCTGCTACTTTGAGTAACAGGTTTTTTTATTGTTGAAAAGGACGTAAGCCTTGATTTCTTGGCGTCATTGCGGGCTTGACCCGCAATCTCCTGAATCCAGTGACTGTTAGTATTTCAGGAGATGGCGGATGTTCCTCCGCCATGACGACAAGGGGGAAGGCAAATACGAGAAAAAAGAATGGCATAACATTAGCATTATGATAACAAAAGAACAAGTAGTAACCCTCTGTGAAGAGGCCCTCGCCAATACCGACCGCTTCCTCGTGGAAGTGAAGGTGAAGCCCAACAACGTGATTGAGGTCTATGTCGACTCCGACACGGCCGTCAATATCGACCATTGCGCTGAGTTGAGCCGTTATGTCAACGAGAAACTCGACCGCGATGTGGAAGACTACGAACTGACCGTGTTCTCATGGGGCCTTTCGGGTGCCTTGAAGATGGACCGTCAGCTGCAGAAATATGTGGGCAAGGATGTGGAGGTGAAGACGAAGGAGACAGGTAAGATGCAAGGCAAGCTGGTGAGTTTTGATGCCGAGAAGGTGGAGTTTGCCCCTGCACCGAAGAAAGCTACGAAGAAGAAACCCGTGGAGGAACCTGCCAACTTGTTCTTCGAACGCAACAAAGTGGAAATCAAACCCGCCATAATCTTTTAGCCTTTTAGGCTGTTGGCTTTTGACAACTGGCTTCTGGCCGCTTGGACGGAAGTGAAAGTTGAGTTGTCAGAAGCCTAAAGCTAGAGGCCAGAAGCCAAACAAGAAAAACAATAAACAATCAACATAAAAAATGGACAACTACAAATTAGTAGAGACTTTCTCGGAATTCAAGGAATTCAAGAACATCGACCGCGAAGCCATGATGCGCATCATCGAGGATGTGTTCCGTGGTATGCTGAACAAGAAGTTTGACTGCGACACCACCGACTTCATCGACATCATCGTGAACGTCGACAAGGGCGACTTCGAGATCTATCACAACCGCACTGTGGTTGAGGACGATGCACTGACCGACCCGCTTCGCGAGATCAGACTGTCAGACGCCATCAAGATTGAGCCCGACTTCGAGGTGGGTGAGGAGGTGAACGAGGAACTGCGCATCGAGAGCTTCGGCCGTCGCGACATCCTTGCTCTGCGCCAGAACCTCCAAACCAAAGTGTCGGAGTATGAGAAGGAGAACATCTTCCAGAAATACAAGGACAAGGTGGGTGAGATCATCACCGCCGAGGTGGCCCATGTGTGGAAGCGCGAGATTGTCGTCATCGACGATGAAGGCATAGAACTACTTATGCCCAAGATGGAGCAGATCCCGAGCGACATTTATAAGAAAGGTGACACCATCCGCGCTATCGTGAAGAGCGTCGAGAGCGTCAATGGCTCGCCGGTGGTTACGCTGTCGCGTACCTCCGAAGTGTTCCTGCAGCGTCTGCTCGAAGCCGAAGTGCCCGAGATTTATGACGGCCTCATCACCATCAAGAAGATTGTTCGTGAACCTGGCCAGCGTGCCAAGGTGGCAGTGGAGTCGTATGACGACCGCATCGACCCTGTTGGCGCCTGCGTCGGCATGAAGGGCACCCGTATCCACGGCATCGTGCGTGAGTTGCGTAACGAGAACATCGACATCATCAACTGGACCAACAACCCGAAACTCTTCATCCAGCGTGCACTCAGTCCCGCCAAGATTACCGAGATTCGCTTCAGCGACGACAACACCATGGCGAATGTGTATATGGAGAACGACCAGATCAGCCTCGCCATCGGCAAGGGCGGCTATAACATCAAGTTGGCCGGTAAGCTGACTGGCTATGAGATTGACGTCTACCGCAACAGCGAGGTCGACAATGTCGAAGAAGACGTCGACCTGCCCGAGTTCGCCGACGAAATCGACCAGTGGATCCTCGATGCCCTCAAGGGTATGGGCTGCAACACCGCCAAGGATGTGTTGAAACATACGCCTGAAGACGTGGCCGCACGTGCCGACTTGGAGATGGAAACCGTCAACGAAGTGTTTGAGATCCTCAAGGCTGAATTTGAAGACGCCGAATAAGCAATTGCAATAACCAACTAACGAGAAACAAAGAAGAAACTATGTCCGAAGAAACTAATTTTACGATTCGATTGTCGAAAGCGGCAAAAGAATTCAACGTGGGAAAGGACACCATTGTGGAGTTCCTCGCCAAGAAGGGCTTCAAGGTGGATCCTTCACCCAACACAAAGCTCACGGCAGAGATGTATGCCCTGCTTGTGAAGGAATATCAGGGCGAGAAGGAAGTGAAGAACGAGGCCATGAAGTTGGGCAACCTCTCTTATAAAGGTGGTAGTGTTTCCGTTGATTCGGCATTGCAATCGGCAAAACCCGTCGAAGAGGATGACCACGAAGAGGTGATTATCCGAACGAATACGATAGCGTCGCCTACCAAAAAGGCTACCAAGGCAGCTGCAACTGAACCTAAGAAGGAGGAAAAAACAGAAGAGGTCAAGGAAGAAACTCCTCAAAAGGAGACTCCTGTTGTCACGGAAAAGGCTGAATCCGACAAGGCCGTGGCAGAAGAGAAGCCCAAGACTTCCGACAGCCCGCTGAAGATTCTAGGCAAGATTGACCTTGAGCCTAAACCGCGCGAGAAGAAGGAGAAAGAGAAAAAGAAAGCCGAGAAACCCGAGAAGCCCCAGGAGAAGAAACACGAGGAACCCAAGCAGGAAAAGCCTGAGGAGAAGAAGAAGGAAGAGCCCAAGAAGGAAGAACCTGCCAAGGTCGAGGAGAAACCTGCCGAGCCTAGAGTGATCAAACTGGAAGCCCCCAAACTGACTGGCCCCACGGTGCTCGGTACCTTGGAACTGCCTGTCGAGAAGAAAGGCGGCAAGGGTGATGCAAAGAAGAGAAAACGCAAGCGTATCGCTGGCGGTAAACCCGAGGGCTCGTCGGAGAACCCGACAGGATCCGGTGTGAATGCTGGCGGTAAGAAACAGGAGGGCGGCAAGCCTGGCAAGGGCCAGAAGCCTGGCGACCAAGCTGGCAAGAAAGGCCCGAAGGATAGCACGAAACCTGGCAAGAAAGACAAGAGGTCGAAACGCGAGGAGAAGCCTGAATTGAGCGAAGAGGAGATCTCGAAGCAGATCAAGGATACCTTGGCACGTCTCGCCCCCATGGGCAAGTCGAAGACCTCCAAGCACCGCCGCGAGAAGCGTCAGCAAGTGGCTGGCAGCATGATGGAGGAGATGATGCGTCAGGAAGAGGACAAGAAGGTCTTGAAGGTGACCGAGTTCGTCACCGCCAACGAGTTGGCGACGATGATGAACGTGCCTGTGGTGAAGGTCATCGGCACCTGCATGAGTCTCGGTATGCCTGTCTCCATCAACCAACGTCTTGATGCTGAAGCCTTGTCGGTGGTAGCGGAGGAGTTTGGCTTCCAAGTCGACTTCGTCAGTGCTGACGTGCAAGAGGCCATCGCCGAGACCGAAGAGGTCGATAAGGAAGAGGATCTCGTGCCACGTGCTCCCGTTGTCACTGTCATGGGTCACGTCGACCATGGTAAGACCAAACTCTTGGACTATATCCGTAACACCAACGTGGTGGCCGGTGAGGCAGGTGGTATCACCCAGCACATCGGTGCCTACGAGGTGACCACCGAGAGTGGTAAGAAAATCACCTTCTTGGATACCCCGGGTCACGAAGCCTTCACAGCCATGCGTGCCCGTGGTGCCAAGATCACCGACGTCGCCATCATCGTCATCGCTACCGACGACAGCGTGATGCCGCAGACCGTCGAGGCCATCAACCACGCCCAAGCCGCTGGCGTGCCTATCGTCTTTGCCCTGAACAAGATCGATAAGCCCACTGCCAACCCTGACAAAATCCGTGAGCAACTGGCCAATATGAACATCCTCGTCGAGAGCTGGGGCGGTAAATACCAAGACCAGGAAATTGCCGCTAAGATTGGTCTTAACGTCGATGCACTGCTTGAAAAGGTGTTGCTTGAGGCCGAGTTCCTCGACCTGAAGGCCAACCCCAACCGTCTGGCCAAGGGTACCGTCATCGAATCAGCCTTGGACAAAGGCCGTGGCTATGTGGCCAAGATCCTGGTGCAGAACGGCACCTTGAAGATTGGCGACATGGTGCTGGCTGGCACCACCTATGGTAAGGTGAAGGCTATGTTTGATGACCACAACCGTCCCGTCAAGGAGGCTGGTCCTTCCACTCCGGTGCTGTTGCTGGGCCTGAATGGCGCTCCCATGCCAGGCGATGCCTTCAACGTGATGACCGACGAGCGCGAGGTGAAAGCCATCGCCAACCGTCGTGAGCAGCTGCAGCGTGAACAGACGCGCCGCACCAGCCCGCACATCACCTTGGACGAGATTGGCCGTCGTATCGCCATCGGCGACTTCAAGGAACTGAACATCATCGTCAAGGCCGACGTGGACGGCTCCGTGGAGGCTTTGTCAGACAGCTTGCTGAAACTCTCCACCGAGGAGGTGCAGGTCAATGTCATCCACAAGTCGGTGGGCGCCATCAGCGAGTCAGACGTCATGTTGGCTTCGGCTTCCAACGCCGTCATCGTGGGCTTCAACGTGCGTCCTACCGCGCAAGCGCGTAAGATGGCCGAGAATGAGAAGATCGACATCCGTCTCTACTCCATCATCTACACTGCCATCGAAGAAATCAAGGCCGCTATCGAAGGCATGTTGGCCCCCGACATCGAGGAGGTGGTCACTTGCAACCTCGAGATCCGTGAGACCTTCAAGATCAGCAAGGTCGGCACCATCGCTGGCTGTATGGTCTTGGACGGCAAGATCACGCGCAATACCAAGATCCGTGTCATCCGCGACGGCATCGTCATCTACACGGGCATGCTGGGCTCCTTGAAGCGTTACAAGGACGATGTCAAGGAAGTCAGTGCCGGCATGGATTGCGGCTTGAACATCGAGAACTTCAACGACATCAAGGTCGGCGACATCATCGAGGGTTACACCGAGAAGGAAGTCGCGAGGAAACTGTAATTCAGATTAAATGCAAAAACTTTGTAGAGACGCGATTTATCGCGTCTCTACTGTTTTTATTGCGAGGTCAATTCGCAAAGCCCATCTTTGTTGCCTACCACAAAAGCCACGGGCGGATTGTCACCCTGCACTAGGTTGTTCAAGTAAAGTGGCTCACCGAGGATGAAGAGTGCACAGCGGAAGGTGTTGCCCACCTTCAGTTTGGAGTTTTCGGATTGCTCAACGATGAAACGGTAGTCGCCAAGGTAGCGGAATGTGCAGTGACGATTGGGTTTCCATGACACGGAGATATGGTCGCCTACTTTCAAGTCGTCCGTCTTGATATGCTGCTTGGTGACGCGGTCAGAGCCGTTGCCTTGGCTGATATGCTCTAGGAAACCGTCCCAATCTTTGAAGCCCAAGAATTTTGACAAGATTTCAAGCGTGCTGTTGCGGGCGGTGTCGGGACCGTCCACATAGCCCCAGATACGCTTCAGCGTCGAGGCGCTTAGGTTTTCGTGTATGCGTTCCCAGATGGCACCGCTGAGAAAGGTGAAGTCGTTGGAGGTCTTCATCTTGCGACCTACGCTTTCCTCAATTTGCTGTTTGAGTTCGGAGATTTCCGGACTGGTTTTCTGCATGGTTTTCTGTTAGTTATAATAGATTGTGGCACTCTTCCTTTTACAGTCATTGCGGACTTGATCCGCAAATCGAAGATTCGACGTAGTCAATCTCCTGAAAACAAGGATAATCTTTCTTGTTCAGGAGATGGCGGATGCTGAAAAGCGATATCCGTCTTTATGCAAGCCTAAATAGGGACTCCATCCGGGATTATCA
>JBGVBD010000030.1:0-37985 GCA_045225255.1 Prevotella sp. | reverse complement strand
GCTGTTATGCGCTGTTGTGCGCTGTTATGCGCTGTTATGCGCTCTATGCGCTGTTATGCGCTGTTATGCGCTGTTGTGCGCTCTATGGATTTATGCTCGAAGCATTTTATAATAGATTCCAGAGCGCGCCCAAAATTACAAACAACATAATAAAATATACGGTCTAAATTTGGGCGGTCTAGCGGTGGCGGTTCGGCCTAGTGTATCATATTGTTTTATATTTTCTGTTGGGCGCAATTATGCACCCACAAATAAAAAAAAAGGTTGACAAAATGATTAAGAATAGTTATAAATTCTTTGAGAGTAATTGGGGAGTTACGGTTGCTGTAACTGCCCACAAATACTTCACCACACTAACTACACTTGAACTCACCGAGGAAATGTCCCTCAAGGCGACACGCACTTACATTAAGTGTCGTGATGGAGTCATCATTGATGACCACGGCGAAGTGACTGACCTTGAGCTTGGCAGTGAGTGCCCTGCCTACCTTGCAGTGTCTGACGAAGTTGATCTGCCAGTGATGCTCGCCAGTGCCAGTGCCCGCAAACATAAAGTTGGAGGGCTGGTCTTCGGTGAAAAGACCGCATTGACTCTACGCACACCTTCACAGGTCGATTGGCTGTTCAGGGGGGTATAAGATGAACTTCAAGTCAGTTGAGAATCAGATTCAGCAACACATTGAGCGCGAAGTGCAAAGTGAGTTAGGTCTGGAAGGCTTCTTTGAGGAAGTGGTCTCCAGCGCACTCGCACTCATTGCGTGTGATGCAAACGGAATGTGTCACTTTGAACAGAGCGAACTCACGAAGCACATCTGCGAGTCGTACAGGTACAAGCGCAAACAGCGCCTTGAATACCACCTTCGCGGAGTCATCGACACTCTCAAGTGCGAAGTGAAAGACAGCCTCGAGGGGGTAGAAAAGGTACGATAGACTACACTAAACTTGCGAACATCATAGCAGTGAAAGCTCACTCCACCCGAGACGAGGCGTGGGGTGGGCTTTCTACTGCTTATCTAACTTTAGACCGAACACGCACCGAGCAGGAACAGGTAGCTTACCTCCTGAAAGTCGGAGTCCTAGCGGTCAAGAACGAGTTGCGAAGTAAGTATATTGACTCCAACAGCGGGGTTCTGCGTATGGAGTCGATGACTTCCGAAGTCGGAGCGACCGATGAACGGACAAGCGAGCGACTTGCGAATGACATAGGAAAGGTACTCAACCTGTCAAGCGAAGCGGTCGGAGTCATCCGTTCCATAGCGGACGGAGAGTGCGGTGTCAGTCGGGACGCAATACGCTGGCACTTGCGAAACAAAAAGATTGCGAAGTCACGAAGTAAAACAACAGAGGTTCTAAATGCACTTCAACGAATATATTCCCAGCAACAGTAAGAGCTGGTATGACTACAACAGAAAGCAGGCCCGCAGAGAAAAGATTGGCGTGGCTCTCACTGTCCTGATTCTGTTCATCGGCTACTGCGTGGTCGGCTACATCGAGGTTGCGGTATGATTGACTACGACTTCATTCAGGAGCAGTTGAGCGACATCCGTAATGCGGTGTCCGAAAGACCTGTAACTCTCACCGATGAAATCGCGACCGCCATTGAGACGAGCTGTGACTGCATCGAAACTGAAATTGAGGATGACACGAGTGAAAGCGTACCGTCTGGCTTGGAGGAAATCGTGGAAATGATTCCCACCGACCTGTCCCTCGGCGAAGTGATCTCCCTCAAGGACACCATCAACGACTGGAGAAGGAACTATGGCTACCCAGAAGTTTAACCCCACCGAACAAATCTTCACTCGCATCCAGACTATGCTGGACGCTGGCGTAGTCCCTTGGCACAAGCCGTGGGTAGTCAACGAGTTCGGCATTGTCCGCCGTACCTGCGGAAAGCCTTATAGCTTGCGCAACCGTATGCTGTTGCAGTATGCGGGCGAGTACCTGACATTCCAGCAGGCACTCAAGGAAGGCGGTTGCGTCAAGAAAGGCGAACACGGAAGTACCGTGTACCTGTCGAAGGATATTGTCAAGCACAAGGGCGACCCAGAGCTGGAGGAACACCACCACATCCTCTGGGCCTTCACTGTGTTCCGCACCGACCAGTGCGAAGGCGTAGCCAACAAGTACGAACACTTGTGGAAGCGAGGCGGTGAACCTGTCGAGGACACTGCCGCTATGCAGGTCGTGACAGATTACTGCGACCGTTGCGGTGTCCGTAGAATTGCGGGAGGTAGCGAAGCCTTCTACAGTCCGAGCGACCACACCATCCAAGTCCCAGGCAACTGCGCCTATGAGAGTCGTGAGCTGTATTGGAATACGATGTTCCACGAACTCGGACATTCCACTGCAAAGATTCTCAACCGTTCGCAGGGTGGGTGCTTCGGCTCCAGCAAGTACGCCCGCGAGGAACTCGTGGCGGAAATCTGCGCGGCACTCTGCCTCGGCAAGCTCGGCCTTGACACCGAGTCCGCTATGCTCCAGACAGCAAGTTACATTCAAGGGTGGAAGTCTCGCATCCGTGACTGCAAGCCCAACGAGTTCGGCGAAGCCTGTCGCCTTGCAGAACAGGCATACAAACTCATCTTCAAGATTGAGGATGATAACTCTAACTCCAACAACGAGGAATAACACTATGGAAAACAACAACAACAACAACATCAACGCATACCTCTGCAACAACGAGGAACAGCTCAAGGAACAGCCCAAGGAACAGTGCAACGAACAGTCCGAGAAGCAGGCCAAGCGCAGTATCAGTGACAAGAACCGTGCTATGCTCGCCTTCAAGGGAATCCTTGAAGTTGCACACGCTCGCAAGGCTGTGAGTGCCGCCGTTGAGACTCTCATTGAGCGCATCAATGCGGAAGGTATCAAGAACATCAAAGTCGGTGACCCTGTGTTCGTGGATATGTGCGCCTTCGCACTGTTCGAGTCCACCAAGGAACCGAAGTTGAATCCTGAACGCCTGCTCTATGGCGTGTTCAAGGTACTCATCGCTGACTATGTTTGCGAACTCCAGAAGAAGAACGACAAGGAGGCGAAGTAATGGAACTCAACCTCGACAATCTCGAAAAGGCACAGGCACTCATCCAGTCTATGCGCTCCGACCTTGACAACCTTGAGCGTGCCGTGGAGTCCAAGAAACTTGAAGCGAAAGCTGACAATACCTTCGACTGCCTCGCAGTCACGAGTGTTCAGGTCTATCCCTTCAAGGACTGCAAGGGACTCGGCTCTATGAAGGCTATGGCAACTGTCGTGTTGAACGACCAGTTCCTTGTGAGGGGGCTGAAAGTTATGGACGGTTGCAACGGACTGTTCGTGGGCTACCCACTCGATCCCTTCTTCAAGGGCGAAGAGTTCCGGTCGCAGGTCGTGCCGATGACAAGGCAACTGAGGGAACATATTGAAAACTGCGTGCTGGAGAAGTACCAGCAGGTAATCGGAGATTAGTTTCCACCTGCGGTGTCGCTCGCCTGTGCGAGTGGCATCGTGGCGGGAATTAACCCGAACTCAACATAAGGAAAACTACTATGGAAATGTTACAAGTCCGTATCCCCAAAATCGAACAGTCCAAGGCATACTACCTGCGTGACTCCAAGCACGACTTCGTCAAGAAGGTAACTGGCGAAGACATCAAGGTCAAGCTGAAGTTCATCGGTGACGAAACTGCCATCTTCAATCACCGTATCTACTGCGTGGTTGACAGTGATGAGTACGAGCTTGGGGATGTGTGCGAGGAATACAAGAACCTCCTCAAGCCCATCGACTGCGAGTCCGCGTACTGCTACCTTCGCTGGTACAACAGGGTGACCCACTCGTGGGTGCGCCGTGGAGTCCTAACGGAATACCGCCTTAACTACAACCTGTACTATTGCAAGGACTACCAGATGACTCCCTGCGCTAGCCTGATGAACGATGACATTGACGCATACAACGAGTACGAGTGGAACCGCGAAGTCGGTAACTTCGACTGCTGTATTGACAGCGGAATCATTCCGAACGACAACCTGTACGAGTCCGAGTACGATGTGTACTTCTATTGCAGGTGTCCGTCTGTGTCTTCATACTCCCTCGCCAGCCAGTTCTGCGTGAGTGACGGCGATGCGCAAGTCATCCAGACGAAGGTTCAGGACCTGCTGGACTACCTCGACAGTCGCGGTATCGGTATGGCCTACGATGAGTGCAACGGAGACATCTGTTTCCACAACAAGTCCGAACACCTGCCGAAGGGATACAGCATTGACAACGATGACTGCACCAACGGACACCCCAAGTCCGTGCGAGTCCCGATGACTGCACTGTTCAAGGTGAAGGGTTTCAGTATGGGGTATCTCACTGAAGACTGGAGCCTCAACCTGAACTACACCGAGCCGAAGAAGGAGGAGAAGTAATGCTGACTGCGTTCGAACTCAACGCCATAGAGCGTACAGTCAATGCGCTTGAGAAGGTCTCCGAGGGTATCGCTGTTCTCAACAACACTCTCGCGAGCGAGAAACTGCCGAAGGTTCCCATCTGTCCCGACCGTCCGATGCCGAAAGAGTGCAAGGACTTTGACGAGTGGGCGAGTGATCTGACCTTCGATGACCGCAGGCGCTTGATGATTTTCCTCTGGCAACACCCTTACTGGCACAGTACCTGTGTGAGGGAGGAAGATGTGTAGCGCGTTCTTTGCACTGATATGCGCCATCGCAGTGGTGGCGTACCTCTCACTCTGGTACTAGTCTCTTAACTCGGAGAGCTTCCCGAACTGGGGAGTTCTCCTTTTTTTATGTATGAACTGGTGGCAGGTCTTGCACAGTAACATAAAGCGGGAAGGGTCGAGGTTCTCGTAGTTGGTCTCGAACTTGTGGTGAACATCTAGGTTCTGGGTACGCTTGTACTGCTTGCCACAGAAGTCGCAGGTATTGTTGTGTGACGCAAGCATATACTTGCGGAACAGGAGCCAGCGCGGAGTCTCCCTGAACTTTCGGTGTTCCTCCGCTTGCTTTTGTAGAAATTCTAGTCGAGTCATTTGCTATATTGTAGTGAAATAAGCGGGCGAAACGCCCACCTAACTTACTACAATATAGTAAACCTCGTATCAAAGGAGTAATCAATGTCTATTCGTGAACAGTTTGGCAAACAGGCCACACCCGAAACCCCCAACTTCAACAAGCAGGCCGAGTGCAATGTTGACACTCGCACCGATGCCTGCGAACCGGCTCCCTGCGAACCGGTGGACGACCGTCCCAAGTCCGCAGTGGACGAGAATGTACTTCAGGAACCCACGCGCTTCGACAGTATGTCCTACACCAACGACCTCACTGATGAGGATGTCGAGAAGGTAATCGAACTCCACGCCGAACAGATTCGAACCGGCTTCCGCAAGAAGGAAATCTCCGCGAAGTGGCTGGCCCGTGTGCTGATGCGCAGTAACAAGACGCTGTGCGAACGCTACGGTCGCGGTACTTCCGTCTCCGAAATCGTGTCGAAGGAACTGTCCGCCAAGAGTGACGACCTCAAGGACCGTCTGATGGAACTCACCCCGAGTGCAAGGGCTAAACTTCTTGCTGAACTCGGCATCGGCTAATCACTCCCTTCTCAAAATTCCATATCAAAAAATAGGTAGCAACACCCCCAATTTATAAACGCAACAGAAAAAAAAATTTTTGTTTTATTTTCTAGTAAGTTTTCTATTGGGGTGCTACCTATTTTTTATTCGGAGTCACTCCGAAAATTTTTCAAAAATGTGGGCGTGTACTTCGGTATGCGCCCAACATTATAAAGACGGCAAAATAGGGGTAAAACCACCCCAGAGTTTTGCCGAGTTCAACACGAGGTTATATGAATGACAACACAAACGAAGACTCAAACGACAACAGGGTCTGCAACTTCCCAGGCAGTGACACTGACGACTGCCACGGAAGATGTGAAGAGTGCCCGTACTATGGAGCAACTGAACCAGATGCTCGCCACGATAGAGAAGCAGGCTGGGGACTTGGTAGCTAGTCAGGTTGTGCGTGAGGGCTACCTCGCCCACGGACACCCTGCCGACCTCGGCTTCATCCACCTGAACTCTATGACTGCATCACGCATCAAGAAGGCGTTCCCCCTCGCAGACAAGACGAACCCTCTGTTCAAGATTCTGTATGCGAAAGGTAAGTACATCGTAGGACAGGGACTCGTCAAGAAGTATGAAGCCCGCAGGGACGGTAAGACTTTCGACCACACCAAATGGATCAACTCGCAGTTCAAGAAACTGTTCAGCGAGCTTGACGAGTTCAAGGACACTCTGGCGGAGATTGGCAATGCTTGAGGTCGGTGAACTCGATGACATCTTTTGGAGGCTGGAATCACTCGTCCGCTCCGACAGCAAGGTCATCAGGAAGTTGAAGCCGAAGTTCAAGCGACTGTGCGAACAGGCCACGGACTTCGACAGGGTTGAGAAACTCTCACGCTTCCCTCAATGGCAACAGATTGGGCAGTCCAACCTGCTGTCACTCACCACCCACGAGTCTGCTCCGTTCGTCAAGGTGGCACTCGGTCTGGCGCAGAGACGCATCCCGCACTCCCCGGTATCACTGATGCTGTGGTGGCGCAGGATGGTCGCAGTCGGTCAGACCTCCATCCTGACTTACTTCTCGTGGGCTGGTGCGGAAGGGCTGGCCCGATTCAACTGCATCACAGGAAGTGACATTGCTCGTATCTGCATAGGTAACGAACAGATGTTCACGAACTTCCGCAACACCTTCGACGACGACAAGTCCGTTGACCTCCGCATCCGCGAGGCACTCGGTGGTCTGTCGATGAAGTCCGATGTGAAGCAGGCGTGGAAGGAATGGGCACTCAAGAACCACCCAGACAAGGGTGGCGACCCAGAAAAGTTCCTGACCGTAAAACTGATTTACGAAGAGTGGGAATCTCTCCGAAAAGGTATTTGACAATGACAGTCAAATTAGCGATAATACTATGGGTGATTGCGGCTACGGCACTCGTGGTATTTATTAACATATTCAAGCCGAAAAAGTAAACTCAACAAAGGAAAACAAACTATGAAGTTTGATTTTATCAAGGTATCTGACAAGAAACTCCGTTCTATCATTGCAAGTGGTATGGAACTCGGCCCGCGTGGTACGCTCGACTCCGTGAACGAACACGCACTCGTAGTCGCCTATGACAATGACGGCTTCGGTACTGGCCACATCGGCTTCGCAGTCGGTATGCGCTACGGTTACACCACCAATGACTTCAAGGGTGGCGAAAGCAAGGTATTCGTGCTGGACCCTGTTGATGGGACTGTGGTGTTCTACGACCATATCGTTCAGCTCGGTATCGGTGACTGTCCCGAAGTCATCGTGGACCGTGGTTGCGGTTGCACTGACTACGAAATCGCGAAGGTTGTCGGACTCTCCGATGACCTCAAGAAGTTCCGCATCATTGTCAAGCACAACGGTGAGAATACTGAAATCCCCTTCGACAAGGTGCAGTTCATCGACAATGTGAAGATGACTGTCGAACAGAAGGAGGAACAGTAATGGCCGATGTCGTTGCATTTGAACACGAAGTCCTGAACGCACCTGCGCAAGGGACTGACGCTTGGCTCGAATGGCGTAAGCAGGGTATCACTGCTACCGAAGCTGGCGTGATTATGCACCCTGCGTACAAGCGCTCCGCACTCACCGTCTACACCGACAAGCTCGGTATCACCACTCCCGACCAGTCCGATGAGGAAGGGTATATGGAGTGGGGCCACCGCATTGAAGACTTGCTTGTGGGCAAGTTTATGGAAATCCATCCTGACTTCCACGACTGCACACAGGGCAGACTCTACCAGTGGGAATGGCGCAAGTGTTCTCTTGACGCACAGTGCTTTGACGGTGACGGTAAGCCTGTCATCATCGAGTGCAAGACGGGTCAGGCACTTGATAAGTGGGAAGACGGAAAGATTCCTGAAAACTACTTCGCACAGGTGCAGTGGCAGATGCGCATTACTGGCATCAGGCGTGCGTTCTTCTCGGTACTCATCCAAGGCCATATCTACTTCGAGCGCGAAGTGAAGTACGACCCCGAGTATGTGGACGAACTCGAACACAGGTGTAGGGTCGTGTGGGATGCCATCCAGATTAAGACTCCCCCTGCCATCTTCGGTGACGGCGAGGCAGACAAGACTGCTATTGCGGCTCTTGCTGGAGAGTCCGGTCACACTGGCGAACCCCAGCCGATCTCTGACTCGGATGTTGCGAAGTTCAAGGAACTCAAGGAAGCGGCTGACAAGGCCAACAACGAGTTCGAGAACTTCAAGAACCGTCTCGGTTTCACTATGGTGGAAACCTCCAAGCTGGTGAAGTCCAACGGAAAGGTTTTCGCCTCGTGGGTGGAACGCAAGGGTAGCGTGACTGTCGATAAGGCACTGTTGCAGGCGAAGTATCCTGATGTGTACGAAAAGGTACTCAAGCAGGGTGCTGGCTCTCGCTACATCAAGTATAACCCGTAGTCTCCCTGCTACGGTCCCACTGCTCGATTCACTTACCAACAACACTCGGGCAGTGGGTGTTAATTGGGTGTCACTCGTTTCTCTCATCAACTGCCCAAGTTGGACTATTTATTTGTTTCACCGAGTGGCATCCAATTAGCACTCGGCTGCCGGGGTGGAGTCTGTCAACCCTCCATCCCGATAGTCGTTTACAAAAGTTTACATAGTAATTGGGGCAAGGACGACTCCCCTTTTACTACATTTCAACTGAAAGAAGTCGTCTATGTAATGCCAAAGTAAAACTAAAGAAAAGGAGTTAAATTATGGCACAAGAACAAGAACAGAAAAACATCCTCGCTGGCAACACTTTCAAGCGTGAGCAGTTCCCGACTGACGAGTATATCTCCGCCTGTTGTATCGGGTTCTTCTTCGCTGGACTCAAGCCGAATCAGAAATACTCGAAGTCGAAGGACCCCGTTCCTTCCGTCAAGTTCCTGATGGCTGGCTACCTCCGTAACCCCGATGGCACTATCAAGGTTGACGAAGATGGCGAGAAGGTTGTCGTGAGGAAGTGGACGAACTGGAAGAGTTTGAGTTATGGCGAAAAGGCTGGACTCGTGCAGTTGTTCAAGGGTGTCTCCAACTTGCAGGGACTCTTGACCTCTAACGCACCTGACGGTGAACTCTGGAAGACACCTTTCAAGATTCTCGTGGAAGCCGCCGCCAAGGATGGGTACAGTAACATCACTCGCATTAAGCTCGGTGGTACTGACGATGTGCTTGACATTACCTATAACAAGGACTTCGTTCCTTACAAGGTAGTGAAGGCTTACGGTGAAGATGTCACTCTCGAACAGGCTTACCTCAAGACTGACGAAGGCGTGAAAATCTACACCAACGAACAGATGGTGGAACCCCCTGTTGAAAGTGACAATTAGTTTTACCTCGTGTTGTTGAGTAACCCATCGGTGGACTGCACATCCATCGGTGGGGTTTTTTTTTGTACCTAAACAAAGGAGTAACTGTGAAGCTATCAGGAAACTATAATCTCGAAGATTTGGTGCGCACACTGCAAGGCAACTTCTCGTGCCAGACCAGAGACAAGAACGCGAAGGGCAAGTCACTACCCGCAGAGGAACAGTGTGTGCGCCTGGAACTATTCTTCTTGGCGTTCGAGTTTTACAAGGCCACCAACCAAGTCAAAGTTTACACCCTGTCGGAAGACGATAACGGCGTAAAAAAGATGACTCCCCTCTGTACGCTCGGATAAAAATAATATATATTTCAGGTATGTTAGACAGGAACAACGCACAGTTACTTATCGACATTGCGATTAACCCAGACACTCCACCGAACACGCGTGTGAGTGCCTGTGACCTGTTGTACAAGACAAACGAAATGTGTGGCAAGGACATCACCAAGATACTGCAACAGGTGGTGGACGACCATAGAACCAAAAGCGGGATCCAAGTCAAGGCACTCGCCCTGATGGATAAGGTTTCAAATGATACCGGTCGAGAACCCGAACTATCGACCGAGGACGAGCAACTCGTCAGGACACAATTACTGGAGAGTTTCGTCAAATGTCCGAACAACTCCGATTGATGCAGGTACTCGAAAAGTTCAAGCCGAGACTTGCTTACAAAGAACTAGACAAGACAGCACTGGAAATCAGCCGAAGCGCCGCCGCAGGAAACTTGGGTGACGGTGAGGATAACTACGCAGAGTGGGCGATGATTACCAACGACCCTCTAGTGGTCGTGAACCTCGTCAAGACCTACATCACTGTTCAGGTGAGCAAGTTAAGCGGTGCGCCCTTCCGCCCAGAAAACGAGAAGCTCCTGACTATCGGTGCTGGCATCCGTCTCAACTCGATTTTCACAGACACTTATAATGATGTGCTGAACGATGGCTACGCCTTCCTTGGCGTGGGTATGAGTGAAGGCGTTCCTCAAGTGAAACCCATCGACGCTCGGTACATCCTCTATAATGGTGACGAACCGACACTGCGCGATGCTACCGATGTGGTGGTGTTCGACATCCTCCCCATCGACCTCGACAGTGAAGACCACGGTGCGATGCTGACACCGGCGTTCCTCGGTGCCTATGTGGACTACGACTCCAGCGCAGAACGAGTGAAGGTCTCCCACTATCACAAGGACAAGAAGCGTAATATCTTTGTACTCGACATCTATGACAAGGACCCAGAGAACCCGCAGACTGTTGACCTGCCGGGACTCGACCGCATCCCAGTCGTGAGATTCGTGGGCGAGCGCGTGGAACTGAACGACAAGCGCTATCACTATCGCGGTATCTATTACCAGATGGCGAGCGTACTCAAGGCTCTCACGCTCGCAGGCACGAAGATTCAGACTCGCACTGCCGCGTCTGACGATGACAACTACATCGTGCGAAGTGACGCAATCGCGAACAACAACGAGTCTTGGAAGAACTCCGGTGCAAAAACTGTTGATAATGTGGACCAGAACGGAAACGAGATTCCGCAGGTACAGTTCGTACCTCACGACAACGACTTCCTGATGTCCGCGTTCAACACTTGGAAAGATGTAATTTCCGATATGCTCGGACCCACTGTCGCATCTGGCAGTGAAGCGGTGACGAGAGAAGAAGTCATAGCACGCAATGAAGTAAAAGATGCAATCTCGAACACATACCTGACACGGATGGCGAACTCTATTGAGGAAGTTTACCGTTGTATCAATATGCTTATGAATGGCGACACCAACAAGGTAGTTATCGTAGGCGGTTATATTGACTCGGTTAAGCGCCAGAAGGATATGCAGAATGTCGTGAGTATCTACAACTATGCGAAGGAAGCAGGACTGAACACTCAAGGTATGGTAGTCGAAATGCTGGCTCTCACTGACCTCCCGAAGGAGACGAAGGAGAGTATCGCACAGACATTCCAGCAAGACCCCTACAAGTCACCGCTTGTGGTCCAACTGCAACAGCAGAACGCACAGTCCCAGCAGACCATCGAAGCTCTCCAGAGACAAATTGCACTTCTGCGTATGCAGGCAACCCAGCGTCTCGAAAGACAGGCAGAGTTCATCGACTCCAACGAACGCATCAAGCGTCTGGAAATCGCCTACAAGCAGTGGGCAGACGAACAGAAACAGACGCAGGAGGCGAATATGCGACTGCTCGAAGACTTCCTCTCGAAGGGAGACTATCTCGGTGCGGCGAGCGTTATCGCCACCATCCGAGAGCAGTCCAACTCGTTGCTCTCCGACCCTGTGCTTAACAACCTCGCAAACCTTAACTCTCCCGAAAATATGCAGAGCGTGCAGAACGCACTCGCGTCTACCGCACAGCCTATTCCTGCACCGCAGGGACAGCCTCAAGGTCAACCGATGCAACAGCAACCGCAACAGAACCCGCAACAGCCTATGCCCCCGACACTCGGTCGTGGACCGGCTAATATGCCGAAGTTCGGTGCAGCGGCTACCCTGTTCAACAACGCATAAGGAGAATCTATGTATCAAGCAATACTCGCAGGTGTGCAAGCACTCGCAAACAAGAACGCACAGAATCAGCAGACGGCACAATCCCTCTCCCAGAACCTCGGAGGTGTTCCAACGAGGTCGTGGGAAGGTCTGGATGATGCCGAACTGCAAAAGATGACACAGCCTGAAAACGATGACTTCGGAGGTTTCTAATGGACTGGAGTACACCCTTTGAATCGTTCAAGAAAGGACACCAATGGTTCACTGACGCAATCGGCCTGACCGATACTCAAGCATCCAACCGCGCCTATGATGCCGCGCAGTCCGGTATGGGTACTGCAAACTCGCAACTCGATGCCGACACACAGCCTTCGTTCGATGCTCTCCAGAGCGCCTCGTATGGTCGTGGTCTCGGACGCAACCTCGACATCTACGGTCAGCAGATGCAGGGAGCTATGGACCAGACTCAACAGGCCGGTGACCTCTCACTCGGCGAAATGGATGCCGGTAGCGCAGACAATGTTGCGAACTTCGTGAACCCGAAGACTGATATGATGCTTTCGCAGACGATGCAGAAAGTTCAGGGCGGTGCTGGCTCCGCACTCCAGAGCAGTGCCGCTACTCGCAACGCATCAAACGCAGTCGCGAACAAGGCCGGTGAGATTTGGGACACTGCCTACAATCAGGCAATCCAGAACTCGCAGAACAACCAGCAAGCGATCACTGGCTTCGGCAAGTCCGCAGGTCAGTTCGCGAATATGGCACAGCAGAATCTTGACTCCCAGAACCAGCCCGCACTCGACTGGATTAACCTCAACAACGACCGCGCTATGACTCGCTACGGTGGAAATGTCGGTCTCTCTCAAGCCGCTACAACTGCCGCAGGCCAGTCGCAGGCAATCATCTAGGAGGAACTATGGCTAGACTCGGACTTAAAAACTACCAGACACCTTCCTTCAACATCCCGACACAGGCACCCGACCAGAGAACTCTCAACCAGCTCTCGAAGTTCGGGCAGTGGCTCCACTCTGTCTATGACTGGAAGACCAACGGTGACGAGGACGGTGACGCGGACAAGGAACCCTCCAGCGCTGACGATGAGAGTGGGACTGACATCAGCCCCGCCTCCACCAGCGACCGTTCCTTTAGCGAATCGGAAAACCAGAGCGACAAGGACTCCTACGACCTCGGCTATGACCCTGCCAGCGTGAACGCGGAGGAAGCGTTCCTCGCCGGTAAGGATGCCGAAGCTCGTGCAAGTGACGATTACAAGGACTCGATGGAAGAAGCCTTCAATAACGCTATAAAAGCTCGCGGGGAGAAATTCCACTCGATGAGTAACGCCGCCGGTGTCGGTGCAAGCGGAGACCCCACCCTCGAAGTTCAGGACTTTGTCGGGTTCACTGGCAAGGACCGTGACGGCAAGGGCGGTCCCGCAACCTATAAGGCACTCTACGACAAGGTGTACGAAGACGGTGGTGCAGGTGCAGACAAGCTCACTGCGGTCGAGCCTGAATACGGCTGGGCCACGGAGACTTTCGACCCTGCAACTATCTCTCTCGCACCGGCTGATGTCGATGGCGGACTCGAAGACCTTGACAACACTGGCAACCAGCAGTACCAGAGAACACCTCGCGGTGGGTACAGGGGGCATTGATGGCACTTACACCTGAACAGCAGGCTGAATACTTCGGAATCGCTACCAGCCCTCTCCGTCAGCCGCAGAACTTCCAGTACGGAGTCCCGATGGGAATGACTCCGGTTTCTGGGGATACTTCGAATAACGGAGTACCTCTGATGGCTCCAGACACTCCGCCTGAAATCAGACACGGTGACCCGCGAAAGCCCGCACCTGCGGACAACACTCGCACGGTCAGCCGCCTGAACAATGTGAAGCCTATGAGTAACGCAAGGATGCCGAACACTCCCGCGATGGACGACAACGCAGGTGTAGGCAAGGGCGTGACGACTCCGCCTCCGCAAGTAGCTATCGGTGCGCCTCCGCAAATTGGCGAAGCGCCTGTCGAGAGCAAGCCACTCGATGACTACGGATATGGCGACAACCATCAGGCTGAACCCAACCGCAGACAGGTACAGCAGACTGCACCGGCACAGGCTCCCAAGAAGACCGGCGACAAGTACCAGTCCATCTACGGCTTACTGTTCGGTAACGAACCGTATGACGAAGGCAAGAAGTGGATTTCCTATATGGAACACGGTATGCAGTCCCCTGTCAACGATAACTCTATGCTCCAGAGGAATGTCGCCAACGAAATCGCACTCCTCAAGGCGAATCAGGACAAGAGTATCGCGCAACAGCAACTCGACCAGCAGAACCGTATGTACAAGAATGACAATGCCGAAGTTCGCTACAAGAAGATGGCACTGTTCGACCAGAGAAAGTCGTTGCTTGACAAATGGGAAAAAGGTAAGTTCCTCGGTGATGATGAAAATGTCACCAAGGACTTCTTCGACAACCTCAACCGTATCGACCAGATTCTCCACGATGAGTACGATGTCGATACCCGACTGCTTGACTATCCGTCCACCAACCCAGGCGGTTTCTCCACGCAGTTCAAGAAGGAAGTCACTGACCCGACCAATGTGGCTATCAACCTGTCGAGTTGGATGAAGCACATCTACGACCAAGTGCAGAAAGACCCCTCGTGGCTCAACTCGCCAGAAGGAACCGAAGCCTTCGATAAGCTCGGCGAATACTCCATCCTGCAAGAAGCAGAGTCCAAGGGTGCAATCGCCGATGCCGAAAAGGTGCGTATCCAAGTTGAAACTATGGCCCCTGTCGACCGTCAGATTTACAACAATGCTATGCAACAGTTCCTCCTTTGTAATCAGGCTGTTCAGGTCCTTGCACAGTCTAACCAGTTGGATCACTCCACACTGGCTTCGTTGCAGGAATGGGACCGCTTGATGAACGGCATTGCCGACTATGACGATGATGCGAAGGAAGGTGGACGCTCCAAGCGAGAAAGTCGTGACGAGTACCTCCAAGGGTTGAGGGACGCTATGAAGAAGCCGTCCAAGTCACTCGGAAATGCCGGTGGCTCGTTCATTGCCGATACTATCCTCGGTGTCTACAACGGACTCCAGAGGGCAGGGCAGAACATCCCCATCGAACTCCAAGCCGCTGTGTCCTCGATGAAGAACGGTATGGACCAGTACCAGCAGTACCTGATGCAGTCCGCACCGACCAACAAGAAACTCATCTGGAATGTCGCAAGTCGCGTGTTCGACAGGGCGCGTGACAAGAGTGCCTTCTGGAATCGCGTGGGCGGTCACAGATACGGTTTCGGAACCGGTCACCTGTGGAATCCCTCCAACCCGCAGTTTGCAGACTGGCTCGGACAATATCAGGCACAGTACCCGAACGCCGACCCTGTTCTCGGTACGCCGTTTACGGCCACGAAGGAACCTCCGCATCCGGTACATCCCGGTTTACTCGGCGGTGACTATGGCGCAAACAACAACTAGGAGTGATTATGAGCGTAACAACACTTGGCGTAACTAATGCTTCGGTTCGCTCGAATCGAAACAAGCGCAATTACAACAAAGTAACAGTCAAGAAAACTCCTCGTGATGCTCACGGTCGCCCGATGCAGACGAACGCCGAGAAGCAGGCACAAAGGGCGAGTCGCAGGGAGAACTTTACACAGTACCTCAAGACCCACCCTCTCGCTGGCGAACTCATTGACCAGATTGTAACTGCCAGACAGAACTTCATCGTAAACACGATGACCGGCGGGAAAATGGATGACCCTGTGTACCTGTGGAAAAACCCGCAGTCCGCAGACGAAGGTATGAGTGTGCAGGTTGTGCCGAAAAGCTCTATTGACGAGAGCAAGGACAAGTGGTACACCTCTGCGCGTGATATGCTCGATATGATTTACTACAACACTGCCTACGATGATGATGGCAATGTTGCGGTTGACTACGAGTTGCCGGACATCTATGACTATGCTTCGCAGAAATTCCTTGACCGTATCGGGACTCTCCCAGATGGACCGGACGGTGGCAGGAACGAGTACCGCGATGCACTCGTTGACTACCTCAAGGACCACGGCTACGATAAGCGTGCTGGTTGGGAACCTCATACCGTACTCCAGCAACAGCAGGAGTGGCAGGAACCCACTACCGCCGCGTCCGCACTCGGCCTTCTTGCACCACGCGAAACTGCAATAAAGCTCGACCCCGAAATGCAGACTATGGTACAGGCTGGGAACACTGGCAACGAAGTCGAAGCCGCAGGTGGCGACATTGCGGAACTCGGACTGTCCGCTATGACAAAGCCGTTCAAGTTCCTTCGCTGGCTCTCCCGTCTTCCGAGAGGCGAAAGGCTCGCTATGCGAGTCGCTCCGCGTGTGATGTCCGCCATCAACGGCAGAACTCCCGAACTCGCTCGGATGTTCGCGAGGGGTATTGAAGGTGCTGACAACAAGCTGATGAATTTGTCTGTGAAGCACCCGCTTCTCGCATCCTCGCTCGGAAGTGGCATCCAGAACTCGATGATCTATGGAGCCGCGAAGGGCTATGACGAAGTGACTGACCCGAACAATTACTTCCACTCCTCTCCGTTCAATTTGACGGACCTCGGTGTTGCAGGTGCTGTCGGTGCTGGCGTACCTCTCGCTGTCGGTGGCGCTGGAAAGTTGCTCAAGATTGGTGAGCCGACTCGCTCGGTGGTGGAAAACTTCGAAGCCGCAAGTATGCCACAGTCCGAACGCGTGAAGATTGGTCTGGCCCGTTCACTGATGCACAACAACCCCAGAGTCGGCTCTGTCCGTCCCTCGGATATTTCTGACGAATGGATTGACGACCTGTACGGAGTGCCGAGCTGGAACGGATGGCTAAACGCAAGACTCAACCGCTTCGAGAACGCCCATCCTGATATGCACTACGCTATGCGCAGGTTGCCCGAAAGCAATATCGCAGTGACGAAGGACACGGACGGCTTACTCGCACGAAGCAAGATGGGCTTCGGCGATGACCGTACCGCTATCGAACTGGTTGAAGACCCTCGCACAGGCCGTCTGGGTCGTGAGACCGCTACATACTCCGGTGGTCGCAGGGATGTCGCCGGACGAGAGGAAACGAACAAGTTCAAGAGAACGACTCCGTACTCCGTGAGCGACTGGCGTAACCAAGTGAATCCTGCAACGCTCCGCCGTATGGACCAAGTTGACCCAGACCTCGCGAAATCGTTCAGTAAGACCAACTCTTACGATGATGATACCTTCGAGAGTATGATGTCGTTCCCTGGCCGTGATGGTGAATTTGTTGTGGAAACTCCGAACGAATTTACTCGCAGACAGTCCATCTTGCGCGAGAACAAGAAGGGCGAGAAGGTTGCCGACTTCCGTGGCAAGGAGGTGTTCGCCTCCGATGAAGGCGGTGTGCCTCTGCCGTTCCGCGACCAAGTAAACTTCCGCAGGGCAAGACACGACCGAGGTATGCGCGAAGCGGCATCGGCTGACTTCACGAAGAAGCACGGTCTGAACAGCACTCCGATTGAGGACATCGAAGAACAGATGAAAGTACCGGGCGTTGCGAAGGCCGGTGTGACTGCAACCCTTGGCGGTGCAAGAACCATCGGGCGCAACATCAACCAAGGCACTCCGAAAAACACTTACAAAGACGACAAGGAAGGTAAATAATGGCTACAAAATCTATCGCCGCCGTTGACACTCACCGGTGTCAATACCAGAACGGTAAGCTGACTGCGTTTCGTGGCAACACGACAGTGAGACTCAAGTTCTATGACGGTGCGGACAACGAACTCGGTTATGTTGTTCACATCAACGCGAAGGGCTACTTCTGCAACCAGAACGGAGACCTGTACAGTAACGGTGTCTTCGTGCGTGAGGATGCAACCATCAGGTACACTGCCCCTGACGGCGCTACTACCTCTTGGACTGTCAAGGGTCCGATGGATACGGATGTGAATGACGGCAAGTTGCTTGACCTCAACGGCAATGTGGTGTGGTCTGCGAACTCCGGCAACAACTACACCCTCAACTACAATGACCTCGCGAACAAGCCGAGAATCAATGAATGGGCGGAGTGCGACCAGCTCGTGAACATCACGAGTGTTCCGGTTGACGAAATTGACACCGTGACTATCGACCGCCATACCAAAATCCTAACAGTTATTGTCGGTGATGGTATCGGACTTCCGTCACAGCTCCGTCTCAAGCTAACTCCCGAAGTGGCTACGCGATGGGGTCAGGTGATTGAAGTGAAGAACAACACGAACTATCCCCTGTGGCTGTTCAATATGGACCTCTCGATCGCGGCTATCATCAAGCCGCTGTGCCGTGCCACTGTGACATACGGTATCGACCAGCTCTACACTTCCGAGTTGATTCCTGCACCGATAAGTCCGGGCGGTATCAGCTACACTGTCCGCGATGGATGCCCGTTACACTTGCAGTTGAAGGGAGACTACACGGCGATTGACGCTCAAGCCCAGTACTACACGCTGAACCTCGTGAGCAACACGATTACGATGTTCGTGTTCGAGTGGATTCCGAGGAATACCTCGACAGACAGCACACTGCTTGTGCGTGTAAACGACCCCGATGGCAATGCCATAAAATACTTCTGGGTAAGGCCGTACAGTTCTGTTCTCTGTATCGCTGGACTCGGCGGTAAGTGGCTCACTACTATCGGTGACGAGCAGGTTGGCGAGTTCATTGAGACACAGAATCCTGAAAACACCTCTGGCTCCAGAGCAGGGCAGTACGAAGTGTCGTTCAGGAACGAAACTGACACCGCTGTACTCGCTTGTGAACAGATGGGTCCTGGGGGTGATTCTGGTACTCCCGTGATGTGCGACTTCTATTTCAACTTCTATGCGAACAGGAAGAAGCCCATCACGATTCTCGTGACAAATGTAACCTATGCGTATGTGGCATACCGCGTGATGAAAGTGAAAGTCGGCGGCGTGGAAATTCCGATTAACTTCGGCAACGGATGGGCGTATGTTATGCAACCGAAAAACATTTCCCCCACTGAACAGTCCTATATGAAGTTCCTCAAGATTGAGCTTCATTTCCCGATTGTCAATGGCGCTATGAACTGCATCGCAACAGCAAACTGGACAGGTACTTGGTAATGACACAGCGTCAACTGGAACTGCAACTATGCAAGGAGAACTTTATGTTCTTCATTGCATATTGCTTTAGGTACATCTACAAGACGGACTTCGTATTCTACGAGTTCCACAAGAATCTCGTGGATATTCTCTTGCGACTCCCTGACGAGAAGCGAGTGATTATCAATGCTCCGCCACGAATCGGCAAGACCGAACTCGTCAAGCACTACATCGCTTGGCGGTTTCTGAACGATCCCTCGTCAAGTGTGATTTACTGTTCCTATGACGAAAAGCTCGTTGCCCGAAAGAACCGCGAAATCAAGGACTTGCTGATTTGGCTCGGAGACCACTTCGATATGCCAGAACTCAAGCCCCTTTCGCAGGTCAACGGAAAGACTGAATGGGTGAACAGGGCCAATGGTACGATTATCGCGAGAGGTACGAACAACGCACTGACCGGTAGCGGATGCTCGACACTCCTAGTGTGTGACGACCCGAACAAGCCCGCCGACCGTATGAGTGCGCTCCTGCTCAACCGCAGAAACCTCACCTTCAAGTCCACGATTCGTAACCGTATCAACACTCCCGATGTGCCTATCCTGATTATCCAGCAGAGAGTCGCATCGCAGGACTTGACCGGCTGGCTGTTGACCGACACGAACGAAAAGTGGATTCAGTACAAATTCTCCGCACTGAAAGACAACGGTGAGAGTATCTGCCCGGAGCGTCTGCCTGTCGAGGAAATCAACAAGTACAAGAGTGACCCCTTTACCTACAACGCACAGTACCTGCAAGTACCTCTGGACGATGTAGGCAAGCTGTTCTCGAAGGACAAGATTAAGTTCTCGCTCACTCGCCCGCCCTTGAGTTCGATGCGACTCGTAATCGCTGTTGACGCGGCTGGCAAGGACGATATTCTCAACGACTTCAACGCCATCAGTGTGATAGGCAGGTGCGGTCCGAACTACTATGTTCTGGAGGTGCTGAACTTCCGAGCAGACATCACTGTGCTTATGCAGAAAGTCCGCGAAGTGCGAAGTCGGTGG
This sequence comes from Prevotella sp., assembly GCA_045225255.1. Lineage (GTDB taxonomy): Bacteria > Bacteroidota > Bacteroidia > Bacteroidales > Bacteroidaceae > Prevotella. The sequence goes on along the minus strand of JBGVBD010000030.1, from coordinate 17,915 downwards.
GGTCAGAGTACGCCTATCCTCATCGAGAACAAGTCGAACGGACTCGCCGCCATCCAGCTACTGCGCAAGGAAATGAGTGGTGTGCTGGAAATCAACCCCATCAAGGACAAGGTGGAACGCGCACTTGTTGTCAAGTACCTTTTCGACTCCGAAAATGTATATTTCGCAGTAAGAGGCTTGGTCTTCGGCGACATCCTCGCACAGTTCACGCAATTCCCGCACACGAAGCACGATGACATTGTGGACTCCGTAGTACACGGTATCACTTGGTTGCAGAAACTGCCGATGAACACGAAGCCGAATCCACAATCTCAACAACAACTTCACAGACCTCACTATGGGAGACCGTCTTATGCAGGTAATGGATATTGTAAATAGGGCTTTGATGAAATCCGGCGCAGTACCTTCGTTCAACCCTGACGAAGTGCCGGAAGATATGCAACAGAGGGCCGCTGATGTTCTCCGCCACGAGATCATCCCAGACCTGAACTGTGACAGGACTATCGACATCACGGAAATCGTGAAGCCGTACAAGCCAGAGTTCGGAATCATTGACCTCACGACTCCCCCTCTGGACTATCCAGCCCAGCAGTACGGACCTGTTCCCCAGCCTTGGAACTGGTTCACTTCGAGGACAGTCGATGCGGGACTGGGACATCTTGTGTTCGCGAACCTGATGGACTGGCTCGAACAGCGCGGACTGCTCATCATCAACGACCACCAGACTTACAGCGACATCGAGTTCGGACCGGAATGGGATACCGACCAGTTCGGGAAGCAGAGGGATATTTCCATCTGGACTGCCGACTTCAAGCTGATTGAGATTAAGCTCAACAGGGACGGCGGGGCTACCTTCTCCAACCTGTACTCTCGTCAAGGTGAGACCATCGAACAGTTCAGGGACCGGCTGACGAGCAGGGTGTTCAATGTTCCCTTCGCCCCGATGCGAGTGACCGATGTGTTCCGTCTCACTACCGGCGAGGAGTTCAAGTATGTACACGCGAGTGAAATGGTGAGCGCCGAATACCGTCACGCGACCTACATCTACACGGTCGAAGACTATATGGGCACTCTCCGTCTGCGCTTCACTGTCAACAACGGCGACCAGCCTGTGCTTCTGGTGTTGCCTGTGCCGATTACGGTGCGCAACACTTTCGAGGAACCGAACCCCTGGCAGGGCGAAATCGTTGCTCCAGAGAAGTTCCGTTCGTTCTTGCTGAACACGCTCGCTTGGCGTATGGCTGTCGAGTACGGAATCGCTACTGCACCTGAAATGCAGAAACTCGCCGAAAAGAGCTATATGAACCTCGTCAAGAACCTGACGAAGCAACAGCACCCGCAGGATATTTCGAGGAAGATTTTCAACTACCTCGAACGCGGACGCAACTGGAACGGTAACGGATACTGCGGAGGTCGCTATGGCAGATAAGGTCGGCAAGTTCAACGGTATCGCAGTCTACCATAACGGTATGATGGTGTCAGATTATGTCAATATGATTCCTCGTGGCGAGACCTGCACTGACAGGCAGGGCGAGACTGTCGTGAACGCTACGATGTGGACGCAGAAGTACGATGTGCGCGGTCACTTTATGGACTCCAACGGCAATGTCTACCTCGTCATACGAAACTATGTTCACAGGTTCACCTACAACGAGCAGACAGGCGAAGTGGCCTACGCCGGTGTTATGTCTGGGTTCATCGGGGAGAATTACGCACAGTCGTTTGAACTCGTTATGATGGATACGCCTGTGTCCTTCTGCGAATCTTCCACGAAGCCCTCGCAGGTGTATCTCTGTGACGGTCGGTATGTGTACTGGTGGGGCGTTGACAGTGACCCGAACTACCCCTTGAAGCGTCAAGCGTTCCAGATTGGTATGCTCTGGTCTCCAAATGTAATCGCCACAGGTATCGACTCCGAGATTCAGCCGGACCAGTACGATGTCATCGTGAATCCGAGTGACAACAAACTGAACCTGTCCGACATTGTGTTCATCGACCAGATTGACTGGTTCGACAACAGGCTTGTCGGTGTGCAGAAGTCCAAGAACACAGTCTGGCTCACTTGCACTGACCCCGGACAGTTCTTCCGCAACACGGCGAAGAATCCCTTTGACGAGGACGATGGAACCGACCTGTGGCATAACTGGTACGCTTCCACCAGCTCTGCGGACAAGCTCGTGGGTGTCGTGTCCTTCGGCGGTCAGCTCTACTTCCTGAACAACAGGAGTATTGAAATCTGGGGCCGCACCGGTAACGAAGACGCGCCCATCCAGAGTAACACGACCCAAGTGATCCATCACGGTGCGAGGAACCCTGTCATCATCGCGGACATCCTCTATGTGATTGCGAACGACCAGATTGGCGGTGAGTACATTGCCGCTATCAGTAACGGTCAGTTCGCCCGCGTAAGCAACCCAGAAATTGACAGGCATCTTGATGCACCGACTGACTTGCAAATCATCTCCCAGCGCGAGGAAACCTACCTGATGGTGCGCCTCAACACTTCCACCGGCGAGAGCTTCGTCTTCTCCGAAGGCAGGTGGTGGCACTGGGTCGATGATGTGAACGCAACTCACCACATCAGGGCTTCCATCGTGAAAGACCTCGCTATCACTACCAGAGGACTGTTCGTGCGCTTTACGGACGACAGGAAGAAGAACGCGGACGGTCACCGCATCACTCGATATGTGCGCGACTCTTTCGCCAACTTCGACATCCGTAAGATTATCCGCAGGGTGGCGCTGGTAATGGATAGCGGAGTGAGACAGGACCCGAACCTGATTACTGACGATGACAGTGGCAGGGACATCTACCTCAAGGTGTCACTCAACCGTGGACTGTCGTTCTCACAGCCGCACTACCGCAAACTCGGACTGTCTGGGCAGAATAACAAAGTGGTTGAATGGAGGAATCTTGGCTCAAGCAACTCCGTTCTAATCGAATTTGGTACTTCCTCGGAGTATATTCTGCAAATTTATGATGTTAAATTAGAGCTACAATAACCCCGTTTATTTGCGTTTTCGGGCGTGTTCTAGGGCTTAAAAATTTGTGCCTATTGTTTCTATTAGGTGCAAATTTTAAGCCCTTTTTAGCGCCTTAAAATGCAATTAACAATAGGGCAAAAAGCCCTATTTTTCTATACTATATGTTTAGGCGAAATACGCCTAATTTTGAACCACAACACTCACACGAGGTATTATGAAGATAACTTTCTTCGATATTGAAACCTACAAGCACTACTTCTGTATGTGCGCCATCACTCACGATATGGATACGATGCAGGAAGTATCCCGCACCTGCGTTGACTCTGGGACGAACGGTCAGGTCGGGAGCATCGAGGTGAACCGAATCATCGAGTGCTTCCGCAACTCCGACTATATCGTTTCCTTTAACGGCTCACGCTTCGATATTCCGGTACTCGCCAAAATCAAGAACGATGTGAAGCGTATGGGAGGCACTACATCGAAGTACATTAACGCTGATGCTAATGACATAATCGGCTTTGACTCGAACAACCACCCTGTCGTGCGCAACCTGCCGAGCGATAAGGAGTGGACCGCAAAGCACTTCGATATGCTCACGAACTGTCTCTTGAAGTATTCCCTGAAACAGTGGGAACTCTATTGCGGAATCCCTGTCAAGGAATTGCCGTACAACCCCGCAGAGGAACTCACTCCTGCGATGATGGAAGAAATCAAGCAGTACTGCTTCCACGATGTCTGGGCCACGAGTGTGCTGTACTGGAAGTATGCCAGCGGTAAGACCAAGAGCAAGTTCTACTCTCTGCCCTGCCGTGTCGAACTCATCAAGGAACACTATCCCGAAAATATGCTGATGCGCTTGGACCGCACTCCGCAGGCTCTCTCTGCGGCTATCATCTACCGCACCAGTGCGCCGATCCCTCCGAAGTCCCTGTACGCACTTGAGCTGTTCAAGCTGGACGACTTCGATGTTCCGCAGGAGGTCAAGGACTGCATCAGGCGCGTGGACGGTCAGCGCATCCCTCTCACCGGAAAGGCAAAGACAGAGTTCGATGCGAGCGTCTGTTACAAGGGAATCCAGTTCGGTCGTGGTGGCTGTCACTTCATCCGCAAGGGAAAGTTCCAGAAGGTGTATTGCTTCGATGTGCAGTCAGAATATCCGAGAATCGTCCGTCACTGGCATTTGCTCAAGACACCGCAGGCACTCGAAAAGTGGAGCGAGATTATGGAACAGCGTTTCGCAATGAAGGCGCTCAAGGGAACTCCCGACTACCGCCCGGACTTCGACCTCGGCCTGAAACTCGTTCTGAACAGTCTCTCTGGTGGCTTCCGTATCAGAAGCGGTGGCAGTGTGGCGTTCGACCCTGCCGTTGGTGAAGCTATGTGCTACATCGGTCAGTTATTGATTACTGAACTCGCACTCGCTTGTCCCGATTGGGAAAGTGTCGTTGAAATCAACACCGACTCTGTGTTCGTGGTGGGCGAGGAAAACGCCCGAGTGCTTCGTGAGAAGTGCAAGCAGATGAAGGAAAAGTACGATATGTTGTTCGAGGAAGAAGTGATTGAACAGGCTTACTTCCGTGATGTGAACAACTACGCAATGTACGATGCTGACGGAAAACTCCTCGATGGCAGAGGTCAGGAATACTCCTACATTTCCTACAAGGGTCACGAAACTGCCGTGGGCAAGGAACTGTTCAAGAACCTGCTCCTCGACAAGCTCGACCTCGACTTCTCGAAATACGATTGGCGTGAATTTGTCTACAAGTATCACAAGAGTGGTGCTTGCAAGTACGCCGCCATCGGTGGAAAACTTATGGAACACAAGAACTATTACTTCCTATGGACCACGAGAGAATGCCCGAACTCCGCCACGATTCAGTTCTCCAACACGCTCATCGACTCCAAGACAGGTAGCATCCAGCCGAGGTACGGTGTGTATGCCTATTCTGTCGAAGAACTCGAACAGTACAAGGACTACATCGACTACAAGCAGTACAACCGCGACCTCGATGAACACTTCCAGAACTGGGGAAGACCCGACCTCATCACGACTTTCCTCGGTAACGCCAAGGAACGCAGGGCGAAGGGTCTCACTCCGAAGACTCTGCGTGAAGCTATGGCCTCTCTCTATCCGAATACAGTGGAGGTTGAATGAGACTCCAAAAGGTGTTGAACATCCTCGGTCAGATGCCGAAGAAGTCCCAGAAAGCAGTGATGGCTGTCGTGGACTTTGACAAGATGTCGCCGAGCGAGAACTTCTCGAAGATTATCGAGAGTATGATTGCCTGTTGCAAGAGCGCAACCCAGCGTGAAGTGCTGGAGGTCTACAAGGATATGAACCCTTCCGATGAAGAAGTGCTTGAAGCCTTCCGTGGAACAGGTGCAGATACCTTGACTCCGCTGTACTTTAGCGAGGACCAAATTGACTTCATCAAGGAGAATGTCTATCGTAATCGTGACGGTGACTTCCGCCTGATTCCGAAGCTCAAGAATTGCAGTGCCGATGCAATGCCACTTGAAGGCTTGAAGGCTGACGACGACATCATCAGTGCCAGACTGAACCTCACTCGCGTTGCTCCGAACGGAAGTGAGCAGACCTTCGATGGCTTGAAAGAACTGCGGAAGCAACCGTATGACGGACCGTATGATGGCGTGTTCACTCAACTCGCACCGAACCTTCGCAGAATCAAGATTATTTCGAGTTTCGCGAAGGATGAACCTCACGGTTTCTTTACTCGTGACGGTCAGATGTACAGGAATGTGTGTTCACAGATCACTACTGTGAACCCCGCCTTCGTTGACGAAGTGTCGTTGCGCAGGGCTATGTTCCTGATGTACCTCGTGTCTGGTGCGACACAGAAGGACTGGGAAGCTCTCTACAACCTCGTTCACTTTATGGTGCGTGTACCGAACTCCGCGACAGGATATGTACTGTACCTGAACGACTTTGACGCTGGCGGTAACGGCAAGTCGAAGTTCATCTCGCTTCTGCACAAGATGTTCGGAGATGCGTTCACTGCGTTCTCGGTCCAGCAGTTGCGATTCACTATTAGCCTGATGGGAAAGCGACTTGTCAGTATTACGGAATATGAAGAATCCGATTCCGCCAAGCAGTTGCAGTCGCTCATCAAGTCTATGACAGGTCGCGACAACTTCCAGTACGAAGGAAAAGGTGTTGACCCGATTGTTGCCGAAACCTACCAGAATTTCGTCATCAGCAGTAACAAGTACATCTACTTCGATGACAGCGGCATTAAGCGCAGATTGCAGAACTTCCACTGTTCCAACCTGCTACACCTGATGCTCACGAAGTACACGAGGAATCAGGACTACCTGAACGAACTGTTTGGGAATGTCTACAACGGCGAGGCACTGCTTATTCAAAAGCAAATGTGCCACTCCCTCTTGGACCATATCGCGAAGGACAACCACACTTACAGTATCCCGATTCGTCCGCAGAGTGTCGTTCTCGGCTCTCTCAAGAATCCGATACTTCGTGCGCTGTTCGCACCGAACCTGAACTTCGATGGCTTCATCACGGAGGTCGGTGACGGTTCCAGACTCGACCTCGTGCGTCTCGCAGTTGAAGCGAAACCTGAACAAATTAACTATGCAAGTCAGACTATCCAGTCGTGGCTTGACGATGTTCAGTTCTCCGCAAGCAGAGACAACACGAGCCTGTCTTCCACTCTGCCTTCCGACACGCTCTCGAAGCGACTCGAAGAACGCTTGAGCCAGTTGGATGCCCGAAGCAATGAGCTTCGCAGTCGTGGCGCAGTGCGCTTGGAGGAAGCCGAGGTGTGCGGGTTCAAGGCAAGCGAACTGTTCGAGGAGTTCATCCTTCCGAGCTGTATCAAGTACAATGTACCTGTCGAACAACACGAAACTTTCATCAAGGTGGGATAATGGATACTTGTCAAATGGTTAAAGTGGCGGTCACTCTCGCTGGGCTCGTAATCGCGGGAGGGTTTGTTGGCTTCGTTATCGCTCGCTGGGCATATCACAGACTCGGAGAGTTCTGGCAAGATATGTACGAGCGAGAGTACGGAGCGAACCGAACTCTCATCCGCAAGATTGATGAGCTGAAAGACCTCAACCTTGAGTACGAACGGCGCATCAAGTTTATGACACTCGACCGGTTTGGAGTTCCGCACGATGAGCCGTAAGATGATTATGATTATGGACTTTCGTGGAACAGGTGCTAGGTCTTGGAAGGGTGGCACCTACATTTTTGTGAACTGCGACAACTGCGGTGCCGAATACATACTGTTCGACACAGACCCAGATGTTCCAGTGATCCACGGAGTCTGCACAACCTGTTTCCTGCCAATGCAGGTAAAGAATCACTATTACTTTTGGAGACGACACAAATGAAAATACTACGCTTCTACTGGGAGCCTAAGTTGAATCGGGATGTGAACGACCTCGTTCTCACTGTCACCCGCGAAACGAAAACACTTCTCATTGCGGTCAGTCGGCGCAACCCGACTTACGAGTACCGTTTCAGGAAACCTCACAAGATTGAGGAAGGCGCAGAGGTCCGCGCAGTTCCTCGGACCGTCAAAAGCTGGATGTTCCACTATCGCGTCACGGAGGTTAGCAATGAAGATTCTGTTTGAGACTGCATCCATCGGACTTCTGCCTGATTGCAGACTGTGTATCGACATCGAGGGCAGACGCATCAATGTGATGGTGACTGAAACGAACATCGTGAACAACGAGACGACAGTCCTGGGTATGGCGCACTTTGACGCAAAGAGGGGTACTTATGAGTCAGATTAAGTTCAAGAACCGTTGCGGAATCTGCTACTTCGGCAGGCCGGTCGGCGAGTGGCAGGCAGTCCCCATCTGCAAGGAGTGCCTGTCGCACCGAATCGTCATCACCGAGGAAATGGAAAAGAACAATTTCAAGAACGGAGACTCGAAGCGCATCGAGCTTCCCACCTTGAAGTCCGAAAGCGAGTGGGCGTGGTGGCAGAGTGTCGCCCGCGAGACAGCCTTCAACGCACTCGACAACTTGGCTGACAGGCTCAATGTCGAAATCAAGGAGAGCTGTGAACTGCGACACCGTTACAGTGCGCTCCAGTATGTATTCATCCAGCAGAGGCGTTCACTCTTGCGACTCCGCGTTGGATTTGCTAATATGTGCGAGTTGTTCTTCACCAACTGGGTCAAGAGCCCGAAAGACTCGAAATTCTGGTCCAGAGTCAAGCACAACTTCATCTTCAAGTATGACAAATATGTGAAACACACGGAGGGCTTCGATGCCGCACTTAAACCCTAAAGTATTCCCTACCATACTCATCGTCTTTGATGTGCTAGCCGCATTTCCGTACCTGCGAGAGGGCGATATTCGTCACTTCGTTTACTGGATAGCGGCAGGAACACTCACTTTGACAGTAACTTGGTAGAAAACTCACTCATTCCTTAACTCCAAAGGGCAGACCGTTGCACAATTTACTACTATTGTGTGACGGTCTTTTTTATTATCTCAAGGAGAAACAGTGAATGAACTACGGACTGCCATACAAAGGCTCGAAAAATGCAATAGCCGAGCGAATTGTGGACGCTTTGCCTTCCGGCGAGAACTTCTGCGACTGCTGTTGCGGTGGAGGAGCTATACTCCAAGCCGCCGCGTTGTCTGGGAAGTACAAGACGGTCACAGGGTTTGACATCAACAAGGCGATTGTCGGCCTGATTAAGGCAACTATGATTGACTTTGGGACCATCAACTACGAGTCCGTCCGACTCGTCACGAAAGAGGAGTTCTACGCCCGCAGGGACCGGAACGAGACGGTACTTGACTGGTTGAGTCGATATATCGCCAGCTTCGGATTCAACGGTATGGAATACCTCTGGGGTGAGAACCGCTTGAAGTTGAAGTACCTGATGCAGAACGCAATTTCCGCCGGTAGCATCGAAGAACGCCGCACTGCGATGCGCGACTTCATCACGACCATCACCAAGGATCGCCCCAGTGAGGACGACTTCAAGAATCTCTGCCATCTGGAGCAGGCGACCAACCTCGCACGGTTCAGGCAGGTCGAGGAAACGATGAAGGCTCGGACCACAAAGACGAAACTCTCTGTCGTGTGCGGGAGTATGTTCGACATCCCCTTCGAGAAGTACGATGTGATTTACTTCGACCCTCCCTACCAGAACACGAAGGGCTACCAGAATAAGCCGTTCAGCTCGATTATGTTCAAGGCACTGTTACAGGCGCTTATGGAATCGGGCAAGACGGTGTTCGTGAGCGAGTACGAAGCTCCGCACCCGAACTTCATCGAGGTCTGGAGCGCAACGAAACGGATGACGCAGGATGCCTACAAGAACACTCAAGTTACGGAGAAACTTTTCTATGGCGGAACAGTCGAAAGCTACAAAAACCTATCCGGTGTTTCAGAGCAACCACACCCTGATTCTGGAAGCGACTCCGCTGTACACCTCGATACTGACGGAGGAACTGAATCGCCTGTACCAGTCGGAGGCGAACCTTCGGAGGGAGGTGACGGCGTTGCGGAAGATGCTGGCACAGCAGACTCCTAGTGAGTAACTTCGTTTTCAAAATAATATAGCACCCTTACCTAATTCTATATTGAAATGAAATTGAAAAATTTTTATTTCACTTCACGATAAAATTAGGGTAGGGTGCTATATATTTTTTGCTATGGAATTTTGAGAAGGGAGTTACTGTTAGAATCCCTTACGCTTCCACTCGGGATGACCGATACCTTCGAAGCTGATACCAGAAGTCATACCGTTACCCGGCATACGCATATCGCGTCCCTTCGTCAGTAAGCTCGACATCTTGAGCAGAGTCGGGTTGAGCATCGGGACACCAGCCCTGTCGGAGTAATTAGCCATCAGACGACCGAAAGTCTCGCCAGCCAGTTCGTCATCCCTGACCCAACGAGGCTTGAACATATCACTCACATTCTGGTCGAGTCCGCCGAAGCGTGCGCCACCGGAAATAAGCGTGCCAATATCATCCTTGGAGAGACGGTTCCTGCCGACATCTTCGACTGCCTTGAGGACCTCTGGCGGATAGGTCTTGAGCCATCCATCGGAGTAGGCATCACTGTACCTACCCACGACTTCCTCTGGATAGGTTGACATAATCGCAAGGCGAGCGTCCTCGTCCAGTTTCGGGTTCTGCATAATCTGGTAGAGCTTGTAGAGTTCGGGGTCCTGCGACATCGTTTCGATGAACTCGACAGCATCGGGGTCACTGATGTTGGAGAGTCTGTTGAACAGTCCCTTGTTGGAGCCTGCGATCATCTGCCCAGCCTTCTCACCGAGTTCACCTTGGTCGAGCATACCGTAACTGCGTGCGCGGACAGGGTTGGAGAACTTGCCGAGGTCTGCGGACAGAGCCTTGGAGCCTTCAATCTGCAACTGTCGGGCCGCTTCGTCAGGAGACATTCCCATACCAGAGTTCACATTCAGGACTCGACCGTTCGTGGTTGGATCCCCAGCCGTGAACTTCGCCCTGTAATACCCACGGTTACCGCGAATGTCGCTACCGATACCGATGGCAGGGACTGTTGCAGTCGGAACGCCACGCGCACCTTCACGCTCTGCGAAGGTCAAGGCGTAGGCATCCTGCAACGGTTCGGGGAACGCGCCCATCCTGCGACTGAACGCTTCTGCCGCATCATCGGAGCCAGCCAGATACTTCTTGCCGACTGCGCGAAGGATGTCGCGTGTCGGAACTCCGAGGATGAGTGCCGCCATCTTGAGTTCACTCGGCCCAGGCATATCCAGAAGTCCCGGTCGTTTGCCTGTCGCGAGCTTTTCAGCCAGCGCACCGCCCGGTACTGCGCTTGCGGCAATATCCGCACCGGCACCGAGTCCGCTGTCTTCGCCGAGGATACCTTCCATCATCAGGTCGCCGAGTTCATCGTCATAGAACCTGTCGGCGTTCTCCATAGCCACATCACGGCGAGTGATAGGCTGGGTCATACCGGTCGGGCGACTCTGCGCGGAACGGTACTCCCTGCGTTCAGGTTCTGCATATCGTCTGGAATCGCGCCCACGAGTGAGGTCGGATTCGGAATAGTCCCTTCCGCGTCCAGCGGTTCGGGTATTATCTGCTGGCATAGACATAGGTACGCCCTCCTTTGGGTTAAAGTCATCTAATGAGTCATACTCGATACTGTTGTCTTGGTAGTCTGGGAAACTGTCGAGCCACTCGTCCGCAAGTTCCATAAACTCCGGATAATACTTGTCGGCGGTATCTCGCGGAAGTTCCATAATTGCGGGGAACGCCTCCTTCATCGCGGCGGCATCCTTGTCGTGCCTCGGAAAGTCGGTGAGAGAGTTCGCAACCTCATACGCCTTTCCGTGACTGCCGAGAAACTGCTTTCCAATGTTGTAGTGTGGCGAGTTTGGGTCTTCGCGTAGCAGTTGAGCCATCCTCGAATTGTCTGGATTTATATGAGTCATAGACATACCTCTGGCCCCAAACTTGGGCTTTGTGTATGCCTCGGACATTCTCTGTGTGCCTTTTCTGATGGCATCGCGGACATCCTGCCGTTTCGTAAACTGATGCTTGTTATCCAACAGGTGCATCACTTCCTCTGGAGCATTGCCTCCATCAACAGAAGCAGTGTTCGTAAAGCTGTTTGCGTGACCGTGATGATTCAGTAACACATCGAGCGGCGGGATTCCTATCGCATTCTTCTCGTCACTCCTGATGACATCTATCTCTGGTTGGATACTTTCCAAGGCATTCACGAGGTTGGGCTGTAATTTGTCCTTGAATACCAAAGTTCTAGGAGTACCCCGATATTTCCGTCTCAAGCTCCTGTAATCGTTACGACCACGGCGACTATCAATGTCATTGTCGCGTCTGAAATCAGCGAGTGTCATTTGTCCTCCAGTTTTCCTCGAATAAAGGAAACATCGCTCCGAATATCGGAGAGAGTTTGTTTCATCAGGGAATTTTCCTTCTCAAGTATCTTGACTTTCGTGGAAAGTTCCTTGACCTTGCTGTACATCCAAAATAAGAAAATAGCGGCAGGAGTGCCAACGACACTCCCGACCGTGGTCCAGACTTCGGAAAGATTAACGGACGGTTCCATCCTTGCGCCCTCCGAGAATCTTTTCCATAAGTTTCGAGACGATTACTCCAACAATCATAGTGATTATATCAGACTTGATTCCCTTCATAACCACCTACGACAGTTGAACATTTGTGAGAGCCATAAACAAGCGGGAGGTTCCCTGCGTTTCCGTATAGAAGTCATCCTGCGAGCCTGTCGGGGCCAGTGCAATACTGGGGTAGACTGTCCCGATGTTTCCGCCAATCGCATTGTTGCGGTTGTCGCAGGTCGGTGCAATCATAATGTCGGAGTGCATATTGACAGGGGAAGTGCTTCCGGCGAACCCCCAGCCGTTCCACTTTCCGGCGAAGATGGCATAGTAGAGTTTACCGCCATACAGCTTCTTGTCGTTTCGGATGGAGTACAGGTTGGCTTTCTTGATGCCCATTGTAGGACTGCCGTTGTTGTACAGCATCGAGGCAAGGTCGTTCGTGTTGCACACCCACTTGAAGGACGGAGGGATGCTCAACTGGGAGTCACCCTTGTCGTACTCGTAAATGGCAAGCACGAAGTTTTCCATATCGGAGGCGTTGTTACTCGTCTGCTCGACATCGAAGACGACACTTGTGCTGGTGGAGAGGTCGAAGTCCATTACAGGCGAGAATAGAGTACCGACAAAACCGTTTCCGTTCGGATGAGCAGCCTGCAACCCACCGATACTTCCAACATCCAGAACAAACACGGTCCTAGACTTTAGAGTATCGAGCGCATCGCGCAGTTCTTGGTCTGTGACAATCGTGGACGGGTCAATATCGACAAATTCCTCCGCGAGCCACTCGTAGTCGGACACGAAGATGTTGTAGCTGTTACCCTTTACGAGGTGGTCGATGGCACCCTGCTGGTCGTTCGCGTTCTGGAGCTGGACAGAATCACTCGTATCGACCGCGATATTCCACGCACCGTCTGGGTGAATATCGCACTGCTTGAGCTTGATGCAGATGTTCTTCGGGTCAGTCTTCTCGCAGTGGAACTGGATAGTGTCTCTGATTCCCCAAGTTCCGTCCCAGTCGGTCAGAATGTACATCGTGTTGTTCTTGAGCAACTTCGCGCAACTGGCTACATTGGGAGTACTGAAATCGAAGTCCTGCGTGGTGAGGGTGTCGAACCGCAGATACTGGTGCAGTGTCGTGTTGTCGATGCTCGCGTTGGACGGCGTGATGTAATACTTGATGTAGTCAACGCTGTCGATAGCGCCCCACTGCCCGATGAAGTGATAGCCCATACCGTCACCGACAAAGTAGGCGTACTTCTTGTTCGGCTGTCCGTCAACCTGCAACACAGGGATGATTCCTCGTGCAAGCAACGAACCAATCTGGGAGAAGACTTCCGCGCACACATCGGGGTCTGGGTTGGCCCAGTCAAGTCCTGCGGCAGTCGTGTCGATAATGTTCGCGGACCCGAAGTCGATGGTCTGGTAACTCCAGCCGTCATCCTCGTCAATGATCCACACTTCAAAGTTCGTGAGGTCGGTGTTCAGCCGATAGAACATCGCGCCACGCTTGTCAACGCCGCCATCATCGAAGGTGAACAGGCCGACATAAGTGAAGATTTTCTCTGGGTCACTCGGGCCTTCTCCACCGGTGCGGAGGAACATCGGAATCTGCATATTCGCGGAATCCAAGACTTCGGCCCAAGTGTTCGTGGTGCTGAACATTACACTGTCTTCGGTAATGTCAACCGATACATTGTTCTCGTTGAGAGGGTTGTACACTTCGAACAGTCGGCTACGCTTCGTGAAGAACAGGTTCCCCACGACCATATCGAGACCCTCGAAGACATTATATCTGCGAGTGACGGAACCGCCGGAATATCCGCCGGTCATTACGAGTTCGTGGAAGTCTTCTGGCTGGAGTCCACCTCCGCCACCCTCGGCTCCCCCGAAGTATTTGTATGCGTTCGAGACATTGACTGACATAGCAACCCCGACTGTGGAAAAAACTTGCCGAGGTGTTGCTTGGGTGTTCGTGTATCGTGCCTCGGCTCACGATACCCCAAGAACCAGAGCCAACCCCGAGGGTCTGACTCTGATAAGGGTGGCAGACTTTCGACCGTCTGCCGGGGTAGTGAACCACCACGAGGGTGCTAGTCAATCGGGAGGTAGACGGATGCCGCCGAGATACCCTGATACATATTGAAGCCGAAGAGGGCATCAACACGGAACAGGTTGACGGAAGCGTAGTCATCGCCCCAGTAGGTTCCACGAAGCGGGAGGATACCCTTTTCACTGAACTCGGTCGGGATGGTGAAGGAGTCACCGGTCGGTGACTTTTCCAGACCCTTGACAGCAATCAAGAAGTCGGGTTCCTTCCACATCACGGCAGGTGCGAGGTAATGCTTGCCGTTGGCGAGGACATCGGTTGCGACACTTGCGAGGACGACAGTCACGCTGGTCGGTACGCCGCCGATCACTACGGTGGTGTTACCGTTCTGCGGACGGTCATAGGCACTTTCGGTGTCACCGGTCATCAGCGGAGCCTGTGCTTCCAACACTGCGAGTGCGGCGTTGTAGTCAGCAGAATCTGCGTTCTTGCGCGGGCCTTCGAAGAACACCGGCTGGGCGAGGTTCCAGCAAGAGTTCAGCTTGTCCCAAGCAAGGAAATACTTCTTTTCGATGCCGATGGTCTTGCCGAGAGCGTCAACGCAGTTCACGACAGCGTTTACCTGACTGTCGATGGTGAAGCTGATGCTCACCGGAAGCGGGAACACTTCGCCATCATAGCGACCAGTAACGGTGTTGCCGTTGCCGTCAGTGATGGTGAGACCGCCGGTGCCGACCTTACCGGTATTCTTGTCGAAAGTACCGACAACCGTCACGGTGCAACCGGTGTCGCCAGTGATACGGGTAAATTCCATACCCTTCGTCCAGCGGAAACCGAGGAAGTCACCGAGTTCGTTCTTGAACAGGTCAGTTCCGATTTTCTGGTTTGCACCGTAGTTGCCCATCAAACTCGGCACCATACGGTTCCAAGTCTGCGGATGCACGATACCATAGGTAGAAGCGGCGAACTTCGAGCCAGTCGTGTGAGCTTCGGCATCGAAGGCGGCTTCACGGTAAGCGGCATCACGAGCAGGACCAGTGAGACCGGCAGTAGCCACATACGGCTGGGAGCCACCGAGCAAGCAACCGAAGGCACGCTTGTTCACTTCGTCCTGCATATTGGCAACGCGCTTTGCCATAATAGCAGGGTTCTTGATTTCGAGAGTCAACTGCTTGACGGAGGCTTCTGCGGCGACCGTAATCGGCTTCACCTGAACAGGCACGGAACTGCGCTGAACAGCGAGACGGCCCTTTTCGGAAGTGAGGTCGAGTTTGTCGAAGACCTTGCCCGAATCCATAATAGTGACATTCACGGTGTCACCACTCATTCGTTCGGAGCCAAGCATACTTTCAACCTTTCGGTTACCCTTGGAGAGGATGTCTGCACCGAGGTTGAACTGGACGGCGTATTCCGCCATAAGGGTTGCGTTTACAATACCCATTGTTACATATTCCTTTCCGACACCCCTCTACGGTTCATCGCCTGCTGAAGTGCAAGCCCGAAGTTGTTTGTCGGCGGTAGAGTTGAAGTGTTTCTCCCGCCACCCGGAATCGGAATGTCAGTGACCTGGGGCTGTCCCTGCGGCTGTCCTTGGGGTTGTGTGTTTCCCTGCGGAGTGCCTTGAGGTTGTCCCTGCGGCTGTGCATCCAAGCCCTTGAAGTGGTCGTCGATTTTCTTGTAGAAATCGGACAACACGCGGGAGCGTTCGTAACGAGTCATTTCCACCCACTGTTTTCGAGTGGCAGGGTTTTCCATACGCTCCAGCCAAGCGTAATACAACTGCTGACCGTACTGGCGATGAATCATCTTCGCAAGTTCGGGTTCGTTGGAGTTCACATATTGGCCCCACTTCTCCGAGAGGTTGAGGAAGTTATCGGCATCGTCTCCGAAGTTATCGTAAGCCTTATCCGACCAGTCCTGATACCTCTGGGAAGCCTGTAACGACAAGAGGTCCTGCAAATGCTCCGCCTTCTGTTCGGCGAGGCTCTGCGCACCCTCATCGTTGCTGTTGCGCAACTGTTCGACTTCCTGTGCGAGTTGGTTTACGCGCTGGGCGAGCGCATTGTTACGCCCATTATCGTGCTTGCGGTCGAGTCTGCGAGAAGCGTTCCTGTAATTGATCGCCCTCTGGTTCTCGTTCGAGCCTTTGGCAGTCGGCTGAACGGTGCGATTACCGCCTGCACCCCCTTCAACTTCACGCCCACCGGCCTGGGGATTGCCTGTGTCGGTCACAGTCTGTGTAGATTGCTCTTGAGACTGGTTCTCGGATTCTCCGGTGCCACCCGAAGTTTCCGGTTCTCGCGATTGGACGGCTTTGTCGAGTGCCATCCCCATCTCGGTAAATTCATTAGCCATTTCTGGTTCTCCTGTAAGTGGTTCTGACGGAAATATACTCACTCTCACGCTGAAAGTCAAGAGCTATGTCTAAAAATCTTGAAAATTTAGACACACTCCCAGTATCACTCCGAGAGTGACGCCCGATGTGACACTATAAGCCCAAAACACCCCCTAACACCCCTCCCCTTGTCGAAATCACCCCCTACACCCAACTATATAGTAACAGTGAAAGTTAGCTACCCTCGGACGATATGCTTGACCTACCCCTTTTCCCACGCCTATGCCTAGACCCCCCCCCACGACCTCTCACTCCACCTTCGATGGTGTAAATTTTGGGCTTCGGTGTCCGGCAAATAGGGGGTTCGGTGTCCGGTACTCTAGGGGTTCGGTGTATAATGTTGTAGGGGAACGGTGTATAATGCTGTGTTGTTCGGTGTAGAATAACTGCCATATTCACTTTGTCAAACCTTTAAATATATTACTCTTATGTCACTATATTTTGACTCAAAAAGGACTATTATATTAAACTATTAGAGTATTATATTTAAATGCTATTTAATACAATATGAGTAAAACAACAGCGAAAACAACAGCGAAAACAACAGCAACAGCGAAAACGCCCAAATGTAAAATTTTAAGGTCAAAGAAAATTTTTAAAAAAAAATTGCTTACACCTATTGACAACAGCAAAAAATAGAGTTATATTTCGGTATAGGTGCGGAAGTACTGCACCACTTAACAACACTAAACAAAAGGTTAAATCTATGACTACTAAAAACAACACCACCACCACCGAAAACGAAAACGAAAACACCGAAAACAAAAAGGTTGAAAAAGTCGCTATCAAAAATGCGACCGAAAACACCCTTTTTAAAGATACTATTGAGTTTTCCAATTTGTCCGCCATCCATACCGCTTTTATTGATTCTGTCGGCAAAAAGAAAATGAGCGAACTTAAGGGACAAACGACAATAGGAAACATTTTTTGTCTTTCGTCGGGCTATGTTGGAAACAAGCTGGGAACAGCTCCCAATTTTGAAAAAGTAATTGCCGTCTATTCTGAATTATTCAACGCAAAACACGAAGACAGCGATGAGGAAAAAGCGGCTAAATCTTTGAAAAAATTGGGTATTGCTTACAATATGTTACCTGAAAAAGTCAAAAATGCTATTAGCGAGGATATTTTTAACGCATACTAATAGATAACAACACTAAACAAATAGAGCGCTCCCGCATTTGGGGCGCTTTTTTTTTGTTCTCAATGTTTCTCTATGCGCTGTTATGCGCTGTTGTGCGCTCTATGCGCTGTTATGCGCTGTTGTGCGCTCTATGCGCTGTTATGCGCTGTTATGCGCTCTATGCGCTGTTATGCGCTGTTATGCGCTGTTATGCGCTGTTGTGCGCTGTTATGCGCTGTTATGCGCTCTATGCGCTGTTATGCGCTGTTATGC
>JBGVBD010000029.1:0-3033 GCA_045225255.1 Prevotella sp. | reverse complement strand
TCGGCTTTGCCGCTTCGCGCGTCGAAGAACTTTTTGTTGCTCAGGTACTTATAAAGAAAGTTAAATTAAAGTGCTGCGGAATTTAGGTGAAACAAATTAAGTGATGGACTACGGACAGATTATAGATAAGGTGTACACAGCCTGCCTGCCCTTCGCCAATGAAGGGAGGCAGGCTGACTATATTCCCGTGCTGGCAGAAGTAGATGCCAATCAGTTTGGCCTGTGCCTGCTGACGCTCGACGGGAATGTCTACGAGCAAGGCAACACGCGCACCCGCTTCTCGCTGCAGAGCATCAGCAAGGTGTTTGCCCTAGCCATGTGCCTCAGCCAGGAGGCTGACCGCCTGTGGCAGCGCATGGGTAAGGAGCCTTCCGGTAATGCGTTCAATTCGCTGGTACAGCTGGAATATGAACACGGCATTCCCCGCAATCCGTTCATCAACGCCGGTGCTATCGTCATGGCCGACGTGCTGCTCTCTACGCTGAGCCGCCCCGAGGAACAGTTTCTGACCTTTGTCAGGAGCCTCAGTGGCAGCAGCACCGTGGGGTTCAACCGCCGTGTGGCACAGAGTGAACAAAGTTGCGGCTACCTGAACGCAGCCATTGCCAACCTGCTGAAATACCACGGCAACATTCGGGGTGACATTACCCGTGTACTAGAATTCTACTTCCTGATGTGCTCCGTAGAGATGTCGTGCCACGAGTTGGCCCACGCCTTCCTGCCCTTTGCCAACCATCGGCAACCATTCAACTATGGCGGCGTGTCGCTCACCTCGTCGCAGGTGAAACGCATAAATGCCATCATGCAGACCTGCGGATTCTATGACGAAGCCGGAGAATTCTCTTATCGCGTAGGCTTGCCGGGCAAGAGCGGCGTGGGAGGCGGCATAGCGGCCATCCATCCGCTGCACTATGCCGTAGCCACCTGGAGCCCCCGGCTTAACATAAAGGGTAACTCCGTCATGGGCATGAAGGCACTGGAACTGCTGACCTCTGAGACCGAAGAGTCTATCTTTTAATTCAGCCGCCCGCAATCATAAGTAACATCTGCACGAGAATAACTCTGGCGAACATGCCCAAAGGATAGACCGTGGCATAACTGACGGAAGGACTGTCGCCCTCAATGGTGTCGTTGACATATGCCAAAGCCATCGGATTGGCCATACTTCCGCTAAGGATGCCGCAGATGGTGCCGTAGTCGAACTTGTGGCTCCGCAGGGCAGCCATGCCCACCAATAGCACAGGCACAACAGTGAGTGCAAAGCCTATGCAAATCCAGAGGATACCTTCTGGTCTTATGACCGTCTCGAAAAACTGTGCGCCACTATCCAGACCAAGAGAGGCCAGATAGAGCGAGAGCCCCAACTTACGGAGCATCAGCGAGGCACTGCGGGTAGTGTAGGTGATGAGGTGAAACCGCGGCCCAAAAGCTCCCACGATGATACCTACCACGATGGGGCCTCCTGCGATGCCCAGCCTGACCGGAATGCTCATGCCAGGCAACTGGAGCGGGAGACTGCCCAGGGCAAGTCCGAGGATGATGCCAATGAAAATAGCGGCCAGGTTGGGCTCGTTTAGGCTCTGAACGCTGTTGCCGAAGAAAGCCTCAACGGCATCGACGGACTTGGGGTCACCCACGATGTGAAGACGGTCACCATACTGCAACCGCAGGTCTGGCGTGGCCAGCAACTTGATGTCACCACGTGTGATACGGCTAATGTTGACACGGTAAGTGTGGCGTATCTTCAGACTGCCAAGTCGCCTGCCGTTGAGTATCGGTTTGGTGAGCACTACCACGCGGCTCTCCATCTTGTTATCGAGTGCATTCCAGTCCACCTTCTCGCTGTTCCAGTCTTCCGGCTCTTCCACATGCAGGCCTATTAGGATTTCGAGCATTGAGGCATCTTCCTTTTTGGTGACTACCATTAGGCGGTCGTCCAACTGTAGTTGGGTTGTCGACTTGGGCACGATGACTTCGTCACCGCGCCAGATACGCGAGATGATAAACCGCAAGTGAGTCATCGTCGCAATCTCTTCCAGACTCTTGCCAACGATGGCGGGATTAACCACGTTGAACCGGGCAATGTAGGTCTCGTTCTCTTCACTGATACTTCTGGGCATCAGGTCGGCAGGGCGTACGAAAAATTTGCGCATAAACAGGATGGCGAGGATGACACCTACCACACCCAACGGATAGGTGACGGCACAACCGAGGGCCGTCCCACTGTGGGGGATGCCCAGCTGTGACAGTGTCTGCTGGGCAGCACCCAGTGCAGGTGTATTGGTGGTAGCTCCACAGAGCAGTCCCGCCATGTCAGGCATACTGATGCCTGTAAGCGGACAGAGACAGACTGCCATCGCCGTGCCGATGAGAATGACGGCCAGCCCCCACAGGTTGAGTGTAACACCCTCGTGGGCCAGCGAACCGAAGAAACCGGGACCCACGCTCAGGCCGAGACAATAGACAAACAGAATCAAACCGAAACTTTGGGCATAGTCAAGCATCCTGGAATCTACTTCAAAACCGAAATGACCTGCTAGGATACCAACAAAAAATACGAATGCCACGCCAAGGCTTATACCCATGACCCGAATCTTGCCCAAGGCAAGCCCCAAGGCACAAATCAGCGACAGTACCACTACGGTCTGCATAGCCGATGGATTAAAAAGCAGATTGTTTATCCACTCCATGTCTCACACGATTTGGCTACAAAGGTAGTCATTTTATGTCGAATGACCGAGTGCTTTTTGTTTTTTAACCTCCTTTTACATCAGCTTGTGACTCTAATAGTCGTAGGGACAGATTCTGCTTGGGTTAGAGGCTGCTATAACTCAAATACTGTCCCCAAGGCTATACAAACTTTCTGAAAACACCAAACAAAATGCGAGAATTTTTAAAATTTTTTCATATCAGCCAATAATTCCGCGAAAAAAGAGGCTCACAGCCTAATACTGCGAGCCCCAATTGTTTAGAGTATGATCGGGCCGTGCCCCATGCAACTCGTGGTCGTGATGGCCGTCAAGAAGGCCGTGA
>JBGVBD010000028.1:0-3697 GCA_045225255.1 Prevotella sp. | reverse complement strand
CTGCAGGCGATACTCGACGGAGGATTCTCAGGGTATTTGCAGAACTCTTTCATGACGGCGGGTTATCTGTTGGTAGCTTCATTGGTGGCCTTGAAGTGCCTGAACCTCGTGCCGGACTTGGCCGCGTGGATGATACCAGAGGGTGACACAGCCTTCTCGACGAGAAACTTCGGCGAGGGCGTGGCTAGTCAGGCTAAGACAAGTGCAATGTCAGTAATGCGATAAAAGTAAGTTAAAGATATGGTAATAAAGAATCTGGAGAATAAGATTAAGTTGGTGATGATAGTGAGTTGCCTGTTCATGGTGGGCTGTATCATCATCTCGCTGGGGTCTATCTTCACCGCCAAAGGCATGGTGGACGATGCCCACAAGAAAGTGTATGTGTTGGACGGCAATGTGCCTATCCTGGTGCAGCGCACAACGATGGATGAGACGCTCGACGTGGAAGCCAAGAGTCATGTGGAACTGTTCCACCACCTCTTCTTCACCCTCGCGCCTGATGACAAGTACATCAACTATACGATGGAGAAGGCCATGTATCTGGTCGATGAGACAGGACTGGCTCAGTATAATGCCCTGAAGGAAAAAGGCTTTTATAACAACATCATGGGTACGAGTGCTGTATTCTCAATCTTCTGTGACAGTATCAAGTTTGACAAGCAGCAGATGACCTTCACCTATTATGGCCGTCAGCGCATCGAGCGACGTACAAACATCCTGATGAGAAAGCTCGTAACAGCTGGAGAACTGAAACGTGTGCCGAGAACTGAGAATAATCCTCACGGACTGTTGATAACAAACTGGCGAACCCTCCTGAATCAGGATCTGGAGCAGAAACAAAAGACGATTTATTAAGCTATGGGCTGGAAGAGATTGATAGTAGGAGAGCCGATGCCGGACAAGAACGATCCGAAGTATAAGGAGCGTTATGAGCGCGAGGTAGAAGCAGGCAGAAGATTTGCCGATAAGTGCGGCATCAGCTGGGGAGCAAAACGGCTGCAGGAGGTCGGTCAGGAGCATAAAATAGCATTTCTGGCTATCGTGTTTGGATTCGTGATGGTGTGCTTTATGATGAACGTGTTCTACCTGATGGATGTTATGCAACATCAGGGGCAGATAAAGGCGACAGCCATCGAGCGTGTTGACAGTGCGATGCAGTCGAAAGGTCACCACATAGTAGTAAACAAAGTAAAGTGAAGATATGAAGAAGATTAATTTCAAACAACCGAAGTACGTCATTCCGACATTGGTTTATATCGGGTCGCTGGTGATACCCTATCTCTTCATGGAGGTATTCGATGTAGAGATAGAGGATAAGAAAGACGCCAACCTGCAGACGACCGAGTATCTGAATGCTCAGTTGCCATCAGCCAACGTTTCTAAGGATATTGGCAGTAAGCGAAAGAATATGCGCGATGCGTTTGGTGAGATTACTGACCGCAGTGCCGTGCAGGACTTTACGGAGAACCAGGACACCGTGAATAAGAAGGAAGATTTTGAGTCGAAGTATTCTGAGGAGGAGTTGCGTCTGTTGGATGCACAGGCCCAGGAGCAGGCAAGAATCAAGAACCTTCAGAACTTAAATAACCGTATTGCACAGTCAGCCAAGAAGGGTGAGAGCATGAGTAGCGATGATTATGTGGTGCCAATGACAGACGTAGAACGTGCCAAGGCATTGGCGATGCGTCGTCAGGGCATGATGGCAGAACTCGACCGTGACTTAAATAATATCCGTGCGCAAGGTGCAGCAGCTATAGGTGCTGTGGCAGATGCCCAGGATAGTATTATTTCCAAGGGTGCGAAAGCGGCAAGGGATGTAGCAGATGAAGCACCCAATGCCGTGCGTGAACTCGATGATGATGCCCAGAACAATATCGTGACGAAGGTATCGAAGGATGAATCGGAGTATTTCAATACACTGAGCGAGAATGCGCCCAACTCGAACCTAATAAGGGCTATCATCGATGAAGAGGTAAAAGCCGTAGAGGGTAGTCGTGTACGTCTACGCCTATTGGATGCCATCGACATCAATGGCACACAGTTGCCCAAAGGCAGTTATCTGTATGCTACGATGAGCGGATTCGGTCAGCAGCGTGTAAAGGGTAAGGTACAGAGTGTGCTTGTAGGTGATGAGATCCTGAAGATAGGACTGTCTATTTACGATGTAACGGATGGTCAGGAAGGTCTTTATGTTCCTGCCAGTCAGTTCCGTGAAACAGCGAAGGATATTGGTAGTACAGCTATGCAGGGTAATATGAATCTGAACCAGACCAGTGGCGGTACTTCTGTCAGTCAGTGGGCAGGTCAGGCTTTGCAGAATGCCTATCAGAAGACCTCTAATGCCATTAGCAAGGCCATTAAGAAGAACCGTGTCCGCCTGAAGTATGGAACACAAGTGTTCTTGGTCAATTCCAAACAACAACGCAAGCGTTAGTTGTTGTGGAAATGTTAAAGATGTTTAAGAAATAAAAAATTTTGACAATATTCATCATGAAAAGAATTTCGAGAACCAAATTGGGCGCGTTTTTTCTCTGCGCCGCGTCTGCTTTGAGTGCTTCAGCCCAGCAGACTTACAACGAGATGGAGCAGTTGACGGTGAATGAGAACGTCACCACAGTGATAACGGCATCAGAACCCATCCGACTGGTGGACATCAGTACCGACAAGGTGGTGGGTGACAAACCCATTGAGAATGTCATCCGAGTGAAGCCGAAGGAAGGTGGCCATGAGGATGGAGCCGTGCTGGCTATTGTGACAGTGGTGACAGAACGTTACCGTTCTCAGTATGCACTGATTTATACTACCAGACTGGAGGAAGCCGTTTCAGACAAGGAGGTACAGATGGATGAGCGTAATGCTTTCCATAACCCTGCCGTGAGTATGAGTACACAGGATATGGTACGCTATGCCCGTCGTATCTGGAATAGTCCGGCGAAGTATCACAGTACCAGGACCAATAAGCACCATGCAACGATGCGACTGAACAATGTCTATGCAGTGGGGGAATACTTCTTTATCGACTTCAGTGTGGAGAACAAGACTAACCTACGCTTCGACATCGATGAACTACGCTTTAAACTCTGTGACAAGAAGCAGCAGAAGGCTACGAACGTTCAGGATCTGATGCTGGAACCAACATTGTTACTCGATAGGAGTATGTCGTTCCAACGAGGTTATAGGAATGTGGCGGTGCTGAAGAAGATGACATTCCCTAATGACAAGGTGCTGACCATCGAACTGAGTGAGAAACAGATAAGTGGTCGAACTATCTCGATGACGATAGACTATGAGGATATCTTGAGTGCTGATGCGTTTGACAGTTCCCTTTTAATTGAAGATTAGCTATGATGAAGAGAATGATGTTATGTTTGGCAGTGGCCTCGATAGGTCTTGTTGCCAATGCACAGACGAATAGCAACCATCTGATGTTTGGGGTGGGAGCTTTGTATGAGAAAGGGCTGGATGCGACCATTGCATACGAGCATGGCAGCAAGTATCATAATGCCTGGGAGTATTTCGCAACGGGCTATCTTCAGTATGACGATGACCCCAATGCGGGGCATGTGACAAAGAAGAGCTTCTGGCATAACTATAACTCCTGGCATCTGGGCATTGTCTATAAGCCATGTGTGAATCGTGGGCGTAACCATCATGGAAATGTCAGGATAGGTGCCAGTGGCGGCTCAGACTTGCATGA
>JBGVBD010000027.1:0-2285 GCA_045225255.1 Prevotella sp. | reverse complement strand
TATAAAAATTTTTCCGCAGAATTGCGATGTTCTTCTCAAAATCCTCCATGACAGCCTGAAAATCGAAAGCCGCCGCCCCCCGGTACCGGGCTGCATAGCCCTCGGCCATCAGAAGCAGCATTTGAAAGACCGGCTGGGCATTGTTCTGTACCCATTTAGATATTGTAGCCTGACCAACCCCAAGTTGCTCAGACAGCCACTTGTTGGTTAAGTTCTTTTCGGCGATAATCACCCGGAGTCTATTCAAATGTTTCGGTTCCATACATCTAAATTTTGAGGCAAATATACTAATAAAAAGTGAAATAATTTTCTTTATTAGAAATTTTCTTCTAATTGATGCCATATTTTAACACTTTTAGGTCATAATTCATATACATTGGGGTATTCGCTTCATACTTTTCCTCACGTTGATGACTCTTTTTTGAGTGACTTCACTTCACCTTCGATGCAAAGTCCAAATGACAAAATCGGAAAATTTCGCTTGTTTTCCATGTTAAGATTTGTTAAGCTGATGTTTTCATTCTGGGGTTTCTGAAATTTTTGTTTCCAGTTTGTTCCTTTTGCTATTTTGTGCCTTCAATAGTTTCTGAGTATCAGATACTTACAAAAATTCAGCAGAATTTCAAGAAGAAGATCATGATGGTGGTCGGTGCTTGCATCTTCCTGGTTGCAGCTGCTCAGGCTCTGCCTCTGTTCTTCGGACTCTAACGATAAGGCAATGACAGACAAAAAGATGAAACGACATGGCAGTAGAGACTAAAAATGATCAGTACATCAGTTATCCCATGTTCAAGGGCCTCCAGAAGCCACTTGAATTTATGGGAATACAGGGACGCTACATCACATGGGCGGCAATCGCCGTCGGAGGAGCCATACTCGGCTTCATAGTTGTGTACTGCTTCTTGGGCTTTGTGGCTGGTTTGATAATCCTTGCTGTTTCTCTCTTGGCAGGTGCAGCTCTCATCTTCTTCAAGCAGAAGAAGGGACTGCACACCAAGAAGGAAGACCATGGAGTATTCATCTATGCCTATTCAACGAAGATGTGAACCCTAAAATTCAAGTTAGTACAAATGAGCAAGTGTGTCACAATTTGAATCATCTGTAATCGGTAGGCTCACCCTCTCGACGGGATGGGCCTACCTTTATTTGAAACTAACTATCTCGACAATGAAACAAATAACAATAATAAAACGATTACCTCGCGGTGTAAGATTCGTGCAGTTGCCCAGCGACTTCAAGGTGGACATAAGTATAGCGAATGATGTGGTGTTCGTGGAGTTCCTTGATTGGAAAACCAGCGAGTCACTGTTCTTCTCTTTCTTCTTCATTGATGATGACTGGCACAAAAGCTTCGATGATTTCAGCGAAAAGGGTCAGGAACTTCTGCTTGAAAGACTCAAAGATGCGATTGTCAATGACATCAGCATATTTGTAAGTGGCAAGTACGAAGGTGTAAGTGAGCCGGAGGAACCTTATTATTCAATAAATGGGTGTCTCGACATAGATACTTACATGGAGAACTGGGAAGCCTATTATGACCTTATCTCTGATGATGAGGACATCCTTGACGAATACACAGACCCTGAGGAAGAAACAGACGAATAACAATCATTTGGTACGTACTCATAGCATTTACAGCCATCCTCTTGGGTATGTTCACCTCCGTCAAGGCTTTTGGAACAGGTGGTAAGCGCAAGAAGATATTTCAGGACATCTACTTCTCCGTGGAGGATGTGGATGGCATCGGTGTGCTCTATACTAAGACTGGCGAATACTCAGCCATTCTGAAGATAGAGAACCCTGTTCAGAAATACTCTGCCAACATTGACAACTATTATGAGTTTACCAATCTGCTGACTGCTCTTGCCCAGACGCTTGGCGAAGGCTATGCCATCCACAAGCAGGATGTCTTCATCAAGAAACAATTCCATGATGAGACAAATGACAACCATGAGTTTCTGAGTGAAAGCTACTTCCGCTACTTCACAGGCCGCACCTATACTGATGTCCAGACCTATCTCATCATCACGCAGGAAAACAAAAAGAGCCACCTCTTTTCTTTTGACAACAAGAAATGGCGCGACTTCCTCGTGAAGATTCGTAAGGTCAAAGACCAGCTGAAAGACAGCGGCGTGGATTGCGCTTATCTGGATGGAGCCACTGCCAGGAACTACGTTGACCGTTACTTCTCCATGAACTTTACCGACAAGATTGTCTCGATGACCAACTTCAAGGTGGACGATGAATGTATCAGCATGGGCAATAAACGCTGCAAGGTTTACAGC
>JBGVBD010000026.1:0-3371 GCA_045225255.1 Prevotella sp. | reverse complement strand
AAGATTATGGAGTTGCTGAACGACGACGTGATGGCAGCCGTAAAGCACATTGAGGTGCTGATGAACTCGAAGTTCGGCGACAAGGAGAATCCTCTGCTTGTCTCTGTTCGTTCTGGTGCCCGTGCTTCTATGCCTGGTATGATGGACACCATCCTGAACCTTGGTTTGAACGACGAGGTTGCCGAGGGTATGGCTAAGAAGACAAATAATCCTCACTTCGTGTACGACTCTTATCGTCGTTTCGTACAGATGTACGGCGATGTTGTACTCGAGATGAAGCCCGTAAATAAAACTGATATCGATCCATTCGAGGAGATTATCGAGAAGGTTAAGAAGGAGAGCGGTGTTGTTCTGGATAAGGACCTCTCTGTTGAGGACCTGAAGAAGCTGGTTCAGCTGTTCAAGGCTGCCATCAAGGAGCGCACTGGTAAGGACTTCCCCAACGATCCTATCGAGCAGCTCTGGGGTGCTATCTGCGCTGTGTTCCGTTCTTGGATGAACGAGCGCGCTATCCTCTATCGTAAGATGGAAGGCATCCCCGACGAGTGGGGTACAGCCGTATCAGTAATGGCTATGGTATTCGGTAACATGGGCGACACCTCTGCTACTGGTGTATGCTTCAGCCGTGACGCTGCCAATGGTGAGAACCTGTTCAATGGTGAGTATCTGGTGAATGCTCAGGGTGAGGACGTTGTTGCTGGTATCCGTACCCCACAGCAGATTACTAAGGTTGGTTCTCAGCGTTGGGCTGAGCGTGCTGGTATCTCTGAGGAAGAGCGTGTTGCCAAGTATCCTTCTATGGAAGAGGCAATGCCTGAGATCTATAAGGAGCTCGATGGTATCCAGAACAAACTGGAAGAGCACTATCGTGATATGCAGGATATGGAGTTCACTGTACAGGAAGGTAAGCTTTGGTTCTTGCAGACCCGTAATGGTAAGCGTACAGGTGCCGCTATGGTGAAGATTGCCATCGACCTGCTCCATGAGGGTAAGATTGACGAGAAGACTGCTATCCAGCGTTGTGAGCCTCAGAAGCTCGACGAGCTGTTGCACCCTGTATTCGACAAGAAGGCTTTGGCTGCTGCTAAGGTGATTGCACAGGGTCTGCCTGCATCTCCTGGTGCTGCTTGTGGTCAGATTGTATTCCACGCTGACGATGCACAGGCTTGGCATGCTGATGGTCATAAGGTTGTTCTCGTTCGTATCGAGACTTCTCCTGAGGACCTCGCAGGTATGTCTGCCGCTGAGGGTATCCTGACTGCACGTGGTGGTATGACCTCTCACGCTGCCGTTGTGGCTCGTGGTATGGGTAAGTGCTGCGTATCAGGTGTTGGTGCTCTGAATGTAAGTTATAAGGACAAGACCGTTGAGATCGACGGCGTAGTATATAAAGAGGGTGACTATATCTCTCTGAATGGTACTACTGGTCAGGTTTATGCTGGTGAGGTTCCCACCAAGGCTGCTGAGCTGAGTGGTGACTTCAAGGAGTTGATGGACCTCTGCGACAAGTACACCAAGTTGCAGGTTCGTACCAATGCTGATACTCCACACGATGCACAGGTTGCTCGTCAGTTCGGTGCCAAGGGTATCGGTCTGACTCGTACAGAGCATATGTTCTTCGAGGATAAGAAGATCATCGCTATGCGTGAGATGATTCTGAGCGACAGCGTTGCTGGACGTGAGAAGGCTCTCGCTAAGTTGCTGCCTTATCAGAAGGCTGACTTCAAGGGTATCCTTGAGGCTATGGACGGTCTGCCCGTGAACATCCGTCTGCTCGATCCTCCTTTGCACGAGTTCGTTCCCCACGATATTCCAGGTCAGGAGACTATGGCTAAGGAGATGGGCGTATCTCTCGAGGCTATTCAGCGCCGCGTAGCTTCTCTCGCTGAGAACAACCCAATGCTGGGTCACCGTGGTTGCCGTCTGGGTATTACCTTCCCTGAGATCACTGCTATGCAGACCAAGGCTATCCTGAGTGCTGCTTGTGAGTTGAAGAAGGAAGGCAAGAATCCTATGCCAGAGATCATGGTTCCGCTGATTGGTACGCTTTATGAGCTGAAGCAGCAGAAGGAAGTCATCCAGTATGCCGCTAAGGAAGTATTCCAGGAGTATGGTATGGAAGTTGAGTTCGAGATTGGTACGATGATTGAGATTCCTCGTGCTGCCCTGACTGCCGACCGTATCGCTACAGAGGCTCAGTACTTCTCATTCGGTACTAACGACCTGACTCAGATGACCTTCGGTTACAGCCGTGACGATATCGCTTCGTTCCTGCCTGTATACCTTGACAAGAAGATTCTGAAGGTTGACCCATTCCAGGTACTCGACCAGAAGGGTGTTGGTAAACTCATCAAGTATGCTGTGAAGGCTGGTCGTGAGGTTCGTCCTGACCTGCGTTGCGGTATCTGTGGTGAGCATGGTGGTGAGCCCAGCAGTGTTAAGTTCTGTGCTAAGATTGGCATGAACTACGCTTCTTGCTCTCCGTTCCGTGTGCCCATCGCACGCCTGGCTGCCGCACAGGCTGCTGTGGAGGAATAATTTAAATCCGACAATAAAAAAGGACCTGTCCGCTTGGGCAGGTCTTTTTTGTGCTCTTATGAGGCTCATTTGATGATTATCGACTAAAAACGTCGCAGAATATGCGATATTTTGTATTTTTATTTGGCTGTTCGTTTTTATTTTAGTATTTTTGCCGCAGAATTTGCGTTATTATAACTATTGTTCTGTCGCACAAAGTCAGTAAGTACTGCTCGTATATCGTTGCAAGTAACAGAGAATAGTATAATAAACAGATAAATTGGAATTTATTGGAACTTATGATTATTGATTTTAACAAGATAGAAGAACTAGCATTCCCTGGTATGAACGGGGGAACAGGGCTGATGACCGTGCGGATGTACAACGATGAAAAATACCGTATCATTCCCACAACAATCCATTCGGGCGGGAGCATCGGAATGCACAGGCAGACATCCGGCGATGATATGAACTATATCTTGTCAGGTATTGGCAGAGCCATCTGCGATGGTGTAGAAGAAGAACTGCGCCCCGGCGTCCTGCATATTTGCCCTAAAGGATCGGAACACAGTATAATCAATACTGGGACAGAGGATCTGGTGCTGTTCACTATTGTTGTTGCCAGATAAATTCCAATTTATAGAATGGATATGATAAAAAATCGACCTAACCCCAATGAGGCTTTCCCGAACCCCAACATCCCAAGCCTCTGCTTCATCAAGAACGTGGTGAAGAACCCGCGTATCCTCATCGGTGATTACACCTATTACGATGATGTGGATGGTGCTGACCAGTTCGAGAAGCATGTCACTCATTTCTACGACTTCATAGGTGACCGGCTGATTATTGGCAAA
>JBGVBD010000025.1:0-1662 GCA_045225255.1 Prevotella sp. | reverse complement strand
ATCAAAAACCTCTTACCTTTGCATCCGATTATAGAATTGTTCCATTTTACTTGAATTAATTCATGTATATGGATGCAGTACGGTTTGAATTTCGTAGTTTTGCTAGAGATTTAAGCCGTGGGGGTGAGAAGACAAAGACCTAGATAAGCAACAGCTATATCGTGGGACAGGACAAACTTCCACCCTCGTTTTCAGATCTTTGGAGCCAGGACGAAGTATCGTAGTACAATTCATAGCGGATTGATTCAGAGTAAACACAAGAGGAAAGGCGGTGAGGATTTGAGGCTATAATCAACAACATTATTCACTCAAAATCCAAACCGTATGAAACCGAATTTCGAACCGAGTAAATGGTTTATGCAGTGCGTTGGAATCGACATTGCAAAGAGTACGTTCACAGCCTGTCTGTGCATGTATGAGTTCGACATGGGATGCTCAACAGCTCCCGTAGTGTTTAACAACAACAAGACAGGCTTCAACCAGTTCGTCAAATGGAGCCGCAAGGAGGCTCTGAAGGGTTATCCCCTGCGTTACCTGATGGAGCCGACAGGAGTCTACTATGAAGCTCTGGCCTGTCATCTTTACAAACTGGGCCTGGATGTTTGCGTGGTGCTTCCCAACAAAGCCCGTGACTTTGCCAAGTATGAAGGGATACTCACCAAGACTGACGATATGGATGCCTATACGCTGGGAATGATGGGATGCCTCGACAAGCGGCTCAAGACGTGGACACCACCATCGCCCATCTTCAAGGAACTGCGTCAGATGACTCGCTTCGTGGCTGATATTAATAAGGTCAAGACGGAGTTGAATAATCATCTGGAGTCACTAGCCCATAGCGAGACTGCAGAGAAGAGTATCGTCAAGCACTACAACAAGCTCATAGACAAGATTGACAAGCAGCTGGCAAGTAACGAGAAGGCTATCCGGGAAAAGGTAAAACAAGAACCTGGACTGGCAGAGAGAATAGACCGTATCGTCACTATCAAAGGTATCGGGTATATGACTGTTATCACGATACTGGCTGAGACCAGCGGCTTTGCCCTGATAACCAACCGCAAGCAATTGACCCGATATGCAGGACTTGATGTGCCTGCCCATCAGTCCGGCCCCGTTGACCCCAAACGCCACATATCCAAACAAGGCAACGTACATATCAGAACTGCACTCTATTTTCCAGCAATTGTCAGTACTCAGTACAACCCTCAGATGAAGGAGTTCTATGCCAGGCTGTGCAAGAAGAACCCGCAGTCGAAAATGGTTGGAGTGACAGCTATTATGCGCAAGCTCCTGCTGCTTATATACAGCCTTTGGAAAAGCGGAGAGAAGTATGACCAAGAGCGTGAGAAACCTGTCTGCAGCAGGAAAAAGAAGGAGGCTGAACCCATTGGAGTACAGCCTCACGGGATAGACATTGAAACGGTGGCTGAAGAATAGCCGCCGGGCGCAGTCTTCCCTTGATGGCTGCAAAGGTAATCAATTTATTCGATACGACAAAGGAATAATATAAATATCATATCAGAAAAAAGAAATTGCCCTGCTCCAATTTTACATTGAAACAGGGCCAATATCCTATGCATTTAGATACTAAATGGACAAATAAAGTTAAAATGTCCTATTTATACTCTTCATAATTTGGTTTTTAAGACAGTATCTGTCCCC
>JBGVBD010000024.1:0-11890 GCA_045225255.1 Prevotella sp. | reverse complement strand
TGAGATAAACGGGAATGCACTTGCACCAGTTGTCAGTAACAGCATAAATACAGATAGAAGTGTTTTCTTTGTTCTATTCATGATAATTCTATTTTATGTCGTTTGCAAAGATACATAATATTATGCTTTTACAAACTCAAATTTAAAAACATTTGTCGTATAAGGAATTCCGTTTAATTGGAAATTGCTTTTCCCACGTTCTATTAAAAATTTCCCTTTATTGAGTGTCATAAGCCTCTTAATATAATACATTCCAATTCCGTTACCTTCTGATGATTGCACTTTAGCCCAATAGCCAGAATAGCCCTCTTCAAACATATTCTCGTAATCCTCATCGGTTATCTGCAGGCTCACCATGGTTACTTTCATGACAACAAATTCTTTTTGGACCAAGTATTCAATAGCAATTGTCGTATTATTAATAGAATACTTAACGGCATTGTTCCAGAAATGACCAAATACCACAGAAATTGAGGAAAAATCTATCATCA
The DNA here is from genome assembly GCA_045225255.1 of Prevotella sp. Classification (GTDB taxonomy): domain Bacteria; phylum Bacteroidota; class Bacteroidia; order Bacteroidales; family Bacteroidaceae; genus Prevotella. Next base: position 11,399 of record JBGVBD010000024.1, on the reverse strand, counting down.
CAGAATTTATACATGAACCAAACTCAATAGTAATTCCTTTCTCCAAAAAATCAAGAAAAAAAGGCTGTAATGATAGTTTTACCACTTTATGAATGGGGTGGCTGTGTATTTCAAACATACCTTTTGAATTTTGCAAATAGTCATACACATCCATCTCTGCATTGACAAGTGCAGCATTCTTAGCAATCTTCAAAAAAGTAATAGCAACTCGCTTCGTATTATTTGCAACAATTTTTTCTACTCTATCAAGGATTTTCTTCCAGTCTTTCTCATTGACATCCTCTAATGCAATTAACTCTTCAAGGTCATCTTGAATCTTCGCATTATATGTATTCACATTATGCTGAAGTCTACGTAAACTCGTAGTATTCACTTGCACCATTTCTTGAAGCCTTACACTAAAAGAAGACTGCATCATCAACAAAGCATTATAATAGTGTTCGAATATTTTTCTAGTAACATTACTGTCATAAGAACACATATAGACTGTACCGCCCTCTATTGCCCCTTTTTTCCATCGTTTCTTTATATTTCTAACTGGGCATATTGAGACCTCTTGTCCAATTGGCGATGATGCGGCTATAGCGATAAGATCTTTGGGCATATTCGACAATAAAATACGACCTTCTATTTCTATTTGATAATAACAGTTTTCCATCATTTACATTATTATAAGCCAAAAGGCATCAATAGCAATTGTATAATGCTTGCAATAGCCCCTGCATTGTTTAGGTTAAACGCTGCGGCTATAATAGATGAATCATTATATGTTCCATTGTTGTAAAGGTTCTCAACGATTTCTTTTATCTCAGAATCAGACATATCAATTCTAAAATCACGTAGCAATACTTTTCGTAAATATTCTACACAATTGTTCAGACAGAAGGCCTCTCTTGCTAATCGTTCTATCGTAGAGTCAAATTCATATCGACTAGGTCTTTTCTTCAGTCTTCCGTCGACAATATCTGCAGCTTGATGGAATGCATTAACTTGTCCTTTACTCTCCGCACTATACATCACGACCTTCTTCTCCGGGTATGTTTCTTTTAATGCTACAATAAGTCCTAAACCTTCGTCTGCAAACCCAAGTCTTTTGCCAACTCCTTGAACATCAACAAAAATGACATGTGCCTCCAAAACTTCAGTTTGTGTTATTGAATCAACATCTGAAACACGTTGTATATTCTTCCATCCATCCTTTGTTTTTAGACTATCAACAACATTGAATTTCAAATCATCAACAAATAGAATTTTAGTTTTCTGCTTTAAATCAGACAAAGTTGGTATCGGTATTGCTTTTTTCTTATTTGTTTTAAAAAAACCAAATATACTCATATTCTTCTTTCTTATAATTTGATTACTAATGATTATTTCAAATCCTCATTTTAAAGTCATATTATAATATAAATAAGGATACTGTCAACTTGTTGGTTGTAAACTTAATACATGTAGAATCATTAAAACAGACGATGCAATTAAAAGCATAGACATCAAAATCAGCCATACAAATCCAACATGCATCCATTTGCGAGTACAATTGCTTGCGTCCATCCCTTCTTTATAGATAAAATCCCCTTCTTTTGTCGGATCGAAATAATGAACCAGAATATATTTATAGACTGCCGTCATTAACACATAGTGTGTCAAATCGAGGAACAAATATATAAGGGCTAAGGCTAAAGCCCACTTTATTTTATCTGTTGGGACAAAGGCATTTTTAATATATGACATAGTCCATGAACATGCAATAATCGAATAAACGAGATTCCGTCCAACTGATCTTGCTTTTGATGACATTTCTGAAAGATAATTAGCCACCATTCTACCATCTTTTGTAAGATTCTTATTTTCTTCCATCGTTATTTATAATTTTAATAATATTACCATTTTCTACAAGTGCTATACCCAAAGGTGGGTAAACACTACTAACTATTTTGTTTCTAAGGGGAGAGGGTAACGTCTTTCCCGTTAACTTTGTTACTTTGTCAAGTAGGTATTCTGTAGAACCAAGAGAAGTCTCTTTCATATTCCCTTTTTTCACTCTTTGTAGCGTTACCTTCCTTATGCCTATAGGTGGATAGACAGATTTTCTTTTATCGCCAATATGGGATTCTATTGTTTCTCCAATATTAGGATATATCGACTTTAATGATCTGATATCAATTGGGTGAGCCGCTGATGTATCATCCAAATGATTTATGTCTACCACATAGAATTTCCCATATGATGCCCCATATGTTTTTTTATGACTAAAATGACCTGTTGTTTTTCGTTTTTTTCTCATTTTTATATATATCGTTTGTTTATAATTTCTTGCAAATATATAAATAGGAGAAAGAACTTGTTTGTTTTGATGCGTTTCTATTTATTTTGTTTCACCAAGATTATTTGTTGTAAAATGTTGAATTACAGAGGTTTACATGACAATCAAAATAAAACACAAGTTTCACTCTAAAAAGCCTGTTTTTGGATATGAAAGCGTGCGTCAAAACATTCCAGTATCTCCAATGAGTTATTCCAGTATCTGTTATGGGGGTATTCTAGTATCTCCAATAGGGGTATAACAGGCTTTAGAATGAAGCGTTAGAGATACTCGAACAAGTGATTGGAGGCATTCCCGTGTTTCAGGTATCATAAAAGCCACTTCTACGGCGGAAAATGTTAAAAAAACGACCGCAAAGCAAAAAATATTCAAAATAAGAATCATTTTGAAAAATTATTTTTATCTTTGCACCAGTAATTATCCCCCTTAGATGAAAAACGCTAAGGCTCGCCACCCCCTCTAAAGGGGTGGCTTAATTATTAAAATTATGGAAAAACAAAGAGTTATTGTATATATTGACGGTTTTAATTTCTATTATGGATTAAAGAATGACCCCAAATGGAAAAGATTCTATTGGCTTGATATAGTAAGTCTATTCGAAAAATTCATGAAACCAAATCAAGAACTGATAGCAGTTAAATATTTTTCTGCACGCCCTACTGATGATGACAAGAATTCAAGACAATATGCTTTTTTCCAAGCAAACAAGGAGAATCCAAAATTTAACCTGATTCTTGGAAAATATCTTAGTAAAGATATTACCTGTTTTAGATGTGGTAATATTATTCATACTTTTGAAGAAAAAGAAACAGATGTTAGAATAGCCACTCAGATAGTTGCTGATGCCTATGAGAAGAACTGTGATATTGCTATAATAGTGTCTGCGGATAGTGACATGATTCCTGCGGTTGAATTAGCAAAGGCCGCTGGTCAAAAAGTATTTATATATTTTCCTCCTAACCATTATTCAAGTAACCTTGCTGCAATGGCTAATGGTAAACCTGTGCAGATGGTTAGATATAGAACATGGTTTAAACAAAGCATGCTACCAGATGTTGTTCATTTAAAAGCAGACGATTACGACCTTAAAATTCCTGATAAGTGGAAAAGTTTTATTCCTGATACATAATTTAGTACGAATTGTGGACGTCGGTGTACAAATCTGACAGTTCATCTCTTATAGAAGCAATTTTAGTCAGGAGCGTAGATTTATGATGGTCTACGCTTTCTTCTTTTTCGACCTCTTGCGAAATGTTAAGAAGAGGATTGAAAATGGTCTCGATACTAATGTGTTGGGAATGGTAGAAATTAATGAGAGACAAGAACACGGAGGCATAGACTTCCTCACCATGCTCTATTCTTGAGATGGCAGCCTGCGAGACATGAGCAGAACGGGCGACCTCGTTCTGCGTCAGGTGCAGAAACTTCCGTATCTGCTTGAGTCTGATTCCAATTGTTACAAGTTCCTCCATAAAAAAGGCGTGCCCATTGTTTCACTACATTCATCAAGGTACTTGCAAACCCATCTCATTGTAATGAACAACAGCCCACGCCGATTATGATGCCACCCCCGAAGGGACAAACTATCATAACGGAGTGAGCATTCTTTTGTCCATTATCCCACGAGATCAAGTTTTGCAAGTTTTGATGAAAGGATAATATCGAATTAAATGCTCAGACCAGCCCGTTAGGACTGAATCGACTGCAAAGATAAATCTTTTCAGAGAAAATACCAAATGTTTTATTGAGAATAAAACGCCCTCCGTTTCTTAAAAGCGGAAAATGAAACGGGTCAACTGATGGCATGAATTCTTTATTGCAGTACTTTTGCAATCAAAAAATCATTTGCAACATGATTGAAAATATCCATAAAATTAATACCATTCACAAATGAAACTGTATCCATTGGTTCAAACATTATTTTTGCTATTTGGAGCAACATCGGTCTATGGTCAGGTGAATCTGTCTGACATGGATACAACGTCAACCGATAGTTTACAGAAATGCAAGATTCGATACTTCTCCCCTGGCAAAGGAGGAAAGAGTAAAGTATGGGATTTTACCCGAAAACTTGGCTCGAAAGAATCATCGCAGGTGCTGTTTTTGAAAGACAGCACAGATGTGGTCTCCTTCATAGAACCCGGCAAAACCAGTTATTATTTTGCAACTCCCGATACGCTCATGCTCTTTGGCAGTGAATCGCCTTTGGAGAAGAGAGAGTATATAAGGGGAAAGATTTCTAAAAAGTTCCCGTTAGAATATAGTGATTCAGTCAGCGAACACTTCAGGTGTGAGGGTATGTATTGCGGTAACCATCCGTTTCGCGAAATTGGCACGACATGTGTAAAGGTAGATGCTGTTGGTTCTATCATATTAGCAGAAAACGACACGGTGAGTAACGTCAAGAGAGTACATACTATCAATACTTATTCCATCTGCATGGACCTCGATTATGCAGCCCTTGATACGGCAAGACTCACTCAGGTTATCGAAGAAAGATACGAGTGGTTTCTTCCAGAGTCTCAATACCCGATTATAGAAGATGTGATAAGCACCACCTATTATAATATGGATGTAATAGGTACCACCAGATATGCCTTCTGCAATCTACCAGAGAATCAGGTAGGCGATTATATCACACAGTTAGACGAGGATGCCCCCGAGGATGATGAGCCAGACGACTCTTTCGATGAGGAGGAAATGGCAACCCCCGACATTATCCACTATCAAGTGGAAACCAAGGGTGGAGTGGTGAATATCACCTATGACCTTGACGCGGATGCCACCATCAACACCATCGTAGCCAGTCACATGGGCATGGTCTACAAGCATAGGGAGTGGACACAAAAAGCAGGTCTGGGATATACTGTACAGATAGACTGTAACGGTCTGCGCTCAGGCATATATATCCTATATATTAACGTTAACGGGAAACCATATAGCGAGAAGATAACACTATGAATACAGTAAACTCAATGAAAAGGGCAACACTGCTAGTAGGGTGCTTGTTCTTGTCATCGTTCCTGTCAGTGATGGCGGATGATAAGCAGGAGTCGCTTAATCTCGACTACTTTAGGACACCAGAAGCGGCAGCATTCAAAAAATACGGAGAAGTATCAGCGAATGAATATACTGGAACCGCTAATATCTCCATTCCTTTGTATACAATAAAGTGTAAGGATATCGAGATTCCTATAGAACTGCGATATGACGCATCTGGCATCAAAGTAGAGCAAGAGGCATCGTGGGTAGGTCTCGGTTGGAATCTGATGGTCGGAGGCTGTATCAATTATGTATGTGCCGGTGCTCATGATGAATATACGCAGTGCGATATCAGCGAAAAGATATGGACGGAGTATCTGACGAACATGAAGACTCCGAATTCCAGTGGGACTCAATATTTCCATTATTCTACCGATAATAAGAATACATGGATGCTAACCGTGCCTCATAGTTATGCCTTTGATCCCCCATATAGAGGCAACCTGTCTCAGGAAATGAAGAATTATCTGATGTGGGGCTACGGAGAACGGGATTTCTATTCCGTTAATGTATTGGGTAAGTCATTCAAGTTTTTCATAGACCCCGTTACATTGAATCCCTATATCATAGGTGAAGCCGGAGAGGACTTTAAGATAGAGCCATATTATAAATTGAATACAAAAACAGGCATTGGCAATCAGTCAGATGTAGATGAATGGACAATAACAGATTCCAACGGATATGTCTACTATTTCAAGAACAGCGATACTACATTTGATGATAAGGGAGGTAGTTACAAGTTCTGCTGGTACCTGACAGGAATCCGAACACCTTTGGGAGAAACAGTAGATTTGTCATACACGCCACATCAGGAATGGGGAAGAAGCAGAAGGACAGAATCTTATACTCTTCTTGCAAAAACGGTTAGCAATAGTGACATAGGCTACCATTCGAGAGGATATGCCACAAGTTCACATGCCGGTTGGGTGAAAAACTCCTACCTCAAAGAGATAAAGACAAGTAACCAGACTGTCACCTTCACAACATCAGTAAGTAAGGAATGCAGTGGAAGAAGACTGGATGCAATAACCATCAAGTCCAATGACAAGACGGTCATAAAGACATTCAAGTTTTCATATAGTTCTTTCGGATATTCCAGCATAGGCGGAAACTATGCTCCTGCCAATGATGCCACGGCAGAACTCCGTCTGAAACTGGATAACGTCAAGGAAACTGCATCCTCGGAAACCCATACAACCAGTTTCTCCTATAACTCATTAAAACTGCCGTCAAAGAAATCCTGTGCGCAGGATTACTGGGGGTATTATAACGGCAAGGATAATCCTTCGACAAATGGTATAGGATATCAAGGGCATACTCTGATACCTACGTCAAAGAAATTTATGACTAGGAATTATCATGAAGAATTAGGGGGTATTAAAGGTGCAGACAGGTTCAGTCGTGGTAATTACATGCAGGCTGCTATGCTTAACAGGGTGGATTATCCTACTGGAGGCTATACCACTTATGAATATGAGCCAAACAGTATTCTCACGAAAGATTTCACCCTCACCGAGAAATACAGGGACAAACAGTATGACGTCGCCGTTCAGGCAGGCTTCTACGTCTCAGATTCTCCATATGGACAGGTAGTGGATCAAAGCGAACAAAGAAAGGAATTCACGCTCTCTCAAGAGACCACATGCGATCTTTTGGTAAAGTGCTCGGGAGTAAGTCAATTGGAAGGGAAAGATATGAGAATAGAACTCTATAAAGGGAATAGTTTATTTAAAACCTTTTCTTTAAAATTTCACTCCTCTAATGAGTCTACCCCAGTAACGCAAGGGCTGACACTTTCGGCAGGAAAGTACGCTTTGTTGGTAATACCGATAAATGGAAATAACGGAAAACCATTTTCTATTAGGTATAATCTGAATGGCTGGTATAAGGAAACAACTTCAAAATCAAATTATACACTGGCATGCGGTGGCTTACGAATCAAGAAGGTCAGTAATTATGACAATGACAAGTCCCTGATTAACTATGTTACCTACGATTATAACGACAAGAATGGTACAACTGGAATCCTATTGAATGAAATAGAGACAATAGAGCCCTTCAATTACAATTATCTGAAAAACGAGCCAAACGGTTCGGGGCCGGCAACAGTATATTCAAGACATCCTATCAGCGGCTGGACCATTACCGCAGGGCAGACCCGGTTCCCTGCATTCTTCGCATCCTGTAATCCTGGTGATGTGGGATATTCGCAAGTGACGAAACGCATATACAATGCAAACGGGGATATTGAGAAGTCTGTTGTCACATCGTACATAAACCACAAACCCAAGACCATGACGGTAATGGATTATTATGAGCGTTTTGACAATGGGAAAGTCCTCTGCCAGAAAACTCGTAATGCAGACGGGAAAGACATTTTGATAGTAGAAAACGAGTATCGTTTCCATGACTATGGGGATGACAGCAACGTAGATAAATGGTACTCAACAAATATGGTGGCGCGTGATGAGTTAGGTATTGATCCGGATCTCAGATTCTTTAATGAAAACGGGAATCTCGATTTCCAATACCGGTTCAAGATATGGAAATATCCGTACATCCTGTCTTGGATTGAATTGTCAAAGACAACGTCCACAGAAAAATGTTCAGACGGCAGCACTGTTGTTACGAAGAAGAACTATAGTTACAATAAGATAAACCGTCAAGTGTCCCAGATAGATGAAAATACGAGCCTGTCAAACCAGACCCGACGGACAAAAATTATATATTCAGCAGACGGGAAAGACGATATCAGTAAAAAAATGAAGAAAGCCCATAGACTGAACGATGTAGTGGAAACCAAGACCCTACAGGTAGTAAATGGAAAGGAAAAATGCATAAGCACCCAGCATACGACCTATATAGTCAAAGACTCTTATTATCTGCCCGGTTCATTCTCTAAATCCATAGGCAGTGCTGCACTTGAAATCCGTTCGAGATATTCATATGACGCGAAGAGGAATATCCGCTCTATCGCTGTTGATGGTTTGGAGACAGTTTATATCTGGTCATACAACGGTCTGTATCCCATCGCCAAGATAGAAGGTCTTACCTATGCTAAAGTTCAGGAAGCTATAGGGGAAACTACAATAAACAATTTGTTAGGCAAAGCAGTACCAAGTGCAACAGAGATTAATTCAATACGCGATATCGTCAATAAAAAGGGAGGTTACATAACAACCTATACCTACAAGCCCCTGATTGGAATCGCGTCCGAGACACTGCCGAACGGTAATACCGTTTATTATGATTATGACACCTTCGGAAGATTAAAGAACGTAAGAGACCACAAGAAAAAAATATTGAAGTCGTATGATTACAATTATAAAAAATAAGGCTATATTCCTCGCCTTTACCCTTGTCCCTTCACAGGCCTTCTCCCAAAGTACCGCCCAGAACTACATGATGGAGAAGACGATGCTTGACGCCGCCGGCACTCACGCGGTAAGGTCCGTCCAGTACTATAACGGCCTGGGCTACCCTACGGTCACGGTAGGCAACACGGGCGACAATGGTTCGACAGCCTACACGCTGACGACCTACGACGGGGCGGGAAGGGAAGAACGCAGGTACGTCCCAGTCTCCACGGACAAGTCCGTCAACTACAAGGCACCGGGCACCATAAACGGTCTATACGGCGACGACGCGCCCTACAGCCAGACCCTGTATGACGCGCTGGACAGACCTGTCTCCGTGACTACCGCCGGGAGCGCCTTTGCCGGCAGTCCTGCCACGACGGCGTATGTCGGCAATAAGGCAGACGAGGTCATCCACTACGGCGTGGACGTCAACGGCAACCTGACACAGGACGGGTACTACCCAGCCAACAGCCTGAGGAAGGAAGTGCATACGGATCCGGACAAGAAGAAGACGGAGACCTTCAAGGATTTCTCCGGTCGTGTCGTGATGCAGCGCGGCGGCGGCAGCCTGTGCACCTATTATGTCTACAACGACCTCGACCAGCTCTGCTTCGTCCTTCCCCCGAAGTACCAGTCGGACGGAGACCTTGCCGCCACAGGCTACGAGTACCGCTATGACGGGAGGGGACGCCTCAAGTACAAGATACTGCCCGGTACGGGATATGTGGAGTACTGGTACGACAACGCCGACAGGATGATATGCATGCAGGATGCCGTGATGAGGAGCGCGGGTAAGTACCGATTCTTTGTCTACGACAGGTTCAGCCATCTTGTCCTGCAGGGGCTCTGTACGGCCTGCCAGCGGGGCAGCGACGTCCAGAATGCCGAGTTCGGCACCAGTGCCGGCGTGCTCGGCACGGGCTATGTCATGCCGAAGGCCTTTACCACAGCACTGAAGGATGCCGAACTGGAGACAGCGAACTACTATGACGGCAACCAGGGTAGGATCAAAGGCAAAATGAACTCGTGTTTCTCCGACCTCACGCTCCCTACTACCGAGGTATCTCAGATGGGACAGCTGACGGGCGTCATCACCGCCGCCACGAACGGTAAGCTGCCGTCACAGGCGATGCAGTACGACATCAAGGGGAACGTTACCAGTTCCAAGGCAAAGGATATCGGCAGCAGGACGGTTTCCATTACCAGCACCTATACCCATACCGACAATCTGTCACATTCCGTGTCCACAGTCAGCGTCGGATACGGCGGCAGCATGACGGTGACGGAGGGCATTGGATACAATACCTACAACGGCCAGATGAGCAGCGACACGCTCAAGGTGAGCCACGGCACTGCCGCAACGGCCGTCGTCGGATACGGACATGACAATCTGGGCAAGCTCTCAAAAGTGACCCGTCCAACCTCGTCAAGCACGAACCGTAACGTCTCCTATGCCTACGACCTGCGCGGCTGGCTGACGAATATTACGACGACGACCTTCGCAGAGGAACTGTTCTATGCGGACGGTCCGGGTACGAAGTGCTGCAACGGCAACATCAGCAGTATCAGGTGGAAGGACAGCACTTCCGGCTCAAAACGCGGCTACAGGTGCACCTATGACGCCGCCAACAGACTGACGTCCAGCACTTACGGAGAAGGCGATGCCCTGACCACCAACGCCAACAGGTACAGCGAGTCGATGAAGTACGATGCCAATGGCAACATTACAACGCTGACCCGTTATGGAAAGACCTCCTCAGGGTACGGCGTAATGGACAAACTCACTATCTCCTATTCGGGGAACCAGCCGACGAAGGTGTCCGAGTCGGTGTCGGACAACAACCTCAGCGGCTCCTTTGAGTACAAGAAGGCGAAGGGTTCGGGCTACAAGTTCAACGAGAACGGCTCGCTGGTTGCCGACAAGAGCCGCGGCATCGCCTACATCACCTATGACTTCAACAACAACCCGCGTCAGATATACTTCACCAATGGCAGCGTGACTAAGTATGTGTACAGCGCGTCGGGTCGGAAACTGCGCGTGGTACACTATACCGCGAAGCCGAACATCACGAGGACATGGGGTAAGAAGCCTGCCGAACTGACATTGGCACAGATTTTGCAGGCAGACTCTGTAGACTACCTCCTTGACGGAAGAATCATGATGAAGAACGGCAGGGTTGATAAATACCTCTTCGAGGGCGGCTACGCCCAGGCATCGGTTGCGACATCGACAACCGATAAGTTCGCGTTCTACTACTATAACAGGGACCATCTCGGCAGTATCCGTGAGGTGGTGGATGCAAGCGGCAAGGTGAAGCAGGTCACGAACTACTATCCCTTCGGTGCACCGTATGCGGACACTTCTTCCTCGACCAATCCCGACTTCCAGCCGTACAAGTACAACGGCAAGGAGTTGGACAGGATGCATGGACTGGACACCTATGACTACGGTGCCCGCCAGCATGACCCGATACTCGCAAGGTGGGACAGAATGGATCCTTTATGCGAGAAGTACTACAACATTAGTCCCTATGTGTATTGCGGGAATAATCCAGTAAGATATGTTGATCCGGATGGAAGAAGTACCCGGGTAATAAAATTAGAAGATGGTACATATCAAGTAATTGGAGGTGATATTAATGATAAGGATCGAAATATCTATGTATATACTCAGG
>JBGVBD010000023.1:0-1930 GCA_045225255.1 Prevotella sp. | reverse complement strand
ACAGCTCAGTGATAGTGCCTCTCCTCAAGGAGCAAGGCATTGACCCTCATATCTTTTACATCAAGATAGGACTCGAGGGCAAAGAGGATCTGATGGACTGCCCTTCGGAGGAAGACATCGAGATAACCACTTATATTGCTAAGAAATACGGCTGCAAGTTCGACATCGTGGACCTGCAGAAAGAATATTACGACCGTGTGGCGGCATACACCATGGACTCGGTACGCAAAGGCCTCACCCCCAACCCCGACGTGATGTGCAACCGCTTCATCAAGTTCGGTGCCTTCGAGGAGAAGGCAGGCTATCAGTTCGACCGCATCGCCACAGGTCACTACGCTCAGCAATGGATTGATAATGATGGAGTTGCATGGCTCGGCACGGCTGTCGACACCTTCAAAGACCAGACCGACTTCTTGGCAAGAATCACCTATCCGCAGCTGAAAAAGGCGATGTTTCCTGTTGGAGGCATCCCGAAGAGCGAGGTGCGTCAATTAGCAGAGAAATATGGTCTCCCAAGCGCTCAACGCCATGATTCTCAGGGCATCTGCTTCTTGGGAAAGATAAACTACAACGACTATATCCGTGAATATGTCGGCGAGAAGGAAGGCGACATCATAGAGCTCGAGACCGGCAAGAAACTCGGCAAACACAAAGGCTTCTGGTTCCACACCATAGGTCAGCGCAAGGGCTTGGGCTTAGGCGGCGGCCCGTGGTTCGTGGTGAAGAAAGACACAGAAAACAACATAGTCTATGTCTCCCAAGGTTACGACCCTGAGGCACAATACACCAACATCATCGAACTGGCTGATGTGCAGACGATGAACCCTGTCATCAGATTCATTGAGGGTCAGAAGGTTAGATATAAGATACGTCACCAGCCCGAGTTCCGCACCGGCACGCTCAGCATCACCGAAAAAGGATTAAAAATCAACAGTGATGTTATGATTTCCGGTGTCGCCAGCGGACAATTCGGCACGATTTATCATGAAACCGAGCCAGTGGTTCTTGGTTCTGGTGTAATAGAATAGCCACCATTATTTTAGTTTCCCGCAGATTACGCAGATAAAGAGAAAAAATCTGCCTTATCTGCGTAATCAGCGAGAGATTAATTATTCTGCTACCGGTTCTGCGACCTTCTTCCAGCCAAGGATCATCATGATGAAGAATGCGATACGGCAGATTCGTGCGATGATGATTCCGAAGACAGGGATGATACCGAACACTCCACCGACGATGCCGATAATCATGGCGATGAACAAAATCTTCATGCCAGGAGCGCCTGGGAATGTCGATGATTTCTTAAGACCGATGATGCCCATGAGCATCAACACACATGCTACGATAACTGCGATTGGCTCGAGAATCCAGCCTGCAGCAGGGATGTAGCCCAGCATGTATGACAAGAGGTAAACCAGCACACCATTGCAAAGTTTGTTTGCCGATTCGGCATCCTGTGCCTCAAGCATCATTGCCATGTCCTTAACTCTGATTAAAAATGCGATAAAGCCAGCCACAACCAAAATGTTGCAGATGTTGACAACCCATCTCATCAGTGGGATAAAGCCAAAAACAGCTGCTACCAAGCCAGCTATTGCAAACAACATGACATTTTTGAAAATTGCTGTTGTGATGACATTAAATTTTACGGTTTTTTCTGCTTCCATAGTGTATTTTTTATGTTAATAATAAAGTTAATTGACGAGGCAAAGATATGTACTAAATTTTTAAAAAACAAATTTTTAAGGATTTTTTAATATTTTTTTGCAAAAAAAATGTAGGGACGGATGCGATCCGTCCCTACAATATACCGTAAACCGTAAACGGTAAACCAAATTAATCTTCGTCCTTCTTCGACTCCTCGTAAGCCTTCAACAGCTTGGTCTGGACGTCGGCTGGGACCTGTGCGTACTCAGCGTAAGCCATTGTGAAT
>JBGVBD010000022.1:0-1947 GCA_045225255.1 Prevotella sp. | reverse complement strand
GAAAGAAAAAAAGAACCGATATAAAGAAGTGAATATATGTAACACCGGGAGAGTGTTCAGTAATCAAACATCTCTCCCGGTGTTATATTGCCTTTATTTTAATAAGCTTGTCCTGGTTGTATAAAGCCTTAATTTACAGGCTTTTTGTATTCTGGCGCCCGTGGGAGCGGTATTCCCTCGGGGACATTCCGTATTTGCGGCGGAAGCGCCGGATAAAATAAGAGAAGTTGTCGAACCCGCACAGGGAGGCGATGGCACCGACAGAGTCCGGGCGCTCCCTGAGCAGATAGGACGCGTATCTGAGCCGGTAATCCGACAGGTATTCGCCGAAAGTGAATCCCGTCTCGCGGCGGAAGACCCGCATGAAGTGAGCGTCGCTGTAGTCAATAAGACTTGCGGCGTCGCTTACCGTGATCGGCTCCGAAAAGTGATTCTGGACGTAGAGCAGGACCTGCTTGATGGCGTCCTCGTAGGGGGACGGCGGTAAGCTTTCCTCGCGGATCCGATGGGTGTAGAGCACAAAGAAAAAACGAAACAGGCTGCTGCGCACCAAAAGAGAATAGCCGTCAGGCCTCTTGCTGCAGGCATCGTCAGCCGCGTCAAGGGCAGCGGATACCTCGGCGTGCATCGCGGTGTCCGCGTAGATCGGGCGGGGGAAGCGCAGGGTCCCCATCTGCAGAGGGGTCAGAATATTGCGCCTTGCCCAGTCGTTTTCAACCTGATTGTCCAAAAGGGAGAGGGGGAATATGATATTCTCGTACTCCATCCGCACGCCGGGGTCGCCGTCGATGGCGTGGAGTTCACCGGGGAGGATGGGCATGATGGAACCGGCCATGACGGGATATTTGCGGGAAGCGGCGGTCACTGTGCCGCGCCCTTTTTTGACATAGATGATCTCCATCTGGTCGTGCCAGTGCAGATCCACCCGGGCAAAGTCCTGGGGGATGGTACACAGGTAAGTGTTGTAGGCGAAACCCGGCTGCTCATGCAGCAGGGTCTCTCTGTATTGTGAGTATTCCTCGAGATTCATAAAAACGGAACCCTTCTTTGTGCTGAATTAAATAATATCATTATTGTACTATTATTTGCCGTTATTCTGCAAGACTATCACACATATGAATAATTATAATGCATTCTTGTAAATGGAACCATTGTAAGCAGCGGAGATCTTCCGCAGGAGGCAGTAATGAATACATTAAAACTCAGAGATTACACCGGAAAAGCACTTAGCGAGTGCACGATTCTGGAACTTTACAACGCGGCGCTGGCCCTGACGCAGGACGCCTGCAGGAACAGGGGATACAACAGCGGAAAGAAGAAAGTTTACTATATTTCGGCAGAATTCCTGATCGGTAAACTTCTTTCCAACAACCTGATCAACCTCGGCATCTACGATGATGTGAAAGCGGAACTGGCTGAGGCTGGGAAAGACATTACGGAGCTGGAGGAATTTGAATACGAGCCCTCCCTCGGAAACGGCGGCCTTGGCAGACTTGCAGCCTGCTTCATCGACAGCCTTGCGACACTGGGCCTTCCCGCTGACGGCGTAGGCCTGGCCTACCACTGCGGTCTGTTCAAACAGACCTTCGAGGACCGCAAGCAGCACGCGAGACCTGACTACTGGCGCAAGTGGGGCATGGCCAACTGGATGAAGCGCACCGACAAGCACTATAAGGTGCAGTGCGGCGATCTGGAGCTTCTTTCCACCATGTATGAGATCGATGTCACAGGTTACGGAAGCAAGTGCGGACGCCTTCGTCTCTTTGACCTGGACACGGTCAATGAGAGACTGATCGGCTCGGGTATCGATTTTGACAAAAAAGAGATCGAGAAAAACCTGACCCTCTTCCTGTATCCCGATGACAGCGATGAGGACGGAAAGCTTCTCCGCGTCTATCAGGAGTATTTCATGGTCAGCAATGCCGCCCAGCTGATCCTCGACGAGTG
>JBGVBD010000021.1:0-6748 GCA_045225255.1 Prevotella sp. | reverse complement strand
CCATTATCGCTTTCTCGCGGCGAAGAGTGCCGTGATGACAACGCCGACGATGATTACAGCGTAGACGATGAGCATCCAGAGTTCAAGGCACATGCAAGACCAAGTGGTCGGCCATGCGATTACTGGCCAGTCCTTGAAGTTTTCCACGCCAGCGAAGTGAAGGATGATGGAAACGAGAGTCCAAATTTCGATAACACCCATAATAGGCTCCTTGAAATGTTTTACGCCAATATAGCAATATTGCAAAATGTTGGCAATGCGTTTGCCATAATTTCGTTATATTGCTATATTTCGTTCAAATTATCGAGGACACTTATGCTTAAAGTAAAAATCGACCCCAAGAAAAAGACCGCAACCCTTATCGACGACGCCGAATCCACACCCGGCGTTTCTCGTGCAATACCAGCGTTCCGTACGCAAGTCATTCCGCAGATCGAAGACATTCTTAACAAGTCACACGAAGACGAGGCTGGCTGGTTGAATGAAATCTTCGAGGCGACTTTCACGGCGGACGATATGGAATTTGCCGTGCAGACAATCGTCGCGCAAGGCCCTAACCCCGACGGCGTCATCCTCTCGTTCGACTACTGGGGAGCTGATGAAAACGCCGAGCCGTACAAACAAAAGCTCGACTGGAAGAATATCGGACAGTACATCATCGCATTCCTGATTGGCGGCGGCGTAGGCGCATTGCTCGCCTTCTTCGGTTGAAATGCAAATTAAACTTTACTAACTTGGAGGCATGCAACGTGGCTCAAGTCTCGAAACAGAAAACAGTTAGACTCGGCAAGAGGGTACACGCGAGGAAGGAAATCCAGCGCGACGACGGAATGGTCGTGTTCCCCATGGCCAACGGAAAGCTCGCCACTACTTGGGTGAGCAACGTCGACAACATCTTGTCAGAAGGCACTGGCGAACTAGACCTTGAACGAATGAAGATACTCAAGGACAAACTAACCAATACGCTGTCCTTGCTTGACAGCCGTATCTCCGACCTGGCCATCGAACAAGCCGACAAGGCCGCAAAGGCGTACATTGAATGCAAGCTAAAGTACCTCAAGGACAACGGCATCGGAAAGACGGTCAAGTTCTCGTTCAACGTCGGCAAGTCGTTCTTCGGAGTAGTCACTTCCGTAGAAACCATCAACGACCGTCTATTCATCCAAGGTCTCTATCCGAACTACATGCAGCGCAACAGCGACGCATTCGCCGCGTATTCGCACAGCGGCGTGGCACAGTTCACCTACAAGACATCGCTGCGCGGCATACACTTCCGCGACCTCGACGACCCTTCGCACTTCATCCTTTCCAGCGACGAGACCGCGACTACGCTGGAATTCGGCCTAATGACCGAGCAGAGCTGCGTGGACACCATCAAGGGATTCCTCCACGAAATCTACGAGCAGCTGCATGCCATCGAAAAGCCGAAGAAGAAACTCGCCCAAAAGAAACCAAACAAAGTCAAGGAGACTAACAAATGAGCAAATACGAATCAATGACCTTCAAGCAGTTCAGCGCATGGTGCAACGAACGAGCCGCCGACGGACAATGGGGAATGGACACGGCTATCCGCTGTTCCACTGTCTGTTCCGAACTTTACGAGATCTTTTTCCTCTGGCGCGAGAAGACATGGAAGGCCAAGTACGAGGCCGAAATGATCAAAATCGTGAACGACATCGAACACAAGATCGAACTGGCTAAGGAAGGCAAGCTGAAAGAAGAAATGGACGCCAAGCGCAAGCACACGCAAGAATGCTATGAGCAGACCAGACATTCCAGCTACAACAAGGGCGGATTCCGTCCAGTCAAGGGCACCAACTACTTCATGAAGATGCCGTTCATCGTCAAGCCGGAAGCCGGATTCTCCGACAAGGTCTACAGCAACGAGACCGAACTTTGCGTCCGCAGCACCAAGCTCGGTGACTACATGTCCCAAAATTACAACAAGGTATCGTTGTACGAATCGCTTATCTACAACGAATACATGCGCAAGTTCGTATACTCGATCGACATGTATCCGACTGACTTGGACATCTGCGACGGACTTCTGGTTCTCACCGCCGACAAGATCGAAGATTTCGACGGCGACGCCATCGACCGCTTTATCGCTGGCTTCATCGAAGAATCCTTCCTCGAATTCGACAAGGAAGAAATCCAGAAGATGATCAACGAGACCAACGAAACCATCAAGATCGACCAAGAGCACAACGAGTTCTTGTCTAGTTATCTCAAGTAAGTTCTTCTTGAATCAAACAAAAAAGGGTCGGACATTGTCCGGCCCTTTCCTATTATGAGACGACATTTTATTCAGACAAGTTCAACGGCGAAAGCGTGAACGTGAGCGATTCATTTTCCGTATCGACGGTTATTCCGCAACGAGCCACCTTTTCCTTATGCTCGGACTTCCATCCACCATCCATCATGTTATAGCAATACTGCAGCATGTTGTTCAAGATGATGCGGCGGTCGCAGTAGTCGTCGAAAGTACCCTTGGACAGCAATTCAACCACATAAGTATCGGTCACGAACTTAACGCCGTCGATCTCGGCAAGCCACTCGTACGGTGTCTTGCGCTTGTGCTTCTTTACCGCATGCACTATACCGACGATAATCCAAGCCAAGGCGAACCCGGCCAATCCAGACAGAAACATCATAGGACTCCTCCCCAGTTAATTGGATACCACTTGGCGACTTCGTCCTTATTGCAAAGGTAGTCGTCGCCAGACTCGTCATCCCAGCACTGTTCGTGCTTGTTCCATACGGCGAACTGATGGCCTTGGAAGCTTGGATAGATGGCGACTGGCTCGTCGTTCTCAGGAACCTCGTCCTTGGTGACGTGCCAACCGCTGCCTTCGCAGCCTTCCTTGCAGTTCTTCGGCAGCATATTGCTATTCACATAGGCAAAGTGCGTGAACTTCGTGCCAGCAAGCGGCAAGACCGCACACTGTTGCCCACTAAGACGGAATCCACCTTCAGTATAGACACCAGTGTAGAGAGTTTCTGGCTCAGCTTCGGTAACAAGAAACAGTAGGATATGTTCACGAGGCGTTTCCTTGCCCACCTCGTACCAGTTCATTTCAGCTTGACATCTTAGAGACATTGGGAACTTCCTTCATCAGCTCAATCGTCTTGCCATATCCGATATACGAACGAACCATGTAGAAGATCCCGACAGCCACCGCCACGATTTCTAGCACACCTAGAATCGGCATTACAATGTACCCTTCGGCGAACTCTACAATCGTGTAAATCAATGACACGGCGATTGCGAGTGCTTCCAACGAAATTACTTCAAAACAGTGGAAGCGACGCATCTCCAAGTTTTCTTCCTTCAAGGAAAGGTTGGATACATGTACCGCAGACAACAGAAGGATCAAGCTGACCGCTTGAAGCACAGTCATGTAGAATTGGACTTGAGTCATAGATACTCTCCTTTAGAAGAACTGGCCTACGGCAATCAGGTTGATGTTGAACCACGGAATGTCCTTTTCGCATTTCACCAAGCGGATTTCGAAGCGAGGCTCGAAGAAGTTTTCGCTCGATGTCTGACGAAGCTTCAGTCCGGCATAAAGTTCACCGTCGGTGTCGCGATATGCGTGACACTTGTCGAAAATCTTGTAGCCGTCCTCGCCGAGAGTCTTCCCGTCCCAGTTGAGTTCGTGCAAGGCGATCAGCCGCTCGACAATCTGCTCGATGTCTTCACGAAGATAGCCAGCCTTCACTTCGAGGTCGTCCTCGTCACATTCCTGGAACCATGTCAGGCCAAGCTTCTTGCAAGTCTCGGCGGCATTGTCGAACTCGAACGCATCCAAGGAATCCTTGACGGTGTCATGCCACTTGTTCCAGTCGATCTTGTAGTTGTGGACATCGTCTTCGGTGATGTTAGGTTCACTTTGAGGAACCTTTCCTACACCGTCCGGATCGACATAATCGATAGCTTGCTGGATAATTTCGCCGAACGTATCGACATATTCTTCCATCAGCATGCTACCAATGACCGGAAGGCCGCCACGAGAGCCATCCTCTGGATGCACCGGAAATGTGGCGCTACAACCGAAGCTGTAGTCGATATTGAAGACAAACTGGCGTTCCTTGCCATACAGAGTCAACGAATCTTCCGTATGGGACATCGTAACGTCTCGGTCTACAATCAACGAGTTGAACAGATCCAGAACATGGCTGTACACGGCAGTCGTGTTCTGCAGTTCTTTAGGGAGTTTGATATTCATTGTCTACCTCAATCAAAAATGGTTTTTTCGTCTACGTCGTCTGGGCGGCGATACACGGTCGTATCAAGGTCAGCGCCTTCCCACTTGGCCCCGAACATATTCTGGAACTCTATCGTCCAGTAATGTTCCGAGAATCCCCAACCAAGCCATTCGATGATTGGCCGTTCCCACTGGGAAAACGAGAACATGTAGAACGTCATCTTCGTGCGTCGCTGGACGTAGAAGCGGAACACGATGAACAGAAGCATAACTGGAAAGATTGTCACCAGATGGGCGAACCGGAACGGATCCCAGATATGGTCTACGGAGAAACAGTCGAAAACAATGTTGATCAGCATGAGTACCAAAGACGTAAGCAGAAGCACGATACAAGCACCGCCAACGATGAAGAACATCTTGAGGAATATCGGCGCTGTCTCGACGCAATGCAAGTACATATCAATCGGATGGAACTCGACCATATTACTTTCTCCCAAAGACAGCCTTGAAGGCGTCGTAGTTGTCGGTCGGCTTGCCCTTCGGACAGAAGATGGCGAACTCGATAGCCTTGAACTGCTTGAGGTAATCAGGTACGACGTCGGCATAAGCCTTGGCGACGACTTCTGGCTTGTTGCGGAAAGCGCCGCAGCCGAATGCGCCGAGGATAACGACGTCCGCACCGTTGGCAGCAGCGACGTTGAGGATCTGGCGAGCGCGGCTCACGTGAAGCTTGTAGAGTTCGTCGTCGGAAATGTCCGGCGCGGGTTCACGTTCTTGGTTGTACTGGGAGACGTTCTTCTCGCGAAGGTTAGGCGCTGCACAAGTGATCACGTCGATGTAGACTGGCTCGTCGAGGAAGTCGTAGTCGTCCGTCTTCAAGACGGGGACGTTCGGCGTGTAGATGATGTCATCGTTGTGCAGAGGGCCCACACTCGTCTTGTGGTAGTCGTAGAAGCGCTTGACGGCTTCCGGAGTAGTGAGGCACTTGTAGAGGCCAGACACGCGGCAGATGCACTCTTCTTGTGCAGAGGAGCCAGAGGTGACTCCGCCGCCCGGTCGAGTGGCGCTTGCGAAGTTGAGAATGGCGACCTTGGCGGTCGGATCGTCCTTCAGCACCTTGCGGCCAGCGTCGACGGTGCGGCTGCGCGTCAAGCGGAGTTCACACGGATTTTCGAAGCGGTCGACCGTGGGTGCTGGTGCGTCGCCGAAGTAATACTTCTGGGCGGCAGTAGCGGCTTCCACCGCCTTGTAGATGGACGGCGTGTCATTGATTTTCTTCATCGTGCTTTCGAACACGGCGATGTTGAAGTTATTGTAGGACATATTTCTCCTTTGGGTATTTGCTGATGAATGTTGGGTCGGTCGGGTTGAACTTGCCTGACTTGTACAGCTCGGATACGATGACCTTGATGTCTTCGTTGCCGTGGTACTTCATCAGCAAGTGCAAACCGTCGTTGTTTTTATCAAATATAGCAATATCGTGGCGCATTGCGTAACGGAATTTGTATCCTTTTGCCATTAAAATGAGACCATAGAACGCATCGTCGTTCTTGGTCGCCACAATTCTGTCAGTCAGAAGCTCCAGTGCGCCGTCCAGACAATTCGGCGGATACAGAGTCGCGTATCCGTTGGGCAGACTGATACCGCCAGTCTTGACGTTAGGGAAGTTGCTGATAACGTCATCTGGGTATCGTTCGTGCATGCCATACATTGCGTCGACAACTTGTCCGTAAGTAATGTCGTCGTCGACCGACAGCACTGGACAGCCGGGATAGCGCCGCATCGTGTACAGCACCTTCTTGAATGGGCCTATGTTCCTTGGGCACCAGATGACTTCGTCCACGCCAAGCTCCGGCAGTTCGACGCCTTCGAACTCGTCCTTGGCAAGAGTAAGGACGACGTGCGCATTTCTCGCGTGTGCGCGTATGGTAGCCACAGTGTCGGCGACACGGTGGATTCTTCCACGCCACGATGTCATGCTTACAAGTCGTTCCATTTCGGCTTCCTCTTTAGTGCCTCGCGCAGCATCTTCCCAGCGGACAATATGGCGGATGCCGTCCTGAGCAAAAAATTCTCTTGGGCGGTTACACCCGGAGTCATCGACATCGACCCTATCTGCATATCCGCACGGCCAGTATCCTTGACTGGTGACGCCTTCTTGACTACCAGTAAGCTCTTTAGCGACGGAATCTGCCTAGCTACATAGTTCTTGACATTCTCAGCGAGCTGCCGATCCCTAGTGGCGGTTTCTCGCCATAGATATGCGACACGAATCGGGCCGCTTTTACTCCACGCATTTACCATAACGCCGACATAGTAGTTGTCGGCTATGCTGATCTGGGAGTAGAAGTCAGCGATGCCAGCCGCCGTGCCAGCGGCAATCTTTTTAACCATCCTTACAGCACGGGCCAAGGACACCACCAGTAGGACGGCGAAGACGACTGGCATCAATTTCTTCATTTCTTCTTGTCTTCCACTTCGGCTTCGTAGAATACCATGTAGCGGCTTCCACGCGGATTGTACATGAACACGATCTGGAC
>JBGVBD010000020.1:0-5686 GCA_045225255.1 Prevotella sp. | reverse complement strand
AAACGGCATTTATAGACATCCCAGAAGAGATTTTGTCTTTACATCCGGTATCTTGAGGAGCTTTCTTCCCGGACGACCATACTGGCTACGCTGAGGTAGAAGCGCGTAGTTTTCTGGATACCCAAACACTACATCCTTGCAAGCTTTCTGTCCATAAGCCACAGATAGACCTTCCACCAGAACTGGCTTCGGCCAAACGGAACAGAACGATCGTCGATGTAGGCATCAGCCATGATCTTGCGACCATACTTGCCTTCCTCGAAACCGACCTCTCCGTCACTCGCGTTGACATTATGGAAGAATACCTGATTACGAGTGCAGAACAGCAATGCGTCATTCCTATACTCGTGATCCGGAAACTTTACGCCACCGTAGTTCTCGCGGCATGTCCAGAGGATCACCTTGTCGCCCATTTTCTGGCGCTTCTTGATCCAGTTGACGACCGCCGAGTTCACCGTGGTTTTATCGGTTATCCGTGGCCATGCGTCGAACGCTATTGTAGAGTCGAAGTCTACTGCTATGACTTTAGGCATCGGCAACCTCTAGGAATCCTTCTTGCGAGAACGATCGATCTTGTAAGTGCGGACGGTCTTGCCAGTGTCGGTGGTCATCCAACCACGCTTCACCTTGACCATGCCAGCCTTCACCATTTCGCCGATGCGAGTGGATAGCTTAGAACAGCCGAAGTCGTTCACGGCGTCGAGCCATGTAAGCGTACGGCCAGCCTTTAGAGCCTTCAAGATCATCGACCGCTGAGTCATCTTATCGGTCTGCTTGAGAGTATCTGTTGATTTATTGGACATGATGGTTCCTTGTTTGATGGTTAAAAGAAGTAGGGTTTTCATCTGGGCGTTGGGTATCCGCTTACGAGCACGTCTGCTCACGGCCCCGCCGTCGTTCCCTCATTTAAGGCCATACGCACAACGACATGGCCCCCTACACAACCTTAGTTCATCGGCTCGCTCTCGAACTTGTTTTCAAGTCCTTCGAACGCTGCGATATAGGTCAAGAAGTGTTCCGACCAGCCGGAGATTTCGGCAGTCCAAACTCCACGGTAGTTGATGCCGTGCTTCTCTGCGCTTACGTCGCAGATGTAGTTGTACTTACCGAACGGCTTCGGAGTCTGCCTAGACGGCAGATCGCAGTCCTGAGAGTCCGAGAACACGATGATACGGTCGAACTCGTCGTTCTTGAAGTGGTTGCGAGACCATTCAAGCACCTGGCGAGTGAAGATACCACCACCGCCGACATTGCAACGGTCGACCACTTGAGTCATGGAGAAACCACGCGGCGGACAGTCGACAGCGACCGACGAGTGAACCTTAGTCCAGTCGTCACCAGCGGTTACGACCAAGCTGAAGTCTTCACACACGTTCGATGCCAACATAGCCATCGCGCAAGCAACGTCCAGACGAGTGAAATTGCTCTTGCTGGAGATCGCACGGCCCATGGAACCAGACCTGTCCAAGATGAACAAGGTCTTACCCGGCAGCTTCGGCAAGTGCTTGTAGGACGAGATCATCGCGTCTTCGATTTCGCGAGTATAGCCTTCAGCCATCTTCGCAGCCTTGATATAGTCGAGCGGCAAGAGCATGCTTCCCTTGAGGTTCTTCAAACCTTCCTCAACAACACTGCGCTTCACCTTGTTGTTCACAAAGTTAGCCATGTTGCGCAAGAACGCAAGACCACCGAGACGCTTTTCTTGGATGAGTCGAGTCCATTCGTCAGCCTTCTTGTCTGCGGACACAGAGGAAATCGCGACTTCCCAAGTATCCGGCGTCTTCAAGGAGCGTTCCTTGATGCGCTTGAACAATGCGGCTTCGTCTTCGTTGCGCGGAGTCGGATGCACCATGCGGAGCACGTCGCGGAGCTTGATCACTGCGTCACGGTCATACTTGGCGAACTGGTATTCGTCGAAGTTGTGGAACGCTTCAGCAAGACCACGCTTCACGCAATTTGCCAGCGGGTGCTTCTTGTCCTTCCAATAAATCGCAAGGAAGTCACAGAGCATGTCGGCGCGAGTGATGATCCTCGGAAGGATATCCTTCACGTAAACCTTATGCGTTGCGTACTTCGTCATTTCCGCTGCGATGAACAACGGCGTATGACGCAACTTCTGCTTCTCACGGCATTCTACCGCAAGCTTTGCGACTTCCACAGCATCACACTTCGGTATGAGGCTGGAGATTTCTTCGGACACTGATTCGCCATCGGCGTAAGCAATGTCTTCCCAGAGTAAGTTGGCGAGTACGAGACGGCGAAGCATGTCGATGTTGGACGACTTCGCAGCATAAGCACCGGTCCCGCCAGCCAAACGGACAGTAGTGTCCATTGAATTGCCCTTTGTGGACGGATTTAACTTTGACATGTTGTCTTCCTTGTTTTTAGTTGTAGTTAAACACTTTCCCTAACGTTTTCACGGTAACTTTCGTACCCCGCTAAATTAACTGGTTGGCGACCACATCATTGGGTGATCAAATCCCTGAAGGTCACGTTGTCGTCAGTGTTAGGTGTGCTGGTTTCACCATATCGTTCACTAGTCTATATGGCTAAACCAGAAAATTAAAAGAACCAGAGAATGGGCGAACAGAGAGATTTGATCGTTGCTCTACCAGACTGAGCTATCCGCCGCATAAAAAGCTAGGCGGCGAAGCCGGATTTGAACCGACGACCCACGGCACCTATTGCGAAGTATCCCTATCCTATCACTGCTGGTTCAAACTTCACAGAAAATATACTTAAATAATATCTAGGGAATAGGCGACTAAAGCTTTTTTTAGCGCTCTACCGATTGAGCTACATGCTAGGGCTAGCTAGCACGATTGGACTCGAACCAACAACCTCTCGATTAACAGTCGATGAAACTCTAATCTGTCACCGCTAGATATTGTTTAAGTACATTTCAAAAATCAAAAAAGACGGAAGAATAAGCCGAACAAAGCTTTTTTAAGATCCTAGACCACTAGACGACGTCGGAGTAATTTTGAACTTATACCGACGGCTGGATTCGAACCAACGTTCTTCGTTTATGCGTACGATGAAACTCTATTCTATCACTGTCCGTCAAACTTTTTAGGATACAGAATTGTCGCATACGGATTCTGCCGCCCACGCGGCATGGGCTTGCGCCCCATGGAGTCGAACCACATCATTATCCGAAGTAACCGTATACTGTCACTGGTATCCAAAACTCATAAAAACTTGGCCTCGGTTTTAGATCTCCCTAAGATCCGAGAACTTATCCTACACCTACGATTAGGCCGCTCGTTGTTGGGACGCACAGTTTGCACGTCAGCTCACGGATTTTACTCCGATGTCGCCGCTACCAATGCGGGGAGCTACGATGCGCCCTAGAAACGCCAGCTTTTAACGGTGTGCCTCCCTTAACGAAACGGCAGGAGGCGTACGAGGCAGCTCTTTTACGACCAGACCCATTGTCGATTGCCCTCTAGGGGAATAGTGTGTCTTTAACGTCATTCACACCAGACGGCGCTTACGCGCCCCACGCTGCTTTGGGCAGCGACTCCATAATGGGCGGGACGTTTCTTTAGCAACCAGACAAACCATCGGTGATACGTATACACCATCGGCGGTGGCACTCACCTAGCTGGTCTAGGTGCCCAGCGGTTAAACGTTCCCTCGAAAACCTGGTTCAGTGAGTATCAAAATGCGTACGACAGTAAATTGCTTTGACCTGTTTCGAGCGTATCCGGCCTATACGTACTCGGTTGACGGATCCCTAATCTCTCTATCCCCTCGGTATCGTGCATAGATGATCATGATTCACCCGGCTCTGTCGTACAGCCGCCTCAGCACGATTTTTAGTTCCTAACAAAAGGCTGCGCACTCTTTATTTTAACGTCCGCTATGCGCTACGGAGTCCCGACTACTAGGCGTTGCTACGTAACCACCGTTCATCGCATTTTGATGTCGTGACTGGGACTCGAACCGCAATCTCTCTGCTTACTACCAGGGAAGATGCAGAGTGTGCTTTCCCACATGCCATCGCCGTATGTAGTAACTTCGGCGTTTAGTAGGCCGCGTCGAGCTTTAGACCCCTCGATTGCACCATCGCGACATTTCAAACTTACACGGAGGCATGGGCGAACTAAGTGTTGGGCGTATACCAAAAATACGAAGTAACTCAGCTCTATCACCGTCCGTGAAACACAACCGACAACATGTCGCACCAAGCGTTTGCACTTGTCCATGTTGTCGTTAAACTCAAAAATAGTAGCGGGTCCGGGAGTCGAACTCCGGTATCTCAGAGGTTATGAGCCTCGAATGGTATTCCGTTCCACTCACCCGCGTCGAATCAAACTTGTCCGTTTTGTCACGTACTACGGTAAAGCGCCTCGCACAGAACCTTACGCGACGTTCTGTGCTCGTAGGAGTCCGATAATCTGTCGCACGGAACGAACCCCATTCTCCACACTACCAATTTAGGATGTTGGCAACTCTCCGGAACCCGACCCGAAGTCGGCAGCGGTTGAAGTTTTACCTTTTACTTCCAAGTGTGAATTTAAAATTACCCAGACCGTAAATCACCCGCTATCCGTCGGAACTTTACCTTCGGTCAGCGAATCCGTTTAGTTGGATCCGGCCAGCATGAATTTCATCGTGCCGTAACAATAACGTTGTCCCTACGAACAATTACTGTCTGGGGTTTCGCCATTCCATCTAGGAATCGACATCCGGAATCCACCACAGCTATAGTGGCCTTTCAGTTGTCTTAGACTTCTGGCGAGAATGCTTGTATTAAATAGCTGTTCCACCTGGACTCGAACCAGGGACGAACGGATTAACAGTCCGCTACTCTACCAACTGAGCTATGGAACAATAAGAATCATCCGATATGTCAACCTTCTCGATAATCTCTCGGATCATCGTGCCAGAAAATATAGCAATAAATCCCAGCCTTGGCAACCCGTATTGGATAATTTTTGTAATTTTTTATGCCAACCACCAGTTCTTGGCCATTTCGGCTTGCCGTTCCAGCATATCCATGCCGTCGAGCGACCAAGAACAATGCTTGTTAAGTTCGGCCTTCTCGACCAATCGGCGGTCAGCATAGTTCAAGTCATAATAGATGAACTTGTCCTTGTTGTTGAAGTCGATGTCGATACCAGCCTCGAACGGAACCGTATTGACGATCAAGTCGAACCGTTTCGCATCGAACTCGGCAATAGGTGTTTCACCGTCCTTCGGAGTCCTAGCGAATACCGTAATCTCGTGACTGGATGAAACGCCGTCCACGACTTCGTGTAAAGCCGCCAATATCGAAGGCGTCACGCCGCCATTTCCAAGAATCGCCATTCGGTGAGGGAAGTCGAATTCCCAAGCGTCGTGGTTGCTGATGTAATGGCACAAGGAGTTACGGAACGCATCGCAATCGAAGTTCTCACCGATCAACGTATCGGCAAACACCTTCACGCAGTTCACCGACTGAATACGTTCAGCATTGGGCATCAATCCGTCAAGATACTGGATGATGTCCTTCTTGAACGGCTTTGTCACATTGAATCCGTCGAGCTTGTCGTCAATAACCAGCTCAAGACCTTGTTCGACACTGTCGACGTCGTAAACTCGGTAGTCAAGGTTCCATTGTTCAAACAGTTCCTTGGACTTGCTGTATCCAATGTTCTTTCCGATCAATCCAAATTTCATAAGTAGTTAGAGCTGACGG
>JBGVBD010000019.1:0-4195 GCA_045225255.1 Prevotella sp. | reverse complement strand
CCAGACAAGGCTTGCGCAACAGCCTTACCACTCTGGGCGTTCTCCGACGTCGCGTTATAAGTCTGGTCGACTTGCGGAAGAGCAGTTGTTTTTGCGTAAGTCGTATCGATGACGTCACCGTTCTGGTCTTTAATGGCCTTTTGCGCCAAACCAGCCGACTTCGCATAGAAACCCTTGCCACCCAATCCATCAATTAGATTTTCAGTTGTTGTAGCCATAGTTCAGTCCTTAGCCCGGTTGATAAACATTTCCGTAATCGCGCTGAAAGCCCCTATCGAGTGACTTAACCGGATAATACTCGAAACTTCCATCAGCACGTTTAATAATTGCCATCCCAGCAAGATACGTAATCCATCTACGCTCTTCGATGCCGTCGTTCACAGCGCCGCTCCAGAAGCGAAGCGCAATTTGACGCTGGCACATCGCCACAGTGAACATTTCAAGCTGCTGGTCATGGGTTATAAACAAATTCAACTTCTTGGTAATCTTGTTTTTTAGATAGCCATAAATCGACGCAGTAACTGCGGAGATATTCAGGAACTCGCCGCCATACAGACATGGCTCTCCGTACGATGCCAGTGAATAATCTTCCCAACCAGTAGACGGTTCGGTTATAACATAAGGATTACTCGCAAGCAATTCATCTACGATTACCTCTGGGGTAGTCTGGAACGCGCCAGTACCCAAGGCAATCTTTTGAGCTGTATCAATACAGCGTTGGGCCGAAGACGAATACAATACCACATTACTCGCCGTAACAGTACCATTCGCCGCGAGCTTTGCTCCGGTATCTAGCGCATACTGAATACCAGCTGGAGTCAAGTTCTTCGGTTCATTTTCTTCACGTTCAGAATGTCGAAGTACAAACCCAACCTTGTCGCCATAATTCAAGTCAGCATAGATGTCACCGATGTCAGCAAAGTCAGACAAGGTAAACGGTGTTACCTTTCCGATAATTTTTCCAGACTGGCGATACAACAGCTGGCCATTATACGTTAGAACTCGATCCATCGACTTCGTAATCTCCAGTTGATACGTTCAATCCAACAAGCAAAGCGCCACCGCCGCTCGGTTCAGACAAGCTTATATAATTGTCAGCCGCCGTGAACAAGATCATAGCGGGCTTATGCTGGATGAAGCTGTCTTCATTGCTGTCAGTCATCGTCCAGTCAGCTTGTACATTTCGTTCCGCGCCAGCCTCAATACCACCAAGCTTTTGCTTTTCCGCAGTGGTATACTCGTTACCAGCGACATCTACGGATGCCGCACCGATAGCCTCGCGAGCTTTCGCCTTTTGTTCCTCGGTCAACTGGGACGAATCCCAGTCGGTCGCATACAATACACTATAGTCTATCTTAGACATCGACAATCCTCCAGTTAGTTTTCGCTTACTTGAGCGACGTGGTTACGAATCTGCATGAAGAATCGGTTCATACTGTTGTGTTCATTATAACCAGAATTCCACCATTGAACTTGAGGTTGATCCAATGACGCCGCCGACGGATCACCCCAGTTAATACCACTACAGTTAGTCATACGCCAGTTCAACGTCGGCCTAGAATTGACTTGGGCATTATAGTTCGGTGCGGACGCAAGGAAGATGCCGTTACCAGCGCTCGGCGGTATGGCAAGAACCGCGTAATACATGCGATCTGGTCGCAGATCTCTATAATTTGTATCAGCATTTACGTGCTTGATAGGGAATTCCAGCACATCATTAAGATTAGCCTTGGCGATAGATACCGCTCCAGTGTCGCAGATGAAATTCGTCTGTCCAGCACCAGAATTGCCATACGGGTTGTATTCGTAAATACCGAACATCACATTAGACTGGCTATAGCCCATATCCTTTGCATACACCATTACATAGGTTTCGTCAACCTTGATAGGGTGTCTAAACGGAACCGAGAACAGCTGGCAAATGCAAGATCCGCCAATATTCAAGCTGCCGAAGTCGTAGCTAACATCGGTAATCATCGGATAAGGGTAGTTCGTCGTCAGCTTGGCGTCCATATCAGCAGAAATCTGCTGCACGGTTTCAACAACTTCTTCAGTAACAGTGTCAAGTACGAGCGCCTTCATACCACCGTCGTCTTCAAAAGCCAAACCGCCACCCGGTTTTACATTCACAATGAGCTTGTTAGTACCAGAGTCAATGGCAAGGCCAGAGCCATAATTTACCGAGATTTCCTTCGAGTTGTCAATATCAATACCAGCGCCAGCCGAATACTGTTCCATTGTACCAGTATATTGAGCCGTACCACTCATATTTTCAATGACAGAGAACCTTGCAACTACACCTAAGAGGTCTTGGGTGCTCATCGAGGTATCGCCAACATACACCAGTCGATAACCATAATACGCACGGCCATCGATCGTCGTGACATTGCCAGCATTGTTCCACACGGTAGCAGAGCCGTTCACGCTGCATTCTCCAACGTTCGACGGATAGCTCTCGGTCGACATGTGGAGGACAACTTCGGACGAACTGTCACGAATCAGCTTAACGCCAGCCATTCCATAGAAGCCGTGTGCTGGTTCACGAGATACTTGAACATTGTAAGACAACGTAAAGACATCTACACCTTCGACATCGTGAGTCGGATACAAGGCATCCTTAACAGTCTTCAGCGCATACAGATAAATATGGTGATCAGTCTCGTTTTCTTCAATGATGAAACGACCGTTACCAGAGTCGATCGACGGAGTCGTATTCGGATCAAGCAAATCCACCGGAGACGAAGTCACATTGGCAATCGTCTTCATGCTACCAAGATAGCCAACTGTACCGTCAACGGAAATTGCGTAATCCGTACCAGTCGCCGTCGGCGTTTCGACAATACTGATGCTTCGGCCAGCACTTACTGTAGTTCCGCCAGCCGCCTCAATCGTAATCTCGTTAGATCCCTGAGTCTTGGTCAACGTGATGTTAGTGCCAGCGACAAGGGTCAAGTCGTCATCTTCGTCAGCCGGGATGCAATCAGCCGTAGTCGGCGTTGCTTCACCGTCGCTAATCGTAACCTTGGAGAAATTCTTTAGCTTGGCAAGTTTTTCCTTGTCGGCACCAGTCATCGCACCAGAAGTGTATGTAGTCGGCTCACCAGCAGACTCTGCATAAGCTGCCAGCGGAATTTCCACATTCTTGTTACCGTCAATCGACAACGCGGAAGAATCGCCTTCGATAGAGATGGTCTCAATGGCATTAACATCAGCGCCAGTTTTAATGCCATTAAGCTTCGTTTTATCCGAAGCACTCATCAAGCCGTCAACCGAGGTCGTCGCATTAGGAATTACCAAGGTCTCATCGGATGCCGCGTTCGCAGTAAATCCAGTTTCGGCAGCTTCGGCAGAACCAAGCTGGACAAGAAGCTTACCGTCGTTTACCGTAGGAACGGAAATATTGACCGTCTTGTTGTCTGGAGTCAGTTCAACATTATTGACCTTGATGTGTTCAATTACGTTGTTCTCACCAAGATCATTGAATGTCGTAGAATTGCCACTGTTGTCAGTCAGCGTCAAAGTACGGTTAGCTACGCTGGCACTGGCGATATATCCGTTGATGCCATCAAGCTTCTTCTTGTCTGCGCCAGACATCGCACCAGCCACATACGTATTCGGAGCAGTATAGCTCGCCATCGGAATGTCGACATTCGTGCCGTATTTCAGCTCGCTACCGCCGTTAATCTTCACGCTCTGTACGGCGGTGTCAGCCTTGGAACCTTGTGCAGCCGAAGCAAACGATTCATGGCTGTAACCAGAGTCCTTAATGTCACCGTCCGACTTCAATGCGACGAAGTTGTTTGCATCTCCGCCCTCGACTTTGTTTGCCTTTCCTATGACATCGTCAGCGTTAATGCTGTTGTCAGTAACACTTACGCCAGTAATAACACCGTTTGCTTGCGTGACGGTGACTTGTACATTATTTCCCGATTCAGATTGCTCGGTAGCATCGAGATCGGCAATAGCGTTAGTAACAGTAGCAACAGTAGCACCCTTATTAGTTACGGCATCATATTCACCATCGAATTCGTACGTCGTATCTTGCGCCGGAATACCAAGTGCCGTTATGTCAGACTTCGTAACAGCCTCTGGCGCGGTCTGCGCACCGCCAAGGATCACGTGGCCAGTCTGGTTAAAGGCGACTTTCCACATACCACGGTCATAACCAGTGGCTGGGGTCGTATCAACATCACCA
>JBGVBD010000018.1:0-3506 GCA_045225255.1 Prevotella sp. | reverse complement strand
AAAACTGGAAAGTTTTTTCAACGATAACGTTAACGATAACGCTAACAAAAGGGTAGTGGCATTGAGCTCTTGCACTGCTGCAATACATATTGCATTGCTGTTGTTAGGCGTGAAACAAGGCGATGAGGTACTTTGCCAGTCGTTTTCATTCTGCGCAAGTTCAAACCCTGTGGTCTATTGCGGAGCGACTCCAATA
Organism: Prevotella sp.; assembly: GCA_045225255.1. Classification (GTDB taxonomy): domain Bacteria; phylum Bacteroidota; class Bacteroidia; order Bacteroidales; family Bacteroidaceae; genus Prevotella. Next base: position 3,310 of record JBGVBD010000018.1, on the reverse strand, counting down.
TTTGTCGATAGCGAAGAAGAAACTTGGAACATATCGCCCGAACTGCTTGAAGAAGCTATCAAAGACCGCATAGCTAAAACCGGTCGCAAGCCAAAAGCTATAATTGTGGTTGACCTTTACGGTATGCCGGCAAAATGGGATGAATTAGAGACAATATCCCATAAATACGATATACCAATTATCGAAGATGCCGCCAACGCCCTCGGCTCAACATACAAAGGCAAGCCTTGTGGCACCTTCGGAGATATCGCCACCTTATCGTTCAACGGCAACAAAATCATCACCACTTCAGGCGGTGGAGCAATTGTTTGTCATGACGAGGCCACCAAGAAACGAGCTATCTTCTTAGCCACTCAAGCCAAAGAGCCTTATCTTCATTATGAGCACGAAACCATCGGCTATAACTACCGCATGAGCAACATCTCAGCAGGCATTGGTCGCGGCCAGATGACAGTCTTGGAGAAGCATATCGCGCATCATAAACACTTAAACATACTTTATCGGGAACTTTTAGCGAACACGGATTGCACGGATTTAACGGATATTTTAGTTCACGACAACCCAAACGCTGATTTCGACAGCAACTTCTGGCTTACTACCATCCTTTTTAAGAAAGAACTCGACACCGAAGCTTTCTGCCTGAAGCTGGACAAAATGGGCATCGAAGCCCGTCCACTATGGAAACCGATGCACATGCAGCCGGTTTATAAAAACGCTCCGGCATACTTGAACGGCATCTCAGAAAAGCTTTATAAAACTGGTATTTGCTTGCCTAGCGGACCTTGGGTGACGGATGAGGATGTGAAGTATATAGCAGAGACAATAAAAGGAATGATAGTTTAATAGTTTGGTAGTTTAATAGCTTAATAGCATATGCCGAATTTCGAAAGAAATCCGGCTTTTTTATTAATAAATCCGTTAGATTCGTGTAAATTCGTGTTCAAAAAAATCTTCGGAAGATATAAAATATTATTTGTATCTTTGCAAATTATACTTGAATAAGCTATGGCAAAAAAAGCATTAATCACCGGAATCACTGGCCAAGACGGGTCGTTTTTGGCCGAGTTTTTGATAGAAAAAGGCTATGAGGTGCATGGCGTGCTGCGCCGCAGCTCGAGCTTCAACACTGGCCGCATCGAACATCTGTACCTCGACGAATGGGTGCGCGACATGCACCAGAAACGTCTGGTAAACCTGCATTGGGGCGACATGACCGACAGCTCGTCGCTGATACGCATCATCTCTGAGATAAGACCCGACGAGATTTATAACCTCGCGGCTCAGAGCCATGTGAAGGTGAGCTTCGACGTGCCTGAGTTCACCGCCGACGTGGATGCCATGGGCACCCTGCGACTGCTGGAAGCCGTGAGGATAGCGGGTCTTACCGACAAATGCCGCATTTATCAGGCTTCGACATCGGAGCTCTACGGCAAGGTACAGGAGGTGCCTCAGAAGGAGACAACACCGTTCTATCCGCGCTCGCCATACGGCGTCGCCAAACAATACGGCTTCTGGATAATGAAAAACTACCGCGAGAGCTACGGCATGTACTGCTGCAACGGCATACTGTTCAACCACGAGTCGGAACGCCGCGGCGAGAACTTCGTGACACGAAAAATCACCCTGGCAGTGGCAAGAATAGCACAAGGGTTCCAAGACAAGCTCTATCTGGGCAACCTTAACGCACTCCGCGACTGGGGATATGCCAAAGACTACGTCGAGTGCATGTGGCTCATCCTCCAGCAGCCTGAGCCGGATGACTTCGTCATAGCCACCGGTAAGTACCACACCGTGCGCGACTTCTGCACACTGGCATTCAAAGAAGTTGGCATCGAGCTGAAATGGGAAGGTGATGGAGTAAAGGAAAAAGGAATCTGTATTAAGGATAACAGAGAAATGGTAAACGGTAAACGGTCAACTGTAAACAACTTAGAGGGCAAGACCCTCGTCGAAGTCGACCCGAAATACTTCCGTCCAGCTGAAGTGGATCAACTTCTCGGCGACCCGACAAAAGCCAAGACCCAACTCGGATGGAACCCGAGCAAGACATCATTTGAGGAACTGGTCAGAATCATGGTGGAACACGACATGGGGAAGGTACGCAGAATGCATATGAGGGTTTAGTTTATTGTTTACTGTTTACCGTTTACTGTTTACTGTTTATTGAGATAAGTTTATAAGAAACCAAATTTATGTTAACTTTTTAAAATTAGAGATATGGAATATTCGTTTGAAAAATTGAATGCATGGAAAGAGTCGAGAAAGCTGGTAGTATTGGTTTATAAATTGTTGGACAGTTTTCCAAATTTTGAAAAATATGCTTTGTGTGATCAGATACGTAGGGCTATTGTATCGGTGCCGTCAAATTTGGCAGAAGGTACTGGTAGGATGTCGTCTAAAGAAAAACTGCATTTTATTGAAATATCGTATGGTTCTTTGATGGAGGCGTATAATCAGTTGTTAATTGCATCTGACCTTGAATATATTACGGGACAAAGTTTAACCGAATTGAGACCTTCTATTGATACGGTTGCACGTTTATTAAACGGTCTCCGAGCCCATCACAAGAACGAATTAAACACTAAACAAAAATAAACGGTAAACGGTAAACAGTAAACAAAAATAAACGGTAAACGGTAAACAGTAAACAAAAATAAACGGTAAACAGTAAACAGTAAACAAAAATAAACGGTAAACAGTAAACGGTAAACTAAACAAAGGGTTAACATGAAAAAAGTCTTCGTTTCGGGTTGTTATGATTTATTGCATTCTGGGCATGTCGAGTTTTTCCGGCAAGCGGCAGAATATGGTGATTTGTATGTTGGTATAGGTTCCGATGAGACTATCCTTCATTATAAAAATCACAAGACGCTCTACAATGAAAAAGAACGTCTTTTTATGGTTAAAGCGATACGATATGTGAAGGATGCATATATAAATGCCGGCAGTGGTATAATGGACTTTATCCCTACAGTGGATTTCTTGAAGCCGGATATTTTAGTTGTGAACGAGGATGGTGCTTCTGAAGAGAAACGCCGTTTCTGCGAGGAGCGTGGCATGGAATACATCGTGTTGAAACGCGACCCGCATGAGGGTCTGGAAGCACATTCCAGCACGTCTCTCAAGGAACAGATATGCGCCATACCCACTCGATTGGATTTGGCGGGAACATGGATTGACCAGCCATACGTTTCGTGTTTTGCTCCTGGTTGGGCCATTACGATTAGTCTGGTGCCAACGTTTGAGGTGCGTGAAAGATGCGGTCTTTCGACTTCCACCAGAAATATGATTAAGAGGATATGGCCTCTTA
>JBGVBD010000017.1:0-3153 GCA_045225255.1 Prevotella sp. | reverse complement strand
AATTTATCTCTGTGGCTGATCTTGGCGGTGGTGAGGATACGACGGAACTACAAGAATTGAAGAATGGAAGAATGGAAGAATTGAAGTCTGATTACTATGACTTGAATGGTCGCAAGGTCGAGAAACCGTCCAAGGGCGTATTTATCCATAACGGTCGTAAGGTGATCAAGTAAGAGAAGACGATAAGACAATATCCCTATATGGATTTTGTCAAGAAAAAGTCCTAAAATTTATGTATAGTATTTTGGAGCTTCTGGAAAATTCAGAGGCTCCAAATCGTTTATTTGGGGCTAAAAAAACGATTGTTTATACTTAACGGGTAGAAAGGCTGCACCTTTCTACCCGTTTGCTACGTGCAAACTACCCGTTTGAAGCCACCTTTCCACCCGAAAAGTAGGGGCTAAATAGGGCTTTTCTACCCCTTTTTGCCCTCTTTTTGATGACCCAAACGACCCTTCAAACAGATAAACCTTTGGGATTCAACCTTTTACCGTAACCCCTCTATTTTCGCGTATTTGCAGCCAACTTGGTTGTTGCTCAGAAATATGCAATTCTACAGAGGTACATTGTCAGAAATATTCGTAGCCTTATAATGTGCTTAAAGCAATGATTACGTAAAAAATACTCAAAAAAATTTGGAACTTTCTTTACTAATTCTTATCTTTGCAATCGAAGTCTAATAGATTTACTATATGACCTAATGAATCAAATTTGATAAATTGTTTAGGAATGATGAATATATTGCATACACATTTCCATTTGAAAAACAGTTTCCAGTCCTTCTTACTGGTCGTATTAACCGTGTTGATGCCAGCAAAGATGTTGGCACAAGAACCCTACGCTGTGCTTAGTAATGAAAACACCGTCCTGACGTTCTACTATGACGATCAAAAGGATGCTCGTGGAGGTATGAGTGTAGCGTTTAGTAGTTTTTTGCCTTCCTGGTCTGATTATGAAGAATCTATCACCACAGTAGTGTTTGATGCCTCCTTCGCTGATTGCACTACGATAACCAGTACGGCACGTTGGTTCTGGGGATGTAAAAATTTGGTCACTATTTCAGATATTAGTAACCTCAATACGGAGAATGTGACGCGCATGGATAATATGTTCTCTGACTGTTCTAGTCTGACGAGCTTAGACGTGAGTGGATTCAATACGGCTAATGTGATGTACATGGATGGTATGTTCTATAACTGTTCTGGTCTGACAAGCCTTGATGTGAGTGGCTTTAATACGGATAACGTGACGGACATGGGGGGTATGTTCAAAAACTGTTCTGGTCTGACGAGCCTTGATGTGAGTGGCTTTAATACAGAGAATGTGACGCGCATGAGTTCTATGTTTGAAAGCTGTTACAATCTGACGAGCCTTGACGCGAGTGGCTTAAATACGGCTAATGTGACGGACATGTCAAGTATGTTCTCAGGTTGCTCTGGTTTGACGAATCTTGACTTGAATGGTTTCAATACAGAGAATGTTACGGGCATGGATTCTATGTTCAAAAATTGTTCTAATCTGACGAGCCTTGACTTGGGTGGTTTCAATACGGCTAATGTGGCGTACATGCAAGGAATGTTTGCTGGCTGTTCTGGTCTTACGAGCCTTGATGTAAGTAGTTTCAATACAGAGAATGTGACTAGCATGTGGAAGATGTTCCTTGATTGTTCTAATCTTACAAGCCTTGACGTAAGTAGTTTCAATACAGCGAATGTGACGGATATGTCATATATGTTCTATGGCTGTTCTGGTTTGACGAGTCTAGATGTAAGTAGTTTCAATACAGAGAAAGTGACGGAAATAAATGTTATGTTTGGTGACTGTAAAAGCCTTACGAGCCTTGTCTTAAGTAGTTTCAATACGGCTAATTTGACGAACATGGGTTATATGTTCTATGGCTGTTCTGGTCTCACAAGTCTTGATGTTAGTAGTTTCAATACGGCTAATGTGACTGACATGCAGGGTATGTTCTACGGCTGTTCTGGTTTGACGAGTCTTGATTTGAGCAGTTTCAATACATCCAATGTTACGACTATGGAGCAAATGTTTCGAGAATGCGAAGCCTTGACGAATATCAATCTTAGTAGTTTCGATACATCCAATGTTACGACTATGGAGCAAATGTTTTGGGGGTGCAACAGTTTGACAAGTCTTGACATAAGCAGTTTCAATACGGCAAATGTTACGGATATGGTATTGATGTTTTATGCATGTAACGCGCTAAAGACTATTTATGTTGGTAACGGTTGGAGTACTGACAACGTAACAGAAAGTGGGTCTATGTTTAAAGAATGCTTTGCCCTTGTCGGTGGTGCAGGAACAACATATACCTACGAACATAGCGACCATACTTATGCTCATATCGATGGAGGAACATCTAATCCTGGTTACTTAACAGACATTAATTCACCACAGCCTTATGCTGTGCTTAGTGAAGGAAATACCGTGCTGACGTTCTACTATGACGACCAAAGGGCGGCACGCAATGGTATGAGTGTGGGTCCGTTTAATAATGAAGCCGAGAGAGGGTGGCAGGGGAATAGTTCCAGTGTTCAAACAGTAGTCTTTGACGATTCATTCGCAGATTGCACTACTATTACAAGTACTGCTTATTGGTTTAGCCTATGCAAGAATTTAACCTCAATCACAGGCATTAGCAACCTGAAGACAGATAATGTTACGAACATGAATTCTATGTTCTATGAATGTAGAAATCTAACGAGCCTCGACGTGAGCGGGTTCAATACAGCCAATGTGACGAACATGTCTCAGATGTTCTGTAACTGTTTATCTCTGACGAGCCTTGACTTGAGTGGTTTCAATACGGCTAATGTGACAGACATGGGTGGTCTGTTTATGAGTTGTTCAGGTTTGACAAGCCTTGATGTCAGTGGATTTAATACAGATAACGTGGAGAGAATGAACGCTATGTTCTTTGACTGTTCTGGTTTGACGACCCTTGACGTGAGTATGTTTAATACGGCCAATGTAACGAAAATGGGTTCTATGTTCGAGAACTGTTCTAGCTTGAAGACTATTTATGTGGGCAATGATTGGAGTATAGCCTCTGTTACTAGTGGTGACGGTATGTTTACCAATTGCACTGCCCTTGTAGGTGGTAAAGGTACTACATACGATGAGAATCATACCGAT
>JBGVBD010000016.1:0-18447 GCA_045225255.1 Prevotella sp. | reverse complement strand
TCGCATACGCGGCGGCTGGCGAGGCGATATCCTTCATCCGGAGCCTTACAATGTCACAGAAGCTAACGATGACTCTGTTCCGCGAATTCTTCCAGAACAAGGTCAAGAACATTGAGTGGCCGTCGTTCAACATGATGAAGTCCTCTGGACGAATCATGGTGGACATCGCCGAGCCGCTTTCCTATGGTGCGACGGAAGAGCCGTACCACGGATTGTTCACGATCAGCTATGACACAAAAACCAAGTGTGCCAAAGTCGTAGGGCAAATGTCCGACCTTCCGGACAGTCCCAAGAACCTCGACACGGTTGAAGACCTCGACAACTTCTATACCGAGTTCTACAACAAGCTGAAGTCTCGCGTCGTGAGCGTCAACTGCCACCTCGAAATGGACACCTACTGCATGCACGGTGTCGAAAAGGACTACACATGATCATCCGATTCTACTCTCCGATGACGGTGAAGTGCGAAACTCCGCGCTACGTCATTCCTGGAGAACTGGTGTCCGTTCTGGACGCGCTTCCGGTCAAGTGCCAGAAGCATTTCGACGACATCGCCGAGTTTTTCGGCGAGCACTATCTCATGGAAACCCACGAGAAGAACTACGCCGTACATTCGGTAGTTCCGATGCCTTGCATCCACAACGCGGTTCCGTACATCTGCTGGCTCGTCGCAGTCGAAATCAAGTTCAATCCGGACTACAAGCCGTTCGACGTGCAGCAGTGCATCTTGGATATCCGAAAGGCCCTCGACGGTCAGATCTCTGACGGCTGGGGAGAAGGCTTGGAACAGGAGCACATCAATCTTCAAGGTGACGTGTATTCCGTACGCTGCAGCGCCGTCGACAGAGTCGCTTGGCCGGGAATCTGGTGTGACGGAACTACCTTGTTGCCGTGTACCGATACTCTGTATGGAAAGTCTGGCGTCCGTCCTACGATGCTGCGCCACGGCTGGCTCGATCCGGAAGCGTTCGACTATCTCTGCGCCGACATTCTCCGCTGGGTTCAGTCTACGGATGCCGTACGCAAGTGCGTCCAGACCGTGGAATCGCTGATCGCGAACTACAAGGTCGACGCACCTTACATCCAGTCCACGATCGACTGGCTCCGCAAGCGGACTAATGACACTGATCGTATCAAACAATATACAAAGGTGTACCACAAGATGGAAAGGGTACGCCATGAAGGAACAAAGTAATGTCAAAGAAAAAGCTGATTTTGTGCGCCGCTGGCGTTGTCATCGGTGTCCTCGGTATCGGTTTGGCGAACGCCACCATGTACTGGATCACTGCCACTAAGGAGTAAACATGTCTCGTAAACACATCTTCACGTACGTTATCGGAATCATTGTCGGTTTCATCGCATTCTGCGCTGTCGATACGGCAATTCACTACAATTCGACACTTGACGTAAACGTCCAGTGCTTCCAGCTCAAGGTTGACGAAGGCGCGAAGCCGAAGGCTGTTGTGTACGAGCCGTCCAACGGCATCGCGGAAGTCTGGAAGGGTGTCTGCGAAACTGACGTGCTTCCAAAGGCAAGCAAGGAGAAGTGGACTAACTTGCATCCGCTAGAAACAATCATTGCTGGATTGCTTGCGATCGCAGCGCTTTTCTTTGGCCTCATTGCTATTTTGTTCTATTTAATTATTGGGGTGCTCGTTAGTTTGTACAGATGGGCGTTCAATCCGCTCTATGACGACCAGTCAATCATCAGCGTCTACATCGACTTTATCAAACACCCGTAGGAGACAACATGGCCTATAAGATTTTGCAACTTTCTGATATCCACCTCGGTTCCGACTACGAAGGAAACTTGGACACCAAGAAGCAGTGGAATGCTGTCCTCAAGGACGCCAAGATCACTGGCGGATATGATGCCGTCATCATTACTGGCGACTTGCTTGACGACAAGGTAAATGTCGATCCGGCAAACAACGCCAAAAGCGGCAAGGAACTTACTGAAGACGGTAAGCTCGAAAAGTACATGGGAATCCTCTACGATGCCAAGACTTTATGCGGATCTAGCGGCAAGCTTCTCGTGACACCGGGCAACCACGACAACCGCAAGCTTCTTGCGAAGGCCGCCGTCAACATGGGCGTGGACAACGCTCGCGAGGATATGTTCGATAAGCCCGGCGAGCACATCCAATTTGCTCATATAGGTTCAAGAACCATCGTCTTGATTGACTCTGGCAACGGAGAACCGTACAAGGCCCTCGCCGAACTCGCATATATGGCAAACCGCAACAAGGATTGGAAGCGCGACATGACGATGATCTTTACGCACAAGCCGTTCCAGTCTCCAAACTTGTACCACCGATTCATGAAGGACAACATGCTGCCGATCGATGTGTGCCATCACGCGATCCAGTATGCGTCCGAATACTTCTGTGGCCATCTGCACCACTATGCATCGGTTCACGCAAGGCTTGCCGACAACGACTTCTGCATGACGGTCGCCCCTGGCATCCAGTGCCAGATCGACCCCTATTCTGCAAAGTGCAACGCGGTTCCGCTTCCGGGCTACTTGACCATCACGTTCAACAACTACGATTCCATTGTCGAGAAGCGTATCCATATCGTTGAGAACTGGCAAGAACTCGCTGAACAGAATTAACGCGAACTTTGGTTCCGAAAAGACAAGCCGCTGGTTGACAGTCGGCTTGTTTTTTGTTATATTTCCCTTACAAAATCGATAAACTAGAGGCAAATTGTAAACAATATGAAACAAAGAGGACACAACATGAAATACTGGTTGACATTCATCCTCGCGCTGGCCATGTCGGTATTCGCTGCCGACTTGAGACCGTTCCATTTCGACAAGGTGGCGGACGACCACGAGGCGCAGCAAGAGGAATTCGAGTACATGCTCAAGTACAAGCTCTTCGGACGTGACTACTTGACTATGGGCCGCCGTGTCATCATTCCAGACAAGTCTGGCTGGAACGGTAGCGCCAACGACATCACGTCGGCTGAACAGTTGTCAATCGGTGGCCCGACCCTCGCTGGCGGTTCGATCTCCGTAGGCGACGGATGCCAGTTCACCACGGGCCCTATCCACGCCACGTCCATGACGGCTGGCAATGATAATGGCGCACACTACTTCGCCGGAACCGTATGCTTGGCCAATACGGCGGTTTCCAGCGCCGTACAGACTGGTATCGACCGCGCACAAGGCACTCTCACCAGTACATGCCCAGAAGTGCCAGCGGCACCGACTAACTTGTCCATACCGACGGTTCCGTGGCCGACGACCGGATACCAAGACGATATCATCATCGACCAGAACTACGGCGTCGCCTACATCGACGTGCCGGACGGAACCGACCAGTATGACCTCTATTACGACAAGATTCACTTGAACCGAGAGAGCAAGGAGTCGTCTGGCAAGGAAGGCGCTACTTTGTACATCCGCATGCAAGACGGCGGTCGTCTGACTCGTATCTTCGTGCATGACCTACAGATCGGAAACCACACGTCCATCCGAGTCGTGTACCGTACGGCCAACGGAGATTCCATCTTGCCGCAAGACGCCTACCGTGGTAACGTGCTTATCTATTCCGACGGCGACATTTCGTTTGTAAATACAGACAACACGCCAATACAAGGTTCGTTCCTCAGCACGGCGGAAATCTCGCTGAAGTGCAACCTCGACTTCTCTGGACAGCTTCTTGCGAACAAGCTGTACATCGGTGACGACTTCAAGGGAGACCACTTCCACTTCGTCATCTATGACCCGGACACGCTCGATATCGACCCTACGCTCAACAAGGACGGCGGCCTTCGCGAGAACGACTCTACGGTGGTTCTCCCTATCCAGCTTTCCGATACGGCGACCGTCGACGTGTTCTTCAAGTTCTGCTTTGACCTGAAGGACGGCGTCACTGTCGATGACTTCAACATGGTTACGGATTTCCCTATCTGTGGAACCGACTCGCCGAAGACCCTAGTCATCCCTACTGGCAAGAAGGTTCCCACCGAGCAGATCAAGGTAAACGTAAAGAAAGATACATTGACCGAGCCGAACGACTACCTCGTATTGAAAATCTCCATTGAGTCTGGAGCTGTCCTTCCGAACAACAAGACGGACGGCGAACTCCGCGTGAAGATTATCGACGCCGATGTGGCCAAGAAGCTCTCGTTCGACACTACCGCCGTGTACACCGAGAAGGAAAACTACACTGGTATTGTGGACAACATAAAGATTGTCAACTATTCCGATGAAGTGAAGTTCTATCTGGACTCCGCGTTCACTGGCCGTTACTCCATCGACGAGACCACTGGCGTCATTACTCTGCTGACTCCGGTCGACTACGAGACGACTCCTATCGACACTATCAAAGTGACTGTCAAGGACACTGGCGACGTGGCAATTACTGGCTATATCCCCATTTCCGTCATCGACATCAACGAGAAGCCGATACTCAACGATACCACTCTCGTATTCAGCGAGAATACTCCGATACCGACTATCGTGGGCGTTCTGAAGGCTACCGACGAGGACACAAATCCGAACTATAGCAAGAACGAATATTCCATCATGGAAGGCAGCAGCCACTTCGTCATCGATCCGAAGACTGGCCGCATCACCACGTCCAGGATTTTCGACTACGAGACCGATACCACCGAGTTCGTGCTCAAGGTATTGGTGGCCGACATTGGACAGCCGACCGTTCTCTACGACACCGCCTTCGTGACTATCCGCGTGAAGGACGTGAACGAGGTTCCGACTGTCAAGAACCAGACGTTCCATATTCCAGAGAACGTTATCGACACCGTAGGCAAGGTAAGCGGCGTCGATCCGGAAGGTAATAAGCTGACGTATGTAATCACCAACGACGTTCCGTTCAAGATCGACTCGAACGGGGTCATTACAAACACAAAGCCGTTCGACTACGAGACCAAGAAGGATTACTTGGTGAAGGTCGACGTATCGGACGGAACCTTCATCATACCGATTGAAGTCAAGGTAATCGTCGACGACGTGGACGAGCCAGTGCATGCGCACGACACTACGCTCACCGTTGACGAACGCCAGACTGGCCCAATCGGCAAGGTGACTGGAGAGGACGATGATGGAAAGCCTGTTAAATTTAGTGGAAGTGATACTCTACATTATAATATTCATCCTACTACTGGTGTGGTGGAAGTGGTAAAGCCGTTCGACTACGAGACGACCAAGGTCGATACCTTGCTCGTGTTCGTGGAGGACGTGAACGGCAACATCGACACCGCTACCGTCGTGGTCAAGGTGAACAACGTAAACGACCCGCCGAAGCTGCAGCCGAACGATTCGTTGACCGTGCCGGAAAACTGCAAGAATTGCATCGTTGGCATCATTACGGCGACTGACCCAGACAAGGATCCTATCAAGTACGAAGTGGTCGAGAAGGGCTTCACCATCGACTCCAGCGGCGTACTGAAGCTTACCGACCCGGTCGACTTCGAGAAGACGCCGACAGTGAAGGTGACTATAATCGCATCCGATCCGTCTGGCGCTGCCGACACCATGACCTATACGGTGAAGGTGACTGACATCAACGAGCCAGTCCATGTGAAGGACACCACTTGCTCCGTCGCCGAGAATGTCTCTGGGCCGACTGGCTGCAAGGTGACTGCTTGGGACGAGGACAAGACTACTCCGAAGTACACCGTGACCGACACTACTCGTTTCGGCATCGACTCCACTGGCGAAATCATCGTCAAGCAGCCGTACGACTACGAGAAGAAGACCAAGGACACCGTGACCGTCATCGTTACGGACGGCGAGTTCTCTGACACGGCCACTGTCGTTATCAAGGTTATCGACGTTCCAGAAAAGACCGAGATTACCGAGGTAGATGACCAGCCGAAGCAAGACACCATCAGGACGAACGATCCAGACCACAAGATCGACTACAAGATCTGTGAGGACAAGAAGTGCATCGTTGACAGCATCCCGGTGACGACCCACAAGGACACCGTGGTCAAGGTATGCAACGAGAAGAAGACTTCTTGCGACCAAGTGGTTATCTTGTTCAGTGACGCTCCTCCGGTGGTCATCCTCAAGAATACCGATAATACCACGGCCTTGATCGACTACATCACCATCGAGGAAAAGAAGGACGACCACATCTATGTGAACAAGAAGGACAACTCTCTCCAAGTGACCGTCAAGGACACCGTCCACAAGACGGAAAAGCACTTCGATATCGACGTCAAGCTTGATACCGTGTCCGTGAAGACGTCTCACGTCAAGGACTACAGCTATCTTGTAGACGAGAGCAATGCCACAGTTACGCCCATAGGCGGCGGTCTGGCGGAAGTCTCCGAGACTATCAAGGTGGATGGCGTCAAGGTGACTATCACGAAGGTCGTCAATGCCAAGACGATGGAACCAGTGGACACGACGCAGACGGTGTCCTACAAGACCACCGAAGGCGGCAAGGAAGTCACGATTACCTACACTACGGACAACCTCACTGGGCAGCGCATTTCCGACTACCATGTTTCGTACAACATTGATTCTTGCACCACGGTCTCCTATGACCTCGATGACAAGAAGAAGGTCGTAAAGAACAAGGAAGGAAACGTCGCTTACACGGTCAAGTACGACTACACAGACGAGTATGGCAACAAGGCTTCTGCCGAAGTCGAAATCGTATTCGACGACATTCCGCCGAAGGTTGAGATCCGTACGCCGAACGCGATGGAACACTTCAACACGAACGCCATCAAGGTCGAGTGGACTGTCAACGGAGAAACCCAGGATACGCTTACTCTGCAGCGTCTTGAGAAGGGCTTGAACTACGTCATCCGTCGTTACGTGGACAAGGCTGGAAACGTGTCCGCCGATACTGTAGCGGTATTCATGGCCGAGGCGAAGGATATCGACATTTCCATCATCAACCCAGTCACCAAGGTTGACCAAGACAAGGTTGACGAATACTATGCCGACCACAAGTACGACTCCAAGAATCCGTACAGCATCCAGTTCACCGATCCGGACTCCAGCAAGTTGCCTGAGACCATCGGCATCGGCTTCAAGATCGACATCGTGCTTCCGAGCGTTTCTGCAACTGGCGGACTCGCTACGCTTGACGATATCGTGAAGAACGGCCAGATCCCAGTCGACGACAAGGGCAACATCGTGGGCGCATCCACGAAGGGAATTCCGGTCGATCAGTATGTGGAAGAACACTGCACCGACGAGTTCAAGAAGGATTACAAGAAGCACGGTCTCGACATTCCTCTGTATGACGTGACCTACAACCTTCACCTCTGGGTGTTTACCACGCAAGCCAACTACGTGAACGACTTCCGCGTCGAATACAAGCTCAATGACCAAGCCAAGGTGACGGACGCCGGAACTGTCCAGATGGTTCTTGACTGGCTGACCGACAAGGAAGGCAACGTGAAGGCCAAGAACGGTCACGCAATGGGCACTGGAGCCTATATCACCAAGCTTGAGTCCAAGTCCATCGCCAAGCATCGCTGCGACTACAAGGAGCAGAAGAAGGGCGACAAGACGGTCAAGAAGGAAGACGACATGACTACGTTCGGCTACAAGAGGCCGATCAAGTAATCGAACGGAGAATTGACGAAGGCTGCCTAGACAATAGGCGGCCTTTTTGCTATATTGGTAACCATGTCAAAGCCTCATATCTACAGTTCGTACGAGATATTCCACGCCGAAAATGTCGGCTGGGGAGTAGACGACCATCTGCGTAATAACCAGTTCGTCAAGCTTTCGGAATATGATGAGAAGGTAGCTGAACTTACTGGCAACCAGAGGCTCAATTTCGAAATGTTCTTCGACGAGCGCGAGGATAATCGGTATTTGAGGCAACGTGTAGACCAGCTGGAACGTGAAAACGCCGCTCTCGTCGAACAGCTCCGCAAGGCGGTAGAAGAACAGTTGCCATGGATTCCGTGTTCGCTCAAGATACCCGAACGCGGAGAATACGTTTTCGTCAATGGCAGTAAAGGAGTAGAGGTTCGATGCTGGGATACGATGGATGACACCGACGACTATGACGGACATCCCATCAGCTGGGACGCTTGGTTCAAAGAGACCGAGGTGGATGGCGATCCTGACTTCTGGATAGATTTTGATGCTGTGAAAGCCTGGATGCCTATTCCGAAGGATCCAGAGGAACCTAAAAAAGACGAGGAACAACATGTATGATGATTACATTCCCAACGATACCTTTGGCTGTGTCGTTTACTTGATTTTCGGCATCATTGCCATTGCGCTCATCGTATGGATGTGCGTCGGCAAGGATGAACAAGGTACGCTGTACATGGTAGGAAGCGACGACCCGGTCTGCACTGGTACGCTCCACACGACGTACAACGGATACGGTAGCGATACGCACACGTTCCATTGCGACGATGGCCGTGTCATTAAGGAAGTTACGAACTTTATCTTGAAGTAGGAGCCGTTATGCCGACCGAAGAAACTAACGAACTCATCAACGCCAAGGACGCTGCCGACATGTCGTCGCAGAAAATTATCAAGTCATTTATAAAGGATGTCAACAAGGCTATTCGCTCGGCATCCAAGGACGGCGACTACGAGGTTGCCGTCGATAACTATGGTAATGGCGGAACTATAATCAAGACGAAACCGCTGGCAAATTCGATCGAGCTCATGCTGCAGAGTGCCGGGTATAAGGTTGACTGCGTGTTTGATGACGATTTCTGCTGCTATCGTTTCTATATCGACTGGACTCCGCAAGAAACCGCATTACCGATATTCCCTACCGACAAGGAATTGGAAGAGGCTCGCCGGAGGTTTTCTGCAGCTCAACACGATGCTCGACAAATCCATCCAGTGGGACAGCAGCGTGATCCGTTCGAAGGATATGACCGTGAACGCTTCGTGCGCGAGCTCAAGGATGCTAACTTTTTGCTGTCTGGCTGGCTTGAAGAAGAAACCAAGCTGCGTAACCAGATTGTCGCCTTGATGAACCAAGTCACTTGGTATAAGGGCGGCCAAATTCCGGGGCGGCTCGACGTCGCCATCTTGAAGGATGGCAAGACTGTTATCGGCGTTCCGAACAAGGACGGCTCGTTCGATATCAAGTATGTCATTATGAAGAACTCGCCAGATTGTAAGGTTGAGAACTTGTCTGTATCCCAAGACGATGTCGTCATGTGGAAGCATGCAAATGTACCGCCGGAGAAGTAGCGATGAAGCTTCTCGGCTATCTCTGCTTTGCGGCTATAATGCTAGAAATGGTGGTCATTTGGCCACCATTCGTTATAGTCTTTGTTCTTTTCTGTATAATCGGAATTTGCTTCTGCTGAACTATTCCGGCTCGTTCTCGCAAAGCGCGTTGCATTCTGGGCATCTTGACTTGTAGTTGCCAGCTGGCATGCTTGCACAGTATTGCCGCGATACGGCGAACTCGCAACCGCACTGGCAAATGAAGTGAAGTTTCCTTCCGTGCTTGAGTATGACCATATCCGTCTGGGCTGACTGTTTTTTGTATTCAGCATTTTGGCGACGATACCGTTCCTCTGGGGACATCTGGCCTTGCTTGTAGGATTTTGTTCCTGGGTCGCCTTCTTTTATTGCGCCAGCACGGAGTAGTTCATCGGTGGGGCACGACGTCTGCGTGTCATTGAGGAATGTGACACCGTACCAGTCTCGGTCGGTAAGGTAATTTAGCGCCTTGATCGTGCTGACGTCGTGGAGTTGAGACGCATGATCTTTGAATACGCCGTCGGTGTGTATGAGTCGTTCGCGGTCGACTGCAACTGAAATAAACATCGGTTCTCCTTATAAATTTTCTGCGGTAAGCCGCTCGTCTGTATCGCACTCGAATACTTTGTTCTTGAACGCCTCGTTTGTGTCCCAAGACATATTGGACAAATGAAGAAGCTCATTGCTGTCATACGAGGCAACTTGGAACGAGTCGAGACGGTTTGGCAACCCTTTCTTTCCGTTCAACTGGTCGGCCTGTTCGGCTACGGTGTAGGCTTCCTTTCGGTCAGCATAGGCGTAGCTGCCGTCATCGTTCTTTATGACGAATCCGTACCATGTAGGCTGGTTATTGCACTTCCACTCGCACCGTTCTTGGTCTGAGTCTAGCGTGAACGACGCTTTACCGTGGTCGGCCCCTACCGCCCACGGAAGTTCGAAGTTCGGCGCATAACCAACGAATGCGGCCACGACCGTTTTCATGCTACCCCGCGTTGTATGACGAACAGATTACCTTCGCCTTGGTGTCGCGGTACATTTCGCCGGAGTAAATTCCGATCTCGGTGATGGATTCCACTCGCTGGTTCTCGTGGATGTCGAACGATTGGTCGAATATAATGTCGTAGTCGTCGTAATGGCGGTAGCGGTTGAACTTTGACTTGCAGAGTTCTTCCAATGTGGCCTTGTCCACGCATGCAATTACTGCCGAGTCGTAGCTGTCGTAGCCGTCGTCGGAGAGCTTCACCAAGTACACGCGGAACTGTCCTTGCTCGACAAGGTTTTCGCGGCGCTGCTCGATCAGTTTCCCGACCTTCATGTCGAAGTCGTCTACGTCGATGCAAGTGTACATCTGCCAAGGCATGTCGCTCAATACCTTGTGGCCACTATTGTCCTTGATCCAGCTGGATACACGGAGGAGCCCATTATGGTTCTTGAAGTGCTGGATCATGCCGACACAGACTTCGGAACCCTCGATGTAGAACTTCACGCCACAGTCAGCATAGGCCGTGTAGTCGATTTCGAGTCTCGGAACTCCCTTGATGGATACCCACGTCTCGAATTTCGGTACGAGGTGGTGTTTCTGTATGATGGGTTCGAGACCCAGTTTCTTGATTTCTTGTGCTATGAGATCATCTGCTATCATGTGGATAAATATAGCAATTTGTCCATGCCGTGTCTATTGACCGCATCAGTGTATTTTACTATATTGGAAACCATGATAAGACCGCTAAGTGGAAAAGTAATGTGCAGCGATGACGACGATGACGTCGTCGATAGATGTTTTGAACGAAGACGCCTTTGGCGTTGGCGTGAATTTGACGGTAGATTCTGGGCTGAAAGATACCGTCGTAAGATCGAGTTGAAGCTGGATGCCGACGGCAAGCCTATCTACGACGAAGATGCGTGGGGAATGTCCATCGAGACCCAGAAGGAAATCGATGAGTGGAAGTATCCGACGCCGATAGAGATTATCGAAGTCGTTGCGTTTCTTTGTCTGAAAAATATTCCGTACGAGCGTCAGCATTATGCAGACAGGTTCCCTTGGCGAGCCGTATTCAACTGGGGCGATGATAGTGGCCGTTACCGCGAGTGCCGTAACAAGTACGAGTACAAGGAAGACCGTCACTGGTGCTGGCTCCGTATTCCGATGACTGAAATGCTTGCGATGAACGGAATCCAGTTCGACGGCCAGACGTTCACTGTCGGTGCGATGAAGCATGAACTTCTCGACGTGATGAAGCGTGTCGGCTTGGAATGTGCAGATATTGTGTGAGGTAGATATGGCCAAAGATACTTATGAATATGCCCATTGTAAAACGTGCTGCTGGGATCCGACTGGCTATTGTCCAGTCTCGACCCATTTTGGTTGTGTAATCAAGAATGGCCAGTGCCAAGGCTCTTTGGAAGATATTTCACAAGATAAGTCATATCCACCGTCAGTCCGTAAGAAGGCGGATAGTGAAATGACGAAAGATACCTTCATTTCTCGCGGAACCACATTTTGTGGCGACGGCGAGCCGTGGGAAATCGCTAGAGACCATGCTAGGGGACGGTCGTAATGATTTACAGAGAATTTCATTCCTATAAGGGCGAGCTTCATAACATCATTGCTGTGGACGAAGCCGACATGCACAAGCAGATGATGCTTATCGACCGTAGTGAAGGATGCCCAGACGAAAAGAATCGCTGGATCGATATTTACAAGGAAGACATGAAGCTGAAGAACCGAATTGTGCGGTCGATGAGGGCCGTTATGGAGAAAATATGTCTAAGATAGAATCCGAAGTGCTCCCTTGGGAGACCATCCGTGAACGAATCTACGGTTCGTTGACAAATCCGGTAGGCTACAGACTGTTGGCCGACCTCTACGCTAACTTGCCGAAGTATTTCGACGAGAATAAGCTCCAAGAAATGCTCGACAATATGCCGTGGAAACCGCACAACGAACTCCTTGCCGGGAAGCTGACCGACCGCTTGCTCGACTTGCTGGGTGCAGCGAAAGAATACACGGTCAGACACCCTTGGTACAGCGTCCTTTCCGTAAAGCTCGTGCTTCCTAGCAAGTGCCAAGCGAATTGCGCCTTCTGCTACAACAAGCACGGCGGCTATGGCCGACAAGTCGTAAGCACCGTCGATTACACGGCCATGGTGAACACATTGCTTGCCGTGTTGCGTATTGCAATGGGCCGTCCTATCAGTGTCGAGATTACTGGCGGCGAGCCGACGTCCGAACCGTATATTCTGGACAGCCTTCTGGATAAGATGGTCATGGGCGGCATCACCAGAAATGACCAAGTCAAGCGCATCACCATGACTTCCAACGGATATCATCTGTACGAATGCATGAGTGGACTTGCTGGTAAGGTGAATTACGTGAACCTTTCCTTGCACTCTACCGACTTCGAGGAACGTACGAAGATTTTCGGCACGAGGAACATTCCCAACAACGAGGAAATCGTCATCTTGACCGAGGAAGCGGCAAGGGAAGGCATTGACATGTCCGGCGTGTTTGTCGTGGACGACTTCTCGATGGATATGGAGAAGTTCGACTGTACGAACGAATGGTGCGAGAAGCACGGCCTCGTGTCCACTCGCTGGCGTTCGAACGTGTTCGAGAAGAACAAGGTAGGCGTAAAGGAATTTGCCGAGAAGCTTACCGACAATCCTTCGTACAAGCTTGTCGTGTACGAGGAAGCCGCTGACAGCTGCTACGCTATCCTTACGCGCAACGGATCCCACTTGGTCTACTTGCTCGACGGCGTGGAAGACTCTACCCAGACTTCGCTTGGCGTGTCTGTCGTTATCCGTGGCGACGGCAAGATGTTCCACGACGCTTCTTGCCGCATGCCAGTGCTTAATTGGGGGCAGACCGGGTTCTTGCCCTTGAAGTATGTTTACGACAAGAAATAAAGGACACAACAATGATTACACCCAAATTCTTTGAACGCTACTGTAACAAGCTCTTTGATGACAACTGCGACATCAAGACTGAACAGAGCTATCCCATGGAACTTCTCATCAGGTGCTACTACAAGGGTCGCTTGGTGGCCAGACTTCGCGTCCGTAACAACATGACGACCGAAGTTAGTGTCTACACGCCAGACCAGTGTTCTACGGATACGAGGTTCAAGTGGCGATTTAAGCATTTGCTGAAGAAGTACACCTATGTTGATCGTCACAAGATTGAAGTCATCAAGGAAATTACCAAGATGGTCAATTCCAAGTTCTATGCCCACTCGGACGACGTCTGGCAACTCATTGACCAAATTACGGACGACATATTCGCGATCGATGTTAGTGGCATTGGAGAACGCCTTATGGACAAGGCCGACCTTCTTCGCTACGGATCAATCAAGTGGCGTTCAAAGACACATGAACAAGATCCCCAACCGACCAAGGATGCTGAAAATGCCAAAACTGATGATTAACGGAAAGAAGGTAAGCCGCAGTCTGAAGCGCAAGTGGACGATTTACCAGCTGACTCAGAAGTGGACGGTCGATGAATGGCTGTACCGTCTGCAGCTTGTCCAGTACAATCTCACTGAACGCAAGGGAATCAATTATTACGGCAAGGAAAGCGTCGATGTGACGTTCCGCCGTTTCTACTACCACGGATTCCTCATCGCCGAGTTCGCTGTGTGGGGCAAGGATAACGTGATGCTGACGAAGCTGAACCGCGTTCGCTGTACGTTCTACTGGTGCAAGGATCCGGCCAACAACGGATTCCCGTGCAGAGACATCACTAGCCAGCAGATTCTTGACCTGACGTACTGGTATGGGCTGGATCTTGTCTTTGGTCGCGATGAAAAGTCGAACTTCCCACAGCATTGGAAGAAGGGAACCCTTGGCTGGCTCCTTATCCGTACAAGCGAAGCTGTGGACAAGTTCATCAGAACAGTTCACCAGTCCATGATGCTTGCCGAGTTCCACGACTTCGACACGAAGAAGCATTCGTACACTGCCGATCTTTACTGGAGCAGCTGGAAGATTCTCCGTGATGCGCTCAAGCGCCCGGTGTGGGCTAACCACTTGATCCGCAGCATGGAGAAGACCAGCTTGAAGGACAAGTTCTACAAGCACTACCATGCATGGCACGACCGTTATGCCGTATCCGCTACGATGAAGTTCGAGGGCGACCCAGACTTCGATGCGCTGGTCAAGATGGACGAGGCTGCGGTTCCGTTCATTTACAAGATCATCAAGGAGAAACCGGATCCTATCGTGAGGGTATTGGACGTTATCTACAAGAACACTATGAGGTACGAAGGTACGGTTCCGCTGAAGGACGTATGCGCCGCGTGGGTGACCGCGCTGCCGCTCTGTAGCAACGTGATTCCAAGAACAGAAAAGCCAGCTTAAAGCTGGCTTTTTTATTCTTTATTTAACTTCGATTCAAGTCCTTTTATGTGCTTGAAGGCATATTCGGCGACTCTCGCCAGTTTTACCCTAGACACATCCAATGACTGCTTTTCCTTCTTGGGTGGCTTGGTCTTGCGGTTAGTCAACTTTGTCCAAGTGATACGGCGATTGAGGAAGTCGAACCGTACGTCCTCGATGCCGTTGTGCTTGGCCGTCAGCAGTCTGTTGATGACGCTCTGGACACACAGCCCTACATGCGTCTTGTTGTGCATGTACGGATATTTGGAGTCTGGCTCGTCCACCAAGTACTTCATACTGGCTACCACTTCCTTGACGGTGAAGATACCTGGGTTGCCAGAAATGATGACAGACGCGATGATTTCTTCCGGCAGTGCTTCGGTGTAGTATTTGTCGCTCGATATGGCTACCCACCCAAGACGGTTGATGTCGTTGACGTAGCTCTGTATATCGCAGCCCTTGGCGCAGTTTTCCCAGTATGTGCCGCTATGTACTGGCTGTTCGCCGTACTTGAGTGGCTGAGACGGTTCGCCTTGGATAAGGAACTCCGGACGGATCTTCAACCGTGCGCAGTCGATTTCCCAGAAGTCGTGGAGAGTTCCGAGATAGCTAAGACCGCTACGGTTGTTGTCGAGGTTGAGGAACATGATGGACTTGTACTTGCCTTCCGGTCGGTTCTGCATCCACCAATGTTCTTTGTCGTCGAGACGGTCGTACAGCTTCAGTACGCCGCGCTTGCCGTCAGCTAGCTCCCAGCAGAACGGATAGAACTTCGTTCTGTCGTCGGTTGCATGGAACAGACTCTTCCCAGTCCACTTGGTAACGATGTCGCTGACACGCTGCACGAAAGGATAGACTGTCACGATGAGCTGCAGCTCACGGAGCGCCTTGAGAATTTCAAAGCGCTTCTCGTACGACTGGTATTCCCTTTCCTTCGTCTTGGCGAGGATAGCCCTCAGTTCGTCCACTCGCTTCGGATTGTAGGGGAACTTCGGCTTCATGGTCATGATTTCTTTGTCGATGTACTTCTGCACGACGGCGAGACGCGCATTGTAGTGTGCCATTTGCGCGTCGTACAACTCGGTCTGCCGTCGGTCATACTCTTTCACGGCTTCGTCAACGGCGATCTTTTGCGCTTTTGCGGCGCGTTCGGCGTTCTTTATGTCAGACTGGTACTTTTTACCAGCTTCGGTGATTTCGGTGGTAAGGCTCATTACGCCTCCTTGGCTTGCGGCGGAGGATTGCGCTCTTCGTCCGGCAGAAGGGCGAGATACTTGTCCTCGTAGTAACGTTTCCAGTAGTTCGATTTGGCCAGCTCTTCACGCAACGGACAGTCCAAGTTGAGGTCGAACGAGAAGGCCCCGGTCTCCGTGTTGCCCATCATAGACTTTACGAATCCAGCATCGTAGAGCCGCTGGAATTCCTTGTCCAAGCATTGTTTAGCCATCTTCTTGTAGTGACGGAGCTGCGCAAGTTCTCGCAGCAAATCCGGTGCTACGATTTCCTTGCTGATGTCGAATTTCCAGCTCCAGTAGAGGTTGTTCACAAGGCGCTTGTACTGTCCGTTGAGGTGGCCGCTGGTCATTGCCGTCCAGTCGCAGAAGGACGGATACGCAGCCATCGGAATAGCGTTTTCGGCCAGCGTTTTCACGCCAAGGGTATCGTCTTCCTCGACGGTTCCGATTACATAGGCGTGTCCACGTCCTACTTGCTTCGGATACAACGCAATGGCGTCATCTGGGGTTTCGGCGTCGATGAGTTTAGGGCATTCGAGTTCGGGGATTTCAGCTTCGTAGACGGCGAAGTATCCCCATGCGACTAAGTAGTGCTTCGTATTCATTTGATTTCCTTTCCGGCGAGGAGCTTTTCGCTCCATGCGTTGATTTCGTTGCCGCGTTCGGTGTGCTGGACATGATCCTTGTTGATATATTCTTCCAGCTTCTGCAAGATTTCGTCTTCCATCTTCAGAACGCCGTCGCCCAGAGAGGCGATCCATACATGGAACGGAGTGCATGTTGCATCGGCGTACAGCAGCATTTTCTGGTTCGGATAGTCGTGCTTTCCGTTGGTCTCGGTAAGCACGAATGCCAGATCGTCCTTGTCGGAGTATCGCTTTCCGTGAATATAATGATGCTGATACGGAAATTCTATGGATGCGATATAGTCTGGATGGTTGTCCGAGAAGATATAGATGGTGAAGTCGCAGTTGGCGATGCCTTCGTATTCATCCTTGTACATCGATTCGGGGACATTCCAGATGCGTTCCTTCATTTCGACGTGGGCGTCTATGATGTGCATCTGGAGGACATAGTAGTCCGGCTTGGTCGGTTCGATAATCTTACCGAAAGTCTTGAACGGATGCCTAAAGGAAAATCCGGATGTGGTTTCATTGATCATGTAGCGTAGGCCAGTGTACTTGTTTTCTAAGTAGCTGGCATAAGGTTTCATCGCATCGGCAAGCATCTTGCTGGTCGTCTCGTCAAAGCGGATCTTTTCGGTTGAATAGGAGAATTTGCGGAGACGGTCTAGCATCAGAGACTGTTCGAATTCGTGTACGAACGGGTTGCCGTCGCTCAGATCATCGAAATGCTCCTTGACCAGCGCGAGAATCTTGTTTCGCGTGGGAGTCGGGTTCCACAGCTGCTTGCGCCAGATGGTTTCTGCTTTATTGAATGCGTCGGCGTATTCGCTGCGCTGGCATTGTGCATAGTATTCTGCAAACGGATTGCTACTCAAGTTCTACCTCTTGGTTGTTGGTTCGATGGACTTAATATAACTTTTGAATTGAGTTATGTCAAGAGATACTTTTAAAATTTACCGATAAAGACAGAGTCGCGACGTACCCAGTGCGTTCAGCACGAGCTTGCTGTCGAGTTCCAGCTGTTTGATGCGCTTGTCCAGTACCTTCTTCTGGGCCTTGTATGCCCTGATGAACGGCTGGATTTCCTTCATCGGTATCCGTCTGTAGATGTAGATCGTGGCGTCCGTGCTGCTGCCTACCGAGACTGTCTTGCAGCAGTCCACGCCAGTCGTGTACATGCGGTCTCCGCTGAACTCGTATCGGACGATGTGGTCGACGTCGAGTACGAGTTCTCCTTTGTCCGAGAGAAACGCGAGGTTAGGATGGACGATGGTGTAGGTGTTCCACGACGCCGTGTCGTCTCTCCAGTGTTCCACGATTTTGACGAAACAGGGGTCTGCGTGGGCGATGGCCTCGGCGATGGTCGCCATCGTTTTATCGTCGCCTTGGTTGATTTCAAATGTTGCTAAAAGGTTTCTGTTTTTCATGTTGTCCAATATAGCAAAAGTTTGACACCGCGTCAGCGCTTTGCTATATTTAGAGCTATGATGATCGACAACTTAATAGACCAGATGGTCAAGCTGCGCAAGGCGTACGGCCCTATCGAAGTGGACTTCTGCGACACGCAATGCTTCGGCGCTCTGCACGACCAAGTGGCAATCCGCATTGATGAATTTGGCGACGTCCTCGCCGTCCTCCAGTCCGCTTACCGCAAAAAGAAGTACAAGTTCAACAAGGTAATGCAGAATGACTCGTGGCTCCAGTTCAAGGAACCGAATACCAGCGACAAGGAAGCCAAGCGCCGCTGGGCGGAAGCCGGGAAGCCGAGCAAGATGCATCCGGTCGTCATCAAGGACTCCGTGGACACGAGACCTCTGATGGGCTATGCGGTTATCTGGGGACAGTACAGCCTCAACTTGAACCGTTTCGAGACAACGGAAGTGTATATGGAGTCTCGGAACACTGGCGAGGATCTGCTGAATGACGCTCACAACACGATTCCCAGTATTTGCTGTGGATGGAAGTTCATCAACTTGGTCAACCTCGGCGAAGTGAAGGTAGGCAATGAAAAGACAAGCGATTA
>JBGVBD010000015.1:0-1529 GCA_045225255.1 Prevotella sp. | reverse complement strand
CTGCAGAAGAAAATTATTTTATTTCACACCTGCGGATAATATCCTCCATATGTCCCTGCTTCAGCTGGCTGATCCTCCCGGACTGTTTTCGGATATCGCTTTTCATGTCATCTTCCAGCCAGTCAAGCGTCCAGCCCAGAAGGATGCTGCGGTAGTATGTATGAAGATATTTCCGGTCTTCCTGCGTGATATGATGTCCGTCCAGGATTGTATTCAGGTATTGTTCTGTAATGCGGTCACAAACCCTTCTTGTGGATAAAATAAACCGTTCCCGGTTTGTTGAACGATAAAGATGCATAACCGCATTCCGGTGCTCCAGGGCAAATCGGATACAGGCATCCAGACATTCTCCGAGCGTATGGATATCCAGGCTGCCCTCTGTGACCTGGCCATAATCTTCTTCGACAACTGCTTCCGCCAGATCCGGAAGATCACGGAAATAGTAGTAAAACGTGTTTCTGTTGACCCCGCATTTCAGCACAACATCCTTCACGGTGATTTTTGTAAAGGGACGTTCATCAAGAAGCAGAACAAAGGCGGTTTTAATTTCATTGCGGGTATAGACTGCCATTTTCATACTCCTTTCTTATAGCCTCTTCCGGGGCTTTCGTGTTAAATTTCTTGCATTCTGCTTCCATTTTGTGGAAATCAAGGCAACGGTCACGGGCAGAAAACGTATCGTCAGATATATACGCTTTATACAGGACGTTTGCTTTATTGCAGATCACTTCGCTGTGCCGATGGCACCATTCCAGTTCTTTCTGACACAGCTCTTTGTACCGGATGATTTCAGACCGGTCTCTTCTTCTCACAATCAAATCAATGGGCTGCAGCTGCGCTTCCTCGATTGGGATCATCAGGTTGAAGTTCAGAACACCCAGTAATTTTCCATCCACTTCTATCTTTGAGAAATCCATGGAATTCCGCATTCTTTTATGCTTATCCTTCGGAGACGAGAGCGGGATGCAATACTTATGCGTCCCACAGACGATCACTATACCGACAAAGACACGGGTATCCTTTCCGGTCTGCGGGGATACTGACAGCACGCGGTCATCTATATGGTGCAGGTTGCGGATATATTTCATATCCACCTTGTAAAGCTTAAATTTTGTCTGCATGGTTCTCCTTGAAAAAAGTGGCTATGCGTCTCCGCATAGCCACTGTGTAGCAACTCCAGTAGAGTTCCTAACGCTTTTAGCAGTCACACTTTCGGTAGGACTCACCGTTGACTATAGAATACCAGAAAACGGCGTTTTGTCAAGGGATTTCGCAGAGATCAGCGTGTGCGTGTATCGGTGTACATACCGATAAGGGCAGGCGTTGAGCGGCGCTTGAAGTATGGTCAGCAGAAAAAATATGAAATCTGAACTCGTCACTTGACAATGTTGCAGTGAACTGATGAGTCGGGATGAGCTGGCAGTCATGAATGGCAGCAAGTGTATCCTGCAGTTAAGAGGCGTCAGGCCGTTTCTCTCAGATAAATATGACCTGACCCAGCACCCTAATTTCAAGTACACGGCTGACTA
>JBGVBD010000014.1:0-2008 GCA_045225255.1 Prevotella sp. | reverse complement strand
TATGTCCAGTGGCCACCAGCACACCCACTCGCCTAGCAGTCTCCCACATCAAACATCATGGGATGCATTCAGCTCGGTTTAAACTTTGATACTGGACGGAGCCAGGGTCGAACTGGCAACCGACGGGTTATGAGTCCGCTGCTCGCACCATCGAGCTGTCCGTCCTATTCATACACACCAACTAATGACTTATTCGATGCGAACGACACACCATGTTTTAATAACTCACTAAAAATTGGT
Source organism: Prevotella sp. (assembly GCA_045225255.1). GTDB lineage: Bacteria > Bacteroidota > Bacteroidia > Bacteroidales > Bacteroidaceae > Prevotella. The sequence goes on along the minus strand of JBGVBD010000014.1, from coordinate 1,768 downwards.
ATATATTTTAAAAATCGTTTTCGTATTGCTTGATACGTCGTTCCGTGTTCTCTACCCCAATCACCAAGCGACGAGTATTGTCCAGCATGAAACCTATCCCATTCATTAAATGCTTGCTGCTTAGCCAATCGGCTCATTTCCAGAAGAGTGTATGAATAGGTATTCCTCGTCGGCTTCAAGATCTGCACCGATCCACATCTATACTGGTTCGCACCGCTAATGCGGTTGCTTTCGCCATGAAATAAATTTTTACCTCTCACCCACGGATAGTCAAGCAATTCCTTACTTTTGATACATTGACCAGTATACGCATTTGTATACCAATGTGTACCATATTGCGTATTATTTCGGCCAGTCTGCCTTCTCGACGACGATTTACTGATTACAGACTTATATTCAGACCGTAATAAGTCATACGCACGTGAATTTATGTACCGTTGATTTATGTACTTACTTGGATTTGCATTCATTCTCCAAAAAGCATAAAGCATCTTTCGTCGACAATCACTACCTTTAGGATACATTTTAACCAGCAGCCAATGGCATATAAAATGCTCACGAGCAGTCAGCATGGCTAAATTAGCTTTGTCATTAGTTCCGTTTAATGATCTAGGAAGAATATGATGCACTTCATAATAGGCACCGTTGTTTTTCTTATTCGCCTTACGTTCGTCATGCTCACGTTGAGCTCGTAAGACTATACACAAGTATATTCTTTGGTAATTCATGAATAAAACATCCGACTATGTTTCATTCACAGTTTATAAGTTTTTAAATAAGTTACTGGAGTAAGGCTATCTCTAGCCAAATAGAGTCGGCTATCTGTCCTCCAGTAACCAAGGAATCGGCGTCCGACGTATAGCAGTCGGTTATTGCTTTACGGTCGCATGGCCTACCGAACATCATCAACCATGCATCCAACATTCCCGAACGAAATCGGTTAGTCATCTACGTCGATACAGGCGGATATTCTGTCGCAGAACTATCACGTTGCGGAAACCTATACGCTGCTCCGAGTTTAACGGATCTTCTTCCGCTTACGATCGACGCTTTTCAAACTTGTTCGCCGAGATTTGCGCAAGCCCTCTCGGCGGGAATAACTCTGGGTAATCACTTCCAGTTCGGCAAATTCTTCACTCGCCACAGCGCTTTCCAATCACTGCCGGAGCGTCCACTGGACACTACGCCGCTGCTCCGTAACGACATGCCGTGCCCTAACCCGTCAGCACGGAAACGGTGCATTAGTCGCCACCGATTGCGTGGCTTTCATGCAGACCATGACGTTAACCGCAGTCATGGATACGGTGTCGGTTCCGTACTGTATATGCCCAGTTATTTCACTGGCAGCTGCGAACCCACAAGCTGGGTGAGGTCTATAGGCGCGGTCGGATGTTCAATCTTTCCGATGACCTTCTTGGTTCCGTCTGGATAGTACTTGAAAATCTTGTCGCCTTCGGATCCGCAAACTGGTACGCCAGCTGCGAATGCCTTCTTGACGGCTTCAGCGCCAGCTTCTGAAACTATGCGCTGCAGTTCTTCATGCGACAATTCTTCGATTTCGACCATAGACACCTCACAAAATTGGTGCGGAGTTACTGACTGCTATTCCGGAATTCACAGTACGTCAGCGGCCCCCATACACATGCTCTCTAGTGTTCACTCCGCAAGCATCATTTTATGTTACACGCAGGTCATTCTCACGAATGGAAGAGGTGGAGTTCACTCACAATGCTTTGATTGAACCGCTGCAGTTATTAGTCGGAGTAGC
>JBGVBD010000013.1:0-1594 GCA_045225255.1 Prevotella sp. | reverse complement strand
GGATTGAACACCGATCAGCTTCCCCTCCCGCAGAATGGCTACACGGTCACAAAGCCTCTGTACCTCACTTAGAACATGGGAGGACAGGAAAATCGTCGTACCGCGCTCATTTTCTTCTTTTAACAGGTCATAAAAGGTCTGCTGGATCAGCGGGTCAAGGCCGCTGGTAGGCTCGTCCATGATAAGTAACTTTGGGGAGGGCAGCAGGGCCGAAATAATGCCAACTTTCTTTTTGTTGCCTAAAGACAGGTCGCCGATCCTCCTGGACAAATCTAAATTCAGCCGTTCCGCCAATGCTTCCATCCGGTTATGTCCGTCTACTCCGTAGAGTTCCGCCGTATAGAGAAGCATCTCTTTGACTTTCATGCTGTTGTAGTAACAGTTTTCGCTGGGCAGATACCCTACATCCTTTGCAATCTCAGACGCCTGCCGCCAACAGTCCAGTCCAAAGACAGAAGCGGTTCCGCCGGTGGGCTTCAACAGCCCCATCAGGGTGCGGATGGTAGTAGATTTTCCCGCCCCGTTGGGGCCGATAAAGCCGAATATCTCAGCACGCTCAACCGTAAAGCTGATTTCCTCAATCCCCCGGTGCTTTCCATAGCTTTTGGTGAGCTTGTTTAGGGCGATCACAGGTTCACTCATGGCAGAATTCCTCCTTGTAAAAGTTGTGTTTCAACATATCTAGGATGTTTCGAAACTCTTTCATCATGCTGTCATAATCCACTCCACTTTCCAACTGAACGGACATACCCTTTGCAAGCATCATAAGCATCTGAAACACTAATTCTGCATCCTCCGGGTGTCTGAATTTTTTATAATCCCGCTCATGCAGAACAAGCGATGCGATATATTTTTCATTTGCTTCTGAAAATATGGCACTTTTCAATTCAGGCGTTGGTTCCGCTGCCACACTTGCAATAAACGACGCAATATGCGGGTGCTTTTTTAAGTTTTCCACTTTCATAACGCTGGCTTCCCATACACGGTCAAAGAAATCCGTAGTTTCCTCCAATGCACTCGTGTTATAGGCTTGCTTCATTTGGGCAGCGCAGTAATCAAATAAATACTGGTAAAGTGTCTGCTTATTTCCAAAATACTGGAATATAGACGCCTTTGAGATACCTGCCGCTACCGCAATATCATTGATCGACGCTTTTTCATATCCATGTTTTGCGAAACAGGCCAGAGCCGCGTTGCGTATGGTATCCTGCTTTTCATTTGATAGAGCAAGAAATTTTTCCATGGTAGCACCCCTTTCTAAATAACCGTTTCGGTCATCAACGAACAGTATAGCACAAATAACCGAAACGGTCAATGCTTATTTGTACCATTATGAGGGAACGCACTCTTGGCAAGCAGGGCAAGGGAAGGCTCCCTCTCGGGTATGTCCGGCATACCACTTATCCACATTTCGACATACCAAAAGGCACCCTCTGGGATCTGTATCTCTACTGATCTCTTCGGATGCCCTTTCTTGTTCAGTACGCTCGTTAATTATCGTATGGACTTAGGCTCTTGGTCTGCTTGCCGACACTAATATGGGTTCGGCATCTTCCGTCCCGTTCTTTGCGTTAATTACCGTTGTACCGGCAAT
>JBGVBD010000012.1:0-91757 GCA_045225255.1 Prevotella sp. | reverse complement strand
GAATCTCCGACTGTCCCGCAGCAGTGAACTCCATTATGGCTCCTAAGCATAAACGCCATTGAGTATTCTCGAGAAGGCGCTTGGGAGTGGAGGAAAGTCTGAAGACCAGCCTTCGTCGGTAAAATGCTGAACGACCCTCGATGTAAGGGCGAAGAGGCACAAGTTCTCTCTTTATTGGCTCAGCGCAGCAATGCGCACAAACGTGTATTATTATATAAGTTCAATGGGGAGACCCAGTCGCGAGACAGCATCTCCCATTTTATTAAAAGGTAAATGAAATCGACAATAGTAATCTACGGACACGAGTCCAAACTGACCAAGGCTGATGCCAAGCGCATAGCCCATCTCCTTAAGGCGCAGATCACCTGTACTCACCATATAGGTGAGGCCATCATGAATGGCGTTGAGAAATTCGTACTCTGTCTTCCCTCGCTCAATGCTGAGGGAGCGGATAGGGAATGGCAAGAATTCATTGACACCTTCCGAAGTATGAACTTGACAGGTAAATGCTTTGCCCTCTATGTGCCATCTGACAGTCCTTCTACCAACAGACTGGACGAATTGAAATATGTGCTATTCATGCGAGGTGCCCAACATATCATCAACCCATCTATCGATTTGCCAAACTATGACATTGACAATTGGATTTATGCCGTCTTGCCAAGCCTATAAATTTAATAGGGTATGGAACTACGTCAATTGAAATATTTCCTCCGTGTGGCCGAGACTCTCAACTTCTCCGTGGCGGCCCGTGAACTCTTCATCACACAGAGCACGCTCTCGCAGCAGATCCTGAACCTGGAGCACGAACTCGACCAGCAGCTATTCGAACGCAACAGCCACGAGGTGCTGCTTACAGAGGCTGGACAGATGCTGGTGCCTCTGGCTCGCGAGTGTATCTACGATGCAGACACACTACTACAACGAGTGCAGGAACTGAAGCTGATGCTGACAGGCGAACTGAATATCGGCGTTACCTTCTCTTTCAGTAGCATGATTGCCGAAACGATGGCTGACTTCCTTAAAAAGTACCCCAAGGTGAAACTCAACGTCTGTTACGCTTCGATGACCGAGCTTATCAATAAACTCCAGCGTCATGAGCTTGATCTTGTGCTGGCGTTCAAACCTACCGAACAGAACGCTCACATCAAGAGCCGCGTTCTGTTCGACAACCGTCTCGCTGCTATCGTCAGCGACCATCACCCGATGGCACAAAAGAAGAGCGTCACACTACAGGAACTGGAGAAACATTGTCTCGTCCTTCCCGTCATCGGCATGCAAGCCCGCAACGCTTTCGAGCAGTTAATATCTGGCACAGACTGCCCCTTCCGTATAAAGGCGGAAGTCAGCTATGTCAGCCTGCTTTTCAAACTCGTCCACCAGACCAGCTATGTCACTATCCTTGCAGAGTCCACCGTCGTCAACGAGGTTGGTCTCCGTGCCATCCCCATTGATGCCCCATCAAACCACATGCAAGGTTGTATCCACACCCTGAAGGATGCCTACCAAAAGCCTTCCGCCCGCGAGTTCATCCAGATGCTCAGCCAATCAACGGCCATCCTCCACAACACTACGCTGTCGGATATGTAAGATACTTTTTCTTGGCTCTGAAATAATACTGTTATCATTATGCTTTGACACCAATAACAGTTGCATTCGATGGCTTCATGCGATGAATCTCTGTTTGGATGAAGCCTGCATCGTCAAGCAGAGTCTTCAATTCCTCTGGCGAATAGGCGGTCATACCTTCCACTACATTCGTCCACATGGAGTCGCCATCGACGACCTCTACCATGATGGCGAATTTACCGCCAGACTTCAATACACGACGTACTTCTTGCAAACAGTCTGGCAGGTTCGGCCAGAAATAGACTGTCTCTACAGCTGTCACAAGGTCGAACTTTCCATCCTCGTAAGGTAGTTTCTCGGCAGAGCCCTGACAGACAAAGACCTGTTTGTCGAGTACATCGGCATTCACTTTCTTAGCCTTTGCCACACTCTCCTCAGAGATGTCGATGCCATAAACCTGTGCATCTTTGCTCCGTTTTAACAATCGCTTGAGTGTTGCTCCTCCGCCGCAGCCGATGTCAAGCATCGTCCAGCCATCTTGAATATTCACTAGTTTCAGTCCCCAGTTTGTCAGTGGTGCATGACAGAGGTTCATAAACTTAAGCATCGCACGTCCCATCCGTCCTTGTGGACAGGCACAGTTGGTAAATAGTTTTTTAATGAATCCCATAATCTGAATCTTTTTTAAAAAAGGTGGCTAACCATCACAGCCAGCCACCTCCACGTTAATACTAATCTAAACTAAACAAATACTTTATAAATATATTCCTTTGATTATAAGTTGGGTGAGATGGCTGCCACCCAGGCATCGATACGAGTATCGGTCTTGTCATCCTCGTTGATATCATCGAGGGGCAAACCAATGAACTTACCATCTATCACTGCCTCGGAATCATCGAAGGTGTATCCGTCGGTATCCACGCTACCAACGAAGTGGGCACCACTATTCTTAATACCGTTATAGAGCTCACCAATACCACCAACGAAAGTGTCGCTGTATGTCGCACAGTCGCCACAGCCGAAGAGGGCGATGGTCTTGCCACTGAGGTCGGCACCCTGGAGTGTTTTCAGTCCATCATACCAGTCATCCTGCAACTCACCTGCACCCCATGTCGAGGTACCAAGGATAAGGTTTTGGTTGTTGTTGACAATGTCGGCTGTCAGGTCTTGTACATTCAGAGCCTCACAGCCCAGTTTCGAGGCGATTTTCTCTGCGATCGCCTCGCAAGTTCCTGTAGAGGAACCATAGATAACAATTGTTGTGTTCATTTTTGATTTATTCTAAAGAAGTTATTAATTTCTATTGATACACTCATCGCACTTCCCCTTGCAGTCACCCTTACGCTTGCAATAACGTTCACACTGGGCACAAATATCATAGCCAAGCATGGCACCAAGAATAAAGTCCTCTTCTGGTGTGAGTTGGTGCAGCGGACGAGTAACGATGAGACGGATAGCCTCCAAGCACTCACGTCGTCCGAAATACACGTTCAGGTTCTGCTGTCCTGCAGGTTGAAGCAGATAAGGAATACCCTGACTCTCCAATCGTTTGATGGTTTGTTCACCATATTTCTTATTACAGGTGAATAATACCATGTGGCGCACCCCTTTGTGCAGTTCGTAGATGTGGTTCATCAGTACCTTGATTTCTGTAGGAATCGTTGTTCTCATTTTTATCATTATTGATTTCTGGGTGCAAAATTAGAGAGAAAAAAAGAAGTGCGCAATACCTAAAACGCAGTGTTTTAAGTATTGCGCAATGACAACAACCTGCAAAAGCAGATTAATTAGAAGTAGGTATTATTGGTATCAAGGCATAACTTTAGTCTTTTGTCGGACTCATTGGATAGCTTCTAACAGCTGGTCGCAGATACTTCTCATGCCACTGATAGAGGGGTGTCCGTTCTGCTTGTCGATGTCGTGGAGTTCGATGAGCTGAACATTGTAGTGCTTGCAGACCTCGCGCATCGATTCGTTGATGGGCTCGCGGAGTTCGGAGTTCAGCAAGGAATAGATAGTGGCATTGGGATAGCGTTTCTGGAGCATGTCAATCAGACAAGCGAGTGCTGGGCGGAAGTTCTTGCAGTCATCCGTTGTCCAGTCAGCATACTGGTATTCGCCTACGGGAGAATTTGCCCAAGCATCGTTGGTGCCGCCAAACACGAAGATGATGTCAGGATTGCCCAGACTGTCGACACGTGCAATGAAGTTGTTGCGCGAAGCATCCATTCCGCCATAACCTGTGCCACATATGGTGGTGCCGCCCCATGAGTCGTTCTTCTCCAATTGATAGCCCTTGGCTTTGATGTAAAGGCTCCACCATGTCTGTTCGACATTTGTGACGTCGTTCCTGTCATTAGGATAGAACGGTGCGTAATGGGATGGACCAACGCCCTGGAAGGTTGAATACGAGTCGCCCAATATGGACACTTTCTTAGTCTGTGCTGAAACTGTTGTCATAACAGCTGCCAGCATCGTGAGGATAAATATTCTCTTCATGTTAGTATTTTTTATAATTTTACCTATTATTTATTTTGAGTTAGATATTCAAACCAATCCACATCCACATAACCATCAGTCTGCTCCTTACTCTGCGCAAAGAGACCAAGCATCACACCTGTGAAGCCGCCGATAGTCTCAGTACTGAGAAAGCGATATTCCATCTTTGCCAACGTAGTGAAATTGATGCCATCGGAAGATACCTGCATATAGTAGAAATCCTTGTCGGAACTGATGCGTAAATAGGCTTTTTCGCCATCCAGAAGGAGTTCCTTTTCGCTGTGACTTGTCTGGCCGAGACGAACATTTGACTTTACGATGAGTTTTCCGTTGCGACGCTCCACCACCACATCATAATGGTTCAACGGGGCAGCGTAAGCAGTGATGCCAGCCTGCATGCCTTCATTAAAACGAGAGAGGTCAAGAAACGCTGTAGCTGTGAAGTTCAGTTCCGTCTGTCGGCGGGCAACGAAAGTGGGCGATGCTGTTTCACTGAGGTCTATTGTGCTGGGACGAAGGCGCAGAAAACCTTTGCGCTCCGTCAGCGAATACTTGCTATAGTCGGGGTTGCACAAGCTCATCCATCCCATCGGCAAACCCAATGAATGATAGCTATTGGCAGGCGCATTGCGCTTTACGTAATTAAACTCTTCGCGTACAGGATATTGTGTCATCGGCACTTGGGGCAGCGTCTGACACTGCATATCTATTTGTAACGTGCCGTCTTGATTCACCACAGGCCAGCCACCCTCAGCCCACTGCACAGGTGCCAGCATCGTTTCACGTCCCATCACATGCTGCAAGTAACCGCTGGTACGATAGCCCAGACAGATCATCCACCATGAGCCATCAGGAGCCTGCACCAAGTCGGCATGTCCGAGACCTTGGATAGAACTGTTCTGCATCTTCATATTGAAATGCGAAAGGATGGGATTCGCAGGGTTCGACTCATACGGACCAAAGAGATTCTTACTGCGTAGGATGTTCACATGATGCCCGTGTTCCGTGCCGCCCTCTGCCAGCAAGAGATAATACCAGCCATCTTTTTTGTAGATATGTGGTCCTTCAGGATAGCGTCCACCAAGACCCGTGCCCAGATGGTGAATCTCACCCAGTTGCTTACCTGTCTCTACATCAATCTCACATATCTTAATGTCGCCTTCCTTCCATAGGAAATAGCATTTTCCGTCGTCCCAGAACAGTGTAGGGTCACAACTGCCGATGGCAAAGTCTATCATAATAGGTTCAGACCATTCTCCTGCGGGATTATCTGTCCATACGTAAAAGTGTCGTCTCGAGGGAAATACAGTCGTCACCATATAGAAACGACCTTCGTGGTAGCGGATGGTCGGCGCATAGATACCGCTGTTACCATCAGTTCCTTTCAGGTCTACCTGAGAAGGGCGTGTCAGACAGTTGCCCACCTGCTCCCAATGGATAAGGTCTTTCGAGTGGAACACTGGAACACCAGGGAAATACTGGAACGTGCTATTCACGAGATAAAAATCATCTCCCACCCTGCATACGCTCGGGTCAGCATGAAATCCTGGTAGCACAGGATTCTTGAAACCTTGTGCCCAAGCCAGTTGCAGTGTCACCAGCATCAGGGTTGTCAATAATACCTTTTTCATATTTATCGTTTTGTCTGCAAAGATACGAATTATCTCCTAAAATGATTATCCCATCACTACGTCAAGTATCATCATCAGGACGAAACCTATGGCAAAACCGATGGTGCTGAGATTCGAGTGCTGACCGCTGGAAGCTTCAGGGATGAGTTCTTCGATGACGACATAGAACATAGCTCCTGCAGCAAAGGCAAGCATGTAAGGGAGAATGGGCATCAACAGTGAAGCCAACAGCAGAACAGCGATGGCTCCAATAGGTTCTACAGCTCCACTCAGAGAACCAAGCATGAACGAGCGCCAACGACTATTACCTGCAGCTCGCATGGGCATGGAGATGATAGCACCTTCGGGGATATTCTGGATGGCAATACCCAATGAGACTGCCACTGCACTGGCTAATGAAATGTGAGAGGCAGCGTTATCGGCTCCAGCAAACACCACTCCGACAGCCATACCTTCTGGCAGGTTATGGATGGTGACAGCAAGGGCGAGCATCGCCGTCTTCGAGAGATGTGAATGCATTCCCTCAGGTTTGTCCGTACCGATATGTAGGTGTGGCGTCAGTTCGTCAATAAGCAACAGGAAACCCATACCTAATAGGAAACCTATGGCAGCTGGCATCACAGCCCACTTACCGCTATCATCTCCCATCTCTATCGCAGGTATCAGCAGTGACCATACCGATGCTGCGACCATCACGCCTGATGCAAAACCCAGTAGCGACTTTTGCAATCGAGCCGACATCTCGTCTCGCATAAAGAACACAAATGCCGAGCCTAGCATCGTGCCCAGCAGCGGAATCAGCAGTCCTATAATCAATGTTGTTGTCATCGGGTGCAAAATTACGTAAAATTATTGAATTGTGCAATAGTCAAATCTGATGAAAAAAAGGAGGACCGTAGCCCTCCTTTACTTTTATGCCGGATTAAACTTCGACTTCGGCTGCTTGCAACGGGGGCAACGCCAATCGTCGGGCAGGTCTTCGAAAGCAACGCCATCGTGCTCTGCGGGGTCATAGACATAGCCGCAAATGGAGCAGACGTACTTACCAGAAGCTTCCTGCTTGGAGAAATCGACTTCGGCCAGAATGGTCGGCACAGGATGATCGAGGTCCATCACGCGTTTGGCCTCCAGATTCTCATAGCCCTGTGGTGTGTGGGTACCGCAATAAACAGTGGGATGATTGCGGACAAACTCACGCACGCGGTTCAGCGTCTCACGGGCGGCTGGCTGGTCGTCAAAGACAACAGACAATTTGTCCGCATAGAGTGCTTCGTCCACATAGGTGATGTCACCGTGAATCATATAGAACAGACCGTCCATCTCCACTATGATGATACTGTTGCCCTTGGTGTGACCCTTGGCCTTGATGAGGTAGATGCCGTCGGCTATCTTCTGGCTTTCAGGGAAGTTGTAGTAGGCGCCGTCGGTATAGCTAACAGGCACGAGGTTCGTGAGTCCCTGAAGCTCAGCTGCGTCCATCTCCTCTTGGTTCACAAAGATCTTCGCATTGGGGAAGCTTTTCAGTTCGCCGGTGTGATCAGCATGCTTGTGGGTAACCAGTATCTTCGTCACCTGCTCAGGTTTGTAGCCGAGGGCCTTGAAGGCATCCATATAGCTGCTGATGTCCTTGCCGGTGAAGATGGGTGAATCTTCATTGGGCACTTCCTCGGGAGTCCCTGCAGGCAGGCCGGTATCCACCAGAATCACCTCGCTGCCCGTGTCAATCAGATAGTTCTGAAGACTGCCGCGATAGCGGATGTTCTTGTCAAACTTGTCTTGTCCTTCCTCGCCTCCGAACACGAAAGGCTGAGAGTAGAATCCGTCTTTACGGAATTTTACTGCTTTGATTTTGACTTTGTCGCAATTCATAGTCGTATGTGTTTTAGTTATTAATGAAATTAGTTATTCTGTATAATTATGATCTACCACAATAACCACTTGTACGTCTGGCACTAAGGGTTGAATCTCACTAATGAGTTTATTGACGAAAGAAGCGTCGTCATGGACAGAGATATCAGGAACGACATCGACAGAAAGATAATTGTCCTTCTCTGAGTAATAGAAGCCATGAACCTGAACGATGTCCTTATGAGCAGCAAGAGTTTGCATAACGGCTGACTGCAACTCAACACGCTTGTTGTCACCCGTAGCCACGGCATAGACACCAACAGTCATAATAATACCATGACGCTCGTACATCGCTGTGGAAATCTTCCGTGTCAGTCCGTGAATATCGTTAGCCGACATTGTATCATATACGTTGATATGCAGCGAACCAATCTTCACATCAGGACCATAATTATGCAATATCAGGTCGAATACACCATGAACACCCTCGAAGTCAAAGGCCTCTTTCTGAATCTGTTTGGCGAAGTCTGCCGAAATACTCGTACCCAGCAGTTCATTGACGGGTGAGGCAAGCATCTCGATACCGGCTTTAATGATAACGAGGGAAATCAGTGCACCAAGAATGCCATCAAGCGACACATTCCACAACAGCATGACACCAGCAGAAATAAGGGTAGCCAGTGTGATAACGGCATCGAAAAGTGCATCAGACCCGGAAGCTATTAAGGCATCACTTTTCAGTTGTTCACCTTTACGCTTAACATACTGTCCGAGGATGAGTTTCACCACGATCGCTACTACAATAACTACCAGTGTGGTCGTAGTGTACGAAGGCTCTGTAGGGTCGAATATCTTTTTCACTGACTCGATGAGTGAGGTGATACCAGCCGAGAGAACGATGACAGCAATGATGATGGCACTGAAATACTCGATACGTCCAAAACCGAAGGGATGTTTCCTGTCAGCTGGACGCTGTGAGAGTTTCGTGCCTACGATGGTGATGACGCTCGACAGCGCATCGCTCAGGTTGTTAACGGCATCCATCACGATAGCCACACTGCTGGCAAGTATTCCAACTGCGGCCTTGAATCCCGCTAACAGCACGTTGGCAGCGATGCCTATCCAACTGGTGCGAATGATTTCTTGGCTTCTATCCATATTTTTTCTGTTTTTACTTGATGTACTTCACCTTCGAGGCATCACGAGGCTTGGCTGCAGGGGCTTCGTCGGGATAGCCGATGGCGAGGATATAGTTCAACTTATAGTCGGCAGGAATGTCGAGACGATCAAGGAAGAACTTACATTTCTCGTTCGATACCAAGAAGCGGACTGGTCCACCCAGACAACATGTACCCAATCCCAATGAGGGTGCTGCCAGCATCATGTTCTCGCCAAGCAATCCTGCGTCAAGTTCACCACCACCATTGGCTGGGGTGCAAACACAGATAAGAGCAGGCGCATCGTAGAACAGACTCCTTCCTGCAGCCTCGTTCACTGCGGCAATCAGTTTCTGGTCCTCTACTACACGGACAATCCAAGGCTGACGGTTCATGCCGCTGGGGGCATTGATACCACACTTGACAATAGCCTCCAACTTCTCATGCTCCACAGGCTTGTCGAGATATTTACGGATAGAGCGACGTGCCATGATGTTACTCATCACAGGATTTACCTCCATCATGACATCTGTCTCGATGACACTTATCTGTTCTGTCGGCTCATAACGCTTCAAGACACGTCCGTCACGAGAGACAAGGAATTTGGTGAAATTCCATTTGATGTCACTCTTCTTGTCATAATCAGCATCACCCTTGCGAAGCATGTCATCCATGAACTTCCCACGCTGGTCGTTCGTATCAAAACCGCCGAAACCTTTCTGAGCTTTCAAGAAAGTATAAAGTGGATGCTCGTTGGCACCGTTAACTTCAATCTTGTCGAATTGTGGGAACTGAATATCGAAATTAGCCGTACAGAACTGATGAATCTCCTGAATGGAGCCAGGAGCCTGTTCTCCGAACTGGTTGCAGGGGAAGTCTAGAATTTCAAAGCCATCCTTTGCGTATTTCTCATATAGAGACTCCAGTTCCTTGTACTGTGGCGTGAATCCACATCGTGTCGCTGTATTCACTATCAACAGCACCTTTCCCTTGTACACTGCGAGCGACACGTCTTTGCCTGCATCGTCCTTTACTTTGAAATCATAAATACACTGTGCCGAAAGGGTCAGCACACCCATCATTGCCATGAGGCTGATAATCATCTTCTTCATAATCGTATAGTTTTTGTGAGTTTACCTGATAAAGTTCATGAACGATGGTCTTTCTTCACGCTGAGGAGCGGTATTGCCATCAGCATGAATCTTATGTAGCAGGAAAGCCATGTTAGTAGCCAGTGTACGCATTGTCTGCATACCCTCAGTGTCGAGTTTCACTTCACCTTTACCTGCTCCATAAGCGATATTCCAATACTGGGAAGTCACCACTGGCATATTCATCATCTCGAACATCATGTTCATAGTCTGGAGTGTAGCCGTAGCACCACCGCGTCGACAGACAGCCAAAGCCGCTGCTGGCTTGTTCTGTACCAAATGACCTGACGAGAAAAACAAACGCTGCATCAGTGAGAGAATGCCTCCGTTCGGTTGTCCGTAATAGACAGGAGTTCCTACTATCAGTGCATCAGCCGTTGTCATCTTCTCTGTGATGACAGCACACATATCATCGTCGAACACACAGCCTTTGCCGTCATTGTCACGACAACCGCCACAGTTGATACACATACGAACGGGTTTACGACCTATCTGTACTATCTCCGACTCCACACCCTGTTTCTGTAACTGTGCCTCAATCTCTTTCAGACAACAGAAAGTATTGCCGTCTGTTCGCGGACTGCCATTAATCAGTAACACATGAGGGGTTTTGCCACCCGTCACACTATTCATCATTGCCGATACAGGCGATACGACAACCGCTCCTGCCGCTGCCATTGTTGCTTTCTTAATAAAATCTCTTCTGTCCATAAGTCTAATTGTTTTTGCAAATATACGATATTTTGCCAAATTATCATACAAAATATTTGGCATTTTAATGAATAATATATAATTTTGCACCTCGAATAAATAAAAGTCCGTGAGAGGACTTGAATTTGACAACACAACTTATATAATATTTTTAATCAACAAGTTTATACCATTATGGTCAAAAAAAGTTTTTTTAAGGTATTTATGATTGCAACCGCCATGTCGGGTGCAGTGGTTCTGTCATTCAGCATATCTTAAAGGTTTCAATAATAAATATGCTACTGGAGAAAATGACCCCCTGCCACAAGGTACTCTTGCCAGCACCGTTGTTAAGCAAGCTGATAAAATCAAAGAGGCCATCGACGCTGCTGTTGCAGCAGGACAATTCAAGACTTGGGCTCCTACTGGCAATTATGTTTTCCGCACTGTAGCTTCTTTTAGAAATTCCTCTACAAATAAAGATAATGATAAGTATTACACCATCGGTGCAAACTTTGGTGGTAAAAACAACTTCATCGCTATGATGGGCGTAAAGAAAAATGGTAAAGCCATCAAGAATGGATCCACAGGTGTTCAGCACACCTGCGCCATTGTCTTTAATAATGTACCCAGTGATGCCGTATGGTTTGCACATGCTTCAACCAAGAAGGATGACTCCTTTAAAGCCACAGAATTCCCTCTTACTCAATATGTGGAAGTTACTTATGATGGCAGAACCTTCTGGGGTTTCAAGTGCGATGCTGATGGTGGATATTCTGACCTCATTTTGTGGGTAGACAAAGCCAACATCTCGAAAGAACTCCTTATCGCCAAGCGTTATATGGTAGAAGACCTTGGAGGTTCTGGCGACAGTGATATTGACTTCAATGATATCGTATTCGACGTACAGCAGTATTCTGATGGCACTCAGAAGTGTATCGTCCGTGCATTGGGTGGTACCCTTCCCATTAAGATTAAGGTCGGCAACTCTGTTTGGTGGTCAAAGCCAGAGCCTGTATCAAAGATGATCAACACAGGTGCTGATGGTAAGGCAATCAACTATGACGAAGTCATTGCCGAATTTGATGTTACTGGTTGGGTTGAGAAGGATAACAATGTCCAGGTGAGCGTTGAGAATAAAGAGGGTTATGAATTCGTTACCACATTCCCAGAGAATGGTAGTATTCCTGCTATGATAGCCTTCTCTATTGCCAAGAAATGGAACAAAGAGAGAGTACCTGTTTCTGCTGAGTGGTTCACGACCTATCCCTTCGAATTCAATTTCGATGACTATATTAACGAGTAATTCGTCTCAACAAGAGATCAAGATAACTGAAACGAATAAGGGAGCAACATCTGGTGTTGCTCCCTTATATTTTTGGGGTAATAAGCGTCTTCACTGTCCTATGGACTGACGATATTCCAAAAGTTTGTTTTGATAGTCGGCAAAGGCATCCGTGCGCATGTCACAAGCCTGTTGATAAAGCATCTGGGCTTCGAGTAAATCAGACATCTTTATTGTTCCAGCCTTATAGAAGTTACGATTCAGGCGCAGGTTCTCTTCGGATTGCTCGATGCTACGCTGAGCCAACAGTAGTTGCTGATATGCCTCTTCAACCCCGTTCCAGGCGTTCTGCATACGAATCTGCAAGAGTTGGGTATTGTCTACCAATTGTTCTTGGGCTTTCTGGTGTTCAATCTTCTTACGCTTGATGGTATGTGAACCACCCCACCAATCGGAGATAGGTACACTGACGGTAGCGAAAATCATACCGAAGGTGTGGTTGTTGTCCAACAGATTATGATAGTTGTAGCCTGCACCCACAGCTACTGTAGGAAGGTTCTGTCCGACAGCTATTTTCTGCTGCAGACGGGTCGCCTCTACCTGTTTATCCAACAACTGGTATTCTGGCAACGATTGAACATTGAATATAGAACGTTGCACATTCTCAGGTGTGTCTGTCTGATAGGTGATGACAAACGATGTGTCACGCAGTCCACAGTATTGCGAGAGCAACATACGAACGAGTGAGAGACCGTTCTGCAGTTTTAGTTTCTGACTGGCGACATCGTTTTGTCGGAGTTGAACTTGAAGTAAATCATTGCGCAGGATAAGACCAGCACGAACAGCGACATCCACATCCTTATAGATGTCATCCAACAAGGTCTCCACAGCCTCAACGGTTTTCATCTTCTCTTGCAACGAGGCAAGCTGCCAGAAGTATTGCTCAGTTGTTTTCTCTACTTCGTTCTCAGAGAGTTGCAGTTGCAGGCGACTCACCTCCTCTCCTACCTTTGCGAGTTTATTACCATAGATAATCTGTCCTCCAGCAAAGACAGGTTGAGTAGCCATCAACGAACCAATGGTACCATTCTTCATCATGGAGATACTGATTGGATTCGCCAATGCTGCGACAGCCTCTGCAGGCAGTGATTGTACCAAAGCTGCTCCCAGTTCAGGAGACATCACCTCGGCGGGATTGATGGTAGTCTGTGCCATACCTTTATTGGCATTAAACCACAGACCAGTACCACTGATACTTGGGAAATACTTCGTAAAAGCCTCTTTGCGCTGATGCTGGGCTGCATCAACGTTATACTTCGCACTCCGAATGGCAATGTTATTCTTGAGGGCAGAGTCCTTGAGCTGCTGGAGAGACAAGGAACATTGGGCTGTTGCTATAAGAAAGCAACATGTCATACAAAGAATGAGTGATATCTTTTTCATGAGAAATATTATTTAGTCGAAACCTTCCAATAAACGACAGGTAGCATGGTGACTACCATGATAAGGGAGCCGATACCGCCAGCAAAGATTGTAACACCTACGGGCATCCAGAACGATGACTGCGCAATAATCATTGGTACCACACCAACAGCGGTAGTGGCTGTGGTAAGGAAGATAGGTACCATACGACGCTTACCTGCTTCGTAGGCAGCCTGTTTGACAGCAGCATTATATCCTTCGCGATCTACTGTCCAATCGCCATGACCTTCCACATACTTCTTAATAAGACTGATAGCATGCTCAAAGATAAGAATCTCATTACGCATGATCATACCCATCAGGGTGATAAGTCCGAAGATGGAGGTGAGTCCCAAGGCACGGTTCATCAGTCCGAGACCAATCAGTGCTCCTGGTGTCATCAGACCCAGTGCCACCATACAGACAAGCGTGATGCCATACTTCTTGAAGTTGAACAACAGGAAGAAGAACACGATAATCATGGCAATGGCAATACCTCCGAATATCTGTGGCAATGCCTCATCACCATATTCTATCTCGCCGCCCACCTCTGTACGAACACCCTGAGGAATATCTATCTCCTCTTGCATGATGCGGGCAATCTCCTTCTCAACAGGTGCCGTATAGACACCTTGCGCAAACTGAGCCGTCACAGTAATACAACGCTCACCGCCACGATGCAGGATACGACTCTCACTCCATTGAGGGTGTACCTTTGCTATCTGACGCAGGGGAACGGTGGTATTATTTGAAAGTTGAGAGTTGAGTGTTGAGAGTTGAGAGCCAGCAGCCGAGAGAATGGCCATAGGGGTGGCAATGCCGAGATTGGCAATGTCAGAGAATGTCATATCAGCATCATCCTTCACGACGATGGGTAACTCATAGTTGTTCTCCCAGATTTGTCCTACGCGTAGGTCACTCGATGTAGCACTGAGAGCTAATTGTGCTGTTGTGCGTGTGATACCCAACTGAGCAGAGGTGACAGGGTCGAGCTCTACATTAATAATAGGATAAGGCTGAAAATAGTCCGTATGTACCCACTCCAATTCAGGCATCTTACGCATACGCTCCATCAGTCGCTCCGCTGCCACATGCAACGAATCCAAATTATCACCATAGAACCGATACTCCAGTTCACTGACCTCCAAATAATCCAAGCGTTTGAACTTCACGTAAGCATTGGGGAAAGCCTCGCCTAATTGGGGCTGATACTTTGCGAGGAGTTTAAGTGTCGCCTTATCACTCTTTGTATTGACAATAAACTGCGCATAGTTCTTGCCAGCCATCTGGGGAGCATAGGCATCCATGAAACGTGGTGACGAACAACCGATAAATCCTGTAATGCTGGTGACGTCACCATCCTTCTCGAGGACATGCTGTACAGAGTCTGCAATCAATTCTGTCTCTGCCAGTCCCTTACCATCGGGCAGGAATATCTCAACGGCAAACTGATCGCGGTCAGCGTAGGGGAAGAGTCGTATCTTCAATGTCGGAGCGATGATTGTAGACAACAGAATCACTCCAACACCTCCCCAGATGGTAAGCCATGGATGGCGGAATGTCCAGTCAAGGACCTTGTCGTAAGTCCGCTGCACCCACTTCGTGATAGCGTTTCCGTCAGTGCTCACCTGTCCTGGTTTGATGAGTTTTATCTCTAAGAAAGGTATCACGGACACTGCCAGGAACAGCGATACCATCAAGTTGATGGTGATAGTCCAGGGGAAATCTTCCAGACAGTCGTGGAACATACCTTTCATCGTCAGCAGGAAGGGGAAGAAGATAGCACAGATGCAGATGGTGGCAAGCATCATCGGCATGAAGTACTGCTTGGCGGAGTCGATAGCCGCACGTTTGGGTTCATAGCCTTTGCCAAGATACTCTAAGTAGCCGTCGATGACCACAATAGAGTTATCCACCACCATACCTAACACCACGATGAGTGCCGCCAGTGTCACGATATTCAGTTCAATACCCGCCATGTACATCATCGCCACAGAGACAAACGTTGTCAAAGGAATGGTGATAGAAGCCACGATGGCTGAACGAAGCGGGAATAGTACCATCATCACCAAGATGATAATCACCATTGAGATAAGCAGGTCACGAAGGAAATCACTGATACTGATGCTCACCACCTTGGGTTTGTCAGCGATACGGGTGATTTTCACATCCTCTGGCAACTCTGACTGACGGAAAGCTTCGAGTACACGCTCCACTTCCTTGCCATATTGAATCACGTTGTTACCAGGTGACATCTCCATCGATAGCAATACGCAAGGATGTCCGTCTTGTTCGATACGACTTGACATCGGCTCGTATTCGCGTACCACACGTGCTACGTCGCGAACACGTGCCACCTTGCCTGTTGCAGGATCAGAGAAGATAATCTGATTGGCAATCTCCTCTTCGCTATTCTCTTGAGCCTCCACATGGATAGGCACCAGTTGGTCGTCGTCATCGATACTGCCTGCCATCGTGGTGATACCTTGAGCCTGTAAGCGCGAGAAAAGCATCTGCTGACCAATGCCATACGCCTGAAGGCGCTGACGATCCACATATAGACTGATCTGTTCCCTTTGCTCACCAAACATCTTCACATTGGCGACAGAAGGGATGCGACGCAAGCGGTCTGAGAGGTCGTCACTATACTGCTTTAGTTCACGATAACTTCGCTTGTCACTTTCAATGGCGATAAGCAATGCCGACGTATTACCGAAGTCGTCGTTCACTACGATGGCTAACACTCCAGAAGGCAGTTGTGCCTTGAAGTCGTTCAGACCGTGTTTGATTTTCGACCATACTTCGTCTTTGTTGTTCACGTCGTCATTTAACTTCACCATCATGATGCACATTCCGTTCTGCGAGGTCGTTGTCGTTTTCACGCGGTTGACCTCCCCATACGTAAAGAGGTAACGCTCCAATGAGCGTGCTACCTGCTGCTCCACCTCTTCTGAGGTAGCACCAGGATAGACAGCAACGACCACACCTTGACGAATGGTTGCATGTGGGAACTCATCTTTCGGCATGTCCCACATACCGAAGATTCCCAATACAAACAAAATACCGATGATGAGCAACGATATCGGGTAATGTTCCAATGGCCATTTCAGCCAGTTCATCTCTTTCATTCTAATAAATTACTTTCGTACCTTCACTCAGTTTCTGATAACCCTCAGTGACAATGCGCTGACCCATACTCATACCACCAACGACATTCACATAGTTGCCTTGCGTCTGACCTATCGTCAAGGTGGTGCGATGAGCCGTACTGTCCTTATCCACCGTCCATACAAACAGGCTCCCGTCAGATTGCTTCTGGACTGAAGTTACAGGAATCATCATCCTGCCGACAGTCTGTGAGCCGTCAGAACCGAAACGGACGTTTGCCACCATACCTGGCAACAGACGTCTCCCGCTATTGACCACATTAATTCTTATATCGTAAGTATGCGTGAGTGCATCTGCCTGTACACCTTTCTCTATCTTACCTCCCTGATAACTGCCGTTAATCGCCTCCACCTTGATACTTGTCGGGGTGTTGGCATGAATAGCTGCAACCTCAGTTTCTGGTACAGCCACTTTCACCTTGACGGAAGAGATGTCGAGGATGCTTACAACAGCCTGTGAAGGCATGGCGGTCTCTCCAGCACCAATCATTTTCTTGCCAATGATACCGCTTACAGGAGCCTTCAGGAGACAGTCTGCTAAGTTCTTCTTGGCAACCTCCAGTTGTGATTTCGCCTGAGCGACCTTGCTCTGTATCTCCACCCATTGTACTTCTGGCAGGGAACCATTGTCATGTAACATCTTGTAGCGTTCAAAAGCATCGTTTGCCTGCGTCATGGAAGCCTCGGCACTACTTAACAGGTTACGGGCTTGCGTATCGTCCATCTCAGCGATGAGTTGTCCTTTGCCTACGGCTTGTCCTTCACTCACCAGCATACGCTTCACTACACCCATACCTGTAAAACTCACTGCTGTCGCCTCACGTTCCTCAATGATGCCCACATAGGTCTGAGCATTATCCACCATGCCAGATGACACCACCTGTGTCTTCACTCTCGTTGGAGCCTTCTCTCCATCCCTTGTCTTTTCGCTACAGCCAACAACTAGTAGCCAACAGCCAATCATCAAGAATATTACTTTTTTCATTGCCAAATAATTTGTTTTGTGCGCAAAGTTAATATAAAACAACCATTATTAATGTTCTATTTAGCTTTTTTTTTCTTCAAAACGATAATAAAACACCAAAAACAAATTAAAATTCTACGAATTAAACAAGGTTTTTGTATAATAATCATTATATTTGTGCTCAGATTTAATATGTTAAGACAGGCAAGAATATCGAGACCATCGTTGACGTGAACAAGCCCTTCGAGGTGGAGGGCTGGAAAATCTATCAGTACGGCTATGACACACAGATGGGTGCGCAGAGCCAGATATCGATACTCGAACTGGTAAGTGACCCGTGGTTGCCACTGGCGTATGCAGGTATCTACATGTTGCTGGCAGGAGTTGTGTTACTGGTGGTTTATACCCGTTGGAACATGAAACGACTGCTGCCGATAGGAGCACTGCTTGTAGTGGCACTGGCTATCGTCAGCTACCTGATACCGATAGTACGCTCCACAACACTCGTACCTGCCCTGCAGAGTCCGTGGTTCTTTCCCCACATCCTGATCTATATCGTGTGCTACTCGCTGATGGGCGTCGCTGCCGTCATAGCCATCTACGGACTCATCAGGCAACCTCATACTTCATCCATCATCCATCAGACCTCTTCCCTCGTTTACGTCGGCTTGATATTCATGACCTTCGGCATGATGTTTGGTGCCTTCTGGGCAAAGGAGGCTTGGGGGCACTACTGGTCGTGGGATCCCAAGGAGACATGGGCAGCCATCACCTGGCTCTCCTATCTCGTCTACATCCATTATTGTCAGTTCCCTCGCAATCACAAGCGGCTGGCTCTCTGGATGATTATCATCTCTTTCGTCCTATTACAAATGTGTTGGTGGGGCATCAACTACCTGCCTTCTGCACAAGGTTCAAGTGTCCATACTTATAGCACTGGTGGATAGTATCCGATAGACGGCAGGGATATCCACATGTTGGCGGAGAAAGGCTGCCAGTTTATCGTATTGCTGTTCTTTATAGGTATGGTAATCGAAGGTCTCTTCGGTATTTATCTTATCGGCATAGGGGCGAAGCAGATAGTCGATAAACGGGGCATTGTCGAGGATACCGTGAATATACGTTCCAATACAATGGTCTCCCGTCAGTATCACCTCGTCTGTATCGCTAACACCTTGATGTATCTCATACCCCTGACACGGCTGACCATTGAACTCAAAGGTAACCTGACGAGTCGTCTTCTCAGCAGTTATCGTGGTATGGATGGGCAGAAGACCAAGCCCTGGGATATTGGTGATGTCTCCTTCCATACCATCAGGGTCCTCGACTGATTGTCCCATCATCTGATAACCACCACAGATACCCAACACAGTAACACCACGACGATGGGCACGGATGACAGCCTCTGCCATTCCGTTGCGACGCAGATGCAACAGGTCGTCGATGGTCGATTTGGAACCAGGTAGGATAACGATATCTGCCTCCTCGATGTCCGATGGCTGACTGGCATAGTACAAATGTACGCGTGGGTCTTGTTCCAACACATCAAAGTCTGTGAAGTTACTCATGTGACGAAGCAGGACGACAGATACTTTTATTAATTGACAATGGACAATGGATAATTGACAATTCTTTTGGGAAAGCGATACACTATCTTCCTCTTCGATATGGATATCCGTGAAGTATGGAACCACCCCCAATACGGGTACATGACAGAGGTCTTCTATCATCTTTACACCGTTCTCAAAAAGTTTAATATCTCCTCGGAACTTATTGATAATGATTCCCTTAATATGTTTGCGTTCTTCCTCACGAAGTAGCATGATACTGCCATAGATACTCGCAAACACACCGCCCCTGTCAATGTCTGCTACAAGGATGACATCCGCATTCGCATACATCGCCATCGGCATATTCACCAGGTCCACATCACGCAGATTCAGTTCCGAGATACTACCCGCTCCTTCCATCACGATGGGATTATATTTTGCTGCCAAACGATCGAAAGCAGCATGCACTTCACGGCGTAGTTCTTCCCTACCTTCATTACGGAAATAACTGCCTGCCGACTGGTTGCCGACTGGTTTACCGTTCAGTACCACCTGTGAGGTATGGTCTGACTGGGGTTTCAGCAATATCGGGTTCATGTCCGTATGACAGGCGATTCCTGCCGCCTCTGCCTGTACCGCTTGTGCCCTACCGATTTCCAGTCCTTCAGGTGTGGCGTATGAGTTCAGCGACATATTCTGCGCCTTAAATGGTGCAGGCCTATAACCGTCTTGCAGGAAGATACGACAGAAGGCGGCGGCAATCACACTTTTGCCGACATCACTGCCCGTACCTACGAACATCAACGGATGTAACTTTTCTTTTTCCATTCTATTTATTCTTTCATAACGAACCAAAAGAGCGCTGTGACAAGGACGACCATAACGACTTCGACACAGCGATTGATGCGAACGGCACGATACATGTCATCAGTTGTCAGTTCACGGTCGTTAGTGCCGATATAGGGTTTATCGAACAACTCTCCGAAATAATAGTGAGGGCCTCCAAAGCGACAATCAAGGATGGCAGCGAGGGCTGCCTCTGGATAGCCACTATTAGGCGATGCATGGTTACGGCCGTTTCGCCATACAAAACGGAAGGCTGCTGGTTTGACAATTATCATTAATAAGGCGGTAAGGCGGGCTGGAATATAGTTGGCAATGTCGTCGATGCGCGCTGCCCAACATCCAAAATCCTTATAACGCTCCGTACGATAGCCTATCATCGAGTCGAGCGTATTCACCATCTTATATGCCACCATGCCGGGAACACCCAAGATTGCCAACCAGAACAGAGGGGCTATTACGCCGTCGCTGAGATTCTCTGCCAACGTCTCCAAGGCAGCCGTACGCACTTCCTGTGCACTGAGTTCAGAGGTATCACGTCCCACGATACGTGCCACCTGTCGCCTACCCTCTTCTAACGAGCGGTCGAGTGCCAGAAACACTGCTTTCACTTCACGTATCAACGTAGTGCCGGCAAGACAGAAGAAAATCAGGATCGCTTCCGCGATAGTTGAGAGTTGACAATTGATAATTGATAATTGACAATTGATAGTTGACAATTGAAATAATATCAAGTAGGTGATGAGATAGGCAAAGGCGATGAGGAAAAGGGCGAGCAAGGCACCTTTCCACATACGATACTTGCCACGATTTAACCATCGTTCCCCACAGCCTATCATCTTACCGAAACCCACAACTGGATGGGGCAACCACGCTGGGTCGCCTAACAACAAGTCGAGGATATAGCCTATAGGCAGAGAAAATACCATCACTTCCAAAGATTAAAAAAAAGGGGAAGTATTATCTCACGACAGACTTGCCCCGTCAATAAACTTATATAATAATACACGTATACGCATGGCTTGCGCTGCGACATAACGGACCGTACTACACAACAGTCCTTCAATATCATTCATTCCATAAAATCTGCTTGCACCTCATATCCTTTCATCGAGGACATTCGGCAGGTAACCACAAAGGCTGGTCTTCAGACTTTCCTCCACTCCCAAGCGCCTTCTCGAACAATAGTCCAATGGCGTGATTTAGCGAGAGCAAAGCCGAATATATTCGAGCTTTGCAGAGCGTAAACGTCATCAAGCGAAGCTTAATGGCATTTTATGCTTAGGAGCCATAATGGAGTTCACTGCTGCGGGACAGTCGGAGATTCTCACTCACATTCCCAATTAATCGCGGCTAAGCGAACCTTCATGGGTGACTCTTTCAGAATCACTTTGCAAAGGTAGTGTAAATCGAGTAAAATACAAAATAAATTTTGATTTATTTTCATTTTCGAGATGCAGCCTACCTTCGACGAAGTCAAAGGTACGAAAAAATTCATAAAGAACAACTGATAATTGATATTTTTTTCGTATCTTTGCAAACACTTTAACTTTAAAACAAAAACGATTATGAGTACAGGTAATGTAAGACCGGCTGATATGGAACGTATCACGACTCCAGCGTTAGCCCAGAAATTCATTGATGAACAGATTAAGGAACTGCGTGAGCAGATTGGTGACAAGAAAGTATTACTGGCATTGTCTGGCGGTGTAGACTCGTCGGTAGTGGCTGCCCTGCTGATTAAGGCTGTGGGCAGACAGTTGGTATCGGTGCATGTGAACCACGGACTGCTGCGCAAGGGCGAGCCAGAACAGGTGGTTCGCGTGTTCCGCGATGAGTTGAATGCCAACCTGGTATATGTAGACGCTACAGACCGCTTCTTAGATAAACTGGCTGGCGTTGCTGATCCAGAGCAAAAGCGCAAGATTATCGGCGCTGAGTTTATCCGCGTGTTTGAAGAAGAGGCTCGTAAACTGGAAGGTATCAGTTTCCTGGCTCAGGGTACCATCTATCCCGATATCGTAGAGTCAGGTCCAGTGAAGTCGCACCATAATGTGGGTGGTCTTCCCGAGGATATGCAGTTTGAATTGGTAGAACCCATTAAGTTACTGTTTAAGGATGAGGTTCGCGTGGTAGGTAAAGAACTCGGTCTACCCGATAACATGGTATACCGTCAGCCGTTCCCTGGTCCTGGTCTGGGTGTTCGTTGTACAGGTGCCATCACGCGCGACCGTCTGGAAGCACTGCGTGAGAGCGATGCCATCCTGCGTGAGGAGTTTGCAAAGAATGGTCTTGAGGGCAAGGTATGGCAGTACTTTACCGTAGTACCTGACTATAAGTCAACAGGCGTAAAAGACAACAAGCGCAGTTGGGACTGGCCCGTTATCATTCGTGCCGTGAACACTCGTGATGCCATGACGGCAACTATCGAGGAGATTCCTTATGCGTTGCTGCACCATATCACCAAAAGAATCGTTACAGAGGTTCCGGGTGTCAACAGAGTATTGTATGACCTGACTCCGAAACCCACTGGAACAATTGAATGGGAATAGAAATAAAAAAGCCTCAACACATCGGTTGGGGCTTTCTTATTGTTACCACATATTAGGACGTGGACCATGACCAGGACCGCCAGGTCTACCAGGTCCACCATGACCGCGATGACCAGGACCACCATGACGGCGTTGCTTCTGATACTGCTCATACTGGTTGGCATTGAGGATGTCCTTCAGTTTTGAATCAAACTCACGGCGGCGTTCCATCTGCTTCTGCATCTCTGCCTTCTGCTCTTCAGTCAGTTGAGGACGCTCGGGGCGTTGCTGACTTGTGGCACCTGTAGAACCATCTGCTGCCTGTGGACGAGGAGGACGCTGACCACCCATGCGCGGACCTTTATGAATGTCCTGATACTCTTGGTTAAGTGCGAGCACCTTCGTCTTCTGCTCAGGAGTCAATGAGAGATCCTGTGCCATCTTCTCCGTCATCTCTTCTGGAGTCAACTGTTTCGGAGCCTTACGCTCACCCTTGTCATTGTTCTGTGCCATCATTGCTGTCATCGACAGGAGGGCAACCATTGTTAAGATAACCTTTTTCATTTTGTCTTTTTGTTTAGTGATTTATGTTCGTTGTCTTACTGACACCTTTATGACGATACAAAACTATGAAAAGTTTAAACGTTGGGGTAATTCTTTCAGCGAACAGGT
This sequence comes from Prevotella sp., assembly GCA_045225255.1. Taxonomy (GTDB): domain Bacteria; phylum Bacteroidota; class Bacteroidia; order Bacteroidales; family Bacteroidaceae; genus Prevotella. The sequence continues at coordinate 68,739 of JBGVBD010000012.1, read as the reverse complement.
CGTTTTCTTCAGCGAATCGGCATATTATCCATGCGATAGGTGCCGCCTATCCACTCGATAGGTACGAGCAAACGGGTCGAAAGGTACGGGCTATCGCCTCGAAAGATGCCACCTATCTCATAGAAAAGTGGCGGGTTTCTTAAGAATCCCAAACGTTAATAAAGATATTACAAAAAACAGAAAGAATATACCAATGATGGCAACTGACGACGGTCGAGAGAGAAGTTTGTTGCCGCCGAACTGACACTGGTATTGGATCATACGGTCGATATAGGCATCCACCGTATCCCAGTTGCCTGCCTCTATCTCTGTGATGAGCCGTGGGAATACCTCACGGATGTATTTCTGGTGTTCTTTACTCATGTCCTTAGGCAATTCATCGGTGGGTGCATACCAGACGACGGTTCCGTCGGTCTTCTGATGAGGAAAGATACGCAGTGTCTGCCAACCTTCGTAATCGAACACATAAGTTGCAAAGAGTTGTTCGATGCTGAGACTGTCGTTCTGTTCTAATGGTTGTTGGCGGATGTAAGCACTCAGTGGACGGACCTTGTTTTCATTGTCGCAGACCAGCAACTGACAGAAGTGTTTCGCCTGCTTTTGATGCAGCGTCACGGCAGATAGGGAAACTGACCCTGCAAAGAGCAGCAGGGTCAGTAGTCCGATGAAGTGAGAAATCTTTGCGAATCGCATTAAATAGATTCGATAAACCTTACGATAGCATTACGGTCGACTTTCGGCAACTTGTAGAACTTCTCGGTAGCCCTATAGGCATCCGACTGCTTTGAATAACCGTGCCACATGATGGCTTCGATGATGGTACGTGCCCGACAGTCGTGCAGACGGTCATCGGCACCTGTCAACTGACGAGAGAGTCCGCGTCCCCAAAGCGGGGTCGTTCTACACCAACCAGTACGGATATCGTTCTTCATGAATAAACGATGCTGTACCATATCGGTATAGGGCCAGATGGTCTGGTTGGGATATTTCGGTAACATGTTGTTGGCATTCTTGCCAATGCTGGCAGCGTATGCCTTGATGCTGGCGTCCACCCAATAATTGTCGGCACCCGTCTTCCACGAAGGACGATGACACTGGGCGCATCCTATCTCCGAGAAGAGTGTCTTGCCACGCTTCACATCTTCTTCGTTAAGGTTACGGGCGGCAGGAACGGCGAGTCCGCGATGCCATACCATGAACTGATAGTACTGCTTGTCGCTCATCTCCTCCTCACCATGATAGTACTCATCGTTGAGCAGATATTTCTCAAAGGTATCCTTGTATTTGATGCTGGGTGTGTTCAGCACCTCATAGACGCGCTCCTTGATACCTTCGTCGGTACCGTCGGCATAGTAGGGATGCAGAATACTGGCAGTCGAAGCACCATGTTCCTTGATATAACTGATAACCTCAGCATCCTCGCTCTGTGCCTGTGCCCATGCCGTTGTAGTATAGAGCCAGTGGCGGTCGGAACGGGTGACGTTGGTGATATTCCAGATAGCATTGGCACCGGCACCGTCTTGCAGTGTTCCGCGTGTCATCGCGTAAGTGAAACGTTTCAAAGGACCATGATCACCATGGAACGAACCTGTATCGTTATAGGGTGCGGAATAGTAGGCAGAAGCCTTGAACTTACCAGCCTCCTTGTCCCACATGGCAGGATTCAACTCTACATAGGGTGCTTCGGCAGCCCATTGTGCTTCGATATCCTCGTCGGTAAGAGCATCAAGCAATCCTGTACCATAAATACCGATAGTAGATTCCAGACGTACCTCATAATTGGTAGGCAATGGATTGGTGTTGAATGCGGTCACAGGAATCGTCACCTCAGGATAGATGAGTGAGTAGGAGTCTCCTCCGTCTGGGAACGTCATCGCCAGTCCACTCTCCATCTCCGTCACTTCCTTCCATTCAATCTTGATCTGATTCTCGTCGATAGGTGCTTTGAAGGGTGACATTGCCTGTGTCTGCGGCATACCCGTTACCTCAGAGATATAGGCATTGTTGTCGGGATGATAGATGACCAGCAGATAACCATTGCCAATGGTGTTGGCACGGTATTCTGTCTGACGCTTGCCATGACCGTAACTCGGATGACAGGCAATACAACTGTTACGGACCCATGCAGGTCCCAGTCCCTTACGCGGTTCCTGTTCGAAGGTATAGAGTTTCTCGAAGAAACCCTCACCCACGTTGAAGTCCTGTTCCATACCACTGACAGCATCCAATGCTGGAGCAGGAGCAGAATAACTGGCTTTCTCGGTGGTTCCCAACTGTCCACCAGGATACCATTCCTCGGCAGTGAAGACATCGTTTGCCTTACCGAAGACATCCTCATCGGGGGTGAGTTCTCCCATTCCCGATAGGGTATCATCATCGGAACAGGCCGCCATGGAAATGGCAGCCAGTCCAATCAATATTACTTTTGATAGGTTTTTTAATTTAAACATATATGTATTTGTTAGTTTATTCCTCTACTTCCCAGTCTTCATCGTCCTCGAAGTCGATGTTCCAGATAGTGCAGCAGTACTTCACAAAGGGCGATGGCATATTGCTAATGCTGGTGATGGCGTTGACATAAGCATTCTCCACACTGTCGTTCACCCTACTCTGGTTGACACTGGCAAAGAAGGTATGGAAACTGTATTTGTTGGCGGTCTTGTCGGTAGAGCCCAACCAGATATTACGGATGGAACGAATATTATCGCGGAAATCGGTGATGGAATTGTAGCTATAAGGTGACTCCACGTATGAGACATCACCTGCAGAGAACGGGTTGGCAATCTTCGCCGTACCTACCTCGTTGGCAATACCTACACAACTACCTTCATCTGCAGAAAGAACTTGTGCAATGGCTGCCTTTAGACTCTTGAAGGTACTCTTGCTGTTGGTACCGGCAGTAGTCAGATTCTCAGCATAACTGAGTCCTGCCTCAGTGGTATAGTCCAAACCAGCAGCCTTGACGACGGCTACACGACTGGCATTCTTCTCACCTTCCCATGCTACCTGCAATTGGAAGCAACGCTGTTTCAGCAGGGTACAGATAGTCTGGGCGTATGCCAACTCCTGAGCACCAGTAATCTTTTCGAAGTTTTTATAGGTATCGTTGGCTTTGAACTCTGCAACCTGACGGGGCTTACCATCACGGAAGAGGATGAACTCCAAGGCGTGGAAACCGAGGATGGTGGCATCGTCTAACATCTCATCATCCATACCGTTATTGAAATAGTTCAGCAACAGCGTACGGTTCAAAGGCCATGAATCAATCGTCGGGTCGATGTCGAAGTCAGAGGCGGCACCCATCAGAAAGGCCTCAGAGCGCTCCCAGTTCTTACGGGCATTCTTGAAATCCTCACATGCCTTGTTGATCTGAGCCTGAGTAATACTATTGACAGTCAGTCCGTTCAATGTCTTTTCCAGATCCTCTACATCATCCGCCAGTTTGGTATAAGTGGGAATCACCACGTTATTGACAATGTTCACAAGTACCTGGCGCAGATACTCTTCTTGTGTCTCCGTGAGCTTTGAAGAGGCGATGATGGCATTGGCAGCCGTCAGTTCGTCAACCAGATTGCCGCAATCGTCAATGGCACTCTCGCCAAACGACTTACTGCTATAGTTGGCAGCCGTTGTGTTCTCGGGATAGGTGTCATTATCCACAATCGGTGTTGTGGTGACAATGTTAAAGATATCTTCTTCTCCACCGTTGTTATCATTATCGTTACTGCTACATGCGGTGAAGGTCATTGTGCCCATGAGGGCTACTACGGGTAAAATCAAATACTTTTTCATTGTTGTTTTTATTTGGTTGTTAATTGTTTCGTTATCACGTTATCACGTTATATCGTTATCGCGCTTACAAGAACCATCCTTCATAAGCCACGCCGATATTCAGTGACGGCTCGTTGTTATACAATTCCTTCAGGAAGCGTTTCGAATATTCTGCCTTGATGACTACCTGTTTGATGGGATAATAGTTGATGCCGAAAGCCATTCGTTTCACCTCAGTATAACTATAATCAACACCCTTTGTCTGACTGGCATAGGAGTTATATTGCTCATAACGACCGAAAACGTATAGGTGTGAGGTGAGTGGTGAGTGGTGAGAGGTTAGAGCAAGTATATCATAGCCAGCCTCGATACCGATGACATAAGCATTCTTGCTGACAAAGGCAGAGTGTTTGTAGGGTGATTTGGAGTTCAGACGATTATACACATATTTTAATTGCTCGGCATCACTTAAATAACCATAGTCTGCCTGTCCACGGACTATCCAATTATGTCCTTTATAGGTAAAGTCGAAAGAGCCGATAGCGACGACACCTTTATATTCTGCATCAACACCATTGGCATTACGAGGATAACTGTTGCCGATACTGTGTCCATAGTAACCGCTGAGACCGATGCGTAAGCCTGGAACTGTGTAATTGTCTAAACGTAAGGCAACACCATATTTATTGGCAATATCGAACTCCAATGGTGATTTATGTCCCTTATGGATCCATCCTGTATTGGTGAAGTTATCCGCATTCAGACCAGCCAGGAACTGTGCTTCGTAACGGAAATCCTTATAGCGCCCCCAAAATGAGATACCCGTCTGATGCCATGTGGAGGGTAGGATGGTATTCTCACCCTCAGGACGATAGACCGTGAAAAAGTTCAAAGGCTCGTGATGGGCATTGTTCAAACCGACAGGCACTACGATGTGTCCGGCACGGATATTCGCCCACTGACCAAACGACTTCTGAATCCAGAACTGTTCCAGTTCTACTTCACCGCCTTTTTCGGTCTCCTGTTCCCATTCACCGCCTTCTTCGTCTTCCTTCTCATAGGCAATACCATTACCGCCGTGTTCAAATTCAATCTCTGTACTGAACGACCATCCTTTGCCGAAGTCATATCCTAAATAGATAACGGCATGAGGGATATCGAAACGTCCATGACTGGGATCGTTCTTGTGTTCTTCGGGTTGACTGTAACGACTCACGTGGTCACTGTAAAAGTTACGTGAGAAATTCACTTCTCCATAACCGCCTACACTCAGACGACTCATGATACTGCGCTGCTGTGTGCTGTCACTGTCTTGTGCGCAGACTGACAAGCAGACAGTGAGAAATGTAACTGAAAATAGAAATCTTCTTACCATCGTTTTTATACTTTAGTTTTCCGCTGCAAAGGTAGGCTATTTAGACATTTTCTACAATACCTAAAAATGATGAAATTGTATAAAACTATTGCAGATGTCCTATAAAATGGGTAACTTTGCATCGTCAAAAGTATATAAAAAGGTATAGACACATGAAGAATATGAAGATGTATGAACCTGCCGATAAGATGATTACGCTTATCAAGGATAATTATAATCTGTTGCAGGCATTAGGCAGTTTTGGTATCCATCTCGGCTTTGGCGACAAGACCGTGCAGGAAACCTGTGAGATGAATCATGTGGATACATATACCTTTTTGGCAGTAGTTAACTTCACCATAAATGGGTATGCCAACTATGACGACGATACACAGATTGATGTACGCACGCTGTTGCATTATCTGGATGCCAGTCATACCTATTTCTTGGATTATCAGTTGCCTTCCATCCGTCGCCAACTGGCAGAGAGTTTCGATGAACAGGATTCCTTAGGACATTTGATACTGAAGTTCTACGATGGCTATGCCCGCGAGATACAGCGACACATGAAATACGAGGAGAAGACACTCTTCCCCTATGTTGAGGCTCTGTTGGAGGGACGTACTGGCAATGACTATAATGTGGATACCTTCTCCAAACACCATGAGTCAACCGATAAGGCTCTGCGTGAACTGAAACTCATGATTATTAAGTATCTGCCTTCTGATCCCCATCACAACAACCAGTTGACGGCAACGCTCTATGACATCTATAATAACGAGGAGTGGCTGAGGCTGCATGCTGAGGTAGAGGACAAGATTTTCGTACCTGCTATCCGTCGAATGGAACAACAACAGCGTCAGAGTGATGTCACGAAGAATATCTCTACGATGGTCTTTAAGGGTGGACAAGACAATGGTGATGCTTTGTCAGAACGTGAGCGTGACGTGATTATCTCCCTTGTTCAAGGTATGTCGAACAAGGAGATAGCCGATCATTTATGCATTTCTGTCAATACAGTCATTACCCATCGCCGCAACATTGCCCGCAAACTTCAAATACATTCTCCCGCTGGTCTCACTATCTATGCCATTGTCAATGGCCTGGTAGATATATCTTCTGTGAAGTTGTAATCCGATAGATACGGAAGACAGTAAAAGCATTTCAAAAAAACAATTACAGGTTTATGGTTTTGTTATTTCCTTCGCATTGGTCGATAATAGAAGTAATTTTCTTTGAATAACAATATCTTTTATCACTTAAAACAAGTTAATCATATTTCACTGAATAAATAAGCCAGTTCGCTGAATAATTTTTGCGGACAGGTTGTTTCCTTATTATATTTGCATCAGCTAATCTGAGTATTAACGACTAAAATGTAATAAAGATGAAAAGAATGAAGACGATGACCATCATGCTCATGGCAGCCATGGCGATGATGACAATGACAACGGCCTGCTCGTCGGATGACCCACTGAGCAATGGAGGCACTAACGGTAATGGCGACAACGGCAGCGAAAACAACGGTGAAGAAACGATTTCCTCTACCTATGCCGATATGGCGACTTTCAGCGTTGCTATCGACAAGGATACGGCAGAACCTGCTACAATTGCTTCCGCTACTTATCCTGAAGCGAGCGACGATATCAGTAAGAACACTTTCGAGACGATTGTCAATATCGATATGGCAAACCCCGTTGCCTCTACAGAAAATGGCGTGACCATCACTGTTGACGGCAGCGACGTAACAGCCGATCACGGCAAGACAGAGGGTGTCTGCTATGTGGTTAGTGGCACTACTACCGATGGCTCGTTGACTATTGAGGGAAAGACGGATTATGAGTTGAACCTCAAGGATGCAGACATCACCAATACCAGAAGTACTGCCGTTGACCTGCAAAGCAAGATGAAGGCTTTCATTGTGTTGACAGGCAACAACAAACTGACGGACGGCATCACAGCAGATGATAGTCATAAAGGCGCCATCTTCAGCAAAGGAAAGATGCTGTTTAGTGGTACTGGCTCTTTGGAGGTCTATGGCAACTATAATAACGGTATTCACGGCAAGAGCAATATCGTGTTCGACAAGGGCATCAACGTCTATGTAAAATCTACTGCCAATCATGGCATCAAGTCGGGTGACGACCTCTATATCAATGGCGGTATCTTGAATGTAGAAGTCTCTGCTGCTGGTGCGAAAGGTATCAACAGCGACATTGATGTTACGATTAACGGTGGACGCACTACGGTTATCAGTACAAGTAATGGTAAGTGGGACGATGACGACCAAGAGACGAAAGCATCGGCTGGTATTGCCTGTGACTCTATCCTTACCATCAACGGCGGCGAAATCTATTTGCAGTCTTCCGGCAGTGGTGGTAAAGGACTGAAAGCCGACTGGGAAGCATATATCAACGGTGGAAAGATTCGTATCATTACCACGGGTGGACTCTACTATAGCAACGGTACGACGGAGAATCATAACTACACAGGTAATACCGATAATCTGGCAGATGAATATACCTCTTCGCCTAAGGGTATCAAGATTGGTACGAAGAACGAGCATGGTGTACTGACCATCAAGGGCGGTGACATCATGGTACGCACCAGTGGCAATAATGCTGAGGGTATTGAGAGTAAGGGAACACTGGATATCACAGACGGCACCATATTGGTATATGCCCACGACGATGCCATCAACTCTTCTGGCGACCTGACTATCAGTGGTGGAACAGTGGTCGTTGTCGGCACTAATAATGATGGTATCGATTCAAACGGTGATATGTATCTGAAAGGTGGAACACTGATTGCTGTAGGTGCTGGTGGTGCAGAGGCAGGCATTGACATCAACGAACAGAAGAGACTCTATATCAGCGGTGGTAATATCTTCGGTATCGGTGGACGTTTCGATGGTTCTTTAGGCAGTACTTCACAGGGTATTATCAGCGCGACAGGTTCTATCACTGCCAATGGTACAGTGACTGTCAGCAGTGACGGAAAGACCCTAACCACCTTCAATATGCCGCCCGTCTCTTACAACAACGGTACGATGATGGTTAGTACCCCTAACCTCACCAGTGGCAGTAGCTATACGCTGGTATCTGGTAACAAGTCACAAAGCGTTACTGCCTCGAATACCATCAGCGGTGGTATGGGTGGACCTGGCGGAGGTCCTGGAGGACCTGGTGGTTGGTAATACGCAATAAACAACCTAAAGTTGCGTTATATGAAATGGATGCAAGAACAAAAGAAACATGAGAATCTGACCTATCTGGCACTGTGGGGCATGCTCTTCGCAGTGCCAGTGCTCAGTCTCTATGTGAGATCTGTCAACGATACCTCTTTCTCTTTCCAATGGGGCGAGGTGTTGATGATATGGAAGCAGTTTGCCATCTATCTTGCTATCTTCCTGTTGCACAATTTCCTGTTGGCGCCCCTGTTGGTCTACAAGCAACGTCGCGCCTTGTATTTCAGCATCATCGCTGTGATACTCGGAGCGTTTATTGCTTACCAGTGTAGCAATCGCCCACCAGAGCGCAGGGCATTCCATCATGATCCACCACCCTTTGAACAGATGGATCAGTCACACAGACAGCGTCCGCCCCTACCTCAGGAATTCAAAAACCACAGACCGCACAGACCCCCTGTGATGGTAGGACAGCATGATGTCGTTGCCCTCATCATCCTTATCCTGATGCTGGGTATGAATATCGGCATCAAACTCTATTTCAAGTCGCGACATGATGCCAAGCAACTGATGGCTCTGGAGAAGGAGAATCTGGAACAGCAATTGGAATACCTGCGCTACCAGATCAATCCACACTTCTTTATGAATACCCTCAACAATATCCACGCACTGGTGGATATCGACCCAGAGAAGGCAAAAGATACCATTCTCGAACTCTCGAAAATGATGCGTTTTGTGCTCTATGAGGGCGATAAGAAGGGCGTTCCCCTAAGTCGTGAGTTCGATTTCGTGCGCCATTATATCACGTTGATGCAACTGCGATATACAGATAAGGTGGATGTGAAGGTAGACCTGCCTACAGAGGCACCCGACTATGAGTTGCCACCTCTCATCCTCATTACCTTCATCGAGAACGCTTTCAAGCATGGCATCAGTTACGAGCAAGACTCGTTTATCCATATCAAGGCAAATGTCAACGATGCCCGTCTGCATTTCGAATGTAGCAATAGCAAAGCCCTGAAACCCAATGATGAGAAAGGTGGTGTAGGACTTGCCAACGTCAAACAACGATTGAACTTACTTTATGGTGAAAACTATACACTGAATATACAAGACGAACCCGATAGTTATAACGTTGAACTTGAAATACCGCTCACATGATTAGATGTTTGGCAATAGATGATGAGCCGTTGGCACTGCAACAGTTGGTAACCTATATCGGCAAAGTGCCTGACCTCGAACTGGCAGCCCAGTGCCAGAGTGCCTTAGAGGCTCGGAAGTATCTGGAACAGAATGTAGTGGATGCTATCTTTTGTGATATCAATATGCCCGACCTCAATGGGATGGACTTCGTGAAGTCATTACAGGCACCACCCCTCGTCGTCTTTACCACTGCCTATAGCGAGTATGCAGTAGAGGGTTTCAAAGTCAATGCCGTCGATTATCTGCTAAAGCCCTTCGGACTGCAAGACTTCCAACGGGCAGCATCGAGAATCAAAGAGAGATTGTCTATATCCCCTAAGTTAGGGGACGACAGGGGTCTGAACAAGGAAAAACAAAAGGTCTCTTCAGACCCCCAACCCCCTAACTTAGGGGGCATGAACGAAATCTTTGTCAAGACCGACTATCGTATTGTAAAGATTGCTATTGCCGACATCCGTTATATCGAAGGCATGAGCGAATATCTGAAAATCTATGTGGAAGGCGAACCAAAGCCTATCATCACCTTACTCTCTATGAAGAAGATTGAGACTAAGTTGCCCGATACATTTATGCGCATCCATCGCTCGTATATCGTCAACCTCACAAAGATTCAAGAGGTGAACAAGAACCGCATCATCATGGATGCCGACACCTATCTACCTATTGGTGATCTTTACAAAGAAGCCTTCCAAAATTATCTCGATACGCGCTTCTTAGGAAAGTAGTAGAATCTGAACGATACGCTCGGCGGAACGACCATCCCAACGATCGGGCAAGGATCCCGTCTTCCAGTCGCCTGCCAGCATACGGCGTAGCGCGTCGCGCAAGCGTTCTGCATCCTCCCCTACTAACTCATTGGTACCTTGTTTCACCGTCTCGATATGCTCTGTATAACTGTTGAGCGTGATACAAGGCACATGATGGAAAGTTGCCTCTTCTGCCACATTACCAGAATCAGTGATGACACCTTTGGCATGAGCAATGAGATAGCCAAACTGAAGGTAAGGGAGGGAATTGATAATTATTAATTGATAATTGATAGTTGACAGTTGGTTACCACGCAAGGGTGCAATGACGGGGATATCGCCAGCCTCTTCACCAATGACTTGAAGCATACGTTGGAGATTCTCGGTATCAGCCAACAACGCCTTGCGATTGATGGTGAAAACGAGATACTGACCGTCTTCAATACCATCTAAACAGGCAGGACGTTGCCAGCGGTCGTGGTTAAAACGCAGAGAATCCATCAGGATATTTCCTACCATATATATCTTGTGTGTCTCAGCCCCTTCACGCGTGGCAATACTATTCGAACTGGCTCCTGCCGTAAACAGCAAGTCACTTAAACCATCAATCACTAAACGATTGATTTCCTTCGGCATACGGATATCGAACGAACGTGTACCAGCCACCAGATGAGCCAGTCGCAAACCCCGTTTCTTCGTAACGATAGCAGCCGCCATCGTAGAAGCGAGATCATCGACTACAATCACGGTATCTGTCGCATGTTCTTCAAGATACCGCTCAAATTCCGACATCACTCTACCCGTCAGTTCATTGAGGTTCTTACACTCCACACCGAGATACACATCAGGGCGCGGCATCTGCAAGTCATCAAATAAGGACGGCTCCAGTGTGGGGTCACTTTCAGTACCAGCATATACCAGACGGTAGTCAATACCTTCCGTCTTCTTGATAGCGCGGATAATCGGAGCCACCTTCACAAAGTTGGGACGTGCTCCCGTAAAAATACATATATTCTGCATATTGATGGCGAAGGTACGAAAAAAAATTGAAAAATAATAATGAATAATGGATAATTGATAATTTTTTGTACCTTTGTAGGCAAAATCATATTACAAAACTATCTACGACAATGAAAAAACTAATGACATTCGCTCTGTTGCTCCTCGCCATAAGTGCGCAGGCACAGACAGCAAGAAAATTTACCATCAATCTGACCACCGACAGTGCAGCCAACATGGTTTGTTTTATCCCAGAGACTCCCAGTGGAAAAGCCATTGTGGGTGTACCTGGTGGTGGTTATTCCGTATTATCCAACTCGCATGAAGGCTATCTGGCTTCTGACTGGCTCAACAAACAAGGGATTGCCTACTTCGTGGTGAACTACCGACTGCCAAACGGTGACCGCACCATCCCGATGGGTGATGTACAGAAGGGTATCCGCATCGTACGAGACTCTGCCAGCGTCTGGGGCATCAATCCCAACGACGTAGGTATTATGGGATTCTCGGCAGGAGGTCATCTCGCATCTGTCGTTTCTAACTTCTCCGACTACGATGTGCGTCCAAACTTCAGCATCCTATTCTATCCCGTTATCTCAATGGATGAGAAGGTATCGCACAAATGGTCGTGTATCAACTTCCTCGGCGAAGAAGGACACAATGATCCTGCACTGGTAAAGGAATGGTCCACACAAAATGCCGTTAAGCGCCATATTACCCCTCCTGCTTGCATCATCATGTCGGGCGACGATAATCTGGTGCCACCAATGACCAATGGTCTAGAATACTATAAGGCAATGAGAGAGGCAGGTAACGACTGTGCTTTGTTCCTCTATCCCTCAGGTGGTCATGGCTACGGATTCGGTCCTTGGTTTGCCTATCATAACGAGATGCTTGCCAATCTCGGCAAATGGCTCCAGCAGTTGAAAGCACCGAAGAAGGACGCTATCCGTGTGGCATGTATCGGTAACAGTATCACTGACGGACATGGTATCGATCTGGCTCCACAGCGTGGCTATCCTGCTCAGTTGCAAAGGATGTTGGGTAACGACTACTGGGTGAAGAACTTCGGTGTTAGTGGACGTACGATGCTGAACAAGGGTGACCTGCCCTATATGAACGAGACAGCATGGAAGGACGCCCTTGCTTTCAAGCCCGATATCGTCGTCATCAAATTAGGAACTAACGACTCAAAGCCACAAAACTGGCAGTATAACAAGGAATTCAAGCAAGACCTGACGCAGATGATCAAGGCATTGGATCCCCAAAAGACGAAGATATATCTCTGTACACCGATTCCTGCACTGAAACCCTCATGGGCTATCAATGAGACCATCATTGCCAATGAGATCATCCCCATCCAACAGAAGGTGGCAAAGGAATACAAATTGGACGTGATAGATCTTCATACACTGTTTGGCAATGATAGTGAGAAGATGCAGGACGACGGCATCCATCCTAACGACAAGGGTGTACGCAGTATTGCACAGATTGTTGCCGAGGCAATAAAAAAGAAATAAAAGAAAAAACATCAAAAAGAAGTAGCCCACTTACCGACAACAGTAAGTGGGCTTTCTCTTTATTTTATATTTTTATTCTACGGTAACGTCTTCTTTCTTGACGAAGAGGTAGTCATGCCCCGTCTTCAGGACATAATAGCCCTCCACCTCTTCCGCATCGTATTCGTCGGCAATGATAGTGCCCTGCTTCACCGTTCCATAAGGAATGAACTGAGGACCCTCATCGGCGTAGTTGTCTGTATAGAGCGGCGTGTAATACAATTTGGCGACGAGTTTGTGCTTACCCTCTCCCGTATACCATGTCTGCTCACCCATATACTTATTATACACCCAACCTTCGATACTATTTTCGACTCTTACCTTGCTCCATTTCTCACCGCGTTCCAACAGGATACCACGACCTAAACCATGAAAGCACAACGGCAAGGTTGTCAATATTTTAGCCTTGCTGGATGGACGCTCACGGACATTCAGGAAACCATCGTCAGAGGTGGCATAAACCACTGTCAACACCTGCGGGGTGACAGTCTTTTGAGACCAAAGGGCGCCACAGATAAAGAGTGTGGCAAACAAAAACATAATTCGTTTCATAACTGATAGATTTTTATTTGTTGGTTATTGATTTCTTTTTAGCCGAAGACAAACAGCAACGACTCGTAAAACTGATTTATCAAGATATAGAAAAGGAATACAGGGGCTGCCCAACGGATACCATACAACAAGGCTTCGTAGACATCACGCAACGACTGAAAGGTACCTGCTATTACACCATAGACGATACTGGATGCGCAGATGGAAAAAGCTATAACGGGCAGCAGACTGGCTGAGAACGGAGAAGGAAACAGTTCACCCGTAGCACTGAGCAGGATGGCATGAGGAACGACTGTGAGTAACAACATCACCACAACACACGCCACCATGACAGCACACCCCATCCATAAAGCCCTATGGGCACGATAGGATACACGTGATGTCTGGAAAATACGGGTAACGCCACAACGGAGGAAACAACCGATGGCTATCGCTATCAACAACAGACAGGACAGCAATGGAGTGGACAACATTTCCGCAAAACGTCCCATGAACCAACGAAGTCCCTCACTCGACAGCATTGAACGCACACCACTATCAGGGATGGCTGCACTCCACAGCCATGACACCAGCATAAGCAATAGCTGTGCACAAAACAGCGATACGGCAATATGTGGAAGAAAGCGTTTCACCTCTTATCTCTTTACTCTTAATTCTTAATTACTCTACGTCTGGCAACAAATTGTCAATATCCAGAATGCGCAGTTCCAAAGCACGAACTACGAGACGGGTGGCATTGACACTCTCGCCATTGGGGAAGAGTTTATGTACCAACTCGTTCTGGCGTTTCTCCAGACTTTTCACACCAAAGGGCATCCCTCGCAGGTTGGTGATTTGCTCCTTTGTATAACCTAAGGCGAGATGACGGAGGAAACGCTCATCATATTCGTCAATCTCATAGTTGACGAGGGCTTCCTGACGAACCAACTGTGAAGAGACAGCATACTTAAACCGTTCGACAATTTTCTTCAGGATAGGCTCATTGAAAACAAGTTGCTTACCTTCCATCACAGCACGAACATCGGCACGAGTCAGCATCTCACCACTCTTCAGAATGATGCCGTCGGCTCCAGCATCGAGTACGTCGACCCACAACTTCTCGTTGAGTATCTCACCCGTGAAGATCAATACCTTCACTTGCGGATAAGATTCCTTGGTCTGACGACAAATCTCCACACCAATAGTGGTGGAGCCTCCCAAACCGAGGTCGAGCAATACGAGGTCAGGCAACTGCTGTTTAATCAGTCTCCAGTAGGCCGTCTCATTGCTTGCGGTACCAATAATCTCCGCCTCCGGGATGTCGTGACGGACGATACCCTCCGTACCTTTTAGTTCCAGAGGAACATCCTCTACAATAATCAGTTTAAAGTTTTCCATATCTTGGTAATGTTAGTTTTATATATGTAATGCCATCAGCCACTTCTGCCCAAATACCACAACCACGACGGTTGGTCGCCTCTCCGTGATCACGTACGATTTGTCGACAAAGCAGATAACTGATATGATCCTTCTGAGGAGTAAAAAGACGGGCGGCCTCCTCGTCAGAGAGATGAAGGTCATCACGACGGACGGTGAACAGCAGATACTGGATATCCTTCGTCTCCACCGTTACTTCTCCCTTCAACAGTTCGAAGAGATAGCGAAGCATATTCTCGTCGCCTAAAATTATCACGCCATACAAGGCAACGGGTTTCAGATGAAGTTGTGCCCGTTCCACCTGACGAGTGGCCTGTTCACTGAGAATACCATATAGTTCACGATAGTAGTCAGCCACCTCACTCATTGACTGAATATCACCTCCGTCAGCCAACTGACGGATGCGGCTGGGATAATACATCGTCTCGTGTTTCAAAGTCGACAGGCAGTTGTCGAGTACGGCATTCGCCACATGCAGGTTACTGTCTTCCAGCTCTGCACGACGCAACTCATCTTCTGCCAGTTCGAGATTCGTCTGCTGCATACTCTCCCGACGGAAACGGTTATAGAGGCGATGGCGATAGTAGAGCATATAATAAGCTGGCAAGATGAAGAGCAGTATCAGAATCAACAGGATGACGGCAATGCGTTTGTTCGACTGTGACTGCTGCATCATTCGGCAATAGTCGGCAAGGGTGTTATCGGCTGAGAGTTCCTTGAAGAGCTGGGTATATACCTTATTATTATAAGCATACAGTTCCCACTCGTGAAGGGCAAGAGCAGCCACAGCACACTCGTTGCGCATATCGAGAATAATCTGATAGTTGGTAGTGACACTATCGTGCAACCATTGTATCTCTGGAGCCAGCAAGGCGGACTCTCCCTGACGATGCATCAGAAGTTGTCCCTTAGGACGCTGAGACAGATACTGGGCGTTCAGGTATTTCCTGCAAGAATCGGCAAACTCCAAAGTACGGGCATAGGTGCCATTGACATTGGAGAAGTAGGCAGAATCAGCATAAATATGTGCCCAATCCAAGGGGCCTTTAGCCCTTAGCTGCTGGCTGTTAGCAGTTAGTGGTTGAGTAAAGGCCAATAGCCAATAACCAACAAACAATAGTCTGACAATACCCTTCGGCAGACGGAAATAGAAACGGCTGCCCCTACCCTCCTGACTCTCAGCAGCCAACTGGCATACATTGAATATCTGACTGATCTTACGATATTTCTCGATGATGCCCTTGCAGTTCATCAAACCAAAGCCATGTGAGCCCTGAGACCTGTCATTAATAGTTTTATGGTCGAAGACATGAGCGAGTTCTTCCTCACTCATTCCCTTTCCTGTATCCGTCACGGAGAGTTCAACATAATCGTCTTTCTCCTCAGCAGCGATATCCACCCTACCTCCCTGCTCCGTGAACTTACGTGCATTATCGGCAAGGGTATTCAGCATAAAGAGCGTCAATACCCGATCGGCTTTTACCACCGTCTCCGTAGAATGAACTTCCAATTCAACTCCCTTCATGTGAAAACTCGTACGACCTCTCCCAAGAATCTCAAACAATGGTTGGATAGGGAAACTCTCGATATGCAGGCTCAGTTCTCCTTGTCGTAACTGAATCCATTGCGTGAGCACGTCGTTCTGTTCATTGATATTATCCGTGAGTTCGCGGATATAATCTAAACGCTCGGAAGTTTCTGATTTTTCGGAACTGTCTGAATTTTCAGAGATTTTCTTCACCTCGTGAAGGATACGGTCTATCAATGGTGTAATGCTTAATACCAACGACACCTTTGCACGTTGTTCCAAATGACGGCGTTCGTTCTTCTCCACATTCAACTGAGCCACATTGACTTCCTCGGCTTTCTGTTCCAATAGATCGTCATACTGGCTGTTTTGTTTCTCACGCTGATGAAGACGGTTGAAGAGCCACAACAGGAAAAGCAACAAGAGGATAGCTACTACCACAGCACCAATCATCCAGTTAAGTTGGGTTGCTGTCTGGTCGTACATCGCAGCACGCGCCTCCAACTCCCGATCTTGACGGGTTTGCTCCTGTAGGTCAATATATATATTACGGTTGAGGTCGCTGTTTCGTTTATCATTGACGGCAGCATACGCCACACTCATCTGCTCACGAATACTTGCCACCAAATCAGGTGCTTGGTTGATACGCTTGTCTTCCAACGCATGGTGTAGATTTTCCAAAGCCTGCTGATCATCACTTATCGCATGATAACAGGATGCCAGCGTACGATAGGCACCTGCTATCTGATAGACATCACCAAACGCCTTGAAATCCTCTAACGCCTCTTGTGCCAAATCCAAATCTCCTAAATGGTCGGCCAACGCCTCTTTCGCATTTGCTTCGAAATAAGGATAATAATTGCGCTCGGAGATTCCCAAACAACGATCCAGAAAGTCTATCTCTTCCTTGAAGATATCCTCAGAACTACCTTCGGTAATAATACCTCCTGCTCCCACATTATACAGATAGTTCAGATACTGGGCAGTGTCTCGTCGCATCTCATCGAGATTAATGTCCTGAAGGGCTTCTATCGACTGACGTTCAAGACCTACATAATAATAGTAGGCAGAATTGACGATGGCGAGTTCACTCTCTGCGTAAATCAGCCGACGACGCATCCGTTCAGGAAGGTCGGCACGTTCCTCATTGATGCGTTTACGACACTCATAGGCACGTTCCCGATGCTCATAGAACTCTCTGTTTTTGGAACGACGCTGACAGAGGCGCATCAGTTGAACTTCTGCAATAAAGAGTTCGACTTGATTATCTGTCAACGATATGGCTTCTGCCAGTTGCTTGTCAGCACGGTCGTAATCCATCCGTACCATACTGACAAAAGCCAGATTGTTGAGTGCCTCCGCTTTGCCATCGTTATAGTCAACTGCATGATCTAATGCCTTTTGCGCATAAAACGCAGTAGAATCAACATTGCGATAGTGATAAGAATAGGAAAGAGAATTCAGCTTGTCCACCGTATCCTTATTCGTCGGTGAACAAGCTGATATAAGAATGACTGCTGTAAGATTAAGCGCGAGCCTTAGCCACATAACCGAGTGCCTCCTTACACTTATCGGTCACATACTGCCAATCACCTGCTTTTACCTTATCAGAGGGGAAAAGCTTAGAACCCATGCCAACGCAATAGGCACCAGCCTTGAACCAACTCTTCAGGTTCTCCTCTTCAGGAGCCACACCACCCGTCACCATGATCTTCGACCAAGGCATGGGGGCTTTCAAACCTTTAATCATGTTAGGTCCAACCACATCACCTGGGAATACCTTCGTCAGGTCGCAACCTAACTCCTGAGCCTTACCAATCTCACTGACGGTCATACAACCAGGGCAGTAAGGTATCAAGCGACGATTGCAAACGGGGGCAATATCAGGATTGAACAATGGACCTACCACGAAGCAAGCTCCTAACTGGATATACATAGCGGCAGTGGGAGCATCGACTACAGAACCGATACCGAGTGCTAATTCAGGACACTCTTTGTCTGCCCACTTTACCAGTTCGCCAAATACCTCCTGAGCAAAATCGCCACGATTGGTAAACTCAAAGGCACGAACTCCACCTTCGTAGCAAGCCTTTACCACATTCTTACAGATATCCAAGTCCTTATGATAGAAGACAGGCACCATTCCTGTGTCGCCAATCTTCTTTAATACTGCGATTTTATCAAACTTTGCCATAATCTATTATTTCGATATTACGGTATAACGTTATAACGAAGTTACCTCTGCACGCGCCCATTAGCACTACCACCGGCAAGTGCTTCTACCTCATCAATACTTACTTGGTTAAAGTCACCATTGATGGTATGTTTCAAAGCCGAAGCAGCCACAGCAAACTCCAATGCCTCACCCTGAGTCGCCTTCGTCAGCAAACCGTGAATCAGTCCACCAGAGAACGAGTCACCACCACCTACGCGATCGATAATCGGATTAATCTCATAACGCTTGGACTGATAGAATTCCTTACCATCATAGATAAGAGCCTTCCAACCATTGTAGGTAGCACTATAACTCTCGCGGAGCGTAGAAACCACATACTTGAAGCCAAATTCCTGCATCATCTGTTTAAAGATACCCTCGTAGCCGGCAGCATCCGTCTGTCCACCCTCTACATCAGCATCGGGCTTGAAACCAAGACAGAGTTCTGCATCCTCTTCATTACCAATACAAACATCAACGTATTTCATCAATGGACGCATCACGCTGATAGCCTTTTCTGAAGTCCACAACTTCTTACGGAAATTCAAGTCTACACTGACAGTCACTCCGTGACGCTTGGCAGCTTCACAAGCCAGACGTGTCAGTTCGGCTGCCTTGTCAGAGATTGCAGGCGTAATACCTGACCAGTGGAACCATTGGGCACTTTCCATAATCTTGTCGAAATCAAAATCCGAAGGCTCTGCCTCTGCAATAGCAGAATGAGCACGGTCGTATATCACTTTCGAAGGACGCATAGAAGCACCTGTCTCTGCATAATACAGACCGATACGGTCACCACCACGTGTAATATACTGCGTATTCACACCAAAACGACGCAGCGCATTGATGGCAATCTGTCCAATCTCATGTTTTGGTAGTTTGGTGACATAAAAAGCCTCGTGACCATAATTAGCCACTGAAACAGCCACATTAGCCTCACCACCACCAGGGATGATGCGGAATGATTCACTCTGAATGAAACGGTCGTTGCCGCTTGGGGAAAGGCGGAGCATAATCTCGCCCAATGTTACAATCTTGGCCATATATATATTTTTTTGTCTTGATTAATTTCCGCAGGCAAAGATAACATAAAAAAAGCCAAACACCAAAATAATATATGAATATTCTTCGAAGTCTCAATTTTTTTATATACCTTTGCCGCATATTTAAAGAAAACATCATGGAAATTGGTAAGATTAGAATCAAAGATATCGCAGAACGAGCCGGGGTAAGCGTCGGGACGGTAGACCGTGTACTGCACAAACGCCCCAACGTGTCAAAAAGTGCATTAGAAAAGGTGGAGAAGGCTTTGAAAGAGATGGATTACAAGCCTAATATGTATGCATCAGCCCTCGCCTACAATAAATCATACACCTTTTATTGTATCATTCCCAAACATGAGTCTGAGGCTTATTGGGAAGAAGTAGAGGAAGGTGTGATCGCAGCCTGTGAACTCCGTCGCGACTTCAGGATCAGTCAGAAAATGATGTACTACAACCGTTTCTCGGCAGAAACGTTCTCCAAGGTAACCAATGAATGTCTGAAACAGCAGCCAGACGGTGTGATTATCGTTCCCTCAAAACTGGATGTTACCCGTAAGTTCACTGACCAGTTGCACGAACAGGGAATACCTTTCATTCTGCTTGACTCCTATATGCCAGACCTCAAACCCCTGTCTTTTTTCGGACAAGACTCTTTTTCCAGCGGTTATTTCGCTGCACGAATGCTGATGATGCTTGCTCCTCATGAAACGGAAATCATGCTGATGAAGCAGATGCGTAACGGTAATGTAGCCTCAAAACAACAAGAGAACCGCGAAACGGGTTTCCGCCATTACATGCACGACCATTTCCCTGATGTGGTTATCAATGAAGTCAACCTTTCGTTGGATGAAAAACGGGAAAACTACGATGCTATCCTTGACCAGTTTTTCAGTACTCATCCACATACCCATCATTGTATCGCTTTTAATTCGAAAGCGCATATTGTAGGCGAATACCTATTGCGTAGTAATCGCAGAAATATTCAGATTATGGGTTATGATATGGTGCCGAAGAATGCAGAATGTGTACGTCAAGGTAGTATCTCGTTCCTTATCGCCCAACATGGTTACATGCAGGGATATTCATGTATCGAGACACTGTTCAATGCCATCGTACTGAAGAAAGAGGTCGATCCCGTCAACTATATGCCTATCGAATTGTTGACTAAAGAGAATATCGATTTCTATCGCCGTAAAAATATCGGATAGGACGAAAGGACTATGAATGACAAAACCTTTCTGAAGATTAATCCCGCTGATTCCGTCGTTGTATGTCTGCAACCTCTGAAACAGGGAACTGTCATTGAGACGGATGGTACCACTATAACCGTCAATCAGGATACCCCTGCCGGACATAAGATTCTGATACAAAATGTCAAATCAGGAGAGAATATCATCAAATATGGTTATCCCATCGGTCATGCAAGTCAAGACATGAAAGCAGGTGACTGGGTAAACGAACATAACCTCAAGACTAATCTAGGTGGTACTATTGAGTATACATATCACCCTGTAAATGAATCGCTTGATATTAATAATGAAAAGCGAACATTTAAGGGATATGTTCGTAAAAACGGAGACGTTGGTATCCGCAACGAGATATGGATAGTCCCCACTGTCGGCTGTGTCAACGGCATTGCCGAACAACTTGCCGAACAGTTTAAAAAAGTAATAACAACTTTCAATTCTGTATTTGCATGGCATCATAATTACGGCTGTTCACAACTAAGCGAAGATCATGAGAATACCCGTAAAATCCTACGTGACATCTGTCTGCATCCTAATACCGGTGGTGTACTGGTTTTAAGCCTTGGCTGTGAAAACAACCAACCGGAAGACTTTATGGCAATGCTGGGTGACTATGACAAGGAACGCATCAAACTACTTGTCACCCAACGACTGGAAGGCGACGAGATGGAAGTAGGTGTACAGATGCTGCGTGAACTCTATGAGGTTGTTAGACACGACCAGCGTGAAGAGGTCAGTGTCTCGAAACTACGTGTTGGTTTGAAGTGTGGCGGCTCTGATGGTTTCAGTGGTATTACTGCCAACCCTATGGTAGGCGAATTCTCCGATTGGCTAGTGGCACAAGGGGGAACGAGTGTACTGACCGAAGTTCCTGAGATGTTTGGTGCCGAGACGATATTGATGAACCGCTGTAAGACAAAAGAACTGTTCGACCAAACTGTTTTGATGATTAATAACTTTAAAAATTATTTCTTATCCCACGGTGAACCCGTCGGCGAGAACCCCAGTCCTGGAAATAAGGCGGGGGGTATCTCTACGCTGGAAGATAAAGCGTTGGGCTGCGTACAGAAATGCGGAAAGGCTCCTGTCAGTGGTGTAATGGAATATGGAGACAGATTAGAGCATGATGGTCTAAACTTGCTATCGGCACCTGGCAATGACCTTGTGGCAGCAACGGCATTGGCTGCTTGCGGATGCCACATGGTGCTTTTCACAACAGGACGCGGCACCCCCTTCGGAACCTTTGTCCCTACAATGAAAATTTCCACTAATCTTACTCTGCCGAAGAACAAACCTCACTGGGTGGATTTCTCTGCAGGTTCATTAACTATTGACCGTACCATGCAGGAGCTGTTACCCGAATTTATCGAGAAAGTGCTTGCAGTAGCCAGTGGAGAACAAACTCGCAACGAAGAGAACGGCTATCGTGAAATATCCATCTTCAAAAACGGAGTAACGTTATGAAGAAAGGTCTCATTGCATTATCACCGCTCGTCGTATTCATCGTGCTTTATCTGGTCACGAGTATCATAGCACGCGATTTCTATAAGGTACCTATTACCGTCGCTTTTATGGTAGCAAGCATCTATGCCGTTACTGTGATGGGAGGCATTCCGCTACAAAAACGCATCGATATCTATAGTAAGGGTGCTGGTACCGGACAAATGATGCTAATGCTATGGATCTTTGTGTTAGCAGGAGCATTTGCCAACACAGCAAAAGCGATGGGGGCTATCGATGCGACAGTGAACCTGACACTCAACCTGTTGCCTGGAAATATGATGCTGGCGGGACTCTTCTTGGCAGCTTGCTTCATCTCTCTCTCCATCGGTACGAGTGTAGGAACAATTGTAGCCTTGACACCAATTGCTGCTGGTATTGCCACACAAACAGATATTAGTGTACCGATGATGACTGCCGTTGTAGTGGGCGGTTCGTTTTTTGGAGACAACCTCTCGTTTATTTCCGATACCACCATCGTAGCCACGTCGACTCAGAGTTGCAAACTCAGTGATAAGTTTCGTGTCAACTCTTTCCTTGTGATGCCTGCCGCTATATTAATCCTCATTCTCTATCTCTTTTTAGGTCATGGCATTGTATCCCCTCAAGAGATTCCCGAAGTTTCGTTCTTTAAGGTAATTCCATATCTATTAGTGTTAGTTACGGCCATCTTCGGCATGAATGTAATGGCGGTATTGACACTGGGTATCCTATTCTCAGGTGCTATCGGCATGATAGACGGCTCTTTCGATGTCTATGGCTGGATGGGGGCGATGGGTGAAGGCATCCTGAATATGGGTGAGCTGATTATCATCACGATGATGGCAGGTGGACTATTGGAAATTATTAAGTACAATGGCGGCATCGACTTCATCATCGAGCGGATGACTCGTAGGGTACATACCAAACGTGGCGCAGAACTCTCTATTGCAGGATTGGTATCGTTCGTCGATATCTGTACTGCGAATAATACTGTAGCCATTTTGACTGTCGGCGGCATTGCCAAGCAGATCGGTGATAAGTTCGGTGTAGACAATCGTAAATGTGCCTCCATCCTTGACACCTTCTCCTGTATGATGCAAGGATTGATTCCCTACGGTGCGCAGATGCTGATGGCAGCAGGTCTTGCAGCCCTCAATCCCATCAGCATTATCCCCTATCTCTATTATCCCGTGGCTATCGGTGTCATTTCACTATTAGCTATCATATTCCGTTATCCTAAACGTTATTCATAATGGACATTATACATCGTAATTTTCTCAGTCTTCTCAGATGTGGGGCTTTTGGACATCAAGAACCCATAGAACCCATGTCGGCATGGAAATGGAATCGACTCTATCATATCTCGCAAATGCATGGAGTGACACCATGGGTCTATGACGGTATCAAACTCTGTACTGATGACTTCTTCCTCACCATACGTCCAACACTGATGGAACAGTTTCAGAAGTCTGCTCTTGAAGCTGACCAAATATTGCAGGATGATAGTGTGGAACAGCGACTCACAAATCCACTATTGAACCACTCGCTACAACAGTTGATGGAAAGTGAGAAAGACAGTCCTACCCTCGATCTGCTCGTTTGCTTCATCCGTATTGCCCGATATATCCTTACGCAGGGCATCAACATGAAACACTTAACGGAACTCGGAATCTATCTTCACACTACACGTGACCAGATAGATTACGAGAAACTTACTTCGTGGATCAAAAAACTCAGAATGGGCAAGATAGTCCGTTTGGAAGCTGCACTCCTGGTACATTTCCTAGGATTCAAAACAGAAGATATTCATTTTGCAAAAGCTACCATCAATAAAGAGACGCTTCGCATTGCTGAAGACTTCCTAAACACTTCCAGTCAGCAGGCAGCCGACTGGTATTTCACTCAAGGCAAAAATGTATTTGTAGGCACAAGCAACTCAGGTGCTATGATGTGGCACGTACGCCATTCCGCCAAGTATATGAGTTACTATCCCAGCGAGGCTGTCACAAACTTTTTTGCAAACTTCGCCCACTCCCTCTCTCATATTGAGGAATAAGTCACATTTTTGATACAACTCTATTCATTTCATCCATCATGTGGAATGAAAAAGACATAGAATAGAATGCCAAGAATGGAAATGATAGCAATGAAGATGAGGGCCGTAAGGCAAATATACAGCAGCAGGCGACGTTTGGAATAACCAGTAAACTGTTTCAAAGAAACGAAAATCATGACAACAGCCAATAATTTAATGATACCCGATGAGAACAGTTCAGCAAGCATACTATATATAGTGTAGACATTTGCCGTATAGACCAATGCTACAAGATGTTCGGAGTAGCGAAGGTCAGGAATAGCAGGACAGCGACGGAAGAAAAAAAATAGAGGGGCTGACACCAAAACGAGCAAAATGAAGGAAGACAGCGCAGGACTTTTCTCCTCCAGTTTACCAATGAATTTCGGTACCGAACGCGCAAAACGGATGGAAGCATTATCAATGACCTTCCCATTTATATTTATACCATCGCTTTCTACCTTCATAGTATTCTCCACCTTGTTCTCATCCTTTTTCACCTCTTTCTCCACATCATCAAAATTGAAATTAATGCCATGAGACAGTAACAGCGACAAGGCAGTGAGGATGAAGAACATCTTGAACGGAGGAAAATAGGCTGATTGACGACCGACGAGATAGTCGCGAATCATGTAACCTGGACGGAACATTAGGTCACGGATGCTGCGGAACATACCGCGATTACCCATACCCCAGACGTCAAGGAAAAGCAAAAAAGCAGTCTTGAACGAGAAACGCCCTATCTTGGCCGACTGTCCGCAACGAGGACAATAGTTACCTTGAAATAAAGTACCACACGAGTGACAGGTATGTCTCATCTCATCGTTGGGAGCTAACTCATGGGGGCGCAGCTGCCAGATTCCAAAGGCTCTACGCCATATTGTACGTTGTCTCTTATCTGGAAGAAAATCTAAATTCATGGTACAAAGATAATGCTTTTCCCTGAAAACAACAAAATTTTGATACATTTCTCTTCGTTTAATCGATTTTTTACTGTACCTTTGCAAGTGGATATGGAAAAGGTGATATTAGGCATCGACCCAGGCACGAATATCATGGGATATGGAGTGCTGAAGGTGACAGACGGAAAGGCAGAGATGATGACGATGGGAGTCATTGACCTGCGGAAGTATGAGGATGCTTATCTGAAACTTGGACATATCTTCGAAAGAGTAACGGGTATCATTGATGCCTTTTTGCCCGACGAAATGGCCATCGAGGCACCATTCTTTGGAAAGAACGTGCAGTCGATGCTGAAACTTGGAAGGGCTCAGGGCACTGCTATCGCTGCAGCTATCCATCATGGAGTACCCATTCATGAATATGCACCGTTGAAAATCAAGATGGCTATAACGGGTAACGGATCTGCTTCGAAAGAACAAGTGGCAGGTATGTTGCAGCGGCTGTTGAAATTCGACAAAGACGCCATGACGAAATTTATGGATGCTACCGATGCCCTTGGTGCCGCTTACTGCCACTTTATGCAGATGAACCGTCCTGAGTCGCAAGCTCACTATCGTGGCTGGAAAGATTTCGTGAACAAAAATCAAGAAAAAGTAAGCAAAGGATGCAAAAAGTAACGGCGATAGTAGGACGCAATGGAAGCGGAAAGACGCTTTACATAGATAGTGTGCGCAAGCGACTGGCAAGTGACCGTATTCGTTATATTGCCTTTAGCGACTCTTACGGATCTCTCGTCGACAAGGTCTATTATCTGCAACTGCGTTGGAATCAGCATGACATAGACCCTGAGACACCAAATGTGGGTGATCTATTAGAGAAAGCCTACCGTTTGGCAGGAGAGGATACCGAGGAACGCAGAGAACTGCAACGCCATCTGTACGACCTCTTCCATATGGAATCGCTACTTGACAAATACGTTATCACGCTCTCCAGCGGTGAGTTGCGTAAGTTCCAATTGACGAAGACGCTTTTTGCCAATCCACGACTGCTCATCATGGACAATCCATTTATCGGACTCGATGCAGAGACGCGTGATCAATTGAAAGAATTACTGTTGCTACTCGCGCAGAAGCATGAGATAGAAATTGTCCTTGTTCTTTCGAAGACAGACGATATCCCGCTGTTTGTCTCAGAGGTCATCGAACTGAGAGATGGACACGTAATGCCACCATGTAGCAGGGAAGAATACTATAACAGACAGATGTCTGTGCCTGCCCATGTGCTGAGCAAGGAAAAACGGGATGCTATCCTCGCTCTACCCTATCATGATAACGACTATCACACGCAGGAAGTCATCAAGATGCGACAGGTGAGCATCCGCTATGGTGAGCGTACCATTCTCAGTGGACTCGACTGGACAGTACACAACGGAGAGCGTTGGGCACTGTCAGGGCAAAATGGTTCTGGGAAATCCACACTGCTATCACTGGTATGTGCTGACAATCCACAGAGTTATGCCTGCGACATTACTTTGTTTGACAGACCTCGCGGTTCAGGAGAAAGTATCTGGGATATCAAGCGTCATATCGGCTATGTGTCTCCAGAGATGCACCGTTCTTATCAGCGCGACTTGCCTGCCATCCGTATCGTGGCGAGTGGACTAAAAGACTCGGTAGGACTCTATGTGAAACCCGATGAGAAGGAAATTGCCATTTGTCGCTTCTGGATGGATGTCTTCGGACTGAAAAACAAACATGAACATTCTTTTTTGAAACTCTCTAGTGGAGAACAGCGTTTGGTGCTATTAGCGCGTGCCTTCGTAAAAGACCCGCAATTACTCATCCTCGATGAACCGTTACACGGGCTCGACCTCATTAATCGCCGGTTGGTAAAGGATGTTATCGAAACTTTCTGCGAGCGCCGCAACAAGACCATGATTATGGTGACCCATTATAAGGAGGAACTACCAAAGATTATCACTAATAAGAAATATTTAATAAGACAATGAAGAATATGAAAAAATTATTATTCGTATTTATGTTGATGCTCAGCATGAACATACAAGCACAGGATGTTTTCAATGAACTCCGCCAAAAAAACAAGGCTATTGTGGAAGACCCACAGAGTAACGAACTCGTAAAGAAAATCAGTATGTTCAAATTGGATGCACTGAACTACATGGTTGTCAAAATGCAAGAAGAGATGCCCGATTCTTCTGTCTACTTTCTCGACAATCAGGCATATTCCATGAATGCCTTTGTCACCTTCTATATCGAGAAACTTATCAAACTGAACAATATGCCAAAGTCACTTCAGGTTGAGATGACCAAAATGTTTATGGATGCCAGTTATTCCAATCCTCTCTTCCATGACAAAGACACAGAATTAACACTCAGTTACTATAACAGCAGCGAATGCTTGACACGGTTTTCACTTGATACAGACTGGCCTCGTGCATTGGCAGCAATCACAAGAAAGATGGAAGACAATCAATAATCATTCAATCCTAATATTATGGAAAGAACATGGAGATGGTTTGGCAAGAAAGACAAGATTACGCTTGCCATGCTGAGACAAATTGGAGTTGAGGGCATTGTAACAGCCCTGCACGATGTACCTCTGGGTGAGGTATGGACAAGAGAAAAAATTCGTGACCTGCGAGAATACATTGAGAGTTACGGTATGCGATGGAGCGTGGTAGAATCACTGCCCGTTGTAGAGACGATTAAATACGGAGGTCCCGACCGTGATCATCAGATTGAAATATACAAGGAGAGCCTACGTAATCTCTCAGCTGAGGGTATCCATTGTATCTGCTATAATTTCATGCCGGTCTTGGACTGGGCGCGTACCGATCTGTTCCACAATAATCCCAACGGAGCAACAAACCTCTATTTCAACTATGCTGAATTCGCTTACTTCGACATCTATATTTTGAAGCGCGACGGTGCTCGTGAAGAATGGGCGAAGTTCCAATTTCCCAATGGTGTCGGTGAAGGCCGTAACGTATTAGCCGAATGCGATGAACTGGCCAAAACGATGACACCGGAAAAAGATCACAAACTGGTAGAGAATATCATCATCAAGACACAGGGATTCGTGTCAGGTAATTTCTCTGAGAAAGACGAGGCACCTATCCAAAAATTCCGCGAGTTTCTTGACCTGTATAAAGGTATCGACAAAAAGCAGTTACGCGAAAACATGAAATACTTCCTCAAAGCCATTATGCCCACTTGTGAGGAATATGACATGAACATGTGCGTACACCCTGATGATCCCCCCATTGAGATTCTAGGTTTACCACGTATCGTTCGAACAGAAGAGGATATCCAATGGTTTCTCGATGCAGTACCGAACAAACATAATGGACTGACATTCTGTGCAGGAAGCCTAAGTGCTGGTGCCTATAACAATGTCGTAGAACTGGCGAAGAAGTTTGCCTCACGTACCCATTTCGTTCATCTACGTTCATGCCATATCTTCCCCAATGGTGACTTTACAGAAGCTTCACATCTAGGCGGTCGTGCTGACCTCATCGAACTGGCTCGTATCTTCGAGAAAGAGAATCCCAACCTGCCGATGCGCGTAGATCATGGTATGACTTTCACCGACGAGCCTGGTGGTATCCTCGACGAGTCGAGTCACGGTCATAATGCTGGCTATACCCTTTTAGGACGTATGTTCGCTCTTGGACAGGTACAGGGCATTCTTGCCACTGTCGACAGAGAATTAGGCATAGAATATAAGCAACCAGGTTTCTTTGATTAAATTAATCAGATTATTCAGAATATTCAGATTATTATGAAATTAAACGATATATTTAGCGGCAATTATAATGCCATAGAATGGGAACAGAAAGGCTATGAACTTCCTAAGTTTGATATCAAGGCTGTACGCGAGAAGACAGCCAAAGAACCTACATGGGTACACTTCGGAGGAGGTAATATTTTCCGCGCCTTCCCTGCTGCAATCCTTAACGATGCACTGAATACGGGTAAGTACGACCGTGGTGTCATCGTAGCCGAGACTTTCGACTTCGAGGTTATCGACAAGGCTTACACACCTTATAATAATCTTTCGCTGCTAGTTTCACTGCAGAGTACTGGTACTATTGAGAAGAAGGTGATAGCCTCAGTAACTGAAGCACTGAAGGCCGATCCCCAGTTCCCCGACTGGAATCGTTTGGTGGAAATCTTCAAAAAGCCAAGTCTACAGATGATTTCGTTCACCATCACGGAGAAAGGCTATACTTTCAACGAGGCTGACCTTGCTCGCGGACTCAAACCCGCATTCGCTATGGGTAAGGTTTGCGCCCTGTTGCTGGAGCGTTTCAACGCCGGACAACTCCCTCTTACCATACAGAGTATGGACAACTGTTCACACAATGGTGATAAGGTGAAGGCTGGTGTCTTTGCCTACGCTGAGCGTTGGGTAAATGACGGACTGGTACCCACTGTCTTTCTCAACTATCTGAAAGACGAGAAGAAGATAACCTTCCCTTGGTCAATGATTGACAAGATTACACCTCGTCCCCACGAGAAAGTAAAGGAATTGTTGGCTGCTGACGGTTTCGAAGACAATGATTATATCGAAACCGAGAAGCATACTTTTACCGCTCCATTTGTGAATGCTGAAGAGGTACAATATCTCGTCATTGAGGACAACTACACCAATGGTCGTCCCCCACTTGACTTAGGTGGTGCACTCTATACTACTCGTGAGACAGTGGATAAAGTAGAAACCATGAAGGTAACAACCTGTCTGAACCCGTTACATACTGCAATGTCTATCTATGGCTGTATGCTGGGCTATACGCTCATTTCGGCTGAGATGAAGGATGATGACCTGCGTGCATTCATCCAAAAAATTGGATATATGGAAGCAATGCCTGTAGTCGTAGACCCAGGTGTATTGAATCCCTACGAGTTCATCGGTGCTGTCATCAACCGCCGCTTGCCTAACCCTTTCATGCCCGACGCTCCACAGCGCATTGCGATGGATACCAGTCAGAAACTGCCCATCCGTTTTGGTGAGACATTGAAGAAATATGTGACTCGTGGATTAGATAAGTCGAACCTCATACTGATTCCACTCACATTAGCTGGTTATGCCCGCTATCTAAAGGGCATCAAAGATGATGGCACTCCCTTTGACTGCTCTCCAGATCCTATGCTCGAAGAATTGCAAACAATCGTCGCTCCATTAGAGATTGGTAAGCCTGATCAGGATTGGAGTTGTCTGAAGCAACTGTACACACGAACTGATATCTTCGGTCTTGATCTCTATGAAGCTGGTCTTGGTGAACAGATTGAAAGTATGGTAAAAGAACTGTATGCAGGCAATGGTGCTGTGCGTACCACCTTACATAAATATGTAGTAGCAAGATAATATGGCAAGAAAGAAAAAGCCATTACCTCTGTTAGAGCACATCACGATTACCGACTTCGCTGCTGAGGGGAAAGCCTTAGCACGAGTCGATGAGATGGTAGTCTTTGTTCCATGGGCCGTTCCTGGTGATATCTGTGACCTGCAGGTTCGTCGTAAGAAACACAGTTTCATGGAGGCAGAGATTGTCCGTCTGCATACTCCAAGTCCCTTACGTATCCAACCATTCTGTCAGCACTTTGGCACTTGTGGTGGCTGCAAGTGGCAACAACTGCCTTATCAAGAACAGTTGAAGATGAAACAGCAACAGGTATTCGACCAGTTAACACGTATCGGTAAGGTAGAACTTCCAGAGTTCAGTCCTATCCTCGGTAGTGTAAAGACACAAGAGTATCGCAACAAACTGGACTTCGGATGTTCCAATAAACGATACCTGACAACAGACGAGATTGCCAACCTTCCCCATGACGAATCGCAGAGTCTGAAAGACCAGCCCGCCATCGGTTTTCATATCACTGGAGCTTTCGATAAGATATTACCAATCGAGAAATGCTGGCTGATGGATGACTTGCAAAATCAGATACGCAATGAAGTACGTAACTATGCTATTCAGCATGGCCTCTCCTTCTTCGACCTTCGTCAACAAGTCGGTTTATTACGTGATGTCATCATTCGTAACTCAAATACAGGAGAGTGGCTCGTTATCATCCAGTTCCATTACGATGAGACAGGTGGCGAACAAGAAGCAAAAGGACTGTTGCAACATATTGCCGATACATTCCCTCAAATTACGGCATTGATGTATCTTGACAACCAGAAGTGCAATGATACCATTGGAGATCAGGAGATTCTAACCTATAAAGGTAATGACCATATCTTTGAACAGATGGAAGATCTCCGTTTCAAAGTAGGTCCGAAGTCTTTCTATCAGACCAATACAGAACAGGCATATCATCTGTATTGTGTTACGAGAGAGTTTGCCTTCTCTAAAGACTCTGATTACTCAGAAAACTCTGAGAAACCGTTGGTCTATGATCTCTACACAGGTACAGGCACCATTGCCAACTTCGTCGCTAAGAAAGCCCGTAAGGTCATCGGCATCGAGTATGTTCCAGAAGCCATCGAAGATGCAAAAATCAATTCTGAAATCAATCACATTGGCAATACCCTATTCTTTGCCGGTGATATGAAGGATATCCTGACAGATGAGTTCATTGCCGAACATGGACGACCCGACGTGATTATCACGGATCCTCCTCGAGCAGGTATGCATCCAGATGTGGTAAAAACAATCCTTAGGGCAGCCCCCCAGCGTATCGTCTATGTCAGTTGCAATCCCGCAACCCAAGCCCGTGACCTTCAGGAATTGGATACGGACTATCGGGTAGCAGCCGTGCAACCAGTCGATATGTTCCCACATACTCCCCATGTAGAAAATGTTGTACTATTAATTAAACGATGAATTATGAAGAAACTGATGATCTTAGCCCTCTTGACGATGGGCTTCGCATTGGCTTCCAATGCACAAGAGAGTGAAAAAAAGACCACTATTGAAGTTCCCCAATGGGTGAAAAACATCAAATTCAGTGGTTACGGCATGTTGCAGTATCAGGCACAAAACCCTGAAGAGAAAACGGAGAATGCTTTCAACCTGCGACTGATGCGTTTGATTTTGGATGGTAAGATCAGCGACTTTGCCTGGCGCGTACAGATGCAGGGATCTTCAAATGCCGGACCTGGCAATCCTACTGTGATGCTGGTCGACCTTTTTGCGGAATGGCAGAAATATGATTTCTTCCGTGTGAAGGTAGGACAGTTTAAGCGTGCTTTCACTTTTGAGAATCCCACCCACCCCATCACACAGGGTTGGTATTCTTATGCCACAGTCATCAATAGTCTCTCTGGATTTGGTGACCGTGCTGGTGAAAAGTCTTCTGGTGGACGAGACATCGGTGTACAGATTCAGGGTGATTTCCTAAAGAATGCTTCAGGACGTAACCTGATTCACTATCAGATTGGTGTATATAATGGTGAAGGTATTAACCAGAAAGATAAGGACAACCGAAAAGATATCATCGGAGGTTTATGGGTAATGCCTATCAAGGGAGTACGCATCGGTGCCTTCGGATGGACAGGGTCACGTGGTGATATGACATGGACGGATGAACAAGGTAACGACTGCAAAGGAAGCATCAGCAAGAACCGTTATTGTCTGTCTGCTGAATACGACAAGGACGAGTACACTTTCCGTGCGGAGTATATCCACAGTCAGGGATGGGGTGCCACCAAGGTAGATAGCAGAACTGTTGATTTCTCCAAGGGTGACAAAGCCGACGGCTTCTATGTCTTTGGTATTGTACCTGTTCTGAAGAGCAAGTTACATGCGAAGGCTCGTTATAATCTTTATCGTCCCACTAAGACATGGAACGGTATCGACGATGGCAACGGCAAATTAATAGGAGGTTCAAAGACAATGTATGAAGTTGGTCTGAATTACTTCATCAACAAGAACATTCAGATTAATGCTGAGTATGCATTTGTCAATGACCGTTCATTGAACAAACACAACTACAACTTCGTAGACGTAGAATTTGACTTTAGGTTCTAATGATTCCTAAAGCGTCGTGTCAGCGCTTCCCATAGATGAGTCTTCTGGTGGAGAATCAGCAGGGAGAACAACAGACTGACAAGTGACAATCCAATGCCGAATATCCAGTAGGCATAGCCATCGACCGTGATGGTGGTAAAGTAAGCAAGCAGTCCGATAAGGATATGTATGGCACTATACCGCATCACGGTCGATGACATTTTATATCCATAGCGCCAACGCGCCACACCGTTAATCATCAAATAGTCAAACACATTGGCAAAAGTGATGGCGACACCTGTTCCCACAAGTCCCCAATGCTTATAACCGAAGATGATCAGTAGCACGAATACCACGAAATAGGCGGATTCGAGGAATAGATACATTAATGAATATCCACGTGCCAATGTGATATAGGCGACAGGTAATGTGAGAGCCTTAAAGAACATGGCTATCGTAGATACTTGTGTCATTGCAACAACAGGTATAAACTTATCACTGAGCAGTAAAGGAATGATAATTGGTAGGAAGATGATTAATCCAACCAACATTGGCGATACAATCAGAATAGACACCTCCATCTGCTTGTTGACTGTTTCATTAGTCGCAGATATATCAGTATTGACAGCAGAGAGTCGAGGAAAATAATCCGTCTCCATGGCTGAGAACACCATAGCAGCATAGGTTACTGTAACCATATAACCGGCATTGTAGAGACCTAACATACCAAGATTCCCCTCAACATTAAGCCAAGAGCGTATCAGCATCTCCGCACCACTGCCAATGACACCTGCTAACGTAAAGGCAACACCGAGACGCACCATCTCCATGCCCTCACCTAAAATACCCTTGGTACCCCGTAACTGCAAAGGATAAAGACGATATGAACTATGGATAGTCAGGAGCATCGTGACAAAAGCCATCGCCACGATGACAGGAACAATACCCGCCTCACCGAAGAAATAATAGACAGGTACTGATATCAGTAATGCCGCCAGCACTACCCCCACCTGCACCATGGCAAGTGAACGGAGTCTTCGACGACCTTTCAGGATAGCCGTTTCACCACCTGTCACTGCCAACATGCCCACAGCAGGTGCCAACAGGATAAAGTGCAGTGTGTGGTCACCCCATGCAAATGTAGTACTGCTGAGGAAAGGTCCCAACATCATACACACCAACATACCCAACAATGCTGTCAACAGACTCCATGCACGTACTACTTTCACAAAATGAACAATCTGTGGATGGTGATCATTCTCTGGAAAATCTGACAAATGGCGCACGGCACTCATGGAGACGCCGAGTGTGGTAGACTGCGATACGAAGTTAACAGTAGTATTGAAAAGTGAGACCAAACCCATACCAGACGGACCAAGAAGCAAGGCAACAAACTTATTACGCACAAGGCTTACTATTATATTCAGTCCCTGTACGCCACCAAAGATACTGGTATATTTTAGTATATGATGATAGCCGTTATTTTGCTCGTCTGACATACTGTCTTTATATTTCTGAACGCAAAAGTACTACTTTTATTTCGAGTTTACAAATAAATTCGTAACTTTGCCTCCGAATATGAAAGAAAATAATCTTATAGTTAGTTTCATTATCACCTATTATAATCTGCCTGTCGAGATGCTTAACGAGTGTATCGACAGTGTACTACGATTGTCTTTGCATCCTTCTGAACGTGAGATTATCGTGGTTGATGACGGCTCAGACATTAGTCCGATGAATGAGTTGATGAAATATGGTGATGAGATTATCTATGTACGTCAGAAAAACGGAGGGTTAAGTGCCGCCCGCAACAAAGGTATTGACGTAGCAGCAGGTAAGTTTATCCAGTTTATAGATGCCGACGATCAATTGATTAAGAAACCCTACGAACAATGCTTGGATATCCTCCACAACCAAAAGGATGTGGATATGGTCTTGTTTGACTTTTCTACGGATCTACAAGTAGAGTCTATTTCTGAGTCTGTAAAACCCGTCAGCGGTTCTAACTATATGCTTAACAACAATATCCATGGTACAGCATGTGGATATGTCTTTCGAAGAGCCGTCTTAGGTGAACTGCGTTTCACTTCTGGCATCTATCATGAAGATGAAGAATTCACTCCACAGCTACTACTACGTGCTGAGAATGTATATCCCACTCATGCCAAGGCATATTACTATAACAAGAGAGAGAATTCCATTACCACTAGTAAGACGTCTTATAATACAGAGAAACGTATCAACGATCGTGAGGGTGTTATTATTCGTCTTCATGAGTTATGTGACAAATTGCCACATCAGGACAGAAAGGCACTAGAACGTCGCATTGCCCAACTGACAATGGACTATATCTACCATATTATCATAGAGACTCATTCCTGTGAGTTTTTAAATCAGCGGTTACTACGACTTCATAACATAGGCCTCTTCCCACTTCCTAATGCTAAATATAGTAAGAAATATATTTGGTTCAGAAAAATGACAAATAATAGTATTGGGCGTACCATCATGCTGTACACCCTGCCGTTACTGAAAAAAGAAAGATAATGGAAAACAAGATATCTGTCATCGTTGCTACCTATAATCAGGAGAATACTATCGGGCGTACACTTGATTCCATTCTCAGACAGCAATGTCATATACCCTATGAGATTGTTATAGGAGAGGATTGTTCCACTGACTCTACCAGGGCTGTTTGCGAAGAATATGCCAAGAAGCATCCAGATGTGATACGATTGTTTGCCAACAAGGAAAACAAAGGACTAATCGATAACTATTTCGATTGTCTATTAGCATGTGAAGGTCAATATATCGCCGATTGTGCAGGAGATGATTTTTGGACAGACCCTTTGAAGTTGGAAAAGGAAGTCACCATTTTAGAGGAACATCCTGATGTAACATTGGTACATACCGACTGGTGCAGATATAATGAGCGTAGCAAAACGGCTGTCAGGAGCGGGAAGACAGCCTTTACAGAACCCTTGACAGACGGTAAACAACTATTAGAAGCCATCATCATACAGACCCAAATGCCCGTGATTCATCTTTGTACATCCATGTATCGCACCGACGTAATCCGCAAGGCCATGGCGGAAGACGAACAAATGTTCCGCAATAAAGACTTCGGCTGCGAGGATCTGCAAGTGGCTTTTGTAATGGCATATCAGGGAACGATTGCGTATATTCCTGAGAGCACGCTCAACTATAGTCAAGGAGAAGAGACAATATCTTATTCCAAAAATGAAAAAAAACAATTCCAGTTCGTTCGTCGAGTGTCTGCACAGAGTTACTATCTCTCTCAGAAATACTATATTCATAGTACAGCCGTGGATGCCTATTTCCAACAACGCATCTTTGCATTGGGTATGCATGCATTTCGTTCGTACAACACCCTACTTTTTCAAGAAACGCAAACCTGTGAAAAACAATGGAACGTACAAAGAACACCAAAAACTAAGTTCTTGTTTTTCATTATGAGCCATCAAGGACTATGGAGCATGGCATTAGCCTTCCGAAACGTTATTGTTTCTTTAAAGAGATTATTTCGCTGAAGATTGTCTCTAACTTCTTCCCCACTATTTCAGGTGAAACCAACAACCTGATTTTATCTGATAGTTCTACTCCGTCAAAAGTCGGATTTTGAATACATTCCTTCATCGCTTTTGCCAAAGACAGAATATCGTCGATGGGAACAATTACACAACCTTTATCAATACGTAGGTTCTGCGGAATACATTCTGTGGAAATAACAGGAATACCCGTACTCATGGCTTCCATTAATACCAACGGTTGTACCTCACTACGACTTGCCAACACTAAAGTGTCAGACTGATACAATAAGTCCCTGACACCTTGTTTATCTATTAGTCCATGAGTGAACATTCCATCAGAGAGTTGACGGCGACATTCCAAAGAATCTGTTCCTCTTCCTGCTATATGTAACTCAACATTCATTCCATCTTCACGTAACATTCTGAAAGCAGCAAACAATATATCGTAGCCTTTCAGTGGCCAATAATTAGCCAGACAGCAAAAACGATATGGACGCCCTGACAAAGGTTGACGCTGATAATAATGGAAGAAGTCCGTATCTATCATATTCGAGACAAACTGCCACTGGTAGTCCTTACCATAATAGCACGCAATGTCATCCACCAATTCTTCTGAAACGGGAATCACCCTGTCTGCCTTCTCATATGCAATTTTCAATAGCGGTATCTGCCATGCGTTACTGGATGCCTTTCCAAACTCCTCTTCTAAGATGGTTTTTGACAGATGTTCTGTAATGACATAAGGCACATGATACTCCTCACTGATTTTCATTGCGGCATAACCCGCCCATTTTGCACAGTGGGCATGTAGGATATCTGGTATTCCGTATTTCTTCACATAATCCTCATACATCGAACAGACAATAGATACCCAGCGATTGACATTATAACGAATACATTTAGGAATACCCCTTTGATAGAATTGACAGACAGTGATACCGTCCATCTCATGCTCATAGCAATGCCACGGCAACGATACATAGTCTTTCAGAGTGACGGTCACTCCTAGTTGCACATTACTTAATATACGCACCTCATGACCCAATGCCGACAGAGCCTTTGCCTGATCCAGACAAAAGCCACCACCCATTGGTGGAAAGAACGATGGTATTTCTAGTATATGCATCTTTATTTCTAACAAAATAGGGACGGACATTGTTATCCATCCCTATATTCATCAATTCAAAGAGAATCACTTTACTCTGCAGCGGGAGCCTCCTCAACAGGAACCTCAGCGGGAGCAGCCTCTTCAGCAGGTGCCTCAGCAGCAGCCTCCTCAGCAGCCTTTGCAGCCTCTTCCTCTGCCTTAGCAGCATCAGCGGCAGCCTTCTTGTCGGCTACTTTCTTTGCAATCTCTTCGTTCAGTTTCTTTTCCTGAGCCAGTTCCTTTGCAGCAGCGTCCTTCTTTGCCTTAGCCTCTTCAGCAGCGACCTTATCAAGACCCTTCTGCTTGTCTGCCTTCCATGCATCGAACTTCTTCTGAGCAGCAGCCTCGTCGAAGGCACCCTTCTTGACACCACCACGCAGGTGCTTCATCATGTACACGCCCTCACGGCTGAGAATGTTACGAACTGTGTCAGTAGGCTGTGCGCCAACTTCCACCCAGTAAAGTGCACGATCGAAATTCAAATCTACTGTGGCAGGATTGGTGTTAGGATTGTAAGTACCAATCTTCTCAGTAAATTTACCATCACGTGGTGCTCTTGCGTCAGCGATAACGATGCTGTAGAAAGCATAGCTCTTACGACCGCGGCGCTGTAATCTGATTTTTGTTGCCATAATTGAATTTAAATTGTTTAATTTTGTTTGAATTTCATGCTACTATCTCGTAATAGCGGCTGCAAAGGTACGAACTTTTAGGCGATTATGCAAAAAAATACTGAGATATTTTCGCTTTATCACTTTTATTTCGTATTTTTGCTCCTCGTATGATAACAGAACTGTCTATCCTAATTCCAACTTATAACGGTAGTGTCTATCCCACCGCCAAGCAGTTGTCTGCCTTGTGTGAACGGATAGCCCTCGATGCACCGTCATCCTTTAAGTACGAGATTATCGCGGCTGATGACGGTTCCGACCAGATAGACAAGGTAGAGGCTAACAAGGCTGTCGACACACTGCCCCACTGCCGGTATATCCTCAAAGAGAAAAACAGCGGCAGTGCTGCCACCCGTAATTTCCTTGCTGCCCAAAGTCAGTATGAATGGTTGTTGTTCATCGATTGCGACATGGAGATTCCAGGGATGGACTATATCATGAGATACCTGCCCTGCGACGAGACCGACGTAACGAACGGAGGCATCAAGGTGGGAGCCAGTTGGGATACGCATCATCAGAATCTCAGATACCTCTATGAGAAAGATGCAGAACCCCATCATACCGTCGATAAGCGTCAAGCTGCTGGCTTCAAGGAGTTTCGTTCCACTAATTTCCTTATCCGTCGTTCCTGTATTTTAGCTCATCCCTTTGACGAGCGCTTCACAAAGAGTGGTTACGAGGATGTCTGTTTCGGAAAGATGTTACAGGAGGCTGGTGCTACCATCCTGCATATCGACAATCCGTTAATCCTTAATGATTTTGAGAACAACGAGGACTTTATACGAAAGACGGAACGTAACATCACTACCCTATTCCATTTCCGCAAAGAACTGAAAGGGTATTCACGGATTATCGACTATGTCGAGCGTGTCCCCTTGCTCTTCCGACTCTGGCATACACTTTTCGGACGACTGGAACGCCGCCATCTCACAGGCAATCATCCACATCTGTGGATATACCTATTGTATCGTTTGGGATATTATGCTACCTTGAAAGACTAAGGCAGGACTATCGTCTTTATCCAATCCTTGAGATAACCCTTATACTGGTTTTGCGAGTCACAGATCAGTACAAGCACCTGTCTGCCGTCTACCAGTCGGGGACCTAAACACATGCCTTCATAGTTGGCGAAACTACGTGCCGACAAATTGAATCTCGTCTGAAATGATACCAGCAACTGTTTCTCAAGGCATTGTCCTTCCATCTCTTTCATTGGAGTGACTACATAGATGTTGTTCTTCACCCACGAGCCGATACTATTCTTCGGTCTGAACACCTCACGTTCCATCACGAGCAGTCTGCCATCGGGCATCGCCGCCAAAGCAGGAACACCCATCGTATGCTGACCTTCCTCTACTTTAGGCGACGACTTATCCATCTGATAGAACCATTGGCAGGCAGGTTGCAGGTCGTTTCCGAAACTCTGGATACGCTGAAAACTATCACCTTTCAAAGGTTTCTCTGAGATGGTATAGAATAATCCCGTCTGTTGCTGATAGGTCAGTGCTTCCAGTCCCTTGTTACCTTTTGCTTTCTTAAAGACATCGGGCACCTGTAGCCTGCGCCCTGTCAGTCTACCGTCTAAGGCATATTCCAGCACCTCATTGTCACTCTCACCGGAAATGAACACAGTACTATCAGGAACAAAGAAAGCAACACCTTCCTCGTCACGATTCGCCATACCACTGGAACGGAAGCCCTCTTCTTTTGCATGCTTTATTTTACCCGTTATCGAGTCGATATCTATCACAAACAGATGGTAGCCGCTATCCTGCGCTTTGTCGTTTACCACCGCATAGCGACTACCACCCAGCCACGTGATACCACTATAGTTGCCTGGCGGTATCGTTGCCTCGAATGACCGTTGCCGATGTACTACAGGCTGTTGCTCTTGTGCGACCACGCCAAGAGCAAACAGCCAATAGTAAACAGCCAACTGCCACCACCTACTCATTCTTCAACACGACCTTACGTCCATTGATAATATACACACCCTTCGTCGGATTCTGGACGCGACGGCCCTGCAGGTCGTAGTACTGCTTTCCTTCAATGCTTGAATTCTTCAATTCCATTATTCCTGTCGGACCACCATTCGGCGTTAAGGCAAGCACCATATTATGTGCATCGAAGTTACTCTCACCAGTCTTGCTACCGCCTGTTACCAAGATACGTCCGTCGGACAAGATGGCAAATCCAGAATAGACACCGCTAACTGGCAGTTCTTTAGCAGTAGCGATTTCCTTGACAACACCATTATTGTAGTCAATGGTGGCAATGAAATAGGTGTAGCTATCGCTACTTACTTTTATGGATTTGATAACATACGCCTCACCAGCTGCGGGGTTGGTAATCATATAACCGCTCCAACTTACTGTTTGATTGAGAATCTGAGATGGCAGTGTAACCAGAAGTTGAGCCGTCTCAGCATCGGCATCTACCAACACAACACCAAACGCTTCTGAGTTTGACATGTTCTGGCAGAGCAACAGGTAGCGTCCATTACCAATGGAAAAGTCAGGTGTGTCGGCACCCTCGCCAGGCCACCAAGGTTTCCATTCGTCGAAGACATTCATAGTGATTTGAGTAATTTCGCCTGTGCTGGTATCGACCTTATCAACAGTAGAGAGGTAACTATACCTGCCTGCATTACCAACGACAAGGAAAGCCGTTTCGTCACTCTTAGGCAGCAGATAAGGATACATGTCACCATTGTTTAGTGAATTCTCCAGTGCAGATACGGAGCCGTTCGACCAGACATCAATTATTTCTGAATAACCCATGTAGGCACCCATCATGAAAACTTTATCGCCGACCGCTACGCCGTTACACATGGTGCGTCCAGTTGTCATGCTGCCAGCGGCGCTGAAACTCTCTGTTGCGGGGTCGTAGATATCGATACCCATAATACCGCCACCAGTTCCTGAATCACCTCCGAGCCCACCGAATACCAGCGTACGTCCGTCTGCCAGGGTTACTGAGCCGGCATTGTCGTGAGGGACGCTGGGACCAGGGGTGACATATTGCCATGCTCCATCCTTGTAGATCTCAGCACTTTGCTCACGTTCAAACCCTGTGGTATGTCCACCCACCACAACGAAATTATCGCCAGAAGGGAAGATACGGTGAGCCATACGCGCCGTATTCATGTCGGCTAACTGCTCCCAACGTAACTCGGTTACATCAAGTTTTTGGGCATTGGCAGACAATACACCAACGAATGCAACTATCATTGCAAACATCCAATTCGTAATTGATTTTTTCATAAGCTTTTGTTTTTTATTAGTTAAATAATTTATGATTTCAGGAATATCGGTACAAATATACATAAAAAATCTGTTATTGGATTCCCAAATTCACAAAAAAATACTCTCATTTTTACAATTTCTGCTATTATTATCTTTATATGTTTTGAATATTTCTGACAAAGTACCTCTGTAGAATCGCATAAAATCCATCAACGTCTAAGTGGACTTCAAATATGCGAAAATAGAAGGGTTATAGTAATCCGTTGAATAGTAACGACTTATCCATTTTAAAGGCAAAATTGTTACTAAAAATGGGGGCAAAAAGAGTAAGAAAGCCCTCACTTTGCCCCTATCTTTCAGGTAGAAAGGTGCCTTCAATCGGGTCGTTTGCACGTAGCAAACGGGTAGAAAAGTGCCTTCTTTCTCTGTGAAAGTGATATACTAACGGTTTTGAAGTCTAAAAACAACGTTTTGAAGCCATTATATTTTCCAGAAGCACTAAAAATCCGAACATAAAATTCGGTACTTTTTCTTGACAAGTAATATACATACAACATCAACATTGAAAAACATATCTTCCTCAAAAACGTATAATCTGAAAATTTATTCGTACCTTTGCACCCATTATGGAGAATAACAGTATTTTACAGAAACTGGATGGACTGGAGGCACGCTTCGAGGAGGTATCGACACTGATTACGGACCCAAGCGTGATAGCCGACCAACAGCGCTTCGTGAAACTAACGAAGGAATACAAGGACCTGGGCGACATCA
Source organism: Prevotella sp. (assembly GCA_045225255.1). GTDB lineage: Bacteria > Bacteroidota > Bacteroidia > Bacteroidales > Bacteroidaceae > Prevotella. Next base: position 26,100 of record JBGVBD010000012.1, on the reverse strand, counting down.
TGGACGCCCGCAAGCGTTATATAGCCTGCTTGAACAGTATCAAAGAGGCAAAGGATATCCTTGCCAACGAGGACGATGCTGAGATGAAGGAGATGGCTCGTGAGGAACTTGCTGAGAACGAGGCGTTGCAACCGAAACTGGAAGAGGAAATCAAAATCGCCCTCATCCCGAAAGATCCTGAGGATGCGAAGAACGTACAGATGGAGATTCGTGCAGGAACGGGCGGCGACGAGGCGTGTCTGTTTGCCGGCGACCTCTTCAAGATGTATAAGAGTTATTGCGACTCAAAGGGCTGGCAACTGAGTATCACGAGTGTCAGCGAAGGTGCCGTAGGCGGCTATAAGGAAATCGACTTTGCCGTAAGTGGTGCCGATGTCTATGGTACGCTGAAATATGAGTCAGGCGTCCATCGCGTACAGCGTGTGCCCGCCACGGAGACACAGGGTCGTATGCATACCTCAGCAGCCACTGTTGCCGTACTGCCCGAGGCGGATAAGTTTGAGGTACATATCAACGAAGGTGAGATTAAATGGGATACTTTCCGAAGCAGCGGTGCCGGTGGTCAGAACGTAAACAAGGTAGAATCGGGTGTGCGCCTGCGTTATATGTGGAAGAATCCCAATACTGGTGAGACGGAAGAGATCCTCATCGAGTGTACGGAGACACGCGATCAACCGAAGAACAAAGAGCGCGCCCTCTCGCGCCTCTATACCTTTATATATGATAAGGAGCATCAGAAATACATGGACGATATTGCTTCACGCCGTAAGACACTCGTCTCGACGGGTGACCGCTCGGCAAAGATCCGTACCTATAACTTCCCACAGGGACGCGTGACGGATCACCGTATCGGCTATACCACCCACGACCTGCAGGGATTCCTCGGCGGAGATATCCAACCGATGATTGATGCCCTCACCGTAGCAGAGAATGCAGAACGAATGAAAGAAACAGAGTTATAGTGTATTGCGATTTTGTCGCAACAATAATCATCAGAGTTATGACCAGACAAGAATTAATACAGCAGATTTTCGAAAAGCAGAGTTTCCTCTGCGTCGGTCTTGATACCGATATCAATAAGATACCCCAGTGCATCATTGATGAGGCGAAAGCAAAGGATGGCGAAGACTATATCTTCCGCGCTCTTTGCGAGTTTAATGCATTGATCATCGATGCCACAGCACCTTACTGCGTCGCCTACAAACCCAACCTTGCCTTCTATGAGGCATACGGTGTGGACGGCATCATGGCTTTTGAGGCGACCATCGACTATCTGAAAGAGGAATATCCCAACCATTTCATCATTGCGGATGCCAAGCGTGGGGATATTGGTAACACATCAAAGATGTATGCCAAGACGTTTTTTGAGGAATATGATGTCGATGCCCTGACCGTAGCCCCCTATATGGGTGAGGATAGCGTAACGCCTTTCCTCGGCTATGAGGGTAAGTGGGTGATTCTGTTGGCACTGACTTCCAACAAGGGCTCGCAGGATTTCCAACTGACAGAGGACACTCATGGCGAGCGACTCTTTGAGAAAGTACTGAAGATTTCACAACAATGGGGCAACGACGACAATATGATGTACGTCGTCGGTGCTACTCAAGGACAGATGTTTGAGGATATCCGTAAGGTGGTTCCTAACCATTTCCTGCTTGTCCCCGGTGTCGGAGCACAAGGTGGTTCACTACAGGAAGTCTGCAAATACGGTATGACAAAGGATTGCGGTCTGCTTGTAAATTCCAGTCGCGGCATCATCTATGCCAGCAACGGTGAAGACTTTGCCGAAGTGGCAGCACAGAAAGCAAAGGAACTACAGGAACAGATGGCAGTGGAATTAAATGCACTAAACGCTAAACGATAACCGTTAACCGTTATTCCAACGGTTTGACATAGCGCATCTCATGAAGGATGCGCTGTTGTCGTTTTAATACGTAGGCACTGGGCTTGGCGGAATTAAAACGACGGGGATTGGGAAGTGTGGCGGCTATCAAGGCACATTCTGCCTTCGTCAACTGGGAAGCCTCTTTATGGAAATGCCACTCCGCCACAGCACTGGCGCCATAGATACCCTCACCCATCTCAATGGAATTCAAATAGACTTCCATGATACGCTGTTTCGACCAGAACAGTTCTATCAGTGTTGTGAAATACACTTCGAAGCCTTTACGCGTCCATGAACGTCCGGGCCATAGGAACACATTCTTTGCCGTCTGCTGGGAAATGGTAGATGCGCCTATCTTCCTTTTCTCGGGATGCTTCAGGTTACGGATGGCGGCATGTTCTATCGCCTTATAGTCGAATCCATGATGTTCCAGGAAACGGGCATCCTCACTACCCATCACTGCCAAAGGCAACGAGGGTGAAATTTCTTCCAACGGCACCCAATGATGATGCAATGTTATCTCTTTACCATCAGATACCTGTTGTACCACACGGATAAACATCAGTGGTGTGAAGAACACAGGTACCCAACGTAACACAATAACAGAAAGGATAGTAGAAGCGAAAAACGCGACTACTATCCACAAAAGAATTCTTTTTATCTTTTTCCAGAAAGCCTTCATTACTGGAGCGTACCTGCCTCAGCCTTCTCGATCATTTCCTTGCTGGCATACATGTAAACCTCTACACGGCGGTTCTGCTGACGACCAGCAGCAGTTGAGTTGTCGGCAACGGGATTAGTAGAACCCTGACCCTCGACACTCTTAATCTGCTTAGCCTGTACACCGCAAGACCTCAGATAGTTATTCACGCTATTGGCACGATTGACAGACAACGGCTGGTTGATAGCATCGCTACCAGTATTGTCGGTATGTCCGATGATAGCGACGTCACAATCCTGATTAGAGTTCAGTACACGGGCAAACTCTGCGAGAGAGTTCTTGGCAGAAGCACTCAGGTCAGCCTTACCTGTAGCGAAGAGAATACCAGAATCGAAAGTCACCTTCACAGCATCGAGACCATTGGTATCCTTCACAGTCTCTACCTGAGCATTCTGAACCTGCTCAGCCTGTGCCTTAGCCTTATCCATCTTCTTACCGATGATAGCACCAGCACCAGCACCTACGGCACCGCCTACTGCTACACCTACTGCCGTGTTACCAGCAATAGCACCGATAATACCGCCTAACAAAGCACCGCCACCGGCACCGATACCTGCACCCTTCTGGGTGTTGTTACATGCGAAGAGCATACCAACGCAAAGTAACAGAGACACTAATTTTAATTTCATAATACTTGAGTTTAATTAAACAAACACTAATTTGCGACAAAGATACAAATTAATTTGTAATATGGTATATACTTTCATAATAATTTCGTAATTTTGCACCAAATTTTGAAAAATCAAGGAAATATATGGCTAAAGAACTCAAAGAAATGACTAAAAGGGCTGACAATTACAGTCAGTGGTATAACGACCTTGTCATCAAAGCAGACCTTGCCGAACAGAGTGCTGTTCGCGGCTGTATGGTCATTAAGCCCTATGGCTATGCCATCTGGGAGAAGATGCAGCAGCAGTTGGACAAGATGTTTAAAGAGACGGGGGCTCAGAATGCCTACTTCCCCTTGCTGATTCCAAAGTCGTTCCTCAGTCGTGAGGCAGAACATGTCGAAGGATTCGCCAAGGAGTGTGCCGTAGTGACTCACTACCGTCTGCGTGCCAAGGAAGACAAGAGCGGCGTAGAGGTAGATCCTACTGCTAAGTTGGAAGAGGAACTGATTGTACGTCCTACCTCAGAAACAATTATCTGGAACACCTATAAGAACTGGATTCACTCTTGGCGTGATCTGCCCTTGATGTGCAACCAATGGTGTAACGTGATGCGCTGGGAAATGCGTACCCGTCCGTTCCTCCGTACTTCCGAATTCCTTTGGCAAGAAGGACATACGGCTCATGCTACGAAAGAAGAGGCAGAAGAGGAAGCCAAGAAGATGCTGGGCGTCTATGCCAAGTTTGCTGAGGAATGGATGGCTGTGCCTGTCATGCAAGGTGTGAAAAGTGAGACCGAGCGTTTTGCAGGTGCCCTTGACACTTATACCATTGAGGCAATGATGCAGGATGGTAAGGCTTTACAAAGTGGTACATCCCATTTCCTCGGACAGAACTTCGCCAAGGCTTTCGAAGTCACCTATCTTAATAAAGAGAACAAACCGGAATATGTATGGGCTACCTCATGGGGCGTGTCTACCCGACTCATCGGTGCACTCATCATGACCCATAGCGACGATAACGGTTTGGTATTGCCTCCACGTCTGGCACCTATTCAGGTGGTCATCATTCCTATTGCCACCAAACCAGAGCAGATGGAACAGGTGAACAAAGAGGTGTTGCCTATCATTGAAGAACTGCGCTCAAAGGGTATCAGCGTGAAATTCGACGATGCCGACAACAAGCGTCCGGGCTTTAAGTTTGCCGACTATGAGTTGAAGGGTGTTCCTGTCCGTCTGGTTCTCGGTGCCCGCGACTTAGAGAACGGCACTATTGAGGTCATGCGTCGTGATACACTCGAAAAGGAAACACGTCCTATCGAGGGTATCGCACAATACGTAGAACAACTTTTGGACGATATTCAAAAGAACATCTTTGAGAAGGCACGTAAGTATCGTGACGAGCGTATCTACGAATGCGACAATTATGACGAGTTCAAAGAGAAGGTGAAGGATGGTGGTTTCTTCCTCTGTCATTGGGACGGTACTGCAGAGACCGAAGCACAAATCAAAGAAGAGACACAGGCAACGATTCGTTGCGTACCTTTTGCCTTCGAACAGACACCTGGAACAGATATGGTTAGTGGTAAACCTGCTAAATATCGTGTCATCATCGCCCGTAGTTATTAGTATTTGACGAAAAATCAATAATTTACAGAAACTTCTGGTCAAAACATTTGGTAATGACCGGAAGTTTTTGTAATTTTGCAGCCGTTTTATGTCCCAAAAGGGGACGATAGGTGCCGGAACAGGCGCTGACACCTATACATTATTAACCCATTAACATGGTCTGATAAACGTCTGTTCAGACCTCGCCCCAACCCTATAGAAGGGGCAACATATTAAATTTATGTCAGAATTAACAAAGAACGTCCAGCCATTGAACGACTTCAATTGGGAAGAGTTTGAGAATGGTATGGCAGCAAACGTCAGCAAGGAAGAACTTGACAAGGCTTATGATGAGACGCTGAACAAAGTCAGTGAGCATCAGGTTGTCGATGGTACTGTTATCAGTGTTGACAAGAAAGAAGTAGTCGTAAACATTGGCTACAAGAGCGACGGTATTATCCCCGCCTCTGAGTTCCGTTACAACCCCGACCTGAAAGCAGGTGATACTGTAGAGGTTTATGTAGAGAACGCAGAAGACAAGAAGGGACAACTCGTACTGTCACACAAGAAGGCACGTCTCTCTAAGAGTTGGGATCGTGTCAATGCAGCCCTCGAGAGCGAGGAGATCGTTCAGGGTTACATCAAGTGTCGCACGAAGGGCGGTATGATTGTTGACGTATTCGGCATCGAGGCATTCCTGCCCGGTAGTCAGATTGACGTTCATCCCATACGCGACTACGATCAGTTCGTAGGTACGACCATGGACTTCAAGATCGTGAAGATCAATCAGGAGTTCCGCAATGTTGTTGTTTCTCACAAGGCTCTTATTGAGGCTGAGTTGGAAGCACAGAAGAAAGAAATCATCGGTAAACTCGAAAAGGGTCAGATCCTTGAGGGTACCGTTAAGAACATCACCTCTTACGGTGTATTCGTTGACCTCGGCGGTGTTGACGGACTCATCCACATCACTGATCTCTCTTGGGGCCGCGTAGACGATCCACACAAGGTAGTAGAACTCGACCAGAAGATCAATGTCGTTATCCTCGACTTCGACGACGAGAAGAAGCGCATTGCCCTTGGTCTGAAGCAACTCACTCCACATCCTTGGGATGCTCTGGATGCTAACCTGCAGGTGGGCGACCACGTAAAGGGTAAGGTAGTCGTTATCGCTGACTACGGTGCATTCGTAGAGATCCAGCCTGGTGTTGAGGGTCTGATTCACGTATCAGAGATGTCATGGAGCCAGCACCTCCGTTCTGCTCAGGAGTTCCTGAAAGTAGGTGACGATGTTGAGGCTGTTATCCTGACTCTCGACCGTGACGAGCGCAAGATGTCTCTCGGCATCAAGCAGTTGAAGGAAGACCCATGGGAGGCTATCGAGGTTAAATATCCTGTTGGTTCTAAGCACACCGCTAAGGTTCGCAACTTCACCAACTTCGGTGTATTCGTTGAACTCGAGGAAGGTGTTGACGGTCTGATTCACATCAGCGACCTCTCTTGGACCAAGAAGGTTAAGCATCCTTCTGAGTTCACTCAGGTAGGTGCAGAGATCGACGTTGTCGTTCTCGACATCGACAAGGAGAACCGCCGTCTCTCTCTCGGCCACAAGCAGTTGGAGGACAATCCTTGGGACGTATTCGAGGCTAAGTACACCGTTGGTTCTATCCACGAGGGTAAGATCATCGAGTTGCTCGAAAAGGGTGCTGTTGTATCTCTCGACAAGGACGTTGAAGGCTTCGCTACTCCGAAGCATCTCGTTAAGGAGGATGGTTCACAGGCTCAACTCAACGAAGAACTTCCCTTCAAAGTTATTGAGTTCAACAAGGACTCTAAGCGCATCATCCTGTCTCACAGCCGTACCTTCGAGGATCCTCAGCGTGAGGAGAAGAAGGCTGCTGCTAAGAAGACACGCGCTGCCAAGAAGGACGAGGCTCCGAAGATTGAGAACGTTGCTGCAAGCACCACTCTCGGTGACATCGACGTACTCGCTGAACTGAAAGCAAAGATGGAGAAGGGTGAGTAATTCCCCTACTCCTTCTTTCCAATAAAATATGGGCTGCATCCAAAAGGATTGCAGCCCATATTCTTTTCCGTTAGAATTTTATCCTAAAAGGGAAGGTCGTCAGCACTACCCTCGCCTGCTGGCTCCTGTGCTGGAGGGAATGGTGAGGTAGCATCCTGAGGAGTGGCTGCCTGCTGTGGTGGGAATGGAGTTGCCTGTGGAGCGGCTGTTTGAACTGCACCACGAGTCACATTATATGCACGAATCTCATTGAACCAACGTCCATTGTATTCATGGGCATCAATGTCAAAACTAATCGTCAACTCTTCTCCGTTCTGAATATTGAACTGTTTGATGCGGTCTTCACCGAAGATGCGGAATAAGCACTTACGGGGATACTGACCAGGAACCTCAATGACATATTCCTGCGACATCCAAGCATTACCAGTACGTGAAGACACTCCACTGTTAGCCGGGAGCACGGCAATAATCTTACCTGTTAAATCCATAATTAATTATTCGTTATTATTTGTTTATTTTACGTTTCAGATTGCGAAATTACGAAAAATACTTTTAATTTGAGAATATTTTACGGAATATTTTTGCTATTGAGCAAGTTATTTTGTATTTTTGTGCTCAATTAGTAGGACTTAAAACAAATTAATTAAATACACATGAGATTTACAGTATCAAGCACTGCGCTTAGCAGCAAACTCAACGCTCTTTCAAGAGTGATCAACAGCAAGAATTCCTTGCCAATCTTAGCCGATTTTTTGTTCGACATTCAGGACAATGTGCTCTATCTGACCGCTTCCGACAGCGAGAATGTGATGAATACACAAGTGGAATTGACCGAAAGCGACGGCAATGGTCGTTTCGCTATTGGCAACCACGACCTGTTGGAAGGTGTAAAAGGTTTCTCAGAACAGCCTATTACCTTTGATGTCAATTTACAGGAGAATATCGCTAAGATCAGTTACCAGAACGGTATGTTCTCACTGCCTATTGAAAGTGCAGATGAATATCCACAGGCACAAAGTATCAGCGAAGGTGCCAACGTCATCACGATCTCCAGCGACTTGCTGTCAGAGAATATCAACCGCTCTGTCTTCGCTACAGCACAAGACGAGTTGCGCCCTGTGATGAATGGTATCTATTTCGACCTCACACCAGAGTATCTCGCCGTTGTTGCTTCTGATGGTCATAAACTGGTACGTAACAAGATCCTAAGCATTCAGAGTGAACAACCAGCATCCTTTATCTTACCCAAGAAGCCTGCTGCCCTGCTGAAGAACATATTGCAGAAAGACGGTGGTGATGTGGAAATCCGCTTCGATGAGCGTAATGCCCAGATTAAGTTTGCTGATGGACAGATTATCTGTCGTCTTATAGAGGGTCGTTATCCGAATTACAACTCTGTCATTCCACAGAACAACCCCAATGTCCTGACAGTCGACCGTATGGGACTTCTCTCTGCCCTTCGCCGTGTGCAGCCGTTTGCCAACGATGCCAGCAACCTCATTCGTTTCCGCGTAGAAAGTGGTACACTTCAATTGGATGCTGAGGACTATGACTTCTCGAAGACTGCCACAGAGCGTATGTCATGTGACTACAGCGGTCAGCCTATGAGTATTGGTTTTAAGGGAGCATCGTTTATTGAGATTCTGAGCAACTTCGATTGTCAGGATGTCATCATCCAACTTGCTGATCCAAGCCGTGCTGGACTTGTTCTTCCTTCTGAACAGCCAGAGAATCAAGATGTACTCATGCTGATGATGCCAATGCTCATCAACGACTAATCTCGTCGCGAATGAAACTGAACTTACAGAAACCATTAGTCATATTCGATTTGGAGACCACGGGCCTTGACCTCGTCAAGGACCGTGTCATTCAAATATCCTATATCAAAGTATTCCCTGACGGTAGAGAAGAACGTGGTGACTTTCTTATCAACCCAGAGAAAACAATACCCGAGGTCGTAGAAGAACTGACAGGTATCAAGAACGAGGACGTGAAGGACAAACCAACCTTCAAGCAACTCGCTCAGACGCTGAATCAGGTATTTAGCGGCAGTGATATTGCCGGTTATAATTCCAACCATTTCGATGTTCCTTTGTTGGCAGAGGAATTCCTCCGTGCAGGCATCGACTTCGATTTTACTAAATGTCGCCTGATTGACGTTCAGACCATCTACCATAAGATGGAACGTCGCAATCTGGCAGCAGCCTATCAGTTCTATTGTGGACGCAAGATGGAAGACGATTTCCAGGCACACCGTGCTGATGAAGATACAGAGGCTACCTATCGTGTGCTGCAAGGACAACTCGACATGTATACGGCTGACAAGCAGGAAGATCCGGAACGTGTATTACAGAACGACATGCAGTTCCTTGCTGACTTCTCAAAGAGCAATGACAATATTGACTTTGCCGGTCGTATCGTATGGGGAGAATTGAAAGACCGTACAGGTAAGACTGTTCTTGATAAAGATGGAAAACCCGTCATTACAGAGGTATTCAATTTCGGAAAATACAAAGGTCAGGCTGTTGCTCAAGTGCTACGCTTCGATCCAGGTTATTATAGTTGGATACTGGGCGGCGACTTTACCTATAATACTAAACAAGTTCTCACCCGTATTCGTTTACGGGAGAGCCAAATGAATTCATAATATGTTGAAAGGTAAGAAGATTGTCTTAGGTATTACTGGCTCCATAGCGGCTTATAAGGCATGCTACATCATTCGTGGGCTCATCAAAGCAGGTGCTGAGGTACAGGTCGTTATCACTCCTGCAGGTAAAGAGTTTATCACCCCCATCACCCTTTCCGCGCTGACTCAGAAGCCTGTCATTAGCGACTTCTTCTCTCAGCGTGATGGTTCTTGGCATTCCCATGTTGCCCTTGGTCTATGGGCAGATGCGATGTTGATTGCTCCTTGTACCGCCTCTACGTTAGGTAAGATGGCAAATGGCGTTGCTGATAATATGCTTATCACCACCTACCTGTCTATGAAGGCACCTGTATTCATTGCTCCTGCCATGGACTTGGATATGTACCAACATCCCACGACACAAGAGAATCTTCAGAAATTACAGTCATTTGGCAACCAGATCATTGAACCGCAAAGTGGTTTCCTTGCTTCAGGACTGGAAGGCAAAGGACGCATGGAGGAACCAGAGAAGATTGTTGCCTATCTTGACCATGCTCTTGATGCCTCTGCCCCACTCGCTGGTAAGAAGATCATGATTACGGCAGGTCCTACCTACGAGAAGATAGACCCTGTGCGCTTTATCGGCAACTATTCCAGTGGTAAGATGGGCTTCGCCCTTGCCGAGGAATGTGCCCGTCGAGGTGCAGAGGTAGAACTCATTGCCGGACCTGTGGCACTTGCGACGACACACCCAAATATTCATCGTACGGATGTGGAGAGTTGCGAACAGATGTATCAGGCAGCCATCAATACCTACGGACCATGTGACGCTGCCATTCTCTGTGCTGCCGTTGCGGATTTCCGTCCTGACACCATTGCCGACAAGAAAATCAAACGCGAGAATGAGGACTTAGCCATTCGTCTGAAACCCACTCACGATATTGCGGCAGAACTTGGTAAGATGAAACGTGAGGACCAGCGACTGATTGGTTTTGCCTTAGAGACAAATGATGAACAAGCAAACGCACAAGATAAGTTGAAGCGTAAGAACTTCGATTTCATTGTACTTAACTCCTTGCGTAATGAAGGTACCTGCTTCCAGTCGGACGAGAATCAAATCAGTATCATCACCTCACAAGGACAGAAGGACTATGAACGTAAACCCAAAAGCGAAGTAGCAGCAGATATCATCACCGAATTAGCAGCTATCCTATGAAGAAGATTATCTGGATTGTCCTCATCACGCTATGCCCGTTTCGATTGCATGCGCAGGAACTGAACGCCAAGGTGAACATCAATCACGCTCAAGTTCAGGGTACTGATGCCAGTGTCTTCGAGAACCTGCAACAGACGTTGGAACAGTTTATTAATGATCGGCAATGGACTGATTATCAGTTCCAAAAGAACGAACGTATCAATTGTAGCTTTAATATCACTGTTACCAAATACGACAAGTCTGCAGACCGTTTTGAGGCAACGGCGATGATACAGGCAAACCGTCCTATCTACTACTCTACTTACACCTCTACCTTATATAATAATAAGGATGACGACTTCAATTTCGACTTTGCCCAATTCGACCAGTTGAACTTCCAAGAAGAGATGATTGACAACCAGTTGACGGCACTGATTGCCTACTATGCCTATCTGATTATTGGACTCAACCTTGACAGTTTCTCGCCGATGGGCGGAACCGATGTCCTTCAGCGTTGCCTGAATCTGGTTAACAATACTCAGAACCTCGGCTTCACTGGATGGAAAGCCTTTGAGACCAGTCGTAACCGTTTTGCTATCATCAATGATTATCTTGACGAGGCGATGAAACCCATGCGACAACTGCAATACGACTACTATCGTACAGGACTTGACGAGATGGCAAATAATGCAGAGCGAGGCAGGACAAGTATCACGACAGCACTCAACGGACTGAAGGAAGCCCATGAGAATAAGCCACTGAGCCTCTTGCCACAGATATGGACAGACTATAAACGTGATGAGTTAGCCAATATCTATCATGGAAAAGGTACTCAGAAAGAAAAAGAGAATGTCTATAACCTTCTCTTCAACATCAACCCTTCGCAAAGCAACGCGTGGGATAAGATTAAGAACTGACACATGCTTAAGCAACTATACATTAGGAATTTCACGCTGATTGACGAACTCGACATAGAACTGCGCCCAGGCTTCTCCGTGATTACAGGTGAGACAGGTGCAGGAAAGAGTATCATCCTTGGGGCTATTGCTCTTCTATTGGGACAGCGAGCAGATTCCAAAACCATCAAACAAGGGGCTGACCGTTGTGTCATTGAGGCACATTTCGACCTGACGCGTTACCAACTACAGTCTTTCTTTGATGATAATGATATCGATTACGATGCTTCCGACTGTATCATCCGTCGTGAATTGACAGCAGCCGGCAAGAGTCGTGCATTCATCAACGATGTACCTGTAGCCCTTTCCATGTTAAAGGAACTGGGTGATATGTTGGTTGACGTACACTCCCAACATCAAAACCTGTTACTTGGAAAACAGGACTTTCAGTTAGAGGTGGTAGATACCATCGCTAAAGACCAAGAGTTATTGGCAGACTATCACACTTTGTATGCCGATTATCACGAGAAGCAAAGACAACTGAGAGCATTACAGGAAGAGATGGAACACAACCGTCAGAACCTCGACTTTATGCAGTTTCAATATGAAGAACTCTCTAACGCCCAACTCGTTGAAGGCGAACAAGAGGAATTGGAACAGCAATGTGACACGATGACTCACAGCGAGGATATCAAGACGTCACTCTATGAGACGCAGAACAACCTCACTGCCGATGAACAAGGCGTTCTTTCCCTACTCCGTAAGTCTTTCTCCGCCATACAGTCGATTACCAAGGTTTATCCTGCTGCTGAAGAATGGACGGAACGATTAGAGAGTACTCAGATAGAACTCAAGGATATTGCCCAGGATATTGAAGCACGTTTAGATGCCATCGATTTCGATCCTGCTGAATTGGAACGTATCAACCAACGTCTTGATAAACTTTATGACCTTCAGAAGAAATATCACGTAGAGACTGTTGGTGAACTGATTCAGATACACGATGATCTGAAACACCAACTCAGTCAAATAGAGAACAGTGATGAGACTGTTGCTGCTCTTCAAAACGACATCAAGACACTAAAAGAGAAAAGCCAGAAGAAAGCCGACCAACTCACCAAGCTTCGTCAGAAAGCCGCCAAGGATATTGAGCAAGAGATGCGTGAGCGACTGGTGACACTGGGTATGCCCAACGTCCGTTTTGAGGTAATGATTCAACAAGAAGACCTTCACAAGAACGGACAAGACAACGTCGCTTTCCTGTTTAGTGCCAATACTTCCAGTCCCCTGCAACCTATCTCTCAGGTAGCATCTGGCGGAGAGATAGCCCGCGTGATGCTTTCCCTCAAGGCAATGATCAGTGGTGCCGTCAAACTCCCCACCATCATCTTCGACGAGATAGATACAGGTGTGAGTGGTAAGATTGCTGAACGCATGGCAGAAATCATGCAGGAGATGGGAGCCAACGACCGTCAGGTCATTAGTATCACCCATCTTCCACAGATTGCCGCCCTCGGCACGACCCATTATCGGGTATCGAAACTGGAGACCGCCTCTGGTACTACCAGTCAGATGCAGATGCTTTCCCAAGAAGAGCGCATTCATGAAATCGCCCAAATGCTCAGTGGTAGCGATATCTCTGCCGCTGCTATTCAAAACGCAAAAGAATTATTGAAGATATGAAAAGATTATTCATCCTATTACCCTTTTTCCTTTTTACCCTTTTACCTTTATCAGCACAAGCACCCTCTTGGGCTGACAAAGCCGCTAAGTCAGTATTCACCCTGAAGACCTTTTCGGCAGACGGTTCTCTACTTGCCAGCAGTACAGGTTTCTTTATCGGCACCAATGGCGAGGCGGTCAGCAGTTATGCTCCTTTCAAGGGTGCCCAACGGGCTGTGATTATTGACGCACAAGGAAAAGAGATACCAGTAGAACTGATCCTTGGAGCCAACGAGACCTATGATGTGGCAAAGTTCCAAGTGTCAGCGAAGAAAACAGCTCCATTGGCAATCGCCTCAACAGCCACCAATGGAAGTACTGTTTGGTTACTTCCCTACTCTGTCAAGAAGACGCCCGTTTGCGTAAAAGGTACTGTTAGTAGTGCAGAGAAGTTTCAAGACACCTACCAATACTATACACTCCAACTGACGACAGAAGAGAATCAAGTCAGTAGTCCTATTCTCAATCAAGATGGGGCTGTTATTGGTATCATCCAGCCCTCTGCTGGAACAAAGAAAGAAACATCCTATGCTGTCAGTGCCCGTTATGCTGCAGACCTGGCTATCAAAGGTCTAAGTGTAAACGACCCTGCATTAAAACAGACGGCTATCGCCAAAGCACTGCCCGATGACCAGAAAGAAGCATTACTGGCTCTGTTCTTATCATCATCTTCCATGAGCGACAGCCAGTATGCAGACTTCATCGAACGTTTCATTCAGAAATTCCCACAAGTCTCCGACGGTTATGTCTACCGTGCCCGTTATCGTACTGCCAAAGGAAACTTCAGCGGTGCTGACGATGATATGGAACAGGCAATCAAATTGGCTGAACAGAAAGATGATGCCCATTATCAGTATGCCGAACTGATATACCAGAAAGAGGTTTATCAAAGTGACAAACCTTATGAAGGATGGTCATTCGACAAGGCTTTCAGTGAATCGCAAGAAGCCTATCGTATCAACCCAATACCTGTCTATCTTCAACAGCAGGCTCAGATACGCTATGCCCAGCGCCAGTATGCCGAGGCATTTAATATCTACGAACAACTGACTCATAGTGATCTTCGTAGTGCAGACATCTTCTTCGCTGCTTCACAATGTAAGGCACAGTTGGGAGAGAAAGACCAACAGATAGCCCTGCTCGACAGTGCCGTCAATCTGTTCAGTCGTCCATACGTCAAAACGGCTGCCCCCTATATCTTGGCTCGTGCACAGGCATTATATGATCAAGGGAAATTCCGTCCTGCCGTCAACGATTATAACGAATACGGTGAATTGATGGCAACTCAGTTAGGAGCACCTTTCTACTACCAACGTGAACAGGCTGAAGTGGGTGGACACCTTTATCAGCAGGCACTCAACGACATCAAGAAAGCCATTGAACTGGAACCTGCAGAACCACTCTATTATGCAGAAAAGGCTTCCCTTGAAGTTCGTGTCGGTATGCATCAAGAAGCCATCGAGACCTCCCAGCAACTGATTCGTCTTTCGCCGGAATTCTCTGATGGCTATCTGTTCTTAGGACTTGCCCAGTGTTTGAGTAATCAAAAGGCTGAAGGTGCCAAGAACCTTCATAAAGCAAAGGAACTTGGCAACGAGCAAGCACAATCACTCATTGACAAATACGCCAATTAGAATGGCATAGGACCATTATCTTGGTAATTAAATGGAGACTGGTTTGGATCATCTGACTGGTCTCCATTTACTCTACTGCCCAGTATCTCTCCATCATTGCTATCATTCTTACGACGAGCCAGACGTCCTTCCTCAGGATTCTCAAAACGGGTAAACTCGCCACGGAAAGTCAACAGCACATCACCTGTTGCGCCCTTACGATGCTTGGCTATGATGATCTGTGCCATACCATGCAGGTCTCTTCCATTATCATCTTGATAGATATGATAGTATTCTGGACGATGGACGAAGATAACCATATCGGCATCCTGCTCGATGGCACCCGACTCACGAAGGTCACTTAACTGCGGACGTTTTCCCTCCAAGCCCTCACGACTCTCTACACCACGGTTCAACTGTGACAGGGCAATGATAGGGATATCCAATTCCTTGGCAAGACTCTTCAAAGAACGACTGATTGTCGAAACCTCTTCCTGACGACTGGAGAATCGCATACCATTGGCATTCATCAACTGCAGATAGTCAATCATGATAATCTTCACACCATGCTCACGTACCAGTCGACGTGCCTTTGTGCGCAGTTCAAAAACCGACAATCCTGGGGTGTCGTCAATAAACAACGGAGCACCTAATAGGTTGTTGACGCGCTTGTCAAGACGGTCCCACTCATCAGGATGCAACTGTCCATTCAGAATCTTCGAACCTTGTATCTCACAGACATTTGATATCAGACGGTTCACCAACTGGTTGTTTGACATTTCGAGCGAGAAGAACGCCATAGGAACCTTATAGTCGGCTGCAATATTCTTTGCCATCGAAAGGGCAAAAGACGTCTTACCCATCGCAGGACGACCAGCCACGATGACGAGATCAGAAGCCTGCCATCCACTGGTAATATCATCCAACTTATGATATCCTGTAGGTACACCCGTCAGACCGTCCTTATTCTCTGCGGCTTTCTGGATGACATCTATCGCACTCTTGATGACAGGGTCAATCTGGGTGTAGTCCTTCTTCATGTTCTTCTGCGAGAGTTCGAAGAGAGAACCTTCTGCTTCCTGCATCAGATCATCTACATCAATCGTCTCGTCAAAAGCCTTCGTCTCTACGTCACTCGCAAAATGGATGAGTTGACGCGCCAAGAACTTCTGGGCGATAATACGGGCATGATACTCGATATTCGCAGAGGAAGCCACACGTGAAGACAGTTCCGTGATATAGGCAGGACCACCCACTTCCTCAAGATCGCCCTGTTTGGATAATTGTTCTGTCACTGTCCATACATCGACAGGCTGCTCTTTCATCTCCAATTCACGGATAGCCTCATATACCTTCTGGTTGCGAGGCTCATAGAAACTCTCTGGATAGAGCATCTCACAGACGACGGTATAGGCATCCTTGTCAATCATCAAGGCGCCCAACACGGCACGTTCTATCTCCGTTGCCTGTGGCTGCACATGGGCATAGGTATTATCTGTCGTATTTCTTTTGCGCGTAGTTCTGCGCTGACTATTCTGTTCTACCATTAAATTTGAACTCTTTAACCTTTAAACTTTAACCGTTAACCGTTAACCTTTAACCATTAACCATTACAACGCTTCGCACTCTTTCAACCAAAGCGCATAAGAAGCATCACTTGGCATACGCCAGTCACCACGTGGCGAGAGACTGACACTACCTACCTTTGGACCGTCAGGCAGACAAGAGCGCTTGAACTGTTGGGTGAAGAAGCGGCGACAGAAAGTTGTCAACCATTTCTTGATCGTCTCCTTATCATATTTCTCCTTAAAGGCATGACGGGCAAGGAAGAATATCTTCGCAGGACGGAAACCGAAACGCAGAAAATAATAGAGGAAGAAATCGTGCAACTCATAAGGTCCTACCAGGTCTTCCGTCTTCTGCTTGATCTTACCTTGTGCATCGGCAGGTGTCAGTTCTGGTGAAATGGGTGTATCAATGATATCAAGCAACGTTTCCTTCTGTGCCTTAAACTGTTGCAATCCTGCAATGTATCGGATAAGATACTGGATCAACGTCTTAGGTACACCTGCATTCACACCATACATTGACATGTGGTCGCCGTTATAGGTAGCCCATCCCAGAGCCAGTTCCGACAGGTCACCCGTACCCACCACCATTGCATTCAGTTGGTTGGCAAGGTCCATCAGTATCTGTGTTCTTTCACGAGCCTGAGCGTTCTCATAGGTCGTGTCGTGTTTCTTCTTATCATGACCGATGTCCTCAAAATGCTGGGTAACCGCCTTGGCGATAGATATCTCCATCTGCGAGATATCAAGTGTCTGCATCAGAGTAGTAGCATTATCATGAGTACGGTCTGTCGTTCCAAAACCAGGCATCGTAACACCTACGATTCCCTTACGGCTCAAACCCAGTTTATCAAAGGTACGCACACATACCAGCAAGGCGAGTGTAGAGTCCAATCCACCACTGATACCAATCACCACGTGTTCGCAGTTGGTATGAGTCAGACGCTTGGCAAGACCTGATGTCTGGATATTGAGAATCTCCTCACATACCTGTTTCATCTCTTCATCCTTTGGAATAAAAGGATGTGGATTGACTGGGCGCAGCATTTGGAACTCTGGAAGCTCAACAGCCTTACAGTTGATAATCTGTGCTGTTGCCTGTCGCTGAGCATTGATAAAGGTCGAATTAGAATGTCGCTCTGTACGTAAGCGCTCTACGTCTATCTGAGAAACCATCAATTGAGGTTGGAAGGAATAACGCTCCCCTTCTACCAACAATCTGCCGTTCTCAAAGATCATCGCATTACCACCATAGACCACATCCTGTGTCGATTCTCCGAAACCACAGGAAGAATACACATAACCGCTGATGGTACGGGCACTCTGTTGGGCGATGAGGGAACACAGATAACGATGCTTACCAATCAGGTCGTCACTGGCTGAACAGTTGAGGATGATATCCGCACCTGCCATCGTCAGCAAGTTGCTGGGGGGAACAGGTGCCCACACGTCTTCACAGATTTCCACACCGAACTTCACGCCATCCACTGTCTCAAAGATTTTAGGCTCTGCGGATAACAGTATCTTGGAACCTGCGAGGTTAATCTCCGTAGGATTCAAGTCTTGTGCCGAAGCAAACCATCGTTTCTCGTAGAACTCGTTATAGTTAGGCAGATACGTCTTGGGCACCAATCCTAACAAACATCCGCTCTGGATAACGGCAGCACAGTTGAGCAGGATACCTCCTGCCTGTACTGGCATTCCCACCACACAGATGATGTTCAGTTTACGAGTGAAGTCAAGAAGTGTCATCAGTCCTTCCTCTGCCATCGTGAGCAGCAGTTGACCTTTGAAAAGGTCCTGACAACTATAACCCGTGATGGCAAGTTCAGGGAAGCAGATCATCTCCACTCCTTGCCCTTCTGCATTAGCAATGAGTTTCTCTATTTCGAGCACGTTATACTCTACATCTGCAACTCTGACGGCAGGCACGGCGGCCGCAACGGTGATTAATCCATGTTTCATATCTTAATTCTTTAACCCTTAACCTTTAAACTTTAACCTTTAACCTTTACGGTATCAGCAATGAGGAATCCCCATAACTCAGGAATCGGAAATCATGAGCCAGGGCATAGTCGTATATGCGATGCCAGTCGCCTTTCACAAAAGCGCTGACCAGCAATAGCAATGTACTCTGAGGCTGATGGAAATTCGTAATCAGCATCTTCACAATCTTATAGTCGTAGCCAGGGGCTATGATAATCTGCGTAGAGGAATGAAGCACAGAGAGCTTACGACGGTCCATCCAGTCGAGCAATGCCTGTAGCACATCTCTTACTGTCAACTGTAAACTGTCAACTGTCAACTTTAAACTCTCATACGGTTCCCACTGGTTCACATGCAACTCCTCTTCTGTAGCATCTGGGTTGCTGAGCACCTTCAGTCCCATATAATAAAGACTCTCTAAGGTTCGCACACTCGTCGTACCCACGGCAATAGCCTGACCATCATAGGCAATCAGGCGCTCCAAGGTATGGCGACGCACAGCGATATATTCGGTATGCATCTCGTGACCCTCTATTTCCTCACTTTTCACAGGACGGAACGTACCTGCACCCACATGTAATGTCAGTTCTTCACGCTCTATACCACGTGCGTCAATATCGGCAAGCACACGCTCTGTGAAATGAAGACCAGCCGTTGGAGCCGCCACACTACCCTTTATCTTCGAATACACCGTCTGATAGGTGGTCTTGTCACTCTCCTGCGTCTCACGATTGAGATAAGGCGGTATGGGCAACTCACCCATCACATCGATGATATCGGCAAAAGACACATCGCCGTCCCACTCAAAATCTATCCACTGACTGGTACCATGTTCCCCACGCCTCGTTGCCCTAATTATCAATTGTCCATTATCAATTGTCAATTGTCTCTCCAGTGCTCCCTCTTTCCATTTCTTCAAATTACCCACCAGACAGAGCCACGAACATTTCTGGCGTGTCTGGAACATCTGTTCATAGTCAGCAGGCTCAGCAGGTTCCAACAGGAACACCTCTATCAAGGCACCTGTATCTTTTCGGAAATGCAGACGTGCCTGTATCACCTTGGTATTATTGAACACCATCAGACTGTGAGACGGCAAGTGTTGAGGCAGGTTATAGAACATATCCTCCCCCACTTCACCTTTATTATATATGAGTAATTTCGAGTGGTCGCGTTCAGCCACAGGATATTTAGCAATCCTCTCGTCTGGCAAGGGATAGTTGTAGTCACTGATTCGTATATGTTTCGTCTCTTTTGTCTCCATAAAAGCGAATAACGTTGCGAAGGTACAAAATTTCGATTAAACGAGAGCAAAAAAATATATATTTATTTTGCCGAGTGTGAGAATTTTATCCAATGTTTTTCTTAAATGACCAAGAAAAGGCATGAAAAATCCCTACCAGTTCCAGCAGGGACTCCTACCATTTATTGTCTATAACCTATAACCGTTAACCGTAATTGTCCTGGTACTATTTCAACAGTTCCAATATAATCTCTGGTGTCGTTTGCATCTCCGTAATGGCACAAAGGTACAACATTTATTCCAATCTGTCAAACGACAATCTATGACTTCTGTGATTCTATCGAACAACGATTCTGTTTTTTGTATGATTAACAAAAAAATGGGATGACCACGTCACCCCATTATTTATCTTGTTCTTTATTTAACTGTTAACCAACAACTAATCATCAGCCATATCTAATGATGCAATAAAATCGTCATAGGCTGCTTGTTCTTCTTTGTAGGCTCTGTAAGCATTGTAGGCAGCCTCTTCCTCCTCTTCTTCTTGAGCCGCAAGTTGCCTTTCCAATTCACGATCTTCTTTCTCCCATTGTCTCTCTTGCGCAGCCCATTCTTTTTCTTCCCTTATCCAATTCAAGTTATCGTTAAATAATTTTTTAGCCTCAGCAATTTTCTCATTACGAATACGATTATGCTCATCAAGAATCTGTTGTACCTCTTCTTGGGTATATATACCGCTACTCTTGATATATTCATTCTCGCGATCCCAATACTCATTGATTTCATTGACCTTATATTCATAGGTCATTCTTTCATCTTCCTCATTGAAAAGAATATCGTCAGTCTCTTCCATCAGCGAGTCGTAATCATCATAATCGTCGTACATAAGTCTTTCAGTTTTAGTTCTTTTAGTGCAAAGATAATGTATATCTTTGTCTCTACAAAATCTTCCGACAATTTTATTCCATTGGTTTTATCATTGACTCGATAAAAGCGATTTCTTCTTCAGATAATCCATACTTCTTATAGAGTTCTTCATCTGTCCAAGGTTTAGAGAAATCTTGAATGGGAACGAAACGAAAATTATTTTGTGTTATGTGAATTGATGAAAGAGTTAGATTAATTAGCATTCTCGTCAATTTACACTTAATGTATGAAGCATAATTGTATGCTTCAGTTTTAGATTTAAAAACTCCGATGACAATGTAGGATTCTGTTATTACAACTCCTGGTTCATATACAGCGACTTTTGTTGTGACATTATTACCTTGAGAGGAGTTATTAACGCCCGCTCTGTCAGGATTTAAATAACCAATAACCACTTTATACTTATCAATGACATCAACATTTTTTGTAATAGCCTCACGTGGTAGATAACCGGTACCACCACTACTTACAACTATTACACTATTAAGGGATTTCTTTTCTTCACCTCTTACATATGAACGCAAACCAAATGGTGATACTTTAAGTATCATTTTTGAACATACAGGAGGATTTTTCGTCATTATTTTATGAACTATTTCAATACCAATATTATCCCGTACAAAAATATCAAATTCATTTAGTTTTCGTTCTTTTGTAATTTGATTCGAGCCAATTTTATTAGTAATTTGTGTAATACCTGTGAAACTTGAATTCCAAAGGAAATAACAAATTCCTCCTGCGATATCTACAGTTGGGAAGCAATCTCTACTTTTGGGATAATCGTACAAATATTGTATTCGATTATCATTTAGCATGGCTTCTCTAAAATCATCAAGACCTCTACCACCAGCAAACCATCTTGATGGCATAATCATAGAAATGTTATTAGGCTTGCATTTCTTGGCAATTTCAACGAAGTATTGATATACAGGAACGGCACCTCTATCTGTACCTCCATCCATCACTTGATACGGCGGATTTCCTACTATTGCGTCTATTTTCATATTTGTATCTTGGTTTATTTTCCAGAAACGTTTGCCATCACGGAATGTATTGACTACTGCCTCTGGGCGTTTTGAAATGTTTTCTATTAAGTTTGGATAATATTGTGCGTTGACTCTTGTATCACGGAAGCCTGCAAGGGTGCGTTTGGTGATACTCTTCGCCATCGGGGTCTTACATACTACAAGGATATTCTCTTCAATAGTAGCATCCCATAGACTCATTGCAAAGGCATGACCTATCTCACCATATTTGGCTTTTACCTTCTCTACCCTTGCACGATAGATATTGTAGGCGACATACAAGGGATAGAGACCACTCTTTGAGTTGATTTCCAAGATATGAGACTCTGGACGGAATACATCTTTGGTTACTTTACCTTGATCTACATAGCGAGGCACACTTAATGGCTGTTTGAACACTTCATCATAGAAGCACCAGCCACCTAAGCAATCACTCATGTGCATATTCACTACTCGCCAAGGCGTCAGTACCGTTTCCTTGTCAGGATTACGGAAGGTATTGAAGATAGTGGATATACGCTCTATCCTTTCCTCAATGGTGAACTTATCCGCTGCACGAGCCATCTCACGGATACGCTTGCCTGCCTCGCGGAAGATATCAGGGTCGTAGTATTTCTTGAACTTCTCAAACTTCTCCTTGTCAACGCCTTTAGGCATAAACTCCTCCCATGAGGTATCATCAATAAGGTTAGAGAAGTTGTCAATGGTGATTTCCTCTTCGTTCTTCAACTCGGCACCATAGATAAGCAACGGCATACGAATAGAGATACCACGCAAGATACTGATAGCGTTCTTACGCTGGTTGTTCATGGCTTTCAGTTCATCGAGCCGTGCCTGCTCTTCTGGGGTACGCTCTTTCTTAGGTTTCTTTTCAAGGCGTTCCTTTTCGTCATATTGCTCTTGTGTGAAGCCTTGGTTGTTTACGTCGATGTCGCCAGTCTTCGCCATCGCCTTGGTAGTGCCAATGGCTTTCTTCAATTCGTCAAAGTCCTTTAACTCTACATCCGTTAGTTTCAGCAGTTCATCGTTATACAAGGCTCCATCCTCGAAACCACATTGTACCACCTTCTCTATCTGCGCCTTCTTCAGTTGTCCCATCATCTTGTTTACATCGTAAGGCTTCATCTGTGAGCCGTCAATGGAAATGATAGGACAGAAGTTCAGGAAGTCGCCCAATATCCTGCGGTCTTCCTCTGTCTGCTTGCCAGCCTTGGCACTTACTTTGGCTGTCTCTGCCAATACCCTCAGTGTCCTGTCAGGTGCAAAGTCGAAAGCATAGCATTGTTCCTTCATCCTTCCTCCGCACTCAAAGGGTGTCTGTACACGGAAGATGGTCTGCATATACTGGGCGGCAGAGGTGCTGAAAGTACCAGCCATCATGAATACTGCCGTCCAAGGCTTAATGCTCACACCTGTAGTCAATCGACCACATGATAGCGTGATAGTATAGGTCTCGTCAGGATTCTTGCCTATGGCATTGTTCACCATTCTCAAGGCATCTTCGTTCTCCTCGTCTTCATCTCCCTGACCAGCCACATTGACTATCTGGAACATGCCAAAAACAGGATGAGCCTTTAGTTTTGCACTTAAAGCACGAGCGGCTTTGATACCAGGAACCACCCATAGGGTATGTCTGAAAATACGACGGAACTGTTCGTTGCTATATGGATAGAGGCTGTCTTTGTCTTCCTTGCAGAGCAGATTCAGAAAGCGGTCTACGTCCTTGTCGTGTATGAAGGTATCATCATCTTTCGTACGGAAGAACTCACGGAAGTTAAAGGCTTTCTCATCCTCGATGTATTCTGACATCAAGTTACCCAAGTCATAGGTATAGATATTGATGGCAGGAAGTGAGGCGTAGGGATTAGGCTCATAGGGATTGTCCACTGCCCATGCCTGTTTTGCCTTCTGTTCCATCACATAGTCCCAAGTGAATATCTCTTCCTCCGAATAGTCGTCGAAGAGGTTGAAGGGCGTGCCTGAGAGTTGCAGCACTTTTGTATTAGGCTTGATCAGTTCCTTCAATACATTCTGCCCTAACTCTGTTTTTGTACCCTCATGGGCTTCATCGACGATAACAAAGTCCCATGAAGCAGAAAACAATTCGTTGTTCTTATCGAACTTGCCGCCTACCTGTTCAGAGCCCCTGAGGTCTTGCATGGATGCAAAGTAAACGTACTTTCCTCCTTTGCCTGCTTTTTTCTCTAAGACAGAAAATTCCTCTCCGTTATCGCCTTTAGAGCCATATTGATAATCCTTGCGGTCATAGAATATCTTGCCGAAGTCCTCAAACCAGCCTTTATCCACCACAGGACGATGGGTTAATATCAAGGTACGTGTGAACTCCTCTTCTTTCACTACTTGCAAAGCAGAAAGTGTCTTACCGAAACGCATCTTGGCATTCCAAAGCATCTGATTGCCTTTCCTGAATTGCTTATGGGTTCTGTTAATAGCCTCCTGCTGCTCAGGGCGGAAGATAATGGGCGACTGTCCTTGGGTGATGTCGGAGGGATGCAGGCTCGTCTCACCGTTCTTTACTGCCTTGATGGCCTTCTTGACGGTTTCCAAGTCGCAGCAGTACCATTCGTCTGCACCCTTGACGCCATCAAACTCTTTCTTCCTGATACCAGAGCGTTCCAGAACCTTATGCACCTGCTTGTCGTTGAAGGTCATAATCATTCCGCTGCGAGTGAAGATGGATATCTCCGTATAAAGCAACTGATAGGCTATGCCTGCTGTCTTGGTGTATTGTCTGATACGCTTATGCGCTGACTCCTGCAAAGCCTCCGCATTATTGAACAGGTTGCTGCCATCATCCTCATCGATGGTGGTCTCACCTATCTTCAGGCAGTCCTGGTGTCTTTCGTCATTGATGGTAAAGACATAGATAAGTTTCGATTTGAGTGAAGAAGCAAATGTTGCCATAGGCTGGTGTTTTTATTTCATTAGGTCAATGTATCGGATTTTCTTCTTGTCGTTCTTCCAGTCCCTTATCAGGCAATAGGTTCCGTTATGCCGCATGATGTCTTCCTGCTGGCATCCTGTACAGCGTACCATCTTTTCCTGTTCGCCAAAGAGAGTCATCTCCTTCTCTATCACACCGTCCCTGCAACTGTCAGGCACAACGCCTTTCAGTCCGTCCATCTGCCAAAGGTTCCAAGAGACGATGTATGCGATGTAGTTGATGCTCTTGACAAGCGGGGCTTTGCCGAACTTTGCCTGATAGTATTCGATGAAACTCCATAACAGAGCCTCACGAGCCAGCAGCAGATTGTCACCCTGCCACTCATAGCCGTAAGTGTTCATATAGGCAGTCTGAGCCCATTCAAGCCACTCGCCGCTGACATCCACATTCTCGCTGATGACCCTGAGTTTCCTGTCAAGCAGTCCTATCCGTTCAAGCAAGGGAATAGGCTTGCCAGTGGTTGTATCGTAGCGGCTTACCAGATAAGGTGCCTCGCCACAGGTGATTTCCATACGGGTAGCCCTTACATAATCCTTCCAAGTCTTATCTTTAGGAAATTCTATTTTGTCGGGACTGGTTTTCCATGTATGTATGGTGGTGTCTTCCACATTAAAGACATCTTTCCTGCCAAACCATGCTTCATCAATCAGGTTATTCTGCGCATTGCATACCCAAGAAGGGGTAAACACCTCTGCCATATCCTTGGCTCTGTCCGTCTGCTCTTCCTTTGATTTCAGCACACGAGGACGAATAACCATTCCATGCTCACCCGTAATCAGATGGGGTAGAATCTCTGAATGGTAGTCATACTCTGAGCCGAGCGCCTCATAGTCATGCGTCGCCCAGAAGATGTTCTTACCTGTGGTATGGTCACGCAGAAGCGTATCAAGCACCTCCGCCGACAATGCCAGCAGGTCGTCCTCCCTGATATCTATACAGGCAGGACTCTCGTCTTTGTTGGACATTCTTGCACTTATAGCAATGGCAAAAGCACTTATCGGAATTCAACAGGTATTCCACAAACAAACAGACACGAAAAAAGCGTGGACGCTTATCCGTGTCTGCGGTTGTGAGAGGTACCTGAACGCTGATAAGTGAAATGTCCACGCCATAAGCGCAGACATTAGTCATTTATCGTTGCGTTCGTTTCTAAAACTCTCACATTTCAGACACGCCGAATAACTGCTAATGCTGTTATTATTTACCCACTAAAGTCGCACTGGCACCTCCACTGAGGCTTCACGCCAGTGTTCAAATGCAAAGATAAAGAATTAATTTGAAAGTCGCAAGGATTTCAATAGGAATTTACGAAAAAGAGTGTTTCGACAAAACTCCTAACATGTTAACCCAATAGGGCTGAAATACCGATGTACAAATGGAAGTGTTTGGGTTACCTGTTGGTTGAACACTTAACCCACTTCTCACGTATTTGCAAAAATTGAAGTCAAAAGAATGAAGAATATTTTATGATAATTGTGTTCAAAATCATC
>JBGVBD010000011.1:0-61263 GCA_045225255.1 Prevotella sp. | reverse complement strand
TCACATCTTAACCCGACATCCCTCAAACCCTGATAAATAAAGGGCGCAAGCTAGGTTACCTGTTGGTTGAACAGGTAACCTACTCCTACCTGTTTTGAATCTGTGAATGTCTCTTCATAAATTGTTCTCCATTCTTTGTGTCCAACTTTTGGGGTGCACTTCACCCATTGGTCGATAATAGAAGTAATAACGGTTATAGATTAAAGGTTATCGGTTATAGACAAATGATGGAGTGATGATGAGGTCATCCCATCATTTGTTATGTTAATCATATTAAAAAAATGGTAGTTGTTCGATATAATTACAGAAGTCGTAGAATGTCGTTTGACAGATTGAAATATATGTTGTAACTTTGCGTCTTGAATAGATTATCAACTATTCAATAAGAATTATGAATGAAATACATACAATTCAGAGTAAAATCTATGAGATTCGTGGTCAGCGCGTAATGCTGGATCGCGATTTGGCAAAGGCATATGGAGTCGAAACAAAAGCATTAAATCAAGCTGTCAAGCGTAATATAAAGCGCTTTGAAGGCGAAGATTATATGTTTCAGCTTACAAAAGAAGAATGTATAAGGTCACAAATTGTTACCTTAAACGAAGCTCAAGGCCATCATCTAAAGTATATGCCTTATGCATTCACGATGCTGGGAACTGCCATGCTAAGTAGTGTATTGCGCTCAGAAACTGCCATACAGACAAACCGTAAGATAATGCGGGCCTTCGTAAGCTATCGCCATTTAGCAGAACTGCCACTTGCTGCCACGTATCTCGACCTAAGAAAACAAATTGAAGATCTCAGAAACGAAGTCAATGACATACTTGCCGACCAGAATGATATTAACGAAATGACGAGGGCGCAACTTGATGCTATCAGTACGGCTCTTGCTGAATTGCAATCCAAAGAACACAAGCCCAGAAGGAAGATTGGATTTATACAAGATGAAGAATAAAGTTTATGAATTATTGACTATACATTATGCTTGTAAATACATATTGTGCTGCGGTCAACGGACTTGAGGTGAATACCGTCAAGGTAGAGGTCAGTATGACTCGTGGCGTACAGTTTCATCTTACGGGACTTGCCGATACGGCAGTGAAAGAAAGTTACGACCGTATCAAGGCAGCATTACAGAACAATGGCTTTAAGATGCCAGTGATGGATATCACCATCAACCTCTCACCTGCTGATATCAAGAAAGAGGGTAGTGGTTATGACTTGCCCCTTGCTATCGGTATTCTGGCAGCGAATGGTAAAGTAGAAAGCGACCACCTGCATGAATATATGATGATGGGCGAGTTGGGACTCGACGGTAGCCTGCAACCTATCCGTGGTGCTTTGCCCATTGCCATCAGGGCACGTGCCGAGAAGTTTAAGGGACTAATTGTTCCGAAACAGAATGTGCGTGAGGCAGCAGTAGTAAATCAGGTAGAGGTTTACGGTATGGAGTCACTAATGGAGGTGATTCATTTCCTGAACGGTTCGAAGAATGTGGAGCCGACGATGATTGACACGCGTCGTGAGTTCTATGAGCAGCAATGTCAGTTTGACCTTGATTTTGCAGACGTACGTGGACAGGAGAATGTGAAGCGTGCATTGGAAGTGGCGGCGGCAGGTGGTCATAACCTGATTATGATAGGGCCTCCAGGGTCGGGAAAGTCGATGATGGCAAAACGTTTGCCGAGCATTCTGCCTCCGTTATCGTTGAGTGAGAGTTTGGAGACAACACAGATTCATAGCGTGGCAGGAAAGTTGTCGCGTGACACCAGTCTGATTTCCCAACGTCCGTTCCGTGCACCCCATCATACGATTTCGCAAGTGGCATTAGTGGGAGGTGGTCAGAATCCGCAGCCTGGAGAGATATCTTTGGCGCATAATGGTGTGCTCTTTCTTGATGAATTGCCCGAGTTCAGTCGTTCGGTATTGGAAGTGATGCGCCAACCGTTAGAAGACCGTCAGATTACGATTAGTCGCGCCAAATACAGTGTACAGTATCCCTGTTCCTTTATGTTTGTCGCTTCGATGAATCCCTGTCCTTGTGGTTATTATGGTGACCCCACACATTCCTGTGCTTGTACTCCAGGACAGATACAACGATATATGAATAAGATCAGCGGTCCCTTGCTCGACCGTATCGATATCCATTGTGAGATTTTGGCAGTGCCTTTCACTCAGTTGTCGCAGATGTCTCAAGGAGAACCGAGTGAGAAGATTCGTGCCCGTGTGATTGCTGCAAGAAAGATACAAGAAGAACGCTTCAAGGAACATAAGGGCATTCATTGTAATGCCCAGATGAGCGAGAAGATGATTCATCAGTTTGCAGAACCTGACGAGCAATCGTTGGAATTGCTTCGTGTCGGCATGGAACGCCTGAAACTCTCTGCCCGTGCCTATAACCGTATCCTCAAAGTCGCCAGAACGATTGCGGACTTAGAAGGGACAGAGAAGATTCAGTCACAGCATATCGCTGAGGCCATCGGTTATCGTAACTTAGACCGTGGCGATTGGGCAGAGCGGGGATTATAAAGAAAAAATAAACACCAAATTGATTAGAGTTCTGCAAAGGCGGCTTCTTCTGCCTCGGTGATAATCTCTTCACGCGTCTTCTCACGAGGCGTGGCAGTGATGTCGTCAAGGGAGAACTCGTCGGAAAGGGGTTCGCTTATAGGTGTCGATTGGGATGTTTGGGCAATCGGCTCTTCACTTACTTCGATGAAGTCTTCCTGCTGTTGCTGCAACTTTTCCAAATCGGGAGCCACCATCACGGGCTCTTCCTCCATCTTGGTGCGCTCAGACTTGGCGGCAAAGATCATGTCAATAAACTGGGGCTCACGGCGCAGTCGCTGTAACGTCTCCTTTGAGGCTACTTGTTGACTTTCCTTCTTGCTGTAACCTTTGCCAGTACAGCCTTCCACACCCTCTAATATCACTTGGTATGTGAAAACAGGACTGTTGTTTTCTTCAGTTGACTGGCTCAACTCCTTGAACTCCATCTTGACCTTATTCTTCTGGCTCCACTCCAACAGTTTCGACTTGAAGTTGACTTCCTTATAGGCTACCTTGTCGATATTGATGACTTGCTTCAGGATACGTTTCTCCATGAAACGCATACAGGCATCGTAGCCACGATCCAGATAAATAGCACCCACCAAGGCCTCAAAGGCATTGCCATTCATGTAACTATTATGCGAAGTAGAAGGTCCCGCCGACTTAATGAGTTGTGGAATACCCATCTCCTGTGCCAGTTTTCCTAATGTGTTACGACTGACCAGTTTGGAACGGGTATTGGTAAGAAAACCCTCGCGCTTCCCTTCGAAATGGCGATAGACGATATCACCCACCACAGCATCAAGAATGGCATCACCTAAGAACTCCAAACGTTCGTTATTCAGAGGGCGACCCTTCTCATTACGCTGCTTGACACTCTTGTGCATCAGCGCCTGCTTGTAGATCTTGATGTCACGAGGATAAAAGCCGAGAATTTGGTATAAAGAAGAATAAAGCTCCTTCTCCTTGCGGAAAGGGAGCCTTACTCTATCGAGAAAATTCGAGTTATTCAGCATACTTCTTGAATACTACGCAAGCATTGTGACCTCCGAAACCGAAGGTATTACTGAGTCCTGCACGAACCTCACGCTTCTGAGCCTTGTTGAAAGTGAAGTTGAGATTGTAGTCTATCTCCTCATCCTGATCATCCTCCTCATGGTTGATAGTAGGAGGAATGATATCATTCTGAACAGCAAGCACTGTTGCCATAGCCTCTACGGCACCAGCGGCACCCAGCAGGTGACCAGTCATTGACTTGGTAGAAGAGATATTCAACTTATAGGCGGCATCACCAAAGACCTCTTTGATGGCCTTAGCCTCTGAGATATCACCCACATGAGTGGATGTACCATGTACGTTGATATAGTCGATATCCTCTGGCTTCAAACCTGCATCCTCCAAAGCGTTCTGCATCACGAGCTTAGCACCTAGACCTTCTGGATGAGAAGCAGTGATATGGTGAGCATCAGCACTCATGCCTGCACCAACCATCTCTGCATAGATCTTTGCACCACGAGCCTTAGCATGCTCCAGTTCCTCTAAAATCAAGCAACCGGCACCTTCACCCATGATGAAACCATCACGGCTGGCACTGAAGGGACGACTCGCCTTCTCGGGCTCATCATTACGGGTAGACAGTGCATGCATCGCATTGAAGCCACCTACACCAGAAGCGCAGATAGCAGCCTCAGCACCACCAGCAACAATAACATTTGCCTTACCCAGACGAACGAGGTTAAAGGCATCAGCCAGTGCATTACTTGAAGAAGCACAAGCAGAAGAGGTGATGAAGTTAGGACCATGGAAACCATACATGATAGAAATCTGGCCAGCAGCGATATCGGCAATCATCTTCGGAATGAAGAAAGGATTGAACTTAGGACCGTCTGCTTCATGAACACCATAATACATCACTTCCTCTTCGAAAGTCTTGATACCACCGATACCTACGCCATAGACCACACCAATGCGGTCTTTGTTCTCCTTTTCGAGATCCATGCCAGAATCCTCAACAGCCTGCTTGGCTGCAATGATTGCCAGCTGAGTGTAACGGTCCATCTTACGGGCTTCCTTACGGTCGATGAAGTCGTTCACGTTCAAGTCCTTCACCTCACAGGCGAACTGAGTCTTAAACTTCGAAGCATCGAAAAGCGTAATAGGAGCAGCACCGCTCTTTCCTGCCAGAAGATTCTTCCAAGTTTCCTCAGGAGTGTTTCCTACTGGCGTAACGGCACCAAGCCCAGTTACTACTACTCTTTTTAATTCCATAATTGATTAGGATTTTGCCCCCTAAGTTAGGGGGACAGGGGTCTGAACAAGATAATCCCCTAAATTATTGAGTTGGGGGTCTGAATAGATCTTTTTATTTACCTGTTCAGACCCCCAACCCCCTAACTTAGGGGGTTTTCATTATTTTGCGTTCTCCTCGATGTAAGCGATAGCATCACCAACAGTACCAATCTTCTCAGCCTTGTCGTCGGGGATAGAAATACCGAACTCCTTCTCGAACTCCATGATCAGCTCTACTGTATCCAGTGAGTCTGCACCAAGGTCATTTGTGAAGCTTGCCTCTGGCTTAACTTCTGCCTCGTCAACACCAAGTTTGTCTACGATAATTGCCTTTACTTTGCTTTCAATTTCTGACATAATCTTTTACTTTAAAATGTTAATAAATGATTCCTATTTTATGATTGCTAACCACAAAATTGTCGCTTAGCGGGTGCAAAGTAACGCATTTTTATTGAGTTACGCAAATAAAATTAATAAAAAAACACATAAAATTGCACAGACCACCCCCACTTGTGCAATTTTTGAGATAAGAAAAGGGCGTTTTGACATCTTTATATTTCAAAATGTTCCCTTCTTAATGGATAATGATTGCGTAAATATTCGAATTTTGAGGGAGTTGTCTTCAAGGCACGACTATCCTCCATGGGGTTATATAACTCCAACGGATTACCTGTATAATGGAAGTCTGCCGGGAGACTTGGAGGCGTAATCTTTCCAGGATGGGGTAAATGGAAATAGCGACACAAGGCATCAATCACCATATTGTCGGCATTCGTTTTCCCATCGGCTGAATAGCCAGCGATATGAGGGGTACCGATAAACACCCGTTGGAGCAATGCAGGATTCACATTCGGCTCTCCTTCCCATACATCGATAACGGCATCACGTACTCGTCCGTCGTGCAAAGCAGAGAGCAAAGCCTGATTGTCAACAACGCCTCCCCTACTGGTATTAATAATATAAGGTACGTGGGACAAACGATGGAAGAATGCCTCATCTGCCATGTGCCAAGTAGCAAACTGCCCTTCTTTAGTCAACGGTACATGAAAAGTGATGACATCGGCTTGCTGTTCTATTTCTGATAAAGTAACAAAATCTGGATTACCTAATGGCGGATCGCAAATGAGGACATGCATTCCCAAGCGTTCTGCCACTGCTTTGACTTTCGAACCCACATGACCACAACCTACAATACCTATCGTAGCATGGGAAAGTGTCAACCCCTTTTCTTGCTGTAGCAATAATAACGAAGACTCTACGTACTGTGCTACAGAACCTGCATTACAACCAGGACAACTGATCCAAGTGATGCCTGCACGCTGTAGATAGTCGGCATCGATATGGTCGAAACCAATCGTCGCTGTTGCCACAAAGCGTACCTTGCTGCCTGCGAGTAATGACTCGTTGCAATGAGTTCGTGTACGGACTATCAGCGCATCGGCATCCCTCACATCAGCAGCAGATATCTCAGAACCGCCGATAGCTACCAATTCGTCTGCCAGAAGACACAATTTCTCCTGTATATAGGGTATCTTATCGTCTACAACTATCTTCATACAGAGGGCAAAGTTACAAATTTTATTTAAATTATCAATTATCATTTACCAATTATCAATTATTTGTAGTATCTTTGCATCCATAACAATACTATATCTAAAGATGTCGTTTACAGAAAAAGCAAATCTGGTCTTTAATCAGGCGATACGCGACTATCACCTGAAGGACCATGTAGATACCCCTATAGCCAATCCCTATGAGCGTGAGAGTATAGAGTATGATCTCTATCTGAAGTGTTGGATAGATACGGTTCAGTGGCACTTGGAAGATATCATCCGTGATCCGCATATAGACCCAGCGGATGCCCTTGCCCTAAAGCGTCGCATCGATCGTAGCAATCAAGACCGTACGGACTTGGTGGAGGAGATTGATTCCTATTTCCGCAAGTTATATGAGGATGTAAAACCACTGCCTGAAGCACGTCTGAACACAGAGAGTCCTGCTTGGGCAGTAGATCGCTTGTCAATTCTCGCACTGAAGATATGGCACATGCAGGAGCAGGTAGACCGTCAGGATGCTGAACCAGAGCATATTCAGAAATGCCAGATGAAACTGGAAGTGCTGAAAGAGCAGCAGGTAGATTTGAGTACGGCTATCGACCAACTCTTGGATGATATCGAGGCTGGCCGCAAATACATGAAAGTGTATCGCCAGATGAAGATGTATAACGACCCTGCTACGAATCCGATACTATATAAGAAGTAAGAGGTAAGAGGCAAGAGGTAAGATATGAAGAAAGAGCACATACTCATTATCCGTTTCTCTGCCTTGGGCGATGTGGCTATGGCAGTGCCGGTGGTCTATTCTTTGGCCCACCAATATCCTCATTTAAGGATAACGGTATTGAGTCGCGCCTTCGCACGTTCTCTCTTTGAGAATCTGGCACCCAATGTAGGATTTATGGAAGCCGACCTGAAACGGGAGTATCATGGTATCAAGGGACTGAATGCCCTCTATCGCCGACTGACGGCTAAGCAGTTTACTGCTGTTGCCGACCTGCATAATGTGCTGCGCTCTGAATTCCTGCGTGTCCGCTTTAATATCGGACGCTATAAGGTAGCACATATCGACAAGCATCGGAAGGGTCGTCGCCGCTTGACATCTATTGCCAACAAGCTCATGGAACAACAACCCTCTTCCTTCCAAAACTATGCTGATGTGTTGGCTCGACTGGGTTATCCCATCAAACTGGAGTTCCGTTCTATCTTCCCTGAGGGAGGTGGAGACCTGAGTTTGTTACCTAATAACTCTCAACTCTTAACTCTTAACTCTCAACTAAACATTGGTCTCGCTCCTTTTGCTGCTCATGCAGGAAAGATTTATCCCTTGCCGTTGATGCAACAAGTCTTGGAAAAGATCATTGCGTTGCATCCTGAGGCTCGAATCTTCCTCTTTGGCAAAGGCGAACAAGAAGACAAGCAGTTTACGCAGTGGTGCGAGCAATATAAGCAGTGTGTCCATGTGAGCAACGAAGTAGAAACCCTGTATCAGGAACTCATCCTGATGAGTCATCTGGATGTAATGGTCTCTATGGATTCAGCAAATATGCACCTTGCCTCGTTAGTAGCCATCCCTGTTGTCAGCATTTGGGGAGCCACGCATCCCTATGCAGGGTTTATGGGTTGGAATCAAGATCCTGATAATGTCATCCAGGTTTCGCTCGAATGTCGTCCATGCAGCATCTATGGACAGAAGCCCTGTATACGAGGCGACTATGCCTGTATGAACAATATTGCCCCTGATACTATTGTAGAGCGTATCGAACACGTTCTCAATAACAAGGATAAAAACAAACCTATTTGATAACTAAATCATTTGAACGTATGAAAAAGTACATTTGCGACGTATGTGGTTACGTGTATGACCCAGCGATTGGCGATCCCGATAGCGGAATCGAGCCAGGTACAGCCTTTGAGGATATTCCAGACGACTGGGTATGTCCCATTTGCGGAGTCGGCAAAGACGACTTCTCCGTAGAAGAATAGATATAAAAGATAAAATAAAAAATGTCATTAAAATGTGGTATAGTTGGACTACCAAACGTTGGTAAGTCCACTTTGTTCAATTGTCTGTCAAGTGCAAAGGCACAGGCAGCCAACTTTCCTTTTTGTACGATAGAGCCCAACGTGGGAGTGATTACCGTTCCTGACGAGCGACTGACAAAGCTTGCAGAGATTGTTCACCCCGGGCGTATCGTTCCTGCTACTTGTGAGATTGTAGATATCGCAGGACTCGTAAAAGGTGCCTCCAAGGGCGAGGGATTGGGAAATAAGTTCTTGGGAAATATCCGTGAGACGGATGCCATTATTCATGTGTTGCGTTGTTTCGAGGATGATAACATCACACATGTCGACGGCACCATTGATCCCATCCGCGACAAGGAGATTATCGATACAGAGTTGCAGTTGAAAGACCTCGAGACCGTTGAGGGTCGATTGGCTAAGACGGAGAAGGCTGCCGCTGCAGGTAATAAGGATGCCAAGTTGGAAGTCTCTGTGCTGAAAGCCTATAAGGAGGTGCTTGACCAAGGCAAGAATGCCCGTATCGTGGAGTTTGAGAGCAAAGACGAGCAGGATTGTGCTCGCAACCTCTTCCTGTTGACTGCCAAGCCCGTACTCTATGTCTGCAACGTCAGCGAGTCGGATGCGAAGGACGGCAACGACTTCACGAAGAAGGTAGAGGCACTTGCCAAAGAGGAAGGTGCTGAGACGATGATTATCGCTGCCAAGACAGAAGAGGATATCGCTGAGTTGGAGAGTTACGAAGACAAGCTGATGTTCTTGGAGGAACTCGGTTTGGAAGAGAGTGGTGTCAATCGCCTCATCAAGAAAGCCTACTCACTGTTGAACCTCGAGACCTTCATCACGGCTGGTGAGATGGAGGTAAAGGCTTGGACATACCATAAAGGATGGAAGGCTCCACAGTGTGCTGGTGTTATCCATACCGACTTCGAGAAGGGCTTTATTCGGGCAGAGGTCATCAAGTATGACGACTATATTCAGTATGGTTCCGAGGCTGCTGTCCGCGAGGCTGGTAAGATGGGTATCGAGGGTAAGGAATACGTCGTGCAAGACGGTGATATCATGCACTTCCGCTTTAACGTTTAATGATGAATAGCGAACTGTTATACGTTCTTTGGAATCCCAATCTGGAGTTACTCCATTTAGGTCCAATAGTCGTTCGTTGGTACGGACTCTGTTGGCTCTTGGGCTTTGCCGTCGCATTTCTGTTGGTGCGACGACTCTATCGCGATCAGAAGATTAAAGACGAACTCTTCGACCCCCTCTTCGTCTACTGTTTCTTCGGTATTCTGATAGGTGCCCGCTTAGGACACTGCATCTTCTATGAGCCCGACTATTTCCTCACCAGTGGCAAGGGTATCATCGAGATGTTCCTGCCTATCCGTTTCTTAGCGGAAGGTGGTTGGAAGTTCGTGGGTTACGAGGGACTCGCTTCACATGGCGGTACCCTTGGATTGATGATTGCCCTCTGGCTCTATGTCAAGAAGACCAAGCTAAGCATCTGGACCGTTCTTGATAATATCGCTATTGCTACTGGTTCGATGGCATGCTTCATCCGCTTGGGCAACCTGATGAATTCAGAGATTATCGGTAAAGTAACGGAAGTGCCTTGGGCTTTTATCTTCGAACGCGTCGATCAGATGCCTCGCCATCCTGCACAACTCTATGAGGCCATCGCCTATGCTCTTCTGTTCTTGATCATGTGGGTCATCTATAAAAAGTGTGCTAATGGACCAATAGCCAGAAGTCCCCAAGTAGGTACAGGTTGGTATTTCGGTTTCTGTCTCACTTATATCTTCACCTTCCGCTTCTTCATCGAATACACGAAAGAGATACAGGAAGCCTTCGAAGCCTCCCTTCCCATCGATATGGGACAAATCCTCTCCATCCCCTTCATTATCTTAGGGGTTGTCTGTATGTTTAGGAAGCAAAGGCTGTAAAACTATCAAGTATACTCAAAAAGATACTCTAGAAATAATCAGTTGGTTTTAAACTGATATTTCACATCTGCCAGTTCTTTGTTTGCCTTGACGATTTTATCCTTTAGTCCAGCCTTGTAGTCGGAAAGGCGTTGGGCAATAGCCTCATCACTGAGGGCAAGCATCTCGACAGCAAGGACAGCGGCATTCTGAGCACCGTTGACTCCCACTGTTGCCACAGGGATACCTGGGGGCATTTGGATAATGCTGAGCATCGCATCTAAACCATCAAGCATTCCCTTGATAGGAACTCCTATGACGGGCAATGTGGTAGAGGCGGCAATAACACCAGGAAGAGCAGCAGCCATTCCTGCGGCAGCGATAATCACACGAATACCACGACCTTTGGCATTGCGTGCAAACTCCTCGACAGCCTCTGGAGTACGATGGGCAGAGAGAGCATTAACTTCAAACGGCACCTGCATCTCGTCTAAGAGTTTACAGGCTTTCTCCATAACGGGCAGATCACTGGTGCTGCCCATAATAATACTGACAATTGGATTCATCTTTTTATGTTTAATCTTTAATGTTACAAGAAAAGTATCGAAAGGGCGGCACAGACAAATCCCACCCAGAAACCACCAATGACTTGTGAGAGGGAATGTTGACGGAGTACCATCCTGCAGGTTCCTAAGATACCTGCAATAAAGAAAACCAGGCACAGCCACCATACAGGATTAAAACCTAAATATTCTGCAAAGGCAAACAAGGCTCCCCCCACACCTCCAATAGCCGCAGTATGGGTAGAAATCTTCCACCATACATTCAGAAGGGCACAGACAATCTGCACTATCAAGGCTGCCACTACAATGGAACTGATGAAATGGGGCATGTGGAGGCGTTCCATCAGATAGATACAAGAGAAATAGCAGAGGATGGAAATGGCATAAGGTACCATACGGCGCTCCCGTTGTCCTAGTTCTATCAGCGTCCATCCCTGATAGCGACGATAGAAATGTATCAGTAGTGAAGGTAATAGGATGGTGAAGAAATAGACCATGATAAGAACCTGTAACTTATATGACAACGGAAAAATGTTCATATAACTGAATGTAAACAGGGCTATGAGTCCGATAATAGGTAAATAGAACGGTGTGAAGAGCATACTCATCACACGCGCTGCCACTATCATCTGTTGTTTCCTTCTCATCATCTTATCTTTTCGTTACTTATTTTCTCAATCGTGCCACAGGGATTCCCAATTGCTCACGATACTTTGCCACTGTACGACGAGCAATAGGATAGCCTTTTTCTGCAAGTAACTTCCCTAAAGCCTCGTCACTCAAAGGCTTGAGCTTATCTTCCGCATCCACCAAATCTTGTAATGCTGCCTTGATTTCTCTGGTTGATAGTTCATCACCATCAGCCGTCACATAACTGTCGCTGAAGAAATGACGTAAGGGAAAAGTACCCCAACGTGTCTGAGCGTATTTGGAGTTGCTGACACGAGAAACGGTACTCAAGTCAAGACCTGTCTTCTCTGCGATATCTTTAAGAATCATCGGACGAAGCAAAGCCTCATCCCCTTCCTCGAAATAACGATGCTGCCACTGAATAATCGCCTGCATCGTGATCGTCAGCGTATGTCGGCGCACTCGGATGGCTTCGATGAACCCCTGCGCAGCATCCACCTTTTTCTTTGTATAGAGTAACGCCTCTTTCATCTGACGACTCATGTTTTCTTTGTTGTCCTGATATTCACGCAGGGTATCCGTAAACGACTGTGATACATGTAATTCTGGCACCTCGCCAAGGTTCAGTTGGAAAGTCACTGTCCCATCATCTTGGGTATCAACGATAAAGTCAGGTGTGATCTGTTGCATAGAGCGACCTACTGCTTCACCCATCGAAGCACCTGGCTTGGGATTCAGTTTGCGTAACTCGCTCATCAGCGTTTTCGCCTGCAAGTCGTTCAGTTGAAGTGCCTGCTGGATTTTCTTCCAATGCTTTTTCGTAAACTCCTCAAAGAAATCAGTAATCACCTGTTCCATCAAGTCACGCAGACGGGAAGGGGAACGTCTCTTGATTTGAAGCAATAGACATTCTTGTAAAGAGCGTCCGCCAATACCAGCGGGATCGAACTCCTGTAGAAGCAACAACACCTCCTCAATTTCTTGGATATTAGCATCAATGGCATGATAGATAGCTAGTTCATCACTGATATTATCGAGTGACTTACGTAGGAGTCCATCATCATCGAGAGAACCTATCAAGTATTCCATGATGTCGCGCTGACGTTCCGTCATTTCAATGACACCCATCTGTTCTTTGAGTTGATCATAGAACGATTGTGTTTCTCCATAGACTATCTCTTCACGCTCTTCGTTATAAGCCTGTCCTCCATGATAGACAGGCAGGTCTTCATCGTCACGCCCAATATTCTCCAAGGCAGCATCTAATGCCGACTGGCGCTCTTCGCTTTCAAAGTCGTCGGAGGAATCAGAGTTTTCAGAAGATTCTGAGTATTCGGAATTATCTGAAAAATCTGATTCTTCGCCTGTATTAACTTCCAAGGCAGGATTATCATCCATCTCCGTATTAACACGTTCCAACAACTGAGCGATGGGCAATTCAATGAGTTGCGCCTGCAACAACTGTTGCTGCGTGATACTCTGCGTCTGCTTCAGCGCGAGGGTCTGTTGTTGCTCTTGTATCTGCTCCTGCGCCATTATTTGAAGTACTCTTTTAACTGACGGGCATAAGAGGCCAGTTGTTCTGTATCCCAATTACCATATCGTTGCCATATATCCTGACAGGCAGGAAATAAAGGACTGAAAACCACTTCCTTACGATTAAGATAGGGGTCACAATGTTGATAGATATCCATGATGTTCGCCACCTCTTTGGCAGAAATCTTTATCAGGTGCCCCAACTGTTGTATCTCTGGGGTCTCTGGCACCATTGTGATAGGTGTCAAGCGGAAATAGAGGTCGAGCACCAGTATTAGCATAACAGGAGTCACAGAGGTATCGTCATTAATAGGGCGGAAATCACGCTCAAAGGTCTCTTGAAGATCAACTCCCTCATAAAACTCCTCATTATTACCAAATCCTTTCATTTGGCGAAAAAGACTAACGGCACGATTCAGACGACGAGGATTCGCACCATATTCCTGCCAGATACGTTCAATGCGTGGTGTCTCTAAATTGGCAATCTCACACATTTTATTAAACAGTATCTGAGGAGCGATGTGCAATTCCATACTTAGGTCTACCATTATTTTACTATATACCGGTTTCACCCCTACAGGCTTTTTCAGATAAACCTGCATGAGGAGCAACCAATAATCGTTCTGCCAATCTTGATTTCTTGCCATAAAGGAAATGGTTTTGATTCTATCGGCAAAGATAACTATAAAATGATAAAACACAAAGAAAATGTTAAACAATTATGGATTTCTCAATAAATATTCGTACCTTTGCAACCTATTTTTGTTCTTATGAAGACGTTTAGATTAATCATTGCGGTTTTATTTTTCTCATTAGGAGTGAATGCGCAGACCGCCAAGGAAGAGATACTGAAGGATATTCATAACTCCGCCAGTAACTATCTTGCTTATCCTGGTCCTAAGCAGACAAAACTGACGCCGGCTCCCGATGGAAAGAAACCTTTCTATATCAGTCACTATGGTCGCCACGGCTCGAGATTCCTGATTAATAAAGATGATTACGACGACCCCTATAAGACATTAGCCAAGGCTGACTCTTTGGGTAAACTAACACCATTAGGTCAGGATGTACTACGCCGCGTGGCGATGTTACGAGAGGAGGCTAATCTCCGCCTTGGAGAATTGACGCAGTTAGGTGCTGAGCAACATCGGCAGATTGCCAAGCGTATGTTCGAGCGCTTCCCTGAAGTTTTTGAAGGAAAAGCGAATATTGATGCCAAGAGTACTGTGGTGATTCGTTGTATCCTCTCCATGGAGAACGCCCTATTTCAGTTGATAACGATGAACCCCGACCTACGTATCCGTCATGATGCTTCGCAATATGATATGTGGTATATGAACTTCCAAGACAAGAAGTTGAAGGAGGAGCGGAAAGATTCTACCCTACGCAATGCCTATAGGACTTACATCAAGAACTATGAGTGTGGATACCTGTTGATGCCGAGGTTGTTCAACGATACTGCCTATGTTCGCAAGCATGTGAAAGCACAACATCTGGGAGAAGACCTTTTCCATCTGGCATCCTGTATTCAGAATACAGAAGCTCGCAAAAAAATCACCCTCTATGATATCTTCTCTGATGAGGAAATCTACAATTATTGGAAGATAGATAATACCTGGTGGTACATCTATTATGGTGCCTGTTCTCTGAATGGTGGAAGGCAACCTTATAATCAGCGTAATTTATTGCGTCAAATCATTCAAGAGGCCGACAGTTGTATTGCTTTGCCGAAGTCTGGTGCCACTTTGCGCTTTGGCCATGAAACAATGGTAATGCCGCTGACTTGTCTATTAGGTCTAAACGGTTTTGATTTGGTGACAGATAATTTCGACTGTTTAGAGCGCAAGGGATGGATCAACTACAAGGTTTTTCCTATGGGCGCCAATATCCAGTTTATTTTCTATCGCAAAAACCCAGAGGACAAAGACGTCCTTGTGAAAGTCCTGTTGAATGAGAACGAAGCAACACTACCCATCAAGAGTAGTATGGCGCCTTATTATAAATGGGAAGAAGTACGTGACTATTATTTGAAGAAACTCGATGCATATCAAGGTAATTAAGACGATTCGTCTCACAATCTTTATGATAGTCATGCTTCTCGGTGTGACTATGATAAGTAGTGCCCAATCTCAATCTGCCTTCGATCGCATCAGTCAGAATCGCAACTTCTCTGCAAGTAACTATTGTATCTATCCTGATACGATACTTCAAAAGCAAACGCCACCTCCTGCTGGAAAACATCCTTTCTATATCAGTCATTATGGACGTCATGGGTCCCGTTACCTTAACAACCGCAAGGGATATGATGTTCCGTTTAAGATGCTGGCGAAAGCAGACAGTCTTGATAAACTGACACCATTAGGAAAGGACGTACTTCGCCAACTTAAAGAGATCATTGACGATTCAGAGGGTCGTTGGGGTGACTTGTCGGAATTAGGGAAACAACAACATAAAGGTATTGCTCGTCGTATGATGACCCGTTTCCCTGAGGTCTTTGAGGGAAGAGCCCATATCGATGCCAAGAGTACCACCGTCAATCGCTGTATCCTCTCGATGGCTTCTGCTTTACAGGCTATGCTTGCCCGTAATCCCAAATTGCAGATTCGCATGGATGCCTCTAAGCATGACATGTGGTATATGAACCATCAGGACAAAGATCTGCGTGACAGCATGATGACAAGTGCTGCCGAGAAGGCATATGATGAGTATTGCGCCCATCGTGAGCATAATCCAAGGCTGATGTCATTGCTGTTTAACGACTCAGTCTTTGCCCGCGAGCAAATGGATGAGATATGGTTGAACTACTATCTTCTGAAAACAGCTCTTATCCAGCAAAATACCCGTATGGGAAGTAAGATAGACTTTCTGGAAATCTTCTCTTACGAGGATATTCATCAGTTCTGGCAGAAAGAGAACGCGTGGTGGTATTTCATGTATGGACCTTCCCTCTTGAATGGTGGAAAACAACCTTATACCCAGCGGTATCTATTGCGCCAAATCATTCAGGAGGCTGATAGTTGTCTTCGCTTAAAGAATCCTGGTGCTCAATTGCGCTTCGGACACGAAACGATGATTTTGCCGCTGACTTGTTTGATGGAAATCAATGGTTTCGGTCTTCAGACGATGAATCTGGAGGAACTGGAGGATAACGGTTGGTGGGCTTGTATAGTATTCCCAATGGCGTCCAACTTACAATTAATCTTCTATCGCTCGGATTATTACGATAAAGACATCTTGGTGAAGGTGTTGCTAAATGAAGAAGAGGCGACGTTACCCATCAAGAGTGATACAGCACCCTATTATAAATGGAAAGATGTCAGGCGATATTATCTGTCGAAGATAGATGCCTACGAAGAAGAAACAACACCAACCAACTAAACAGACTAAACAGACGTATCAATGAAACTAAAATCGACCATTACTCTCGTAATGTTCTGTCTGGCAAACTTAACGTTTGCTCAAACGGTATATGAGGAGATAGTGAGGAATCCCTTCTTATCCGCTAACAACTATTGCGTCTATCCAGATAGCGATACTTATCAATATACACCTGCACCAGCAGGAAAACATCCATTCTATATAAGTCATTACGGTCGACATGGGTCGCGCTATCTGAGTAAGGAGTATGCATACGATATCCCTTATAACGCACTGAACAAGGCTGACTCATTAGGGAAATTGACATCAATAGGCAAAGAAGCCCTTCATGAAATAGGTATTGCACGTGAAGATGTACAAGGCCGTTATGGTGAACTCACCGCTTTGGGTAACAGACAGCACCGCCATATCATCCGCAGAATGATGGAGCATTATCCAGAGGTGTTTGAAGGTGATGTGCAGATCGATGCCAAGAGCACGACGAAGATTCGTTGTATCTTGTCGATGGGTGCTGCCATCCAGCAAATGCTTACCATCAATCCTGCTTTGCAAGTCCGCACGGACGCTTCTCAGCACGATATGTGGTATATGAACTTCCAAGACAAGAAACTACGAGACAACAGGATGCCTCCTGCCGCTACTACTGCTTATCAAGAATATTGCAAGAAACTTGAGGATAACGAGCGACTGATGGCTACA
Source organism: Prevotella sp. (assembly GCA_045225255.1). GTDB lineage: Bacteria > Bacteroidota > Bacteroidia > Bacteroidales > Bacteroidaceae > Prevotella. The sequence goes on along the minus strand of JBGVBD010000011.1, from coordinate 44,121 downwards.
CTCTTCAACGACACTGCCTATGTACGCCAACATGTAGACGATGAAGAACTGAGTTATTATTTATTCAAAGTTGCTTCTATTCAGCAGAATACACATCTGAGAGACAGTCTTCATCTGATTCGTCTCTTCAGCAATGAGGAACTCTATAACATCTGGAACAAAGAAAACTCTTGGTGGTATATCAACTATGGACCTTCCCTGTTGAATGGTGGAAAACAACCATATACCCAGCGGAACCTGTTGAGGAAGATCATTGAAGAGGCAGACAGTTGTATTGCCTTACCAAAACCAGGTGCAACATTGCGTTTTGGTCACGACACGATGGTATTACCCCTTTCCTGTCTGTTGGATCTGAATGGCTATGGCTATCAGACGATGGATTTGGGAGAATTAGAGGAACACGGATGGATAGCCTATCGTGCCTTCCCGATGGCTGCCAATCTTCAGTTCATCTTCTACCGTAACAATCCCTCCGATAAAGATGTCATCTTTAAGATTCTATTGAATGAGAAAGAGGCGACACTGCCTCTTCAGACAGACATCGCCCCCTATTATCATTGGGATGACTTCCGCGATTATTACTTGAAGCTTCTTGATGCTTACGAAAGCAATTAAGTGTTTGCTTTTGTCTTGAAAGCAAGTGCATACATCCGTATCTGTTTCACCATTGCCAGCAAACCGTTACTGCGTGTGGGAGAGAGATGTTCTTTCAGTCCTATCTGGTCAATGAAGTATAAGTCTGCATCCAGAATTTCCTGAGGTGTGTGCCCTGAGAGGACACGAATCAGTAAAGACACAATACCTTTCACGATCAGGGCATCACTTTCTGCAGCAAAGTCGATAACACCATCGTGATAGTCAGCCTGCAGCCATACCCTACTCTGGCATCCGTCAATCAAGTTGCTCTCTATCTTGTACTTCTCGTCCAAAGGTTCCTGCTCGTTGCCTAAGTCTATCAGCAACTGATATTTGTCCATCCAGTCGTCAAAACCAGAGAACTCCTCTATAATCTCGTCTTGTATCTCGTTAATCGCTGCCATATTTCATTTATATTTAATCTGTCAAATATTCCGAAGGAAGTATTTATTCTTTTGCTTTAAGGTGTCAATAAATGTTTGTTCATCTGTATCCAAGGAATTAATAATAATACTCGTTAGTGCACGGCTATTTGTTAAATAGACCATTCTTAAGAATTTGTTTTGTTTCTTGATTCCTTGGCGTGCTATGAGATTGTCTCTGTCTTTAACTTCAATGCGATATTCAATTATGTTGTTTCTCGTATTCTTTATTCTATAGATTCCTGTTATTTCATCCCATGGTATACAAATATAGTCATTAATCCATGCATTATATTGTCGTATTTCTTTAGGAGTAAAAATCAAAACTGGCAGTCCTTTTGAAACAAAAGAATAATTACGAAAAGCAGGATAGAGTAAGATAATTATTAATATGAATAGACAAGGGCTTGCATATAAGCAAATTTTATATTTAATTGGCGCAGTCTCAGCATTGAAAGTGGGGAAAATATAAACATAGCTCCCTATGTATATGATTGCAATAAGAAGGAATATAAACAGTCCCCATAATGTCTTTCCTTTTTTAGAATAAAAATTGACAGTCTCTTCCATTTTCTGCTATACTTGCGGATATTTCCTTGCAAAGTTATGTATTTTATGTTTGACGACAAAACGATTCATTAAATATTTTGATTTTCTTCTCAATTATTCTTTGACTTCGTTGAAAGTACTCACGCATTCCTACTGAGGCACCTATTTGTTGCCTTTCCCATAGCCTTTCGACAACAAAACTCGCCAAATAACGGTCGTAAAGATGACTCCTAACACCCAAAACAGCCACCTCAACTCCAAAAACAAACAAGAGAACAGAAGTGCCTGCCCCTTTGCGCCCCGAATTGCGAATGTCCAAAGACGGATAATTTCGCATTTTGTCGCTAAAGTGTAAGGATAGGGTAAATTAGTATGAATTCCTACCCAATTTATGGGCAGGACATACTAATTGCTGAATAGTTGGACAACAAAAGTTAATATAGTGTAAATAATCCGAATTACAACATCTATTTCTTTCTTTGGGAGGAATTATATTCGTAGAAAATATAATTTTGCACCTCAATTAATAAACCAAGTATGAAAAAGAATTCACTTTTACTAATTATTCTCTTATTTTTGTTGCAAGCGGTTCCTGTTCGCATGTCTGCAGAAAGAACTGTGGAGGTACGGCCTGGACAATTGCAGAGTATATTTGATGCTTACGATCTGATGTATGAGTTTAATCTTACGTTAAAAGGAAGGATTAACGGATCGGATATAAAGGTGCTGCGCGAATGGTCTAATTCACAAAGAGTACTGAATCTTTATGATTGTAGGATCGTGGCTGGCGGTGACCCCTATTATGAAGATTATACTACAGAAGACGATGTCATAGGCCCATACATGTTCTACGAAAAAGAGTTCAAAAGTCTGGTACTACCAAATGTACTGACGAAGATTGGCGACTACGCCTTCTTTTTCTGTGGCGACAGCATCAACCTGTCTCCGACACTGACGTGGGTAGGCGATCATGCTTTCTCAAGCAATTTCTTTGAACGGCTACACATCCCCGCCTCGCTCGTCCATATCGGCAATGGTGCATTCAACGGGAACCGCTGGTTACAACAAGTTACGATGGACGAGGATAACCCTGAGTATGTACTGGAGGATGGCTATCTGTACACTCGTGACCATACGCGACTGCTGTCCTTCTTCAATTCCTCCGACACAAGTTTAGAAAGCATTACGATTCGTCCTGAAGTCAAGATAATAGACGATATGGCTTTCAACTACAACTGTTGCAATAACATCACTCTGAACGAGGGACTGCAATACATAGGCGATGATGCCTTCAGATGTGCACTGCGACAGGTATGGCAGCCCAAACTGGTCATCCCCAATAGCGTCACCCATATCGGTGCCGGTGCTTTTAATGAATGTTATATGGACTCGCTTATCATCTCCGACAATGTGGAGTATCTGCAGGACTGGACATTCCATGAATGTTTTATTGAATACATTCACTTGCCAGAAAAACTAAAGCATATCGGAGAGTATGCGTTATGCAACAACCAACTGTACAACTTAGTACTTCCCGAAGGGTTGGAAACGATAGATGAACATGCATTCGGTGATCTACGAGTTAGCAAACTGGTGATTCCCAGCAGTGTGCGCAACCTTGCACCAAATGCTTTTTGGGATGCCTTCATGGGTACGCTCGATATACAGGCACCGCTTGACAGCATTCCGTCAGGATGCTTCTATAACTGCGAGGGTTTGAATAAACTGATTCTGCCGCCAACCATCAAGCGCATAGGCGGTACTGCCTTCTATGAATGCTACAATCTGATCGACTGCAAACTGCCCGAAGGTCTGGAGGAAATAGGCGTAGAAGCATTTGCAGGAGCCGACTACATGGTAAATTGGCACATACCAGCATCAGTGCGCAAGATTGAGTTCGGTGCATTCTTTGTTCCTAACTATTCAGCTCACAACATCTATATGTACTCTAAGGAGCCACCTGCCGAGACCGACCCTATGGCCTTCAACGAACCGATGGACTGGATGTCGTGGAACATGGCCGAATCGGTGCTCTATGTGCCAGAAGGCTGCATTGAGAACTATCGACATCAGGAGCCTTGGAGCAATTTCGGTACCATCAAGGAGTTTACACCGTCAAGCATCCATTCGCCCCGATTCAACAACAAGCAACTCGAAGGGCGCAGTTTCGACATGCTGGGCCGCCCAGCCTCGCCAAACTCACGCGGACTTCGCATTATGATGACCCCTAACGGACCTATTAAGAAAATATAGTTCAGAGGATTACTGATTGGATACTCTCTTTGTCTTCACTTTTCACTAACTTGAAGAGTTTATCGCTGGGGCGGACCTTTTCAGGAACAGCAATGGAAACGCGGGTGCCTTGTTGGGCGATGGTGACGGGACCGTTGTCATCGTGGATTTCATCGGCTGTGACGTAGATGACGCCAGTGGTGGGGCCCGTGATGAGCATCCTGTCACCCACACGGAAGGTGTTGGCCTCAACGGTGAACTCTGCGACGCCCAGCTTCGAATAGTATTTCGTGCCCTTGCCGATGTAGACCTTACGTTCAGTGGCATTCGAGCCGTAGTTTTTGTTCCACTCGCCCATCAACTGCCCTTGATAGTAACCATCCCAGAAGCCACGATTGAAGACGGTAGAAAGACGCTCATCCCATTTATCCTTGCGATCCTCTGTGAACGTTCTGTCAAGCACAGCCTGGATGGCCTCCTTGTAACACTTCACGACGGTATAGACATACTCTGGTCCACGGGCACGACCTTCTATCTTAAAGACCCTCACACCGTTTTTCATCATACGGTCGATAAAACGGATGGTCTTCAGGTCTTTCGGACTCATAATATATTTGTTATCTATCTCCAATTCCGTTCCTGTATCCCTGTCTGTGACGATATAAGAGCGACGACATATCTGCATACATTCTCCACGATTGGCTGAACGACCTGTGTTATCGAGACTCATATAGCATTTGCCGCTAATAGCCATACACAAGGCACCATGACAGAACATCTCAATACGTATCTGTTCCCCTGAAGGTCCGCAGATATGCTGTTCCTCTATCTGCCGATAGATATCTGCCACTTGGTCAAGATTCAGTTCACGGGCAAGGACTACCACATCGGCAAACTGGGCATAGAACTTCAGCGCTTCGATATTCGAGATATTCAGTTGGGTGGAGAGATGTACTTCCATCCCCTTTTGTCGACAATAGGTCATCACGGCGATATCACAGGCGATGACGGCAGAGATATTTGCCTCAACAGCGGCATCGATAATCTCATGCATCAAAGTGATATCCTCACCATAGATAATCGTATTCACAGTGAGGTAACTTTTCACCCCGTATTCTTGACAGGTAGCGGCAATCTCCCTGAGATCGTCAATCGTAAAATGGTTGGCAGAATGTGAGCGCATGTTCAGTTGTTCCACTCCGAAATAAACAGAATCTGCCCCAGCCTTCAGTGCTGCAGCTAACGATTCACGACTCCCCACAGGAGCCATGATTTCAAAATCTTTAATACTTTCCTTCATTTTCGCTGGCAAAGGTACTAAGAAATAATGAATTATTTCCTATCTTTGCATCATTAAATGATGAAGAGACTATTATATTTATTTCTTGTCGTTTGTCTGGCTGGCTGTCAGAAAAGCCCTCCGATAGTGTTCACTGACGAAGTGAGATTACCGATGACTCCTGTCAAGAATCAAGGGAACTCTCAATTCTGTTGGGCTTATGCCATGCTTTCTACGATAGAGACAGAGCATATTGCCCGAGGCGACTCTGTTCATCTCTCTCCTGCCTATATCGAAAGAGTGGTCAAACGGAGAAATCTTCGTGGCATGGGTCACACCTTATTAAATATAATAGGGCGACATGGTATCGTCAGTTATGATGCCTATCCTGATACTTCCTATCATAAACTGCCTCGCCCTCGATGGGTCTTTATGTTAGGTGCCCGTTATACCCCTTTGGAATTTGCCCACAGCGTCTGCGCTCCTGAAGAGTATATCTCCCTGACCTCTAACGACGAATACCCCTATTATAAAAAAGTGGTACTCGACTTACCGGACAACTGGGAGAAAGGCAGTTTCCTGAATATTCCCAAAGACTCGTTGTTGGCTCATGTAGAACGTGCCGTCCGTCAGCGTCATGGTGTCTGTTGGGAAGGCGATACGCATGAGTCAGGTTTCTCGTTTAAGGAAGGTATTGCCGATAAGCATAATAATTCGCGTCCTACCGATAATCACTGTATGGCGATAGTTGGTCTCGCCCGTGATCCCCAACATCGTCTCTTCTTTATTATGAAGAACTCATGGGGTACACGCAATCCCTACGATGGACTAATGTATATGTCAGCGGAATATCTTCGAGACAAGACCGTTGCCATCTTTATGACGAAGGAAGCCTACGAACAATAAGAAAGCCGAAGCGTTTCTGCTTCGGCTTCTCATTTATTTATTCAGTCGCCAAGTGACGCCGTCCTTGGTATCTTTCACCTCAAAGCCGGCAGCAGCAAGTTCATCGCGAATCTTATCACTGGTAGCCCAGTCTTTGTCTGCCTTTGCTTTGGCGCGAAGTTCCAATACCATATCCATCACCTTGCCGAAGGCGGCTTCGCGAGCATCACTGCTGTTACCCTTCTCTTCCCTCAAACCAAGGATATCAAAAGCGAAGAGGCGCATCGTCTCTGAAAGTTCTTTCAGACAGTCAGCACAGATGGTTGCCTTATGGTCGATGAGTTTATTAATCACCGTGCAAGCCTCAAAGAGATTACTGATGACCTGTGGTGTTGCAAAGTCATCGTTCATGGCATCATAGCACTTCTGGCGAAGACTCTTGACAACTTTCTCCGTCTCTGCATCACATTTGTCAGATGCCTGAACACGCTCAAGATCGTTGATGGCATTCAACAGTTTCTCCAATCCCTTCTCTGCAGCCTGCAAAGCCTCGTTGGAGAAGTCTACAGTGCCACGATAGTGGGCGCTCAAGACGAAGAAACGGATAGTCATAGCGGTATAAGCCTTCTCCAACAGCGGATGATTACCAGTAAAGAACTGTTCCAGCGTGATGAAGTTATTATATGACTTACCCATCTTCTGTCCGTTGATGGTCAACATATTATTATGCATCCAATACTTCACGGCAGGATGTCCCATAGAGGCTTGTGCCTGTGCTATCTCACACTCATGATGAGGGAAGACGAGATCCATACCACCACCATGAATATCGAACATTTCACCCAAGTACTTCCTACCCATTGCCGTACACTCACAGTGCCAGCCAGGGAAACCGTCTGACCAAGGAGAGGGCCAGCGCATGATATGTTCTGGTTGTGCCTTCTTCCAAAGGGCGAAGTCAGCCTGATTATGTTTCTCTCCTACGCCAGCCAGTTCACGACTCTCGTCCTTGATGTTCTCCAAGGAACGACCAGAAAGGATGCCGTACTTATACTGCTTGTTATATGCCTCGATATCGAAATAGACAGAGCCGTTCGACTCGTAGGCAAAACCATTATCCAGTATCTGCTGCACCAGTTGCTGCTGCTCGATGATATGTCCTGTGGCATGCGGCTCGATAGAAGGTGGCAACACATTAAGTGCCTCCATGGCCTGATGATAGCGGTTGGTATAATACTGCGCTATCTCCATGGGCTCCAACTGTTCCAGTCGTGCCTTCTTGGCAATCTTATCCTCGCCCTCGTCGGCATCATGTTCCAAATGTCCCACATCCGTGATGTTACGCACATAACGTACCTTATAGCCTAAGTGCTTCAGATAACGGAACACTAAGTCGAAGGTGATGGCAGGACGCGCATGTCCCAGATGGGGATCGCCATAAACAGTAGGTCCGCAGACATACATACCCACATTGGGTGCATGCAGAGGTTCGAAACGCTCCTTCTGTCGCGTCAGCGTATTATAGATAACTAATTTCGATTCCAAATCTATTAATTTTCAATTTTCAACTTTCAACTTTCAACTTTCAATTTACTTCACGTATTCGCTGAAGTCTGTCAGTTTCATGTCACCCTTACGAGCCAGTGTGTCGTGCATGGCAAAGGCAGCCGTGAGACAATGACGGGTATGTCCGCCTGTACCCAGTTTCAGGTAGTCCCACAACAACTGCTTGTAGTCAGGATGCGCACAATTCTCGATGATGGTCTGTGCACGCTGCATCGGACTCTTACCACGCAAGTCTGCAACACCCTGTTCCGTTACGATGACATTCACGTCGTGCTCTGAGGAATCCTGGTGGGTAACGAATGGTACAACGCTTGAAATCAAGCCGCCTTTCGCTACAGAAGGACAGGTGAAGATACTCAGGTAAGCATTGCGGATGAAGTCACCAGAACCACCGATACCATTCATCATCTTCGTTCCACTGATATGGGTAGAGTTAGCATTACCATAGATATCCACCTCAATAGCAGTATTGATGGCGATAACACCCAGACGACGGATAACGGCAGGGTGGTTAGAAATCTCACTCTGACGCAGTGTCAGGTGATTCTTGAAGTAATCCATATTGTCATAGACCTGCTTCAGACACTCGTTAGAGACAGTCAGTGAACAAGCAGAAGCATCCTTCACGCGACCGTTCATCATCATGCCGACCACTGCATCCTGCAATACCTCTGTGTAGATATTGAAGTCGGGCACATGCTTATCCTCACCAAGAGCGCCGAGAATGGCATTGGCAGTAGAACCTACACCACTCTGCAAGGGCAGGAACTCCTTAGGAATACGACCAGCATGCAACTCTGCAACCAAGAACTCTGCAGTCAGGAAACCAATCTTGTCTGTTACAGGGTCGCTGTCCTTAAAGGCACGAGCCTCATCAGGGATGTTACACTCTACGACACCTACCACCTTCTCCTTCGGAATCGTCACATAAGGAACACCGATACGGTCACTGACATTGAAGATGGGGATGGGCTTGCGGTAAGGGGGATCCAACGGCTCATATACGTCGTGGATATACTTTGCGTCAGGGCTGTGGAAGGAGTTCAACTCCAAAATGACCTTCTTGGCAAGACGGGCAGCCGTAGGAGAGATGCCACCAGCAGCAGTCAGATAGACGCGATAGTCGTTGCCAACCTCCTCGATGTCACAGACTTCGAGGATTGCCCAGTCCACATCACCATAGAAACCATAACGCAACTCCTGTGCCATGTGACTCAGGTGTAGGTCGTTATAAGGAATCTCACCAGCATTCACATGCTTGCGGAAATCAGGGTTCGTCGTATAAGGCGCACGATACTTGATGGCCTGTGCATTGGCAAGGTCACCATCAGTGCTCTGACCAGTAGATGCACCAGTGAAGATACCTACCTTAAACTCGCGTCCTGCCTCATGCTCGGCAAGTGCAATCTTTGCTAACTCCTTGGTTGTTGCCTTGGCTACACCAGCAGGTGTAAAGCCACTCATGGCAATGTTCTCACCATTCTTAATCAGTGCTGCAGCCTCTGCAGCGGTCATACGTGTATAAGCCATAATAGTACTATTATTTTTAAATTTGTGTGCAAAGGTACGAAAATTTCGATTAAGTGAGAACAGAATAAATGAATTTATTTTGTCGAACGTGAGAAATTTATCCAATAAGTGAGCAAAAAACCAAGAGAATCTTGAGTTTTTTCGAACGTGAGTACTTTATCCAATAAGTAAGCGAAAAATCAATTTTTATGCCTCTCATTTATTCCAATGCCTCCTTTCACTTGTTTCAAAGCATCCTCAGGGGGTATTCCAAGGCCTTGGAACAAGTGATAGAAGGCATTTGTTTATCCCAATTTATCCAGCAATAAGTGTCCTTTATTGGATCATTATTAATACGCTTGTTCATGAACACCCTTGACGGCACGGCCTGAGGGGTCGTTCATGCCTTTGAAGGCGGCATCCCATTCGAGGGCGATGGCAGTGCTACAGGCTACACTCGCCTCGCTGGGAACACTGCGGGCTGCACTGTCGGAGGGGAAATGCTCGGCAAAGATGCTACGATAATAATATTCCTCTTTGTTCTTCGGTGGATTGATGGGGAAACGCTCTGCGGCATGTGCCATCTGCTCATCAGTTACCGCTTCAGCGGTAATCTTCTTCAGGGTGTCAATCCATGAATAACCCACACCGTCGCTGAATTGCTCCTTCTGTCGCCATGCTACCTCGGCAGGTAATAAATCGGCAAATGCCTCGCGGACAATACGCTTCTCCATGGTGGTACCAGGACACATCTTTGCTTCAGGATTTGTACGCATCGCCACATCGAGGAACTCCTTATCCAAGAAGGGCACTCGTCCCTCTACACCCCAAGCCGACAGACTCTTGTTGGCACGCAGACAGTCGTAGAGATAGAGTTTTGAGAGTTTGCGGACGGTCTCCTCATGAAATGCCTTTGCATCAGGCGCTTTGTGGAAATACAGATAACCTCCGAAAATCTCATCAGCACCCTCGCCTGAGAGTACCATCTTGATACCCATCGACTTGATGACACGTGCCAACAGATACATCGGGGTAGAGGCACGGACTGTAGTCACATCGTAGGTCTCAATGAAGTAGATGACATCACGGATGGCATCGAGTCCTTCCTGAATGGTATAGTTGATCTCATGGTGTACGGTACCGATATGATCGGCCACCATCTTGGCTTTCGCCAAATCAGGCGCTCCTTTTAGTCCGACGGCAAAGCTATGCAGACGAGGCCAGTAGGCACGACTCTGAGAATTGTCCTCGATACGCATCTCACTATATTTCTCGGCGATGGCAGAGATGACAGAAGAGTCGAGTCCGCCAGAGAGCAATACACCGTAGGGGACGTCAGACATTAGTTGGCGACGCACGGCATCCTTCAGTGCATCATGAATGTCAGGAACACTGGCAGGATTATCCTTTACGGCATCATACTCGAACCAGTCACGCTTGTAATATCGCTGCATCTTACCTTCTTTACTCCAGTAATAATGTCCTGGGAGGAAAGGCTCATAACGGTCACACTGTCCCTCCAAGGCTTTCAGCTCTGAGGCGATATATACCTTCCCGTCGTTATCATAGCCGATATACAAAGGGATTACGCCAATAGGGTCGCGAGCAATCAGGAACTCATCCTTCTCCTCGTCGTAGAGGGCAAAGGCAAAGATACCACTGATGTCCTCCAGAAAATCAATACCCTTGTCGCGATAGAGTGCCAGGATGACCTCACAGTCGGAACCCGTCTGGAAGTCGTATTTCCATTTATACTGTTCACGAATCATCTGGTGGTTGTATATCTCACCATTGACGGCAAGGACCTGTTTTCTGTCAGGAGCGAACAGAGGCTGTCCACCCGATTCGGGGTCGACGATACTCAGTCGTTCGTGGGCAAGGATAGCAGATCCTCCGCAATAGATACCACTCCAGTCAGGACCACGATGACGGATTTTCTGACTCATACGCAGGGCTTTCTGACGAAGTTCCTGTGTCTGTTCCTTCACGTTGAATATTGCTACTATTCCACACATAATCTTTCTTTTTTTATTGTTGTTTCTTCTGTTTGTTGTCTATATAGTTCACGAACGCCTGATTCACTAAGCGTGTACCACCAGGGGTCGGATAATGGCCTGTAAAGTACCAATCGCCAGGATGATTGGGACAAGCATGATGTAGTCCTTCAATTCTTTGGAATACCAATTCCACGGGTGTCTGCATATCTTTCGGACGAAGCATCTCGACGATTTTATGATTGATTTCCTCGACGGTGAACGGCTCATAAAGGGCACGGACATGGTTTTCAGTATGAGGGTCGCGTTTGCAAGCCATGTAGACATCGTTTACCAATTGCCACATGCCACGTTCCTCGATAAGTGCCATCGTGGCGCGAAAAGCACAGAACTCCTCCAAGCGAGGCATGTCAATACCATAGTAATCGGGATAACGGATTTGTGGTGAACTCGATACCATCACAATCTTCTTGGGATGCAGACGGTCGAGAATCTTGAAGATGCTCTCTCTTAACGTGGTACCACGGACGATCGAATCGTCAATAATCACAAGGTTATCCACCTGGGGGCGTAATGAGCCGTAACTGATATCATAGACATGGGCGGCAAGATCGTTACGCTCAGAATTATCGGCAATAAAGGTACGCATCTTGATATCTTTCCATACGACCTTCTCCGTTCGTACCTCTCCATGTAATTTGCGGAAGCCGTCAGTCATACCGTAGAAAGCGACTTCGGCAGTATTGGGAATATATGAGAAAACAGTATTGTCGACGTCACCGTTGATGGCTTTCAGGATGGGTTGTGTCAATTGTTCGCCCAGTCGTTTGCGCTCCTGATAGATATCACAGTCAGAACCACGACTGAAGTAGATACGCTCAAAAGAACAAGCCGATAACTTCTGTGCAGGCATAATCTGCTCCAGCCGACTCTCTCCATTTTTACGGACAATCAGTGCCTCACCAGGTTTCAGTTCTTGAATATCCTTACTATCTAAATCGAAAGTAGTCTGTAAGACAGGGCGTTCACTGGCAAGAGCTACAATTTCATCATCACGATAGAAAAATGCAGGACGAATACCCCAGGGGTCACGTACAGAGAACATTTCTCCAGAGCCTGTCAGTCCACACATGACATAACCACCGTCATAGTGTTTCATCGTCTTCTTCAGCACGTTGGCGATGCATACGTTATCGTCAATATAATCTGTGATATCTGTTCCTTCCAGACCTTTATCTTTCGCTTCTTGATAGAGTCGCTCTACTTCGCGGTCCAATCGATGCCCCATCAGTTCGAGTGTGATGTATGAGTCGCTATAGATACGTGGCGACTGTCCTTGTGCGGTGATGAACTGAAAAACCTCATCAATATTCGTCATATTGAAATTACCACAGAGACAGAGGTTTTTGGCTCGCCAATTGTTGCGGCGCAGAAAGGGATGCACGTATTGTAGTCCGCTCTTACCTGTGGTAGAATAACGTAGATGCCCCATATATAATTCGCCTACCATTTCCTGCGTCACTCTCGAGAAAATCTCGGTAATGGCGTCCTTGCCCTCCGCCTTTTCACGGAACATATACTCTGTACCTGGTTCACGGTTCAAACAAACTGATGCAATACCTGCACCCTCCTGTCCGCGGTTGTGCTGCTTCTCCATCATCAGATAGAGTTTATTGAATCCGTAAGCCCACGAGCCGTATTTCTTCTCATAATAGTCGAGTGGCTTTAACAGACGAATCATCGCCACACCGCATTCGTGTTTTAACTGTTCCATACCTTTTCCGATTATTCAGATTACTCAGAACATTTTTTGATGAAACTCATAAACAATGGGTGCGGATGAAGAACAGTAGAAGAGTATTCCGGATGGAACTGTGTTCCGATATACCATTTATGTTCAGGAATCTCTACAATCTCAACGAGGTTGGCAGCAGGGTTGATACCTACGCACTTCATGCCTTTCTCCTCATACTCCTTGAGGTACTGGTTGTTGAACTCATAGCGATGGCGATGACGCTCACGAATCAGTGTTTCCTCACCATAGGCCTCGTAAACGCGACTGCCTTTCACCAGTTCGCACTCATAGGCTCCCAGACGCATCGTACCACCCATTTGCTGGATGTTCTTCTGTTCTTCCATGATATCAATCACATTATGAGGTGTCTGGGTGTCCATCTCACAACTATTCGCATCTTTATAACCAAGGACATTCCTTGCAAACTCGATGACCATCATCTGCATACCGAGACAGATGCCGAAGGTAGGAATATCGTGCGTTCGGGTATATTCTGCGGCAATAATCTTTCCTTCGATACCACGATGACCAAAGCCTGGACAGATGACCACACCCTGCAAACCGCCAAGTTTCTCAGCTACGTTTGCTTTGGTAATATCTTCGCTATTCACGAAATGCAAGCAAGCCTTTACGTCGTTGTAAATACCTGCCAGATTCAGACTCTCACGAATACTCTTATAAGCATCTTGTAAGGCATACTTGCCCACCAGTCCAATGTGTACCTCGCGTTTGGCATTACGCTGTTTGTCGAGGAAATCATGCCAGGACTTCATGGCAGGCGTCTCTCCTACAGGGATACCTATCTTACGCAAAATGGCAGCGTCGAGACCTTGGTGTTGCATACTCACGGGAACCTCGTAGATGCTCGGCATATCTTCGCTCTGTACCACACACTCCAAATCGACATTACAGAACGAAGCCACCTTCATACGCATGCTATCGTCAAGGTGGCGTTCTGTGCGCAGGACGAGGATATCAGGTTGTATTCCCATCGACTGCAACTCTTTTACGCTATGTTGTGTAGGCTTTGTCTTCAACTCATCAGCAGCCTTCAGATAAGGCACGTAGGTCAGATGTACACATACTGCATTTCTACCTAACTGCCAGCGCAACTGTCGGATAGCCTCCATAAACGGTGCACTCTCGATGTCGCCAATGGTACCACCTACCTCGGTGATGACGAAATCGAACTGCTCGTTCTTCATTCCCGACTTATCGTCGCCTACCCGTAGCCTTTCTTCCTCACGTAGCATCCTTCGTTTGATCTCATCTGTGATATGTGGTACCACCTGAATGGTCTTACCCAGATAGTCACCATGACGCTCACGATCGATGACGGTCTTGTAGATTCGTCCTGTAGTGATGGAGTTGTTGCGTGTGGTATGGATACCTGTAAAGCGTTCGTAGTGGCCCAAGTCCAAATCAGTCTCCATACCGTCGACCGTCACATAGCACTCGCCATGCTCATAGGGATTGAGCGTCCCAGGGTCGATGTTGATGTACGGGTCGAACTTCTGAATAGTAACCTTGTAGCCGCGTGCCTGCAGCAACTTACCAATGCTGGCAGAGATGATTCCCTTGCCCAATGACGAAACCACGCCGCCTGTAACGAAGATGTACTTTGTATCCATATTTTTTGATGTGTTTGATGTTTGCGAATGAAAAGAGTCTTTGGACTCACGGCTGTAGCGTGAATCCAAAGACGAAGTATGCTTTCTGTGAACAAGGGTTCGCCACCACTTGTCCAAAGATAGGAATCGAGAACGTATCAGTAATCTTGATATCCTTGGTTGCCTTCACTGCCACATTGGTTACAGCGAAACCATTGGTATTGTAACTTGTCGTGGCATAGGGAACCACACCTAATGTGGCTGTCCAGTCGCAAGTGGCAAGTTTGAAGGGAGCGTTCAACTCAAAATAAGATGAATAGGCACGCTTACCGTCTTTGTTGATACCGTCTGCACCAGCAAAGTTGGTATACCAAGTTGCAGACAACAGACCGAAGTCATAGCCGAGGAAAGCCTCGAATACGTGGTTAGTGCGATGGGCATCATACAAGAAATAGCGTGACTGCGGATTTCCATCCTCATCATATTCCTGAGTGGCATTCGTCCAATAATCTGTGATACCAACGCTCAATCCACCAATGGTGTAAGAGAGTGCGAGGTCGAACTCTTTGGTATCGGAAGACTCTACACCGACACTTCCCCATGCAGAGAGACTCAATCCTTTGTAGGCAATACCCAGTGTAGGCTGGATACTGACATTTCCCAAATCCTGACCACGCCAGATATACTGTGATACGAAATCCGCACCAATTGTTCCCTCCACTGTATCCTGTGCCATAGCAACTGTACTCATCGTTGCCATCATGGCTATCATTGCAATCTTTTTCATAATCCTTATTTTTAATTGATAATTGTCTTTACAGTATAACGTAAATTCTAAGCTTTAATTGTAACAACTCTCTCCATGTTCGTAGATATCGAGACCTTCTTCCTCAATACGCTTGTCAACACGCAGACCATGCAGTTTCTTGATACCGAAGAAGAGAACGATACCGCAAGCGGCAGCCCAGAGGTCGATGATCAGCACACCAAAACACTCAGCACCGAAGAAACCCCAACCGTCACCATAGAAAGCACCACCTTCTACAGCAAACAGACCAGTCATGATGGTACCAAGGATACCACAGACACCGTGGACGGAAGAAGCACCTACAGGATCGTCGATGTGCAGTTTGTGGTCAATAAACTCAATGGCGTAAACCAATACCGTACCGCATGCAAGACCGATGACAATGGCACCCCATGGATCTACCAAATCACAACCTGCCGTAATACCTACAAGACCAGCCAGTACACCATTCAGTGTCAGTGAGAACGAGGGTTTACCATACTTGATCCAGGTAACGAACATGGTGGCGACACCACCTGCTGCGGCAGCGAGGTTGGTGGTCAGGAACACGTGTGAGATAGCAATGCGGTTCACCTCACCACTTGCTGCCAACTGAGAACCGGGGTTGAAACCGAACCATCCGAGCCAGAGAATGAAGACACCGAGGGCAGCCATTGTCAGAGAATGACCAGGGATAGCGCGACTCTTACCGTCCTTACCATATTTTCCGCGACGGGGACCCAGTGCGATAGCACCTACTAAAGCCAATACACCACCAACGCTATGTACAATGGCCGATCCTGCGAAATCGTGGAAGACAGCACCAAAGGTTGTCATCATGAAACTATCGGCAGCCTCGTTGCAAAGCCAACCACCGCCCCATGTCCAGTGACCAGATATCGGATAAATAAACAGTGAGATACAAGCACTATAGATGACATACATTGAGAACTTTGTGCGTTCAGCCATCGCACCACTGACAATCGTGGCAGAAGTGGCACAGAACACTGTTTCAAAAATCAGGAAACCTTCAATCGGCAGATCGCTCTTATAAAAAGAAAGGTCACCAAAATTAGGCATTCCAATAAATCCTGCTCCATCGCTACCGAACATAAAGCCGAAGCCAACGAAGAAGAACAACAGAGAGCCGAACATAAAATCGACAAAGTTCTTGAACAGAATATTTACCGTGTTCTTAGAACGTGTAAAACCTGCCTCACAGAGCGCGAACCCTGGCTGCATCCAGAACACGAGCATGGCTGCTAATAACATCCATACAGTATCGAGTGATAATCCAATTTCGTTCATAATCGTAGTGTTTTAATTTGTGTTTGTGTTGTTATCCTATTACTTCTTGTCTCTTAATACAGTATCACCGTTCTCACCGGTACGGATGGACCAGGTGTCTATCACGTCACTGACGAAGATACGTCCGTCACCGATCTGTCCTGTATGAGCCACCTGTAGAATCACCTTAATGGTAGGCTCCAAGAACATATCACGGCACACAATTGTCAGCGCTACACGCTCAATCACATCCGTACTATACTGAACGCCACGATATATACGCTCCTGTCGGCTCTGACCGATACCTTTCACGTCATGATACTCAAACCAGTCGATGTCTGAGTTTAATAAAGCCTCCTTCACATCCTCGAACTTTGTCTTACGGATGATTGCCTCAATCTTTTTCATACCTTAATAAATTTAATTACTACTTTTCGTGACATATTGAAACGTTTCGAGTGCAAAGGTACGACATTTTGAAAGAAAAAGCAAGGAAAATAAAGCAATAAGAAACTATTTTTATTATTTTCTTAGCATATAGTCGTGTTTGCACTCTGTATGCTTACAATTTAAAAGAAAAAGACCCTATATACTTACAAATTGATAGTTGGGGCTAAAAAATTACTAAATAAAGACAAATAAATTTTGTATATAATATCAAAATGCTGTATCTTTGCAGCAGAAAACAAACAAAGCGTAAGCAAAACGACCAAAAGATGAACAAAATGACAACATTAGTCCATTTTACCAAGATGCACGGGGCGGGTAATGACTACATTTATGTCAATACCTTATTATATAATATACCCGACCCTGCGGAGGTAGCCCGTAGATGGAGCGCCCCCCATACTGGCATCGGCAGTGACGGACTGGTGTTGATTGGAATATCGAAGGTGCCAGAGGCTGATTTCACCATGCGTATCTTCAATGCTGACGGAAGCGAAGCGATGATGTGTGGTAATGCCTCACGTTGCATTGGCAAGTATCTCTATGAGAAGGGAATTACCACTAAGGAGGAAATCCGTTTGTTTACCCGTTCTGGTGTCAAAGTATTGAAATTGCACGTAACAGACGGAAAGGTAGAGAGCGTTACCGTAGATATGGGAGAGCCTCAACTCGAAAACGCCGAGCAGTTTCTTCCATCGCGAGGATTAGACAAAGGGACCTTCGTATCAATGGGTAATCCCCACTATGTCATCTTTACCGATGACGTCGACCAAGTAGGTGAGACAGGACGCAAATTAGAGTGCCACCCGGCCTTTCCACAGCGCTGCAACATTGAGTTCGCCAACATCCTTCCCGACGGTCGCATCCGCATGAGAGTATGGGAACGTGGAAGTGGTATCACGATGGCTTGTGGAACAGGTGCCTGCGCCACTGCTGTTGCTGCTGCCGTTACTCAACGGAAAGGGCGCGAATCCATCCTCCTCATGGATGGAGGAGAATTACACATCCGATGGGACGAGACAGATAACCACGTCTATATGACGGGACCTGCCGAATTCGTCTTTGAAGGAGACATTGAATTATAGACAAACTTCAAACCAAAAAAGAAAAGATATGGCATTAGTAAATGAGCATTTTCTCAAACTGCCGAACAATTATCTGTTTGCTGACATCGCCAAAAAGGTGAATGCCTTCAAGGCTACCCACCCAAAGACCGACGTGATCTCACTCGGCATTGGCGATGTGACGCAGCCGCTATGTCCTGCCGTTGTGGAGGCGATCCATAAGGCTGCCGACGAGATGGCGATACAGAGCAGTTTCCGAGGCTATGGTCCCGAACAGGGTTATGACTTCCTGAGAGAAGCCATCTTGAAGAATGACTTCCTGCCTCGTGGCATCCATCTGGACATCAACGAGATTTTCATCAACGACGGAGCCAAGAGTGATACGGGTAATCTTCAGGAATTGGTACGCTGGGACAACAGTATTGCCGTAGGCGACCCCATCTATCCTGTGTATATCGATTCCAATGTAATGATTGGTCGTGCAGGCACTTTGGAAGATGGCCGTTGGTCGAATGTCATCTATATGCCTTGTACAGCGGAGAACGGTTTCGTGCCTCAGATTCCCGATCGCAGGGTGGATATCATCTATCTTTGCTATCCCAACAACCCTACAGGTACGGTGATCTCGAAGGAAGAACTAAAGAAATGGGTGAACTATGCACTGAAGAACGATGCATTGATCTTCTATGATGCCGCCTATGAAGCATATATTCAGGACGACAGCATTCCCCATTCCATCTACGAGATACGGGGTGCCCGCAAATGCGCCATCGAGTTTCACAGTTATTCCAAGACAGCAGGCTTCACTGGTGTAAGATGCGGTTATACTATCGTTCCTAAGGATGTTACCGCTTCCACATTGACAGGTGAGCGTATCCCCTTGAACCACCTGTGGTATCGCCGTCAGTGTACGAAGTTCAATGGCACCAGTTATATCAGTCAACGGGCGGCAGAGGCAATCTATACCCCAGAGGGTAAGGAACAGGTGAAAGCAACCATTAGTTATTATATGCAGAACGCCCATACGATGAAACAGACACTGAAGGATCTGGGACTGGAGGTATATGGTGGAGAACATGCTCCTTATCTCTGGGTAAAGACCCCAGAAGGCATGAACAGTTGGAGGTTCTTCGAGCAGATGCTCTACGACGCACATGTCGTCTGTACCCCAGGTGTCGGATTCGGACCGAGTGGTGAAGGATATGTCCGCTTAACGGCCTTCGGACAACAAAGCCAGACGGCTGAAGCATTACAGAGAATAGAGAAATGGCTAAAATAGCCTACAATACAAACACAAAATAAAATACAGTTATTATGGCAAACTTAAGATTTCAGGTTGTCGAAGAGGCTTTCAAGAAGAAGCCACTCGACGTAAAAGCAGGTAGTGAAAGACCTTATGAGTATTTCGGTAAGAAGGTCTTCAATCGTGAAAAGATGTACAAGTACCTGCCGAAGGACGTCTATGAGAAGATGATTGACGTCATCGACAATGGTGCCCGTCTCGACCGTAAGATCGCTGATGCGGTGGCAGCAGGTATGATGCAGTGGGCTAAGGAGAATGGTGTTACACACTATACTCACTGGTTCCAGCCACTGACAGAAGGTACGGCAGAGAAGCACGACTCGTTCATTGAGCATGACGGTAAGGGTGGTATGATTGAGGAGTTCAGTGGCAAGTTGCTGGCTCAGCAGGAACCCGACGCCTCTTCGTTCCCCTCTGGTGGTATTCGTGCCACTTTCGAGGCACGTGGCTATTCCGCATGGGATCCCACTTCGCCTGTCTTTATCATCGATGATACCCTGTGTATCCCGACTATTTTCATTTCCTATACTGGTGAGGCCCTCGACTATAAGGCTCCGTTGCTGCGTGCCCTGCATGCTGTCAATGTAGCAGCCACCGAGGTATGTCACTATTTCGACCCCAGCGTAAAGAAGGTAACCAGCAATCTCGGATGGGAGCAGGAGTATTTCCTCGTTGACGAGGGACTCTATTCCGCACGTCCTGACCTGCTCTTGACAGGACGCACCCTGATGGGACACGACTCTGCCAAGAACCAGCAGATGGACGACCATTACTTCGGATCTATACCTGAGCGTGTGGCTGCCTTCATGCGTGACTTGGAGATGCAGGCTCTCGAACTGGGTATTCCTTGTAAGACACGTCACAACGAGGTGGCTCCTAACCAGTTTGAGGTGGCTCCTATCTTCGAAGAGACCAACCTGGCGGTTGACCATAACATGTTGTTGATGTCGCTGATGAAACGTGTAGCCCGTAAGCATGGTTTCCGTGCTCTGTTACACGAGAAACCCTTTGCAGGTATCAATGGTTCTGGTAAGCACAACAACTGGAGCCTCTCTACCGACAACGGTATCCTGTTGCATGCTCCTGGTAAGACTCCAGAGGACAACCTGCGCTTCGTCACCTTCATCGTAGAGACATTGATGGGTGTCTATAAGCACAATGGACTGATCAAGGCATCCATCATGAGTGCTACCAACGCCCATCGTCTGGGAGCCAACGAGGCACCTCCTGCCATCATCAGTTCGTTCCTCGGCAAGCAGTTGACAGAACTCCTTGACCATATCGAGAAGGCTGACAAGGACGATCTCTTTACTATGGCTGGCAAACAGGGCATGAAACTCGATATCCCCGAGATTCCTGAACTGCTTATCGACAACACAGACCGTAACCGCACCTCTCCGTTTGCTTTCACCGGCAACCGTTTCGAGTTCCGTGCTGTAGGTTCTGAGGCAAACTGTGCCAGTGCAATGATTGCCCTGAACAGTGCTGTTGCCGAAGCCCTCGTCAACTTCAAGAAGCGTGTGGATCAGAAAGTCGCTGAGATTGCCAAGGACTTCGAAGGCTCTGAGCACTCTGCCACCTTCCATGCCATCATCGATGTCATCCGCGAGGACATCAAGACTTGTAAGCCTATCCGCTTCGATGGTAACGGTTACAGCGACGAATGGGTAGAGGAAGCCACTAAGCGCGGTCTCGACGTAGAGAAATCTTGTCCTGTTATCTTCGAGCGTTACCTTGACGATGATTCTATCGCCATGTTTGAGAGCCTCGGTGTGATGACAAAGAAAGAGTTGGAGGCACGCAATGAGGTGAAATGGGAGACCTATACGAAGAAGATTCAGATTGAGGCACGTGTCTTGGGCGACCTCTCTATGAACCATATCATTCCTGTGGCTACACAGTATCAGAGTGAGTTGCTTACCAATGTGGAGAACATGCGTAGTATCTTCCCTGTTGACAAGGCAGACAAGCTCTCAGCCCGCAACATCAAGATCATTGAGGAGATTGCTGAGCGCACCACATTGATTGAGAAGGGTGTAGAGGAACTCGTTGATGCCCGTAAGGTAGCCAACAAGATTGAAGATGAACATGCTAAGGCTATTGCCTATCATGACACGGTAGCCCCGAAGATGGAGACTATCCGCTATCAGATAGACAAACTTGAACTGATGGTTGACGATGCCTGCTGGCCATTGCCGAAGTATCGTGAACTGCTGTTCATCCGATAGCATAGCCATTCAGACAATCACTTCTTTTTTTGGTTGTTTGAAGTTTGCGAAGAGCCCGGCGCTGTGAAGCGTCGGGCTCTCATTTTGTGCCGCGAGCGGGACTCGAACCCGCACAGCCGTTTCGGGCCAAGGGATTTTAAGTCCCTCGTGTCTACCATTCCACCATCGCGGCAGCCATCCTTTGACCTTATCAAATATGGCTGATGGTCGATTAGCGGTTGCAAAGGTATAGTTTATTCTTGGAATAGCCAAATATTTTCCTTCTTTTTAATAAAAAAGGGGCATGAAAGAGTTAGGTACCACTTATCTCGGAGATAGGCGGCACCTATCGCATGGATAGGTGGCACCTATCGACCCGATAGCTTGGGGGTATCGCCTCGAAAGGTGCCGCCTATCTCAGAGACCCCCAAAATCTTATTATTTAGTGACTTTTGTGGATGATATTTGGCTGTTTGGGAAAAACTTCCTATCTTTGCAACAAAGAACAAAAATATGATGGAAGAGCAAAGAACTTATCAACGGAGAAAGTCGACGGTTACGCATGTAGGCAATATTGCCATTGGAGGCGATAACCCTATCCGCATCCAATCGATGGGAACAGTAGATACCAACGACACGGAAGGCTGTGTGGCTCAGGCAAAACGTATTATTGACGCTGGCGGCGAATTGGTACGCTTTACCACACAAGGTACCCGCGAGGCAGAGAATATGAAGAATATCTCGGCTCGGTTAAAGGCCGACGGCTATATGACCCCGTTGGTGGCTGACGTGCATTTCACGGCACATGTAGCCGATGTCGCAGCACAGTATTGTGAGAAGGTACGCATCAATCCAGGTAACTATGTAGACCCAGGACGCACCTTCAAGCATCTGGAATATACCGATGAGGAATATGTGGAAGAACTCAAGAAGATAGAGGCGAAACTCGTGCCCTTCCTGAATATCTGTAAAGAGCATCATACGGCCATCCGTATCGGTGTGAATCACGGCTCTTTATCCGACCGTATCATGTCACGCTATGGTGATACGCCCGAGGGTATCGTAGAGAGTTGTATGGAGTTTCTGCGTATCTGTAAACGTGAGGACTTCAACGATATCGTCATCAGCATCAAGGCGAGTAATACGGTAGTGATGGTAACAACTGTCCGCCTGTTGGTGAAGACGATGGATCAGGAGGATATGCACTATCCGTTGCATCTCGGTGTGACAGAGGCAGGCGAAGGTGAAGACGGTCGTATCAAGAGTGCTGTCGGTATCGGTGCTTTGTTGACAGAAGGTATTGGAGACACCATCCG
The DNA here is from genome assembly GCA_045225255.1 of Prevotella sp. Taxonomy (GTDB): domain Bacteria; phylum Bacteroidota; class Bacteroidia; order Bacteroidales; family Bacteroidaceae; genus Prevotella. The sequence goes on along the minus strand of JBGVBD010000011.1, from coordinate 21,233 downwards.
TGTATCGCTTTCCGAAGAACCAGAGTGCGAGATACCTGTAGCAAGGAAACTTGTGGATATGATAGAAGAGTGTGCTGTCCTGCGTGCTCAAGCAGAAGCCAGTATCAAGAATGATACGATCTTCCTGAATCTTGATGCTCCCGATTGGGAAACGCTACAACTGAAAGCCGCTATGGCAGTGGGCGGTTTACTGATTGACCGCAAGGCAACGAAACTAATCATCACCTTGGAGAGCGGTAGCAAACTCTCATCTTTCAACCCTCAACTCTCAACTCTTTCCGATGCTATCCTGCAAGCTGCCCGCATCAAGTTCACTAAGACGGAATACATTTCTTGTCCTGGTTGCGGCAGAACATTGTATAACCTTCAGGAAACCATTGCCCGCATCAAGGCGGCTACCAGCCATCTGGTGGGTTTGAAGATTGGTATCATGGGCTGTATCGTCAACGGTCCCGGTGAGATGGCAGATGCCGACTACGGCTATGTAGGTGCAGGACGTGGCAAGATTTCCCTCTACAAACAGAAAGTCTGTGTAGAGAAAAACATCCCCGAAGCGGAAGCCGTCGATAAACTATTGGAATTAATCAATAAAGAAAGAGGAACCGAATAAGTTCCTCTTTCTTCTTTTATTTCATCAATAGGGCGGAGAGTTCCTTCATGCCCTCACTGGCTCCCTTCTGAATCTGAGTGACATTGTTGCCTGCAGAGATGGGATTGGGATCAATCAGGTAGACAGGAACACCCGGGCGCACATAATGAATCAGACTGGCGGCAGGATAAACCACTAAGGAAGTACCGATGATAATAAAGATATCTGCCTCTTGAGCCTCAGCAGCAGCGGCACTGATCATCGGTACACCCTCACCAAAGAAGACGATAAACGGACGGAGCAACGAGCCGTCACCTGCCTTCGTTCCTGGTTCTATCTCACAATTCTCTGGCGTCAATGTAATCTGATAACGGGGATCGTCAACATCACGGCTCGAACATACCTTCATCAGTTCACCATGTAAATGGATGACCTTACTGGAACCTGCCATCTCGTGAAGGTTGTCGACATTCTGCGTAACGACCGTTACATCATACTTCTCTTCCAACTTTGCCACTAGGCGATGACCTTCATTGGGCTGAACGCCCCAACACTTCTTGCGTAGCATATTATAGAAGTTCGTTACCAAAGTAGGGTCTTCCAACCATCCCTCATGGGTCGCCACCTTCTGTACAGGATAGTTCTCCCACAAGCCATCGGCATCACGGAAAGTCTTCAGTCCGCTCTCTACCGACATACCGGCACCAGTCAATACTACTATCTTCTTCATAAGCCTATCATTTATATTTCCTGCAAAAATAATAAATAATTGAGAGTTGACAATTGAGAATTGAGAAATATTTTGTATTTTTGCAAAAATAAACAATAAAACTATGAAAGTATTACGCGACAGAATTATGCAAGACGGGCGTTGCTTAGAAGGTGGTATCCTGAAAGTTGACCGTTTCATCAATCATCAGATGGATCCCTATCTGATGAAACAGATAGCCATTGAGTTTATTAGACGCTTTGCCGACGAGGACATCAACAAGATTGTAACCGTAGAGGCATCAGGTATTGCACCTGCCATCATGTTAGGTTATCTGATGGAACTTCCTGTGGTCTTTGCCAAGAAGAAAAAGCCCTCTACGATGGGAGATTTCTATGAATCGACGGTGCATTCATTTACCAAACAACGGGAGTACCCGTTAACCGTTTGTCGCGATTATCTAACGAGTAATGATAGAGTGCTGTTTGTCGATGACTTCCTCGCCTATGGTAATGCCGGACTGGGTATCATCGACCTGTGTCGTCAGGCAGGAGCCAAAATAGTAGGGATGGGCTTCATCATCGAAAAAGAGTTCCAACAGGGCAGGAAAGTATTACAAGAAGCAGGTATCCAACGTATTGAGTCGTTGGCTATCATCGAGTCTTTGGAGAATAATCAAATCAAACTGAAATAAAATACAATGGAAAACAAAAGTAAACTCTATCAATTAGACGGCAAAGTACCTTTGGTACAAGCCATCCCCTTTGGACTGCAACATGTATTGGCGATGTTCGTTGCCAATATCACCCCGATTATTATCCTTGCCAATGTGGTAGGTATCGACTCTGTTACCAGTGCGACATTGATACAGAACTGTATGATTATCGCAGGTATCGGTACACTGATACAGTTATATCCCATTTGGCGTATCGGTTCTCGTCTGCCCATCGTCATGGGTATCAGTTTCACGTTTCTTTCTGCTTCCCTTGCCATTGCTACGGCTCAGGGAATGGGTGTGTTGATGGGTGCTGTTATCATTGGCGGTATCATAGAAGGACTATTAGGACTGTTTCCTAATTATTGGACCAAACTCATTCCACATATCGTTGCCGCAACCGTAGTGACAGCCATTGGTTTCTCGCTGTTACCTATCGGTGCCAACTCATTTGCCGGTGGGCAAGGCGCTGCTGACTTCGGTTCAATGAACAATTGGATTGTAGGAACATTCACATTGTTAGTATGTCTGGGCTTTCAGATCTTTGCCAAAGGTTTCCTCCGTTCCCTGTCTGTCCTGATTGGTTTGATAGCAGGTTATATCCTTGCTATCTGTATGGGAATGGTAGATTTCTCTGGTTTGCAGAATGCGGGAATTGTCTCATTACCCAACTTCATGCCTTTCAAGCCAGAATTCGAGTTAGGTGCTTTCCTTTCCATCCTCGCTATCTATATGGTTTCTGCCACAGAGACCATCGGTGATACCAGTGCTCTTTGTTTGAGTGCTTTGAATCGTACAACCCATAAACGAGAGATGGGATCCAGTGTCGCCTGTGACGGTTTTGTGAGCAGTATTGCAGGACTTTTCGGTTGTACTCCTATTACCTCATTCAGTCAGAACGTGGGATTGGCGGCTATGTCTGGAGTTGTCAACCGCTTCGCTATTGCCACAGGTGCCTGTATTATGATTTTAGGCGGCATCTTCCCTGCGGTTGGTGCTCTTCTGGCAACGATTCCGCAGGCTGTTCTCGGTGGTTGTACCATCATGATGTTCGGTTCCATCTTGTTTGCAGGTTTCCGTATGCTGGCGAACTGTGGCTTCAGCGACCGTAATATGATTATTGTCGCTATGTCGCTTAGCGTGGGACTTGGATTCACACAAGCAGCAGGTATGTTCTCCATCTTCCCGAAGATGGTACAGACCGTATTCGCAGAGAATTGTGTTGCCGTTGTCTTCTTACTTGCTGTCATTCTCAACCTCATTTTGCCTAAGGATCATCACGAGAATCCAAAGAAGACCAATGAGTGAACTGACTTTCCGCAAGCGCATCGCCCTCGAATTGGCGACACAAATCAGTAAGAACATCCGTAAGGAGCATCCCCTGAGACAACTTTTCTGGGAATGTACTCTACGTTGTAATGTAAGTTGTCGACATTGTGGAAGTGATTGTCGTAAACTCTCAGAGGTAAAAGACATGCCCCGTGAAGACTTCTTTCGTGTACTTGACAGTATTGCCAAGAAGACTGATCCTCACAAAGTATTCGTTACCATTACAGGTGGTGAGCCTCTGATGCGTGATGATTTGGAACTTTGTGGACAAGGCATCTTCGAGAGGGGTTTTCCTTGGGGTATGGTCACCAATGGCTTGGCACTTACGCCTGAACGCTTTGAATCACTTCGAAAGGCAGGTATGCATAGTATCACCGTCAGTTTGGACGGATTAGAAGAGAATCACAACTGGATGCGCCGTCATCCACAGAGTTACCAGATGGTCGACCAGACCTTAGACCTTTTCGTGAAGTATCCGCAGATAGCCTCTGATGTGGTCACCTGTGTCAATCAACGTAACTACGAACAACTGCCTGCTATTCGTGACTACCTGATTCAGAAAGGTATCGGCTATTGGCGTATCTATTCTATCTTCCCTGTGGGTCGTGCCGCCAACGATCCGATGATGCAGATTAGCAACGAACAGTATCGAGGTATGCTCGACTTCATCCGTCAGACACGTCAAGAGAGAAAGATCAATGCCTCTTACGGTTGTGAGGGATTCCTTGGACGCTATGAAGGCGAAGTTCGGGAAATGTTCTTCGATTGTCAGGCAGGTATCACCGTAGGCTCTGTGATGGCTGATGGCTCTATTGCCGCTTGCGCCAGTATCCGTGCTGACTATAACCAAGGAAACATCTATGAAGACGATTTCATGGAGGTATGGGAAAATCGATATGCTCCCTATCGCAATAGGAAATGGATGCATACGGGCGAATGTAAAGACTGCCGTTATTGGCGCTATTGCAGAGGTAACGGCATGCATCTGAGAGACGATCAAGGAAACCTGATTCTCTGTCACTTGCAACGCATTCAAGAAGCCGACCAAACAGTTAAATAATCTTTAATTGATACGTCATTCAAGAATTATCACTAATTTAGCACCCGGAATCAAAACAGTTAGCGTATATGATGAAAAAGATTCGTAACATGATCAATATCGCCCTCTCCGCCGTTATCGTGGCATTGGGCTTTAGTTCTTGTGTCTCCCAGAAGACCTATAACGCTGCTCAGGAGCGAATCAATCTTCTCCAAGCAGAGAACGAACGTCTGCAAAACGAAAATCTGAAATTGCAGGATCAGATAAAGACAGTTTCTGAGGCAGCAGGTCAATATCGCCAACAGATGGAACAGCGCAAGGTGGTATATGGTCCTCGTCCTACAAACTTTAACGAGAAAATCAAAGAATAATTCATTTATTCACAACTAGAGTTACAAAGAAGGCTCCTTGGCGATATGACCAAGGGGCTTTTTACGTTTAAGAATGCTAATTTTTTCGGAAATATGGTGTTCGAATCAGAAAATAGTTGTATCTTTGCGCCGTTTTTGAGGTATATACATTATTTAATATAGAGAAAGAATGGATAAAGTAAGTTATGCTCTTGGTTTGGGCATCGGTCATCAGTTGGCACAGATGGGTGCTACAGAACTGAACATCGACGATTTTGCTACAGCCATCAAGGATGTGATTGCAGGCAATGAGTTGAAGGTGTCTAACCGTGATGCGCAGCAGATTGTGCAGGAGTATTTTGCCGCACAAGAAGAGAAAATCAACAAGCAACGTAATGAGCAGGGTAAGGTGCACAAAGAGGCTGGTGAGAAATACCTCGCCGAGAATGCCAAGAAAGACGGTGTCATCACATTGCCCAGCGGATTGCAATATCAGGTGCTGAAGGAAGGCAACGGTAAGAAACCTTCTGCCAAAGACAGTGTGAAATGTCACTATGAGGGTTTCCTCATCGATGGTACGGTCTTTGATAGTAGTGTACAGCGTGGTGAGCCTGCTGTATTCGGACTCCAACAGGTCATTGCAGGATGGACGGAAGGTCTGCAACTGATGCAGGAAGGTGCTAAGTACCGTTTCTTCATCCCTTATCGCCTGGCTTATGGCGAGGGTGGTGCAGGTAGTTCTATCCCTCCCTTTGCAGCACTCATCTTCGATGTTGAATTGATCGAAGTGATGTAAAAACGATATAACGTCATAACGATATAACGAAATAAATAATTAAATAAAAAAATGAGAAAGTTTACATTTGCTGTTATCGCAGCAGTAGCCGCAGTTACATTCTTTTCTTGCGGCAATTCCACTCCAAAGGCTAACCTGAAGAGTGACATTGATTCTGTTAGTTATGCTATTGGAATGGCTCAGACACAGGGTCTGAAGGATTATCTCGTAGGTCGTCTGGATATTGACACTGCCTACATGGATGAGTTTATTAAAGGTCTGAACGAAGGTGCCAACGCTGGTGACGACAAGAAAAAAGCCGCTTACTATGCTGGTATCCAGATTGGTCAGCAGATTGCTAATCAGATGGTAAAGGGCATCAACCACGAACTGTTTGGTACTGATTCAACCAAGACGATTTCTCTGAAGAACTTCATGGCAGGTTTCATTAGCGGAACAACAGGTAAGGGTGGACTGATGACTGTTGACTCTGCCCAGGTTCTTGCTCAGAAGCTGATGGAATCAATCAAGTCTACTATGATGGAGAAGGAATATGGTCCTAACAAGGTCGCTGGTGAAAAGTTCCTTGCTGAGAATGCCAAGAAAGAGGGTGTGAAGACACTCGAGGGTGGCGTACAGTACAAGGTCATCAAGGAAGGTAATGGTGCTATCCCTGCTGATACCTCTCGCGTAAAGGTACACTACGAGGGACGCACTATCGACGGTAAGGTGTTCGACAGTTCTTACAAGCGTAATGAGCCCACAGAGCTCCGTTGCAACCAGGTGATCAAGGGTTGGACAGAGGCTCTCGTTCACATGCCTGCTGGTTCAGTATGGGAGGTTTATATTCCTCAGGAACTCGCTTACGGTTCTCGTCAGCAAGGTGAGGACATCAAGCCTTTCTCTGCATTGATCTTCAAGATTGAACTGATTGAGGTTAATCCTAAGAAGAAATAATCAATGATGAAGAAAATCATTATAGCAGCACTCGTCCTTGTGACGGGTGCTTCTTTCAATTTCGCCCAGGCACAGCAACTGCTGTCACGCACTGACACACTGAGTTATGCCATTGGTATGGCGCAGACTCAGGGACTGGTAGACTTCCTGAAGAATCGCCAGCACATGGATCTTGACTACATGGACAACTTCATTGAAGGACTCCGTGAAGCCGTTGCCTCCAGCAGTGATAAGGGTAAGACTGCCTATTATATCGGTACACAGATCGGTCAGCAGATTGCTAATCAGATGTTGCCTGGTGTCAATAAGGAAATCTACGGTAATGACTCTACCAAGAGTATCTCTACCGACCTCTTCTTGGCTGGTTTCATCAGTGGTACTACTGGCAAAGACGGACTCATGACAGTGAAAGATGCCAACGACAAGGCACAGACACTGATGAAGGAAGTCAAGACAGAGGAACTGATGAAGAAATTTGGTGATAATAAGAAAGCCGGTGAGCAATTCCTTGCCAAGAATGGTAAGAAGAAAGACGTGAATACACTCGAAAGCGGAGTGCAATATAAGATCTTGAGAAAAGGCACTGGTATTATTCCTAAAGTAAACCAGAAAGTAAAGGTACACTATGAGGGACGACTGCTGAACGGTAAGGTATTCGATAGTTCCTATGAGCGTGGCGAACCTACTGAGTTCCGTTGCAGTCAGGTAATCAAAGGTTGGACGGAAGCTCTTACCCACATGCCAGTCGGTTCTTTATGGGAAGTCTATATTCCCCAAGAACTTGCCTATGGTGAACATCAACAAGGTGATGATATCGAACCTTTCTCCATGTTGATTTTCAAAATCGAACTTCTGGAGATAGTAGACAAACAAAAACAAGGAGAGTAGACCAAAAATCTACTCTTTTTGTTTAAATAATTGTATTTTTCTTTGCATTTTGTTGTTTATATCGATTAAATTACTTACTTTTGCTTACAATTTGTAAACTTAAGCAACCTATTTCGATATGGCAACAACAGAAAAAATCGACAATCTCGACAAAAAGATTCTGAACATCCTGTCAAAGAATGCCCGCATTCCTTTCAAGGATGTGGCAGCAGAGTGTAATGTATCACGTGCCGCTATCCATCAGCGTGTGCAACACCTGATAGAGGCGAACGTCATTATGGGTAGCGGTTTCGACGTGAATCCCAAGAGTCTGGGCTATAGCACCTGTACTTATGTAGGTATCACGTTGGAACGCGGATCTATGTATAAGGATGTGGTAGAATGTCTGCAACACATCCCTGAGGTGGTAGAATGCCATTTCACCACTGGTCCGTACACGATGTTGGTGAAACTCTATGCCCGTGACAACGAGCAGTTGATGCATCTGCTGAACGGTCGTTTGCAGGACATCCCTGGTGTTGTGGCTACGGAGACCCTTATCTCTCTTGAACAGAGCATCAAGCGCGAGATTCCCGTTAGTATTGAAGAATAGTCTTTTCCTATGGATCGTTATGACTGGCAGTCGCAACTGACGGAAAAGGTCTATGCGACATTTCCTGAGGCATCCATTAAACCTGTGATTGGTATTACAGGTAATTATGGTGACTTGACTTGTAAACTCGCTGAGGGTTACTATAAGTCGGTGCTGAAGGCAGGAGGCGTTCCCATTATCATCCCACCTCTTGCTGATACAGATACCATCATCAACACGTTGGAAAAGATTGATGGTTTGGTTCTTAGTGGTGGAGGTGACTATGACCCTCACTATGCAGGAGAGGAACCTGATCCTAAGTTGGGAGAGATTAATGAGGAGCGTGACCTTCCTGAACTGTTTATCACCCGTCTTGCTTATCATCGTCAGATTCCTATGTTGGGTATCTGCAGAGGCATTCAAACGCTGGCAATGGCTTTGGGAGGAAGAGTAAAACAGGATATCACGGATATCGCCACTCTTAACCATTCACAACAGGAAGAGCGTAGCATACCTACTCATAACGTTATTATCGAGAAAGACTCCACCCTCTTTCAACTCTACCCTCAACTCAGTCCTCTTCGCGTCAACTCTTTCCACCATCAGGCAGTATGTGACGGTGGTGAGAAGTTCAAAGTAGTGGCGAAGTCGGAAGACGGTATCATTGAGGCGATGGAGAGTCGGGAGTTCAAGAGTATCATCGGTGTTCAATGGCATCCCGAATGTCTTGCTGACGGACTGCCTTTATTTGATTGGCTTGTGAAGGAAGCGGCTATGTATCGCAAGACCATTCAACTTCATCAGCGCATCCTTACGTTAGACACCCATTGCGACACACCGATGTTCTTCCCACAGGGCGTAGACTTCGGTAGTCGTGATCCCAAACTGCTCGTCGATCTGCATAAGATGACGGAGGGACATCAAGACGCTACTATCATGGTGGCTTATCTGCCTCAGCCCACAGATCATCCGACGGCGTATGCCGATGATATCTTCGACAAGATAGAGGATATCGTTCGGAAGCACAGCGACTATCTTGCCATCGCACGGACACCTGCTGATCTCTATACCAACAAACAGAACGGACGAAAGAGTATCATGCTCGGAATCGAAAACGGACATGCACTTGACGGGAAAATAGAGAACCTGCGTCATTTTGCCCAGCGAGGTATTGTCTATATGACGCTTTGCCACAATGGCGATAACGATATCTGTGACTCTGCTAAAGGCAGCAATACACATGGTGGTATCAGTGACTTCGGCAAGGATGTCGTTCGCGAGATGAATCGTCTTGGCATCATGGTTGACCTCAGTCACGCTGCCGAGAAGAGTTTCTACGATGCCTTGGAAATCAGTCAGCAACCTATCGTGTGCAGCCATAGCAGTTGCCGTGCACTCTGTGACCATCCTCGTAACCTGACGGATGACCAGATGCGTGCCCTTGCCGCCAAGGGAGGTGTGATGCAGGTTACTATCTATAACGGTTTCCTTCGCTTAGACGGAGAGGCAACCATACTCGACGCGATGGCACATCTCGACCATGCCATCCAGATAATGGGTATCGACCATGTGGGACTGGGTACAGACTTCGATGGTGATGGTGGTGTGCCTGGACTTGCTAACTCTGCTGAGTTGCTTCACTTCACACGTCAACTGCTCAACCGCCGCTATTCTGAAGAGGATATTCAGAAAATATGGGGCGGTAACTTCCTGCGTGTCATGAACCAAGTACAATCTGTAAGAGTCTGAGCCTATGATTACTTACAATACAGAGAACGTTCATTTCCCGAACATCAAGCGACGTGAGACTACAGCATGGATTCGCAAGGTGGCAGCCACCTATGGCAAGAATGTTGGCGAGGTAGGCTATCTCTTCTGCGACGACGAGCATATCCTGGAAGTCAACCGCCAGTATCTCGGACACGACTACTATACAGACATCATCACCTTCGACTATAACGAAGGGAAGACGATTAACGGCGACCTCGTCATCTCATTAGATACTGTGCGCTCGAATGCTGAACTCTTTCACAAAGACTATGAGGAAGAGTTACATCGTGTCATCATCCACGGCATCCTGCATCTTTGTGGTATTAACGACAAAGGTCCAGGGGAACGTGAACTGATGGAAGCCGCAGAGGATAAGGCTCTCGCCATGCGGTGATTTATAGAAATAAGGAAATCCGCAAGACCTTTCAGTCCTGCGGATTCTTTTTTTATGCCATGCAACTCGAGACTCCGAGTGTAGTGGCTAATGCGGTGAGGATGCTTATCAGCAACTGGATCACCATTTTCCAACTGTTCTTCTTCATTTCTTTCAATTTTTAATGGTTATTGTTTTCGCTCCTCAATCAGTTTCCGCTGTTTTCCCCGCTGCCACCGCTAGAGGAACTTTCCGCGTTGTACTCCTTTGCCTCTTCGAAGACCACGTCCTTGATGAGATTCTTTGCTATGGCGAACTTTTGGCCGACGGAACCATCAGCACGACGGGAATAGCCGGTGACGACACGGACGGTCTCTGGCGAGAAGAGAATACGACGCGTAGTGATATTCTGCGCACCACAGTCCTCCGCTTTCTCTGTGCCAATAGACGAGAATCCTACCTTGAAGATACCGATGCCCTCCAACTTCACCTTCTGTCCCATCTCGAAGAAGTGCTTCATGGCACTACCGAGTTCGTCGAGCACGGCAATCACATCTGAGCGCTTCACAGATGCCTGTGTCTGAATGAAGTCGGCAAGTGTCTTGGTGTCTACGAAGTTCTTGTCATAGATGGCACGTGCGAAGCATTTGCCATAGGCCATTGAACGGGGGTTGGTGTTTACTTTCTTAATAAATTTCTGACTCATAATTTTTTAGATTTAATGGTTTAACTTTAATTCGTTGTGTCTCCATTCCCGATGCGCGCTTTCGTTCCTTTTGACAGCGCGAAATTAATACCATTCCCACCATCCACCAAATTTCAAGCCCCAAACGTTCACAAAAACGTTCAAAAACCAAAAAGAGGACAACAATAGTCCTCTTATATTATATATAATGTATATGAATATTCAAAGGCGGTTCTCGAACCCGCATGTCCTTATTCTGAACACCGAAAGGTCAAAGGGACTAATTTATGATTCCACTCCCTTATACCAATATATATCTTTGATCCTCTTTTCTGTCATCTTAACTAATTATTCGTAAGAATCAAGAATCTGGCCCCTCTATTGATTCATTTATATATCCATCCAAATACTATTGTCAGACGTAATTCGTTCCATTTTCTCTTTTGAAACAATACGATATTTCTTTTCAGGAAATCTAGGAAATTTCCTTTTCATAGATCTGTAATCGCTAATTGTTTGTATGGGAAGTAGCGATTTCCTATCTATAACATCTAAGTTTCTGATATTGTCAAGTGAATACACAACGACAATTCTTTCATTGCGGTAAAACATACCTGAAAACGTTTCAGGGTTATATACAATATCATATCCTATAGAAACAAAGTTGTCACCATTCACATTACTAAAGCGTAAATATGTAATGGTGGGCGAGTCGTTTGTGTTTATGAAATCATTAACTATCTTATTCAGAGCCCTACTGTTTATTACATTATTGTCACGCGCAGGTTCTGGATAACTCCAGTCTGATTCTTCAGCTTTTTTGTATTTATTCACAGACAGTATTCTATATGTCAAAGGATTAGGTGAACCATCATAGTCAAAGTCAACTTTGTTAAAGTCTGAGTATTTTGCCAAAGAATCAAAGCAAAGCTCCTCCTGTGGAATATGAAGTAAACTGTCTTTCCACGACTTGTTGATTGACCAGAATATGATGATTTTTCCATTCTTCATAAAACACCCATCCATGTAATTACTGTCATATAAATCTGAATAACATAAAAGGGTAAAAAACTGTTTGTGGTTACGGTTCTCAAAAAACATATTGACAATATTTTTTTTCGGATTGTTTGCTATATATTCATCCAAAATACTATCTAACTCTGGAGGCATCATAACAGAAAAATTACCACCGTTCCTGTTACATGCAATCAGAACGATGCATAAAAGTGTTGTGGTTATTATCTTTCTCATCGTATATTATGGGATTATATCTGATGCTTTTCTTATCTTTTTGACCGAAGTTCGTGACTTATCTGGATCATAGCCGATTCTTGATTGTGTCTTAGTATGATAAATATAAAACCGAGGATACTGTGCCGGGTATACCTTTCCTGCATTGTTGAAATGAATATAAACGTTGTTCACGTTAAATTGGTCATCGCCAAAGGATTTTAATTGTCCGTCTTGTACTGAATTCTTTCCATATCCAGATGCTTTTTCCGGAGAATTACCTGGGTGGCTATGAATGCTTACGAATAAGTCAAGTTCATTGTTTCCGCCATTAGTTTTAAATACTCCATCCTCCTTATGTGATGTTGCTATCAAATATGTAGTTTTACCTTTATTTTTATAACCATTCAATCTCCATTCAACATTAGAATTATCCGAACAGAATTTAAATAAGTCTTGCAATTCAGCTCCTCCCACAGCATAATTGCCATCATAATCATCTCTATCTGTCATTAATTGCTTTGTTACATTTTTGTTAACTGTGATATTGTCTTTTTTATCAGAAGCATAAATTCTATCTGTTGTTTTTGCATTTGTTTTTCTCCAAAATACAAGAGAACCATCTTCATTTAATTTATAATCATCCATACCATCTGGATCGATTCTGTTCACCGGATTATTATTACAATACGCATAAGGTGAGATAAACGGGAATGCACTTGCACTAGTTGTTAGTAACAACATAAGTACAGATAGCAGTGTCTTCTTTGTTCTATTCATGATAATACTATTTGATGTCGTTTGCAAAGATACATAATATTATTTATATATAGGTAGTATCTTCCGTTCTTTCGTCACTAACAAGCGTTTTAAAATGTCGTTTTACATAATCTGCTGATTTTAAGATATTTATTCTCCTGTCCGCTAAATATCAGTGTGCTTTTATCAAATAATGAAACGCGATTATACTTAACATACGATGAAGGGGGTACCTTGAAATAATCTGAATCATAGCTTAATTATATCCTTTGATCAACTATTCGTTCACGATTTTGACAAGAGAAAATAATAAATAGAGACAAAAAACGAAGAATAAATTAGCACATTTCCACATTTTATTTCCTAATAAAAATATCTATACTGTGACCATTCAATTTAGTTGGCAATCTATAATTTCTTTTGCCATTTACACCCGCAAAAGTAAAATAATGCAAATTTATATTTTATTTTTGAGCAAAAAAGTAAAATAACGAAATGTTTATTGTATCTTTGCAATAAAAAGAGATAATATGATAGAAATCGAGAAATTTAATTCTGGCCATTACGAACAAGGCTATGGTTACAAATATTTTGTCCCATCCGTCATCAACGATGAATGGACATGGAATGATCCTTCAATAAACCATTTGTTGGAAAAGGCAGCAATCAAATTGGGAGAGCTTAATTCTTTCTCACGTTTAGTACCCAATATAGACTTATTTATAAAACTGCATGTCATGAAAGAGGCTGTTGATTCCAGCCGAATAGAAGGAACTCAAACAAGGATAGACGAGGCGATCCTTCCCCAAAATGAAATTTTACCCGAAAGGAGAGATGACTGGCAAGAAGTACAGAATTATATAATTGCTATCAATCAAGCGATTGAGGAATTAAAAAGGTTGCCCATATCTTCTCGACTCATCAGGTCTACACATAAGATACTATTGAATAGTGTGCGTGGTGAGCACAAAATGCCAGGAGAATTTCGTACAAGCCAAAATTGGATAGGAGGAGCTTCATTAGCAGATGCCAGATTTATTCCGCCTCATCACCAATTGCTCAATGACCTGATGAGTGATTTGGAAAAATTCATGAATAATGATGAAATACATGTCCCCGCACTCATTCGGATTGCTATTGCCCACTATCAGTTTGAAACCATACACCCCTTCTTGGACGGTAACGGACGAATAGGTCGATTACTTATAACGTTGTTCTTGGTAAAAGAAAGCATCCTTAACAAACCTCTTCTATATCTATCTACGTTCTTTGAAAGGAGAAAAGATATTTATTATGATAATCTAAATAATATTCGAGTTAAGAATGATCTGCTGCAATGGATAAAATATTTTCTGGTAGGTATAGAACAGACAGCAACGATTGCTGTTGAAACCTTATCACAGATTATCCAGTTTAAGGATAAGATGGAGGAAGATATACGTGGAAGATATGGAAGAAGGAGTACAACAGCCATCGTTTTGATGCATAAACTACTGGAAAACCCATACACGAATGTGGAAGAGGCGGCTAAGACATGTAATGTAACTTATAAGTCAGCCAATACACTCATTAAAGACTTGTGTGCAGACAATTACCTCAAAGAATTGACTGGTCAAAGCAGGAATCGCATCTTTGTTTTCCAAAAGTATATGGAAATCTTTGAAAAAGATTATTACGCATGACATATAAACGATTAGGTGACTATATCAGAGAGGTGAATGTTCGTAATCGGGATGAACTATGTGGAAAATAACTTGCAGAGTATAATAACAGATAAAAACAAAGTATATTAAATAGGATTACAGTCTTTGTATTTGGCAAAGATGGGACAATAAAAGATTATTATTATGGTATTAGAAACAGCAGCAATAGCAACGCTAGCAAAACCCTTGGTAGAGAAGGTCGTTGTGGAGTTAATTACTCCCAAAATAAAACAGTTTGCAGAATGGTGCAAAGGTAAATACAAGGAGGAAATGATTCCAACATCTGAACATTTTCAGGAATATTTGCTGCGCACATATGATAAGTATTCTATTATCAACACTTTGGTGCTTCATAACACCCAACTGAGGTTAAAAGACATTTATGTTGCCCAAACATTGGTAAAGGAAGATCTTTGTAAGTTAGAAGAAATCACTGCAAAAATAGACAAATTGCCAGTAGCATTAATAAAAGAATACAAAAAAATATTGATTACTGATACTGCTGGTATGGGAAAGTCTACAATTACCCGTCGAATGTTTATTGATTTAATTGATAATAACATAGGAGACGTTGGGATACCAATTTATATTGAATTGAATAAGCTAAATAAGAATCGTACTATTATCAAAGAGATTCAAGAAGAAATGGATTCATTATCTAGAAAGTTTGATAGTAATTTGCTTTTTAAATTAATCCAAACTGGTGGTTTTATATTCTTCTTTGATGGTTACGATGAAATATCTATCGCTGACAGAATAGAAGTGACAAAGGACATTCAGAGTTTTATTTCTAAGGCAGGAACGAATAATTATTATATATTAACATCCAGACCAGAAGATGGACTAACAAGTTTTGGAGATTTCCAATCATTTAAGATAAAAGCTTTAACCAAGAAAGAAGCCTATAATTTGTTGAGGAAATATGATATGACTCCTCAAAAAGAGATGTCAAAGAAACTCATTGACTTACTTAGATCAGGAGAATATAGTTCTATTGATGAATACTTAGAGAATCCATTACTTGTGTCTTTACTTTTTGCCGCTTATGATCACAAACAGACTATTCCTTTAAAAAAGCATTTGTTCTACAGGCAAGTTTATGAGGCATTCTTTGACTCTCACGATTTGTCAAAGGGCATAGACGCTCATCAAAAACGTTCTGGGTTAGATATTGATGATTTTAGTAAAATGCTAAAATTCGTCGGATATGCTTGTATGAGGAAGATTGGAGTAAAGTTTGATAAAGTTACTATTCTCAAAGTCATTGAAAAAGCGAAACTATTCTGTGCAAATTTGAGTTTTAAGGAATCTGACTATTTGAAGGATATGCTAACATCTGTACCCCTTTTCTGTAAAGATGGAAATGAGTATAAATGGGTACACAAATCTTTAATGGAATATTTTGCGGCACGCTTTATTGCTGATGAAGTGAGGGGGGAACGAGACGAAATTTTAACTGAAATCTTTAAAAGCGAGTCTGTTGAAAAACATATTAACTTATTAGATTTGTATTATGATATAGACAATCTTGGATTTATTAAGAATATCGAGCTGCCATTACTTGAAGAATACATAGTATTTCATAATTCAAATTTGTTTGAATCCTCTATTGTAAATAGGGACTTGGTAGAAGAACGTATAGGTTTCTTATATGGTCAAAGAATCTTTTTAGATGATATAAGAGGGAAAAAACTTAATGGTAACATATTTGAAGAAACACTTAAAAAAATGGAAAAAGAGTATGCCACCAATATAGATACTTTGACAATCTCAGTTCCTGGCATTATGATCATTAATTCTATTCATCCACATCGGAGGATTCTTTCTATATTGTCAAGAAGGAAAAAAGATTTGTTTAAGTTATTTGCTCTAAATAAAGAAGATTTGTCAATTGAAATAAACATGAAATTGTTAGATATTAAAGTTAACACAAAAAGTGAGGATGAAAATGAATACAGGCAATTAAACATATTATTAAATAGATCGAGTGGCGGTCTATGTCTTGATTATGAAAAATGTAACAATGAGATTAATCAAATAACTGATATTATCAAACATAACGAAGATTCTTTAACATTATTAGAAGGATTATAGTTGTACTTTTTTTAAGAAAAAAAGAATGACCATCATACAACCATAATCTTCGACTATGCTGGAACACTATCTGTTGTGCTTCAACATAATTCATTGTCTTCCCCTGTTTGACGGGTTTCTTTTAATAATCCATCGGTTCGCCTTTCTTTCTTAGTTTTATATCATGCCATTTATCTATATCTCCTATACAACAGTTTGTTTTCTCGTTTCTATGAAATACTATATCTTGAATCATCTTAGGATTATTCGATTTGAAAGAATCATGTATGCAAGTTAATTTGATGTCCTCAAATTCTTTAAGGAACAAAGAATCTTCAATTACCGGTTCATAGAATCTTTTTACCAAAAGTAATCGACTAGTATCTTTGGGGGCTATAGTATATCCACGAAACCTTTTCTCAAAGATTATCGTATCACTCATCATCATTCCTTGTACATAAGAAGGACAAAGCGATCCTGGATAATTATTATTTATCTTCTCTGGGTAGAGATATATTGTATCATTTATATTACAACTTTTTTGTTCATTATATTATATATTAAATTTGTGTTCTCAAAAAAGAAGTCTGTCATTTCTGACAGACTATTATAAATCGGGCTCAATGGCTCTGTTTAAATCACGCCTATTGGCGCTGTATTTTCTTTTTCGTGATGCAAAAGTAGAAATAAAATTTGTAATAACCAAGAAAAACTTGGAAAACTTTTATGTTTTTCCATATTATTTGTGTTTTTTCAGTTTGAAATTGGTTAAAAAGTAATTTAAAAATGGATTAAAATTAATCACGAGGATCGGTTTTTGATTCCCCATTGACTGTTTGATAATAACATCCCAAATAATTTCCGTTTCTTTATCGTGTTTTACAAAACGCATTATAGGGAATCAGTGAGGACCGTCCCCAAGTTTCTTTTTCGAGTTATATTACAGTTACCCGCTAAGTGCTTTGGAGTTAACCAATAACTCAGTTATTGAAGTTCTTTATTTTATTACATCTTTAATTTCTTTTGCGAGATCAATAAAAGTATGCAAGTTAATGCTATCTTTTGAAATTTCTGCATCAATAGTTTTTTCTGATAAACTTTCTGGTACTAACATATAGTTTTTTATCATCTGATCCAATACATGACTTATCTTTTCCGATGCAGAATTAACATCTGCATTAATAGAATTAATAGCCAACAAAAGACCTTCTACATAATCAATATGATAAAGTACATTAGCCAACTGCAATAACTGGCGCTGGGCACGATTCATTTGATAAATAAAAATCCATAGCAAACCACCTACAATTGGTACAGGTATATAATAAGGTAAATAGTCTATCCATTTTTCTGCTCCTTCCCATTTTGATAAATATGAGAACTCAAAATACAATAACATGCCTAGGACACAAATAGAAAGAATAGCATATACATAAAACATCCAATTCAGCCTTTTCTTTTCATGCATTAATGGAGTAATATGCTTCTTTAACTCTATAAAAGCTTTAGAAATACTATTTTTGACATTTTCTTGAGCATCAAGTTTTTTCTTAAGTTCTTCCTTTTCTTCAATACTTTGCTGAATTTGAATCTTAATATCTTCAATTTCTTTCTCCTTTCCTGCATACATTTGATTTTTCTTTTTTAGTGTTGCGACTTCTTCAACCAATAATTTTTCCCTTTTCTGCAATTCTGAAATATTAGCAGAATAGAAATCTTCTGTATTTAATATCGTCGTCTCACCTTTGTTTTCTGGACGAAACACTCTATAAATTTCTGAAGTCGCATCAGAAAAATCTAAAATATATGGACGTTTTTCCAGAACTTTATCATCTTTAAGATTAGTTATATCTGATATAATCCGGTTTTCTAAAGAAATCGCTTTATTTATGGTATTGATATACAACATGTCATCGGATACCAATTTTTTACATAAAATACCGACCCGCATATGAACGCCAGTACGATACCCTGTTTGCGGAATATATTCAACGCCTTCTTGCAATAAAGAGATAATCTTATCCCTTTCTTGATAATAATTGTTTATTTCCATATACTATTACTCTTTTTCAAACAATTCTGTTTGCTGAATTTTACTCTGTCTTGTTTTCTTTGTATATCTGGGATGAATGCACTTCGGCCACGCTTTAAGGCCACACTCTCTCCCATTGGCATGGTTTCAACTACAATTTGCACTTTTAATGCTGTAAAAACTTCTTTTATAATACCAAAATAGTTTGTATTTACATCTATTGAACACATTTGCATCCATAGAATGTGAACCATCCTGCAACCAATAATGAATCTCTATGGTTTTGGCATCAAATATTGAAACTGTATTACTCATAACCTTGGAAATTAAGATAACTAAAACTTACAACTAACCCATAAGAGATTCAAGTAGTTCCGGCAATTCTTCATGTTTGTCATACCATATACAATTAACGCCAAATCCACGCATGGTCTTTTCCATAAAAGGAATATTATATTCTATTCTTCGAAGAAACGCATAATGGACAGACTCTATTTCGCCACCATCTATAGATATATCTATCAATCTACGTAAATTAGGATCTGTCATGGAAAGACCTATAAAGAAACATACGCTTCTACATAAAGCATGAAGTTGTTCAACATTGCCCCAGTTATATGATTCTTGATATATTTTGTGGTATTCCTTTTCACCTAATACAATAGGAGACCAATCCCCGTCTTGAGGAATAAATCCATGTACATGGTAAACATAAAGGTTATCACCATCAATTGGTCTTGACTTATCATATACAGAATGACACGCCTTTATCTTCCTAACCTCTTGTTCAACAAGGTCATCATAATTGTATGATATAATACTCTCCATATTGCTTTTTGCAATCATTCGAGCTAATGATCTTATCAGTTTTGAAGGTCGAAGATTTGCATATAAAATACCCCTCATGTCATTATAGAAATCATCTGGGATTTCTTTCTCTTGTTTCTTATATTCATCTATTATATATCTTCCTTTTATGACGCTATCAATATCACTATCTATTTTTGATAATCCCTTTTTTATGCAGAGCTGTTCCAATAAACTATTCCATGTAACAACACCAGCAGATGCACTTACACCAGCCCCAAGGAAAAGACTTATTTTACTATTTTTCAAAGATTCTTTCGCCTTCCTGCGAATATTTAAGTCATTATCTTTAGTGTAATCTTCTATATGCCTTTCTGCTATTTCTTGTTTATTTTCGTCTATGGCAATAGAATTTACTAACTGCATGAGTTTCTGAAATGATAAAACTTCTATATTACGTCTACTCATGTGGGCATTACTCTCCAACCGAAGTGAAGATATATTATCATCAATAACCACAACTATAAGTTTTCGTGGTCGAATTTTATCGTAAAACTCTTTAATACGTGAAAAAGAATTATAAATTAGTCGATATTTAATTTCTAAAGCAGTATTCTTCGGCCATTTGAGCTTTTCTACTCCATTAGGAAGAATAATATCAAATTCTCTACCCAAAGCAATGGTTTCTCCATTTCCTAAACATCTCGAAATTAATCTATAAATTTCTTGTTCTATTGTTTCTTCTGAAAAGTTTCTTTTATCCATATTCAATTATTATCAGTGGTTCGATCTTTGTCTCAATGAAGGTAACTTGCTAAGAATTGAAATAGTGTAACCATTAATTATTCGTCCTGCAAGAGTGCCTAAATATTTCGACCTACAACTCCATGTTTGACATAATCCTATGCGAGATATTTATTTTCCTCCCTTTGTGGGACAATTCAACGTGCGTACATCTATATCCAAAGCTTGTGCTATTTCATTCAATTGCGCAACAGAGGGTTGAGACTTATTATGAGAACATCGTAAAAAGGTGTACTCTATTTTACCTAATTGCTCTGCCAGCCAACAGTTAGTCTTTTCTTGCTCTGCAAGGACCACTTGCAAAAGGTTTTAGTGCTTCATTCTTTTGAGCTTGTCTTCAGCTTTCACGGCTCAACCGTTCAAGTAAACTTGACGGCTCTCGCTGTTCAATTCTATCAATATTTGAGTGCGAATATACACAAAAAAACGGATACAACCTAATAAAATGAAGAAAAAATATATGTTTTACCTGAAAGAAGCCCAAAATGAGTCTCCATGCCGCAATGGGAGATGCCGCCTTCGAAGAGGTATTTGTCAATCCTGCCGTTCCTCACCACCGCAAAGGTACTCCTTTTATTCTGCATTACAAAATATTTTCACAAGAAAGTGGATTATTGAGAACCGTCCCCGATTACCTCGTTTCTCTTATTTATTTCCAACTTTTAGATATTCCATGTCTGTGATTAATTCTAATCCAATAGGGAATCTCTTCTTTTAAAAAAGTAGAGTCCGACCAATAGTCATGATTGTTAGATTTTACTTTGTCTATCCTAATTAGGTGGACAGGCTTAATGTTGTAGTTTTTCGATTGTATGTCTGTAATCTCCATGTATGCTTCTCGAGCATATAATGTATCATTAAAAGGATATAGATATAAATTTGACATTTCTGCAGACTGGGGAATATATTTAACATAATTATCCCCATAAAACCACCTCGAATTACTGAGATATACTGTAACAGTATCATGTTGGAATCTGTTTTTGTTTTCTACTATAACATACATGTCCCATTTGCCTACATAATAGACGTTCCAGTTAATGTAGAATGATGCTATTGTAAAAGCAATCAGCCC
>JBGVBD010000010.1:0-4879 GCA_045225255.1 Prevotella sp. | reverse complement strand
TCCTTGCGCTTACCCTGTGGCATGTAGGCATCGCGCACAGCCTGAAGTCCACAGTTGATGGCATTGTAACGCTCCAGCCAAGTGGTGTAGCTATGCGCCGAGCCGCCCTCCAGCGTGATACGCTCAATATTGCCCTTCAGAACGGAGAGCTTCGACTCTATCTTTCCCCGCTCCACCTGCCAGGCAATGTCTGTCAAGCCCGGTGTGCGGTCGGCAATGTTCTTGGCTTCCACACGCATACGCTCCGTCAAGGCTGAATCGAGAGCTTCGGCATGGGGAACCTCCTGATAGAGCGTGAGGTTCATCTGACTGCGGAAGAACTGCTTATTGGTCATCATGGCTCCGTTGCGGTAGTTCTTATGCAGCACATCGTAATACCAGTCGGGTGTGAAACTGCCCGCACCTGTCTCACCAATGGTAAACTGGTTCATCACCGACTCATCATGATTATAGGTCACTGACTGAGCCATTACAGAGAGCGGCAGCATCGCCGCCAATAACAAAACATGATAATATAATCTCTTCATATCGGTAGCTAATAATTCACTTTAATACCCGACTTCCTCCGCCACCCGTTTCCACCGCGAAAAGGCATCGTTGGCCATCTCACGGATGGTTTTCGACATATAGAGCGTCCGCTTGAAGTAGTTCAGGCGGATGGTGACGTAGCGCGAGACGACATAATAGGTGTGGTCAATGCAATGACGGATGTTGTCGAGCGACTCATTGATCTGGCCCAACACCGTAAGCAGGCCCTCGGTCGTGATTTGTCGCGCACCAACAGCGTACTGCGTCAGTTCATAGAGGCTGTTCGTCAGCTCACGCCCGTCAACCAGCACCTGATTGACGGCACGATCACAGGCATTGATGATGATGGTGTCAGACGAGACGATATTGCCTCGCAGCGTCAGCTGGGTAGTGAACCGCTCCAGTAAGTCCTTTAACTGCGTAATACGGTCAGAGACATCATCGTAGGTGTTCTTGACGTTCAGTACCGTCACGCCGCCATTGTAAATGACATCGATAACGTCGAAGCACTTGGTGTATTTGTCGAGCTTCACGTTCAGCGAGTCGTAATCCACATTGGCCTCACTGGAATACTGGTGCAGCAGTTCATTGGCCTGCTCCACACCGCTACGGGCCATCAGTACACTGCGGATGCGCTTGTGGTCGTCTATCAGGGCTTCTACAGACAGGAAGTCGAAACTGTACTGTGCCCGCACCATCGTCGGCACGAGCATCAGCAACATCAGGAATATCTTTTCAATCTTCATCATCTTCTACGATATAATCACCACGGGCCACAGCAGAAGCGACATTACGCCAATGCCGGAAACTGCGGCCACCGATGCGGATGCGGTCTGTACCACTGAGCACGGTTATACCCAACTGTTGCTTCAGGTAGTCGAGCATGGTCTCGCGGCTGCGCATGAACTTCTCAATGAGTATGAGTTGAGCATAGATTTTCGAGAGACGGTAGTCCACGTCACGCGCAATATTCAGACGGTCACACGTCCATAAGAGATGGATGGCATCTTCATCACCCTCCGACTCAGCCGGATTACTATAGGCGTAATTAGCTTCGACAGTACAACCTGGATGGTCATTCATGATTTCATGCAACCTCTGGTTTACCAAATCGGCTTTCTCTGCATCGCTCAACTCAGGATCCAGCTCCATCATATCCACAATCTGCGAACTGGAATAGTTGGCGGTCAGCGTCCAATGTACGGCAAGGATGGCACGGTGGTAACGGATGCCGAGGAAATGGCTCTCACCACGCTCCTTGGAGAGGTCAGCCTGAAACGTCACCTCGCCGCTGATATTCGGAACATTTCCATGACGAATGAAGCTCCAACCCTGCCATGAACCCGCATCCGTCCACATGATATTGTAAGCTGTCTCTATCTCGTGCATCACGGCAGGAATACGGTAGGTGCCATCGCGCTCATCGGCAAAGTCATCTATCAACTCCCTCTTTGCATTCTGGTACTGGCTCAACTTCGACTGCGCATTGCTCAACTCTGCTTTCAATTGGTTAATCTTCGTACGGTTGGCATTATACTGCGCCCTAAGGGATGCTGCTTCTTCAACACTCGCATAACTGATCTGTGCCAACAGGTTGTCATTCTCCACTTCAAGTGCATGAATCTGTTCCTGCAGACGGGTTACCTCGCTACCCCATGTACTAATGCCCTCGTCCAACTCTGATGTGTCGGCACCGCCTGAGAGCGTTGTCTCCATAGCATAGCGCTTGGAATCTTCGTCGAGGGCATGGCGCTGATTGCCGTTTTCCTTCCATGAGAAATTTCCTTCACCAAGTTTAGCCTGGTCGTGGCACTCCATGGTAAAGCTGACCGTTGAGCAGCCACGCATCCTTACCTCGTCAGCAGCCTGATAATAGTTCTTGCGATCCTTCCCGATTCGATAGACACGCCCCTCCTCGTTGTCGTTAAGCTCAGCAAGTTTTGCATTGAACTTCGCTTGCATGGCCTGTTCTGCATCGTACTGCGAGTCAAAGGTTTCCTCGTACACTTCCTCATAGACATTCCAAGTCTTATACACATCAATGTAATGTGCGTAGGAAAAGGCCGTCGTTCGACCTGACTTCGATTTATAGATACGCGAGGATGACATATAGTTATAGAAGTCATAGTGATACTTCGAATCACTGCTATTGAGTTCCTGGCACCGTGCACGGCTCCATCCTGCATAGCTTTCAGAGTTTCGCAGGGAGTTCTCGTAGTCGGCAGCAGTGTACTGATAGTTGGCATCTGACGTACCAACACGATACCACTCACCACCATACATGATGCTCTCACTGTCTGTAGGTGGAGCATAACTGCACACCTGCTCACTACCTGAATCACGCCAATAGATATACCATCGCTGGGTATAATAGCGACCCTGCATCTCCTGAAGGTAGTCGCTGATATAAGAAGTTATGTTATAGCCGTCAAGCGTAAAGAGGTTGGCCACACCAGTACTGTCCGTCGAGAGAATCTGCTGCATCACTAGATCCTTGATGTTCGAAGGATCAGAAAGCGTCTCATACATATCCTTGAAGTCATGATAAAGCTGGAGTATTTCGCCGGGCCTTGAATGAAAGACACCCCCTACCCTGCTGGCATTCGTCCAGACACTATCAAGCACGGCTCCACCACCAGAGACAATTGCCCCACCAGCTGTCATGAGTCCTTCCAAGTCCTCTTCCAGATCTTCCTTCGTCAAACCATCACCGAAGTCAGCCAGATGATCCCACACGGCAGCCCAGTCCACCTCACCAAGTTTGGTAAGGTCGAACAGTCCTTTCAGATTATCGTTGATGGCCAGGAAAGCGACGTCCTGAAACGACACTTTCCCGTTGGCCACCACTGTCTCGAAGGTCATACAAAGCTGTTTCACCTGCTCACAGGTGCGAAACAAATATGGTCCCCAATAGATGGCCTTCTCTGGGTTCCTGACAGCAAGTGCTGCCACATCCAGAATCTTTGGCATTATCTGAGCACTGACCATCGTATAGATACGCTTATAATAGAAGTTCTCCTCGGCATCACCGAAGAGTCCAGCATTCTGAAGAGCCTTCCTGTCGAGCCACTTCGATGCAAAGATACCTGCTGTAGAAACCTCCGCATTGGTATAATGGTCGAGAATCTTCTGCACGTCCTCGTCGTTCATCATCTCTGTAGCCGTCTCTGCAGCATAAGCAGCAGTCATAGCAGCCGTGGTCTTCAGGTCGATATTAACACTGTACCATCCCCCTGCAAAGAGGGGGACGGTCAGCATCTGGAAGAATATAATGAAAAATGAAACCTTACGCATGTATCATCTGTTTTTTAGGTGGCAGGTTCAAAACCTTACCCTGTTTATTTACAAGTTGTGCAAACTCCAGCGACTTACCGATACCACTGCGTTCCCAATCGCGCACAAAGGCCTCGATAGCCTGCTGATGGTTACAATTCAGCTCTCGCCGATAGAGTTTCAACGCCTCTTTCTCAGCCTTCTCCGTCGTATAGCTCATATAGCATTCTCGCGGTTCCTCGATGCCAAAGACATCACCCTCAGTGCCTCGTTTGATGAAGACCTCCTTGAACGGCGAACGGCCTACCTTGTTGTCAAGGCGGTTAATCGTAAAGATCTTCTTGCAGTCGATATCCGTCAGGGCCAGTGTGGCCTTGATGTCATCGAACTTATCCTTGAACTTGCTCTGGTCGAGCAGCATGAACACGTCGGAGTTGTTGATGATGGCCTCCTTGACGATAGGAGAAGAGGTGATATCCTGAATCTCCTGTGTCACCACACCCACCATTGCCCAATGCTTTCGGGCCGTCTTATACAGGTACTTGATGTACTCTGCCATAACTGGGGTGGCGATTGCCTTCCATGCTTCCTCAATGACCAGGCACTTGCGCACCTTGTTCTTGATACGCATCTTCTGGGTGAACACGTCCATGATGATGAGCACGATGATGGGGAACAGCACAGGGTCGTCCTTCACCTTGTCTATCTCAAAGACGATAAACTGCTCATCGAACAGCGAACCGTCCATGTCATTGTTCAGAGTATATTCCAATGCACCGCCACGATAGAACGGCTTCAGGATAGCTGCAAAGTCATTGATCGGGAACTGGATGCTGTCCTCATGGATAATCTGAGGAATACGCTGACGGGCAAACTCGTAATAGCTGTTGAACGACAGTTCCCGGACCCGTAAGCTCTTGCGCTGCTGCTCACGCTTGGCAATCTCGCGCTCGATCTTTTCCAAGAACTTGCCCTCGACAATCTCAGGAGTCAGTCGCTGCAACTGGTTCCGGGCAGCATTCTTCTCTCCCTCCGTACTGGCTGCGTCATCAACCACGGCCTGCAACTTCTCAGAGAG
>JBGVBD010000009.1:0-79884 GCA_045225255.1 Prevotella sp. | reverse complement strand
GGGCTGATTGCTTTTACAATAGCATCATTCTACATTAACTGGAACGTCTATTATGTAGGCAAATGGGACATGTATGTTATAGTAGAATATAAAAACAGATTCCAACATGACACTGTTACAGTATATCTCAGTGATTCGAGGTGGTTTTATGGGGATAATTATGTTAAATATATTCCCGAGTCTGCAGAGATGTCAGACCTGATGATTGTGAATGCTGGAGATTCCCTGTATGCCATAGAACGGTATATGGATATAGTGGAAGTGGTCTCAAAGGATTATGTTATTAAGCCCGTCTATTGGATTGAGGTTGATAAAATAAGAGGTGGTACGGATTACTGGTCAGATTCGACATGGATAGATAAGTCAGACTCTATCTGGGTAAATAATGATATGATAGGTTGGATTTATATAAATCACAGACATGGTTTGGATACCAAGAGAGCAAAAAGAAGGTGACAGGGCTCCGGCTACATGTTCAACGGGAACGACTCGCTGGTTGCCGACAAGTGCAGGGGCATCGCCTACATCACCTACGACTTCAACAACACCCCGCGCCAGATATACTTCACCAACGGCAGAGGTGACAGGTACCTCTACGGGGCGGTCACCTTTATTGTTTTCTATTCATATTTTGGCTAATTCTATATCTTTTAGAACGGATGCCTTCTTGAGTGATATTCAGGATCTGGCGGATATCCTTGTCTTCCTTTCCGAGTTCATAGAGAAGGAGGAAGAAAGTGTTTTGGACAGTATTAGGATGATATTTCCTGTCAACTCTTGCATAGGACAAGTAATAATTCGCTTTATAGAAATCGATGAAGCATTTAAAGTCTTCCAGTGTCCATGTGATAGTAGTTTTGTTTTCCATGACTTTGTCATAGAGCATCTTTCCATGGTATAGTCTTGGGGATTCTTGCTCTATCAGGTCATTAATCTTCTTGTTGAGATCAGCGATTTGTTGTTCGTTGCCTTTGTTCTGTCCTTTCAGTAGATTGATTTCATTCCGATAGCTGTTAATAATCAATTGATGTTCTGCCAACCTTATCTTCGCCTTGTATCGTTTATATCTGATGTATCCCAACAATAGCAAGATAACGATGATAAGTATCAGGGCTGCCACAATCCATCTCAGTATCTCTTGCTGATGTTCTTCTTCCGTCTTTTTCTCATCATATTCCTGTTGTATCTTTTGAATAGTCCGGTCTTTCAGGACATTGTTGAGACTGTCTTTGATGGATACAATTTCTCCCATTTTTTCACAAGCCCCTTCAATATTATGGCGTTCCAAATCATACTGGAGAATGTTATGCAAAATATTGGCTTTTGGGACATTATCATCCGTGAGTAATGCCTGCTTCCATAATTCGTATGCCTTCTCTTCATTTCCTTCTTGATGATAAACCCATGCAAGATTTTCATACGTTCTTGCCAAAGGCTTATAGGAAAGGGATTTTTCAAATGATTCTTTAGCCTTTTCCATGTCTCTATTCATGTATGCAAATCCTGCACAATTTAAGAAATAAGGCAATTCCTCTTTCTTTACATCGTTTAAATGGTTTATGACTTTGTCTGCATAAACAATAGCACTATCTACTTCTTCTAAATATTGAAATGATTGACAAATTTTACAATAAGATGATGCTATCCAATTATTTTTTCCTGTTTCTTGGGCATATCTCAAAGAGCGTTTAGCATATTCAAGTTGTAAATCGTAGTTACCACATACACCATTAATATATGTGATGCATTCTGCAATTTTAAATTGATGATTTTGATTACCTGTTTGATTTGCCAATACCTCTGCCTTCTTCCCTAAAATAATAGCCTGGTCATAGATACCTCTTTGGATATTATACTCTGCTTTATAATAATAGGCATCGCACAATTTCTCCTTATCCCCAATCTTCTCATAAAAAGCAATCGAAAAATCTATTAATGAATCTGGCGGACACGGATTCCCTGTAAGACAACTTATCTGTGTCAAAAGCAGGTTATAGTATGCCTTTTCTTCCGGATTACTGATCAATTGTGGAATTATTCTTTTCACTTCATGATAGGCAGAGTCATATTTCTCAGCACTCACTAATGAATCTATCTCACTTAGTTTATAGGAGATGGAACGACTACCGCATTCACAAATTAAAATGGTAGTAATAACTGTAAAGATAAGTTTTTTATACATAGACTTCATATTTTGGCTGTAAAGTTACAAAGAAATATTAAGTATCATTCATTTTCCACAAAATTAGATGATTTTAAGATAAAAAACAACGCTTTATAAGTATTTTTGAACACAAAAAGCGTTTCTTATTCAGTTATAAATATTTAAATGGTTAATATAACCTACTGAAAGACAGCAGGTTGTTGTTCATAATTGGCGAAACGGGGTCGATTGAAGATTTCGATAATTCTCCTTTGTAGAATGTGACAGATTAAATACTTTTGCAGCAAAAAACGGAAGAATTATGAAAAAATTATTTGTTACATTATTGGTAGGAGTCGCACTCCTTTTTTCGGGAAATTTGTATGCGGGGGATAAAAATTACGTTATCAGAACTAAGCCCACGCCAACTCAAGTTCCAAATAATCCTAGAACACCTTCCTCCGATCCTGTCATAGCAAGTATCGATGCAGAGACTGGCGAGTTGTATGTGTTGTTCAATAGTAATATGTCGTCCGTGGAAATTTCTATCAGTCAAAACAATATCGTGTACGAAGACGACACGATGAGTGTCATAGCAGGGCAGACCGTTATCTATCAACTGGGAAGTTATGATACTGGAGAATATACCTTATGCATTGAGAATGATGGGTATATTATTGCCCAATACACTATTGTCATCACTGAAGATTAAGTCATGACGTTATCTATCGACTATCATCGTTCCATTAAAAATAAGTTAGGAGAGATTTTAGAATAGTTGATAAAATAGTAGTAGATTTCCTGTGTCGATTGGCACGGGAAATCTTTTGATGTGAACATCTTACTAAATCATAAACTAAAACAACAATGGAAAAATCTAGTAATACCAGACGGTATACCATTATCAATTTCAACGCTCCTGTTGGGCAATACATCGAGAATTATTATAGCCATGACGAGAAAAACGCATTCGACAACCGACTATTCACGGAAATGCCTTTGATGGATCAGTTGCATCAAGCCGTAGAGAAAACTATGCAAGAAGGGTATTGGTGGGCTAACACCGGATGGGCAGTAGTCTATAGGATTTATCAGATGAAAGGATATAACAACAGTATCAGTCAGTTTGTCAGAGAGGTGGGAGCCTGGGAATGGAATATTGACTTAAAACATCCCTGCACCTATGACTGTATACAGAAGCCTATATCCACAGGAAAACTTTTAGGAAGAGTTGAGAAATGGAAAGAGAATGGCGTCAAGGAATACGCTGTCGTTTTGGGAAACATGCTCATCAATCTTTTGGAACACTCTGAACTTTCTGAATAGTTGTCTAAACTTTCTGAAAAACCTTCTGATGCTCCGACAAATAATTGTCGGGGCTTTTTTATGCTTTACCTTCGCACCGTCAATAGTGACACAAAACCTGAGTGAAGTGAGTGACGGAAGTCTCGCGGGTGAAAAGGTACCAATTCAGCACTTCTTCCTCACAAATGCTCAAATAGAAATGGAGTTAATCATAGAAAGAACCGAAAAGAACGAGGGTTTCACCTTGGGGCGTCTGAGCATCCTCAAACATGTGGATGATGCGAGTTTGGACGGTGAGGAAAAGGAATTCCTGTATGACACACTGGAGCCTCAATGGACGGAGGACACGACAGGCAAACGCCTGTTCATGAAGAAGTTTGCCATCACCCCCGGACGTTATCCCGTTGTGATTACCTACTCACGGCATTATGACCGATGGCTGCCATTGCTCCTATGGGTGCGGAAATTCAAGGACGTACGCATCATTGCAGGCAAGACGGTGGAGGATATCAGCAGTGGTGTCATCATCGGTAATTATCACGGTGAGGGCAGGATGATAGGCAGTTTTCAGGCATTGATAGACTTGAAACGACGCATCGTGGCTGCAAAAGAACAAGGAGAAGGAGTATTTATTACGGTTAAAGGTTAAGGGTTAAAGGTTAAAGACCACCAAACACTAACCACTAACCATTAAAATTAAAGATTATGAAACAAGCAAGAGGTTTGCGGAATAATAATCCGCTGAATATCGTACAAAGCACTAGATTTAGATGGAACGGAGAGATAATGGCAGAAGAGAAAATTTTCTGCGTGTTTGAAACCATGGGACAAGGCTGCAGAGCCACTTTGAAACTACTACGAACGTATTACGAGAAGCATCATTGTAACACCATCAGTAAGATTATCCGCCGTTGGGCGCCTGAAACGGAGAACAATGTACAGGCGTATATCAAGAACGTTAGCCGTATGACAGGCATTGGGGCTACGACTCCCTTGCCGCCCATGAAGGAAGAAACGAAGATTGTCTGGTGTGATCTCGTTCTTGCCATGGCGACGGTGGAATGTGGCTTAGACACGCAAGGGCGCGAGGAACTTGCCCCGTCTATTGATGTCGGCTGGAAATTGCTGAATCCATAGAAAAGGTAAGAAAGTAAAAAGAATCCCTGCGTCGTGAGACGCGGGGATTTTCTATTAAATCAAAAGAAATAATAAATCTAAAATTATTTTGCTCTTTCCTATTTTGTTACTACCTTCGCACCCAAGATGGGAAAAGACGTCTTTGTACAGAATATCAGGCGACTGGTGTTGTTGCTATTGGTGATAGTAACAATGGGTGTTCATGCCCAAAACACTAACCAGAAGCGACAGGAGGTGGATATGGATAGTCCTACCTTCGTGCCGATGGTGAAGGTAGGCAAGGTGTTGGAGAACGGCGACAGCATCCAGTATATGGAGATGAATAATGTCTATGTCTATCCTCCCATTACTTTTAGCAGCAAGAAACAGCAGCAGGCATACAACCGTTTGGTGAAGAACGTGAAGATTGTGTTGCCCATTGCCAAGGAGGCACGTGCCATCATGATGGAGACGGCAGAGTATCTGGAAACACTGCCCGACAAGAAGGCAAAGGATGCACACATGAAACTGGTGGAAAGGAGTATCATGAAGACATACAAGCCCCGCATGAAGAAACTGACGTTCTCACAGGGAAAGTTACTCATCAAACTCATTTATCGTGAGAGTAACTCTTCTGGTTATGAACTCATACAGGCATTCCTTGGTCCTGTACGTGCAGGTTTCTATCAGGCTTTCGCATGGGCTTTTGGAGCCAGCCTGAAGAAGAAGTACGACCCTGAGGGCATCGACCGATTGACAGAACGTGTTGTTCTGCTGGTCGAAGCAGGACAATTATAAGACTATTCGCTGAATAACAACTGGACGAGTGTTTGTCCGACGGCTTGCAGTGTGTTCTTGTCGATATGCTGCATATCGTCATAGATGGTATGCCACGTAGGACCGAAAGAACCCTGCGGACAGTCGGGATAGCAGTTGATGATATCGATGCAGGGAATATTCGCTACATCATTCACAGGCAGATGGTCATCCGTCACACCGCCACCTTCCTGCATAGGGAAGATACTGCCATAGCCTGCTGCACTCGCTGCACGCCATACCTTATCGACAACCCATTCTGCTTTCTGCAACGAGAAACTTTCCTGATAGAACTTTGCACCCTGTCCACCAACCATATCGAGCAATACAGCATATTGGTATTCGGGTGTGGGATGCAGTTGACTGTATTCCTTTGCCCAGTATTGTGAACCCAGTGCCCATGAATCGGTACCGTCACCAGTCTGGTCCCATTGTGGAATGCCCCAGTCTTCTGCATCGAAACAAATAAAGTCGACGGCAATATTGAGGGAATCATGCTGCTGAATCAGTCGTGCCAATTCCAGCATCACTGCTACACCACTGGCGCCATCATTGGCAGCCATTACAGGCTTGCGCCAGTTAGCAGAGTCTGGGTCATTGTCTGCCCACGGACGACTGTCCCAATGGGCACAGATGAAGACCTTTGACTTTTGACCTTCGACTTTTGACTGTCTTGCAATGATATTGGTACTCTTCAAGATGGTACCGTCATATCCTTTTAGGTCTGCCTGCTGCATCTCTACTTGATAACCGTATTTCTCAAACTGCTGCTTGATCCACTGACCACATTGCTCATGTGCCTCACTGTTCATCACACGGGGTCCGAACTGACATTGTGCTGCACAGAAAGCATAAGCGGAATCTGCATCAAACTGGATATTGACTACAGGCTGTTCCTCGGTGGTCTGCTGCTTAGTGGAATGACAGGCTATCAAGCCAACGAGGCTGATAAGGAATAAATATTTCTTCATGATGGATTAATCTTGTTTCTTTGGCAGGAACTCCGAGACATCTCTTCCAAAATGCTGTAACTCACGGACGAGAGAACTGCTGACACTTGCCAGATGAGGCTCGGCATACAGTAGGATGGTCTCAATACCGCCTATCTGACGATTGATGTCCGCCTGTTCACGCTCATACTCAAAGTCCTTTACTGAGCGCACTCCCTTGACAATATACTGGGCGCCTTCCTGTTGGGCAAACTCAATGGCAAGACCGAAATAAGGCTTCACCTCTATGCGAGGCTCGTCCCGATAGAGTTCGATAATCGCCTGCATACGCTGTTCAGCAGGTTGCATATCAGGCTTATGCACCTGATCGCCCACGACACCAATCACCAAACGGTCGAACAGTCCCAATGCACGACGTACAATGGAATCATGACCTACCGTAAATGGATCGAAACTTCCAACAAATATTCCTATCTTTTCTTTCATAATCTGTACTTTTTGACTGTTCAGACCCCTGTAGCCCCCTAACTTAGGGGGCAAAGTTTATTCAAACAGGTTCGGTTCCATGATATTCCCCGTATAGGGATTACGTCCAAAATGCTTATAGGCGAGTTCAGTCACCATACGACCACGAGGCGTACGCTTGATAAAGCCTTCCATGATGAGGAAAGGCTCATACACTTCCTCTACCGTTCCGGCATCCTCACCGATGGCTGTAGCGATAGTCGTAATACCCACAGGACCGCCTCTGAACTTATCGATAATCGTCAACAGGATGCGGTTGTCTATCTCATCCAGTCCGAACTTGTCGATATTCAAGGCTGTCAGGGCTATCTTTGTTATCGACGTATCGATACGACCACTACCCTTTACTTGGGCAAAGTCACGGACACGACGCAAGAGGGCATTGGCGATACGGGGAGTACCACGAGAGCGACGAGAGATCTCTGCAGCAGCATCCTCTGTGATAGGTACACGCAAGATACCTGCTGAACGTTCGATAATACGCTGCAATGTCGCTGGCTCATAATACTGTAAGTGCATATTGATACCAAAACGGGCACGCAATGGAGCCGTCAACAGTCCGCTACGAGTAGTGGCACCTACCAGCGTAAAGGGATTGAGGTCTATCTGGATACTACGTGCCGACGGACCTTTGTCTATCATGATGTCGATACGGTAGTCTTCCATAGCGGAATAGAGATATTCCTCTACCACAGGCGACAGACGATGAATCTCATCGATAAACAGCACGTCGTTCTTCTCTAATGATGTCAGAATGCCTGCTAAGTCACCTGGTTTGTCAAGTACAGGACCACTGGTAATCTTAAAGCCCACGCCCAACTCGTTGGCAATGATGTTCGAGAGCGTTGTCTTACCCAGTCCTGGAGGACCATGCAGCAATGTATGGTCGAGGGGTTCACCACGAAACTTGGCTGCCTCGACAAACACTTGCAGGTTCTCCACCACCTGTTGCTGTCCACTGAAATCACGGAACGATAGGGGGCGTAGCGCATTCTCAAAGTCCTTCTCAGAAGAGGAGAGTTGCTCCTGTCGGATGTCAAAATCTTCGTCCATCATTTTTCTTTTGTGTGCAAAGGTACAAATAAAATTAGGAATGAGGAATGTGGAATGAGGAATTTTTTGTAATTTTGCAAGCAAAAATAAAAACAGAAATCTATGAAACGTATCAAACTACTAACGCTGGCAACCCTTGCAGCCCTTTGCATGCAAGCCTCAACCACCCTTCCTATCAAGGGGAAAGTCATCAATCCTACCGATAAGAATATCCAGTATATTGGACGTATCTGCTTCGACAATCCCATGCGTCCCCGTTTTACCTTCCCTGGTACACAGATCAATGCCCGTTTCACAGGTACCAGTCTGAAGATGATTGCCAAGCCGAAGAGCGGTTTCTTTATGGCACAGATCGACGAGGCGGAGCCTTTCAAGGTGAGTTTCATGGGCGAACGTGACTCGGTAGTGACCCTCGCTACGGCATTGCCCAAGGGAGAGCATTCCGTCCGACTGATGTACGTCATCGAAGGTTATGAACTGAAACCAGACTTCCGTGGTTTCGTTCTCGACAGCGACGGCATGATGCTTGAAGCCCCAGCCCTGCCTGAGCGTCGCATTGAGTTCATCGGTAATAGCATCACCTGCGGCTATGGTAATGAGAGTACTTTTGAAGGCGATCATTTCGAATATGAGACAGAGAATCATTATCTGAGCTATGCTCAAATCACTACTCGCGACCTCAATGCAATGGCTTATGTGGTGGCACGTAGTGGTATCGGTGTCTATCGCTGTTATGGCGGTCCGAAGACGGGTACACCAGAGAATGTGATGACCACGGAGTATGAGTACACCAACCTCTACGACCGTTCAGAGCGTTGGAACTTCTCACGTTATCAGCCACAGTTAGTATGTATCAACCTCGGCACTAACGATCTCTCTACCAACAACTACGACGTGAAACTGTTCAAACAGGCATGGAAGAAGTTCCTGAAACAGGTACGCCAGCATAATCCCAAGGCAAAGATTGTCCTGCTCTGTGGCTCGATGCTCAATGGCAAGGAACTGGAAATTGCCAAGAATACCCTCAACGAAGTAGTGGAAGAGGCGAAGAAAGATGGTGATAACGAGGTGTATCGTTTCGACTTCACACCTCATACAGGCAGTCTCTACTATGGTGCTGACTGGCATCCTTCCTTTTGGCAACACCAGAAGATGGCAGGTGAACTCACTGCTTTCCTCCGCACCCTCATGCGTTGGTTCTAAAATATAAGTGGTATGATGAAACGACCAATAACTATTGTACTGATGGTATGCTGCGCCTGGCTCAGCATACAGGCAGAGAGTGTGGAATCTGCACTCAAGAAGTTCGACCAGAAACCGAATGTGGAAAATGCCAATGACTTTTTTACGGCATTGGATGTAGAGCAGTTTACCGTTGAGCATATTCAATTAAAAAATAACACGCCTATAGACTCTTTGCAACAGCAAGTGTGGTACTGGGCGGCAGAGTGGTTGTATGAGCAACAGCAGTATGAGCAGGCAGCGACATACGGTAAGAAGGCACTACCCTTGTTCCGTTATGACAATGACGACAGGGCAGGATGTCTGAATATCTTAGGATGTATCTATGTGCGAATGAGTGACATCCAGCAGGCTGCAAACTATGCCAAACAGTGTCTCGCCATCGACCTGAAGAGTGGTGACCACGACCGTATCTCTTCTAGTATGAATACGGTGGCAGGCATCTATATGGCAGGCTATCAGGCTAAGGAGGCAGAAGAGTATATCCTACAGGCAATAGATCATGCCAACAAGGTCAAGAATCCCAAGCGTAAGGCAGTGATTTTAGGTATGGCATCAGAGATTTACCATTCTTTACGCGATGACCAAAAGGCACTTTCCTATGCCGAACAAGCATTCCAACTGGATTCCGTATTAGGTCGCCAGCCACAGGCAACCATCCGTAAGTCACAGAAAGCATCTGCCTTGTTAGGACTGCATCGTTATCAAGAGGCGGAAAGCATACTGCGACAGGTCATCCCTGCCTTCAAGGAGATGGGTGACTACCACTCTATGGCGATTGCCCTCAACCGTCTGGGTAAGTCGTTGCTTTCTCAGGAACGACAACAGGAGGCTATACCTTATTATAGAGAGGCAGCAGATCTCTTCTCGAAGATGGGCGACCTCTACAACGAGATACACTCGCATCGTGGACTGTATGAGAGCTACTGGAAGATCAATCCTGACTCTGCAAAGATAGAACTCGATTTGTTTGACAAACTGAAAGATTCGCTATACACCAATGCCACTGCTGATGCTCTGGCACGCTATAATGCAGAGTTCGGTAACGACCAGTTGCAACAAGAGAACGAGGAGGAGCGGGCTGCCCATCTGCGTACCATCATCATCGCCATCATCGTCCTATTGGTATTCATCGTTCTGGCATGGACCTATATTCATCATGTCCACCAGCGAGAGCGTCAGCACATTGAGGAACTGATGCGTGAGATTGCGAAGTTGAAGGAAGAGGCAAAAGCCACTGAAAACGAAAAGCCCATCGAAGAGAAAGAAGAGGCAACACAGGTTCCTGACGAAGACCGCCAGTTCCTGATGCGTGTCGTGGAAGTGGTAAACGAGAAGATGGAGTCAGGACAACTGGGTGTCGAGCAGGTAGCATCCTCTTTGAATATGAGTGTACAGACCTTCCGCCGCCGTCTGCAGAGTGCTGCAGGTGAGACTCCGAAAGCATTCTTCTCTGCTATCCAGATGGAGAAGGCAGGAAAACTGCTCACTGATGATATGGCAATGCCTATCCTACAGGTGGCCGTTCTTTGTGGTTTTGAGGAGTCAAGTAGTTTCACCCATACCTTCAAACGTACCTTTAATTGCTCTCCAACGCAGTATCGGGAGCAATTTGGAAGAAAATAACAAGAAAATGGGTAATTTTTGGAAGATTTAAACAAGTAACGTAACTCTATTTTGTCGTAACTTTGCACTCAGAAAATCAAACATTCTGAGCGATGAACAAGACAAAACGACAAGAAGAGGCGACGAGGTTCTCATTCGACTACCTAAAATACTTTCTCCAACAAGAAGGTGTGGTAGAGCGTATGGTGGAGCGAAAACTCAATAAACTCGAGGACCAAATTGAACAGCTCATCGACCAGAAGATAGAGCAACGAATTAATAATCTTTCAAATAATAAATAAGGTATTAACCATTAAACAACAAACGTTATGAAAAAAGTATTATCAATCATGATCCTATGTCTGTGCGCCATACTTGGCGTACAGGCACAGATAGCCGGCGGCAACTGGTATAACGGTTGGCTCGTATATTCCGCAGAACTGCAGAATAACGGAAGCATTTTGATGAATGCGATGGCGGAAGGAGAAGAGCATGAGTTCATGCTCGTTCCAGTGGCAGGCAAGAAGGATACTTATCGCGTCACTGACGGTCCTAATGGCTATATCGATGAATATCATGCGACCCCTCATGTCCGCCATCTGAAACAAGGTAGGTTGGACGTGCTCTGCTTCTATAACGACAAAAACCAGTTAGAGAAGGTGATGTCGAATGAGTCGGATTGGGATGCCTATCAGATAAGTAAAGACCGCTGGCTGGCACAGGTCTATGGCGAATATGCCGCCGAAGAGGAGAGCGAGTTCGAGAAACATCTCAACTGGGATAAGAATAGTCTCAGTCTTGACGGCACCGTCCTGCCCTATGAGGTTTTGAACTTCAACGGACTTATCATCGATACTGGCATCATCCAGATTAAAGAGGTAGCAGGAAGTACCAACGAGTTGCAAGGTACGTGGAAGGTGGTTGCCACACTTGATGGCTTCGACCTCATCTCGCTGGATACCACAAAGGGGGATATGCCTTGGGATTGGCAACCTGACGGCATCAAGTACGCATTTAGGAAGACAAACCTTTCTGCTGGGCGTTTCGACTATACAAGTAAGGTCCTTCTCAATGACAAGCAGTTTGGAAAACTCGACAAGAAGACGCTCCGCATCATGCGCAACGAGATTCTGGCACGTCATGGTTACCGTTTCCAGTCGAAAGACTTGCAAGAGTACTTTGGCAAGCAGTCGTGGTATCATCCTGTGACATCTAACGATCAGGTAAAACCTACTCTTCTGGAGCAATTGAACATTGATTTAATCAAAAGTGTAGAGAATTCAAAATAATTTCATACCTTTGAGGCGTGAAATAAATACTAAAGCAATATGAAGAAAAGTCATTTACTCTTAATCATTACACTACTGTTTTCAGTGTGTGGCAATTTGAAGGCACAAACATCCAGCCAATTCTTGGACCAGTTAACATTCGAGAATTTCGTAGACCTCATTAAAAATCCGTATCAAGAGGCTGCTCAGAAATGCGGACTATCGTTTCTCTACAAATATGAGACCGATGCCTCTGAGGAAGGAGATGCTGACGGAAGTAGCACTTACTATGGCTGGGGCATTGAGAAAGGCAAGAAACAGGAATATGGCTACGAACTGAAATGCACGTCCGACCATGCCTGCTATTTCTATTACCAAGAGGATACTTCCAGACAGGCTGCTATGTGTTTCAAGAACAAGGCGGATGCCGACCGTTTCATGGAAAAAGCACTGGAGTATGGACTCGTTATCATGGGCAATAGTTATCATATTGCAGACCAGAAACTGCCTAACGGAACCGTGAAGGTGGATTCTTTCGGAGATTACAATATCATTACTGAGATGACGAAGCCTGAGAAAGACGAAGACTTTCATCAGGGGTTCTATGTCATCAGATTTTACTATTTTTCTTAAGACAATAGGGATATGAAAAAACTAATGACCATCGTACTGATGGCATGCTGTAGCATCCTCAGTACACAAGCACAGACGATTAAGAAAGGTGATAAGTTCTGGGACGGCAACAGCCTTTACACAGTCCAAGAGGTGAGAATGGGAACCATCGTCTATATGACAACCTCACAGGACAATGAGTTGACTTTGGAAAAGGTGGGCAACAAGCCTGGCGAGTATAAGATTATCCCCAGCCGACAGGCAGATGAATGTCCTATCCGTCTTGCAGAGTGGAACTGGCGTGTACAGTATATCCGCAAGGACGGCATGAACTTCCTCGCAGTGCGCAAGCCTAATGGCGATGCGATGTGGACGATGGTGCTCACTCCCGATAATGAGAAAAACTGTGAAGGACAGCAGGAAACACTCGTTAAAGCCAACTGGGAAAATGTCATCAATAACACTTTGTTGAATACTCCTTACTTGATGAATTTCCCGAGGAAGCAACTGCGTTTGATGCGTAATGCGATTCTGGCTCGTCACGGATACACCTTCAAGTCGAAGGACCTCCGCGACTATTTCAGTAAGAAGTCGTGGTATAAGCCTGGCACGAATAATGCTGCTATCAAACTCAATGTCATTGAGCAGACCAATGTCGAACTCATCAAGAGCGAAGAAACGGTAGAGGCAGGATTCCACCCTGGCGATATTATGGGTGATGATGGTGAATTAGTAGAAGAATAATAAATAGGAATAGATACCTATGAGAAAGAAATTTCTATTAGCCTTCTTGCTGTGCATAGGTACCTTTTGCAGTATCCCTGCACAATCTACGTCCCAGTGGTGTCTGAAGACAGACCAAGGACAGTATATTGAGATGGCTCGTGTCGAGATGCTTGCTGCTGTTGACGGACAACCGACGTTTGAGGTGATAGTTCGTGAGGGGCAGGGAGCAGTAGGAGTTAAGAGCATTACCTTCGAGATGCATGAGTCCGACTATGTGGCACCCAAGGATGACGAGCCAATAGTGATAACAGAGACAGGACCTTGGTGTCTGATAACGGACAAAGGCGACTCGGTTGCCATGAGCCGTGTGCAGATGCTGGCGAATGTTGATGGTGCCTGCCAGTTTGAGGTTGTCACTTCTGACGGAGCCAACTTGGTAGGCGTGTCGAACGTGTACTTCGGAAGAGGCAAGAGTAATACGAGTGGCGGCTTTGTTCCTATTGATGGCGGTGGAGGTCAATCCGAAGACCCCAATAGGCTCAATCCCTGGTGTATGATTACAGACAAGAACGACTCCATTGCGATGAGCCGTGTACAGATGATTGCCAATGTCGATGGTAACAACAAGTTTGAGATTGTTACGATGGACGGTGCCGATGTCAGTGATGTATCGTTTGTGCGTTTTGCTCATGGTAACACCAAGACATCAGGAGGCTTTGTACCCTATAAACCTGGTGAGGAGCCCAAACCTGTCGGTGATGGTCCTTGGTGCTTGATTACCGACAAGAACGATTCTATTGCCATGAGTCGTGTACAGTTCTTGGCAAATATTGACCAAGACGATCTCTTCGAAGTAGTTACTCGTGACGGAGAGGGAGCAGTCGGTGTTAAGAGTGTGCGTTTTGCCCGAGGACTGAGCGACGACTCTGGTGGCTTTGTCCCTTATCAAGAAGGTGGTGAAGAGCCTGAGGTATTAACGGGTGAGTTTTATATGGTGACCAACAATGGGGAGGAGCAGCCGATGAGTAATGTGGCGATGCTGGCTAATGTTGATGATAATGGTACCTTCGAGGTCTTGCTCAATGACGGAGGTAGTATGCCAGGAGTGAAGAGTGTCACCTTTAAACGGAAGTCCGAAGAGACAGGTATTGAGGCTCCAGCAGTGAAACAGGAGGAGGTGATGCTGACGCTGCATACCCCAGTACACTTCGAATTGAAACTTTCTGGCTGTGGAACGGCAAAGTCGGCTGTAGTCTATAGCCTCAAAGGTGTTAAAATGGCAGAGGCTCCTGTTTCCAATGGTGCCGCTACCATCTCTGTAGGTCATCTTCTTGGTGGCATCTATATCGTTAGGGTAGGAAATAAAGCCCTTAAATTTGTCAAACAATAGAAAGAATAAATATATACATATCATTATGAAAAAAACATTCCTTTCGCTGAGTTTGTTAGTGATGGCACTCACTGCATCAGCACAAAGTGTTACTTATTTCCGCGTCCAGTTCACAGAGAATCTGGAACAAGTGAAAACGTATGCCGCAGATGGTAAGACATTCTTTAATCCTGCCTATGACTACCTGGATTTCAAGGGCTCACTGCCTTTTACCAATGGTAGTAAGTCTGGTACTGTCGACGAGTATTCGTATTATTATATAGGTAATTCATCAACAGACAGGACTTCCTTTACTTTGGCTCATTCCAATGGAACACTGGCTATCAAGAAAGTGTCTGCCTATTCTCAACCGGTAGAAACCATTACTGTTTCTTCTCAAGAGGGAACAAATGCCAACGGACAGAAGACGGTAACCTTTACCTTTAATGCCCTACCTCGCAATATCGAGGAACTGAAGACACTGGAGGTTGAGAATCGTAAGTATTTCGAGTCGCCTTATTTCGTAACAGCATTGTTTATCTGCTGTCTGAACCGTATTGTCGACAATAGTGCTGATGCATGGGAGATGATCAACTATCTGCGTACCCATACGGCTACCATAGGAATGAACGGCATTGAGAATATTGCCAGTAAAGATATGCAGAACATCGTACAGAGCGATCTGGTAGGCAAGGATAGCAATGGTTATCCTGTTGTGAATGGATTGCGCAGTTACTTTGCAGGCAGTTCTCCTGCTAATCTCTACACTCCCGCCACTCCTTATCAGGTAACAGTCGTAGAGGCCGCATCTGAACCTTTCTATACACAGAGTGATATCAATTATGCCCGCCTCCATGTGGCAAGTTCAGGTGCTGACAGTCCTCAAGGCCCACTGATTCTTCGTAAGACCAATAATCACGGTTGGCTGATTCACAATGGAGAGCAGAGCCTTACCATGAAGAAGAAAAACCAGAAAGAGGAGTTGTAATCTATGGCTGCTGTTCCATGAATTGGCGAATGGCAGCAACCAGTTCATCATTTTCTTCCGGACGTTGCGTAGCAACCCGGAAGAAATGATCGGATAATCCTGTGAAGTTGAAACAATCACGAATCAGGATACCGTGCTCGTGTATCAAATAGAACTTCAAATCGGTACTAGTGGCTGGTTCTATCTCACAGAGCATAAAGTTCGTCTTGGTCTCAAAGACACGAATACCTTCTATCTGTCGCAAATTCGTCCGCAAGCGTTCTGTCTCTTCCAGATAGGCGGCAAGGTCGGGAACGGCAGGCTCTGCTTGTTCGATAAGGAATTTTCCTGCCTCTATCGCCAAAGCACTGACAGACCACGGATGACTCATTGCGCGAAGCAGATGAATCGTGTCTGGATGAGAAGTGATATATCCT
Source organism: Prevotella sp. (assembly GCA_045225255.1). Classification (GTDB taxonomy): domain Bacteria; phylum Bacteroidota; class Bacteroidia; order Bacteroidales; family Bacteroidaceae; genus Prevotella. Next base: position 63,750 of record JBGVBD010000009.1, on the reverse strand, counting down.
AAGCGGATACCAGGAACGGCATATTTTTTACTGAGAGAATGGAGAACCAACAGGTTGTGGCGGTTCTGCATCTCTTTCGGAACAATCAGTTGTTCCTGCGTATAATCCTCATACGACTGGTCGACGACGAAGGTATAACGAGGGGAGCGACGCACAATATATTCAATGATACCTTTCGTCATCACGTTTCCTGAGGGATTATTTGGATTACAGAGCCAATAGACACGGTCGTTGGGTAATGATGTCAGTTCATCGGCATTCTCGTAAGAAATCAGATGATGGTTGGCACGACAGGCATCAGCATACTCACTGAAAGTAGGTTGTGGAATGATGGATGAACTGTTGTGCAGCATCTTGGCAATCAGATAGATGGCTTCTGTAGCGCCATTGGTCACCATCACTCCCTCAGGAGAGATGCCCAGTTTCTGTGCAATCAGTTTTTCTAACGAACGAGCCTGCGGTTCAGGATAATTATTAATTACATCCAGATGACTTGCCAGATGCTCCTTCAATGCCGTATGATCAGCATGCTGATAGACATTGGAACTGAAATTGATACGAACCATACCTTCGTCATAACGGTAAAGATCGTCGCCGTGTCCTTCTATCATAATTTATTCTGTTACTCGGATTGTCAATGTCTGGGCATTAAACTGGATACCCTTATGCTCGATAAAACGACCTAACGCACCCTCATCAGCCAATTGGCGAGGAGTACCTACACTGAGTTTTTCTGGTTCCATCAACCAGATACAGTCGGCTATCTGCATGGAGAGTTCCACATCATGAGTAGAGAGAAATACCGTCTTCTGTTGCTCACGAGCCAGTCGGTGAAGCAATTGCATCACCTCAACCTTACTAGGGAAGTCGAGGAATGCTGTGGGCTCGTCGAGATAGATGACGGGGGTCTGTTGGGCAAGTGCCTTGGCAATCATTACCTTCTGTCGCTCACCATCACTAAGGGTATGGACATAACGTCCCTTGAGCGACTGGATGCCTACTAGTTGAATGGCATCATCCACGATACGACGGTCATCCTCAGAGAGTGTCCCCCAAAAACCAGTATAAGGAGAACGCCCCATACCCACCAACTCTTCTATTGTCATATTCCGCACATCAGGCTTTTCCGTTAGCACCACTCCTATCATACGACTGAGTTGCTTGTCAGAAAAAGAAGAGAGAGCGGAATAATCAGAGTTTTCCGAGTTCTCCGAGCGCCTCAGCAGGATCTCACCACTCAACGCAGGTTGAAAGGCAGAGAGGGTGCGCAACAGGGTGGATTTTCCAATACCGTTGCGCCCTAACAGACAAGTTAGTTCACCGTTACAAATAGAGGCGTTCAGGTGTTCAGCCACCACTGTAACGTGATTTTTCGTCTGATAACCAATACTGAGTTCCTTGAGTTTGACCGTCTCGTTCATGTTGCAAAGATAATCATTTTCAATTATAAGCCAAGGAATAAGAGAAAATATTTGGAGGAAATCAAATAATTTCTTATTTTTGCAACAAAATATTGTAGAATATGAACAAAAAAGTATTTTTCTTGTTTTTTAGTTTGCTCTTCTGCTGTGTTCTCGTTAGTGCACAGGAAGCGCAGAAAAGTGACTTACATCAGAAGGCTGAGGCTGTCAATCCTACTCAGGATATCGCCAAGGCTCGTTCCTTGTATATCCACGCTTTCAACGACTATGTCAACAAAGGACAGACGAAACTGGCTGTGGAGTGTGGCGTAAAGGCTGCGGCTTTGTATCATAAGGAAAGTCTCTTCAAGGAGTCCTTCGAATTGTTACGCCGTGTCGACCAGGCTATCAATACGGGAAGCGACAAGACTCCAAGTGCTCAGGCTACACTACACTATCAGGTAACCAAAGAGCGTTTACAGATGTACATGAAATTCAGAAAGATAGAAAGTGCCAAGGAGCAACTCAACATAATGGAGAATCAGGCTAATGTCTCCAACGATGAGAGCGTGAAAAATGACTTGCTCTACAATAAAGCAATCTTCTACTATACCTTTGGACAGACTACACAAGGTAATGCTGTCTTCCAAGAGATGGCCAAGAAACTGACGGCAAGTAAGGAGTATGACAAGGTAGATGAAGTTTATCAGACACTGATTTCCAATGGAAGAAAAAGTAATAATGCCAGTTTGGTGGCACAGTCATACAGCAACTACATTGCATGGAAAGACTCTGCCAGAGCCCTGAAACACGCTGATGAGATCAATGCCCTGAAGAAGCAGATTGCTGACAATGAAGCTACCATCGCTGATAAAGACAGTTCGTTGACAACCCGCTGGGTAGTCATTATTGGACTGATTATCTTGGTCGTAGCCCTCGCTGCAGCCCTTGCTGTCGGTGCTATTATCCTGCTGCGCTATATCCTCCAGACACGCAAACAGAAGAAGACCATCAAACTTGCCAATGAGAGCAATGCCTTGAAGGCGAAGTTCATCAGTAATATCTCTGCCCAACTGGAGCCGACGCTTCAGAAACTCGACAACAGTACCCCAGAGGTGAAGGCATTGTTGGATTTCTCCAGTCATATCCAGACCTTATCAGAACTGGAGAACTCAACTGATGAGATAGAGTTGGAGGAAACACAGATACAATCGTTCTGCGAAGGATTGATGGATCAGATTCGCGACAAGGTAAAGTCTGATGTTACCTTGACTGTCAAAGCTCCGAAGATGGGTGTATCACTCAATAAGGAATATGTCTCTCATGTTCTGCTCCACCTGCTTGACAATGCGGCAGAATATACTCCCGAGGGTGGCAAGATTACGTTGGATTACGAGAAGCGTAGTGCACATACCCATCATTTCCTGGTATCTGACACAGGTTGTGGTATACCTGCAGAGATGCAAGAAGACGTATTCAAACCGTTCCGTGAGATCAAAGACCTCACTACAGGTGATGGTCTTGGCTTACCTATCTGTAAGCAGATGGCACTGAAGATGGACGGAGACCTTGAGATTGATCCTAACTACACCAAAGGTACTCGTTTTATTCTGAGTCTGCATTCATAAGAACTGATTTCTAAGGGCGTTTCTCATAACGCCGAATCAGTTCGGAAAACAGCGCGTTACGACTGAGTATTGCCACATTTCCCGTCATCAGCAACTGCTTGCGAGCACGGGTGATGGCAACATTCAGTTTGCGGTCTATTGTTTTGCCATCTTCCTCAAAACAGTTTGCCGTCAGAAAATCGAGTTGGTAAGGCTGTTGAATGGTGAAACTATAGATGATGACATCCCGCTGACTACCCTGATAACGCTCCACGGTATCAATGGAGATATCCTTCAAGGCAGGGATGTCCAACTGTTCTACCTCTCGTCGTATCATGGCTATCTGGTTGCGATAAGGCACAATGACACCCACCGTCCGTGCAGCATCAAAACGCTCTGCACCATACTGGCGATAGATACGACGCAATAAGTCTGCAACCATCTTTGCCTCACTGCTATTCACCTTATCGCTGATGCCGATGGCATGACAGGGTTCAGAAGGGAAAAACAAGACTCGATGCTGCTTCAACAAATCGTCTAAAGCATCTGCAGAAGGTTGCGTATAGTCAAGTTGCTCTTCCTCCTGATGAGGACAGGGCACAGGTTGTAATTGCTCTTGGGCATAGAACATCTCATTGGGGAAGGCAGCAATCTCCGGATGCATACGTCCCTGACGCTGTAAGGTTGCCGTGAAAGCCATTCGTCCAGCCTCCCGTTCTACCTTTAGAAGACGTTCGAACAACGACAAGCGACAAGAAGACAGGCGTGGCTCATCATCAGGTTGCTGAACGACGGCAGGCAGTTGTTTATGGTCACCTATCAGGATGAAACGACGAATCTGTGGAGCTGCCAACAGTCCTATGACATTGGGTTCCAATATCTGTGATGCCTCATCGACGATACACAAGGAGAAGTCTTTCAGTTGGAAGAGATACGGACGCGACAGCATTGTGGAGGTCGTACTGACGATGACCCTCGTCTGGATAATCCGTTGACGAATAACATCCATGCGAGGATGCTCACCAAAGACACGCTCTAACAGATGACTAGCAAAACGAGGGTCGCAGGCTGTCTCACTGCCTAGTCGCAGATAATCTATCTTTGCTTCCTCCAGCATCGCACATATCTCATCAACGGCACGGTTGGTATAGGACATGATAAGAACGGAGGCTGAAGAGGTAGAGAGTTCTTCCTCGACGAGGAAACGAAGTGCCATAGAAGTCTTACCTGTTCCTGGAGGACCTTGCAACAGGAAATAGTCTTGTGCCTGCTTTGCCTTTAGGAGCACCTCGTCATAATGAGGATGATAGGAACGGGATAATTGGAGTGTTTTATCACAACGAGGCACCCTATCGCCTAACAGCAGGTCACGACGTTCTGGAGAAGCAGTACAGAAAGCTGCTAAAGAACGGATGGCAGAGGTAGTTCCCCTGTCTGTAAACGAAGGCTCGATGGCATACGTCGCATCTGCGAATACCTCAGGATTCTGTTGTCCGTCATTCAGTCGAACGACAATCTCATGATCTGTCAATCCCTCAATGACACCTTTATATAATATACTATGCCTTATATCCGGTTCACCGTCATAGGCATACAAGCACACCATATCATTGCGACGGAAGTTAGGCAGGAAGTCATCATTCAGATCAGGAATGGAAAGCGTCAGGCGATCGAAACCACTATAGACGGAAGACTGCTCTTTATGAAGGATACGAAGTCCGTAGAAGATACAACCTGTGTCTCGCTTCTCTGTCAATGGCATATTCCACAGGTTCGCCACTGCTCCACCCTGACCTTCTTGCGTACCGACCTTCTGTGCCAACTGTTCCCGATAGACGAAGGAGAGCATACGTTCCACATAATCTTGTTCCCTCTCCGAGAGCGTCTTCCACCAGTCGATATAGAAGTTGATTACGCCAAATCCCTCTCTTGCTATCTGTATCTCCTTTGCCACAATCTGATTACGCAGACGGATGGCTTCATGGAACAGTTTCTGATAATAGCTGACCACCAACAATCCTTTTTGTGCTGGGTAACGGGAATAGAGCAAACGGATATCCACCTTATCGGCAGCGAGATGAAAGTTATAGTGCAGAATACCGTAATACAGCAACAACTGCACATAATGTGCCTCAGCGTAAAGGTGGGAGGCAATAGATGAGGATTGAGAGGAATGTTCGAGATTCCAATTCTTTCCGGATTTCTGTTCTACCAATAGATGCTTATCACGAGTCATCAAATCGACACGCCCCTGCAAGCCTAACTGTTCACAGACAAAAGAGGGTTCGAGTAGTGCCTCATCGCTCATATCCAATTGCTCCACAGCCTCTTGGATGTTTGCTGCCTGCTGATAGGCATCCTCCTTGAACTGACGGGGATTGAAATCCTGACAAGTACAGAACTGCAATACTTGTTCACAGAAAGAATGACGGATGGTGTCATTGACTTGGAAGTCCTTTTGGTTGATGATATCATCCAAGGCAGCACCTGCAAAGTTACCTAACAGGATCGGTTGGGTATTGGCATGAGGCTTCAGGCGTCCCAAGGTATAGGAGATGGGAAGGTGTTCTTTATTCGAGAAGCAGGCCGCCAACGAAGAGATGTCCAACAAGAAGTCAGGTTCCACGACGATGAGTTTAGGTTGAATCGTCTGTCCTTCCCGATGACATTCGAGTAAGTTGAGTTGCATTCCTTCTGTCAAGATAGGGTGAAGTGTTTCGTCATCTGTCTTAATACAGACACTCCCCTCATCCGTCGTCGCATAGATATACTTGTCGTCCCAGTAGGACACTACACAACGGACATATTGCTGATTGACACGCAGGGCGAGATTCGTAGGACGCCCCACTGTAGGAATACGTGTCACCAACTCATGGGGGATATCCTCCTTAAAGACAGCGGAGATAAAGAGAGCAAGGGCACGTACATCATAACGGAGATCCTGATGGGTCAGCACACTGTCTTTCCTGTTAGAGTGTCGTCGCATCGTCTGGATGGCAATACGGTCGGCTACACCAACGCCAGCCTCCTTGCACAGATAATCCGTCTGAGCCATCAGATTGCCGAATCCCTTCCCACTGCCCTTGAGTGCTTCAGCACATGCAAGCACCAAGGTCTCATGCATATAGCGCAAGACAGCCGCAGAAGGCTCCGCCTTCACGATCTCTATACAACGGTCGAAGAATTCAGAAACGCTCATGAACTCCTCATTCCACTTTCGACTCCATCTCGTTGCGCAACCCCTTCATGCCTGTCAGATAAGCCTTGGCAGAACCGAAAGAAAGGAACATGTCAAGACGGACAGGCAGATGGTTCTTATCGTCTGTGATGAAGAAACGAATCAACTCATGGTTCTTCCCATCCTCACGTTCGATAAAGGAGAATATCAGACAACGGTATTTGTTCTTGTTGTTCTTCATCTTCAGCGTGGTCTTACCCTTATATTTCAACCATGAGTTCGTCAGATGACGGGCATCACTGATCGGCATAGGGATATTTTCACCTTCCTTCATCTTCGTCGCATCGAAGTTACGGGCACGAAGGAAGATACTCATCATGTCATAGATACAATCCTTGTATTCTGCTTCCTTCCAATGATGTGTACCGTCGTCCTCGATACGGTGCATCTTCAGATGGCAGTTGTTTTTGGGATAAGTGTACCACAACTCATCCACGTAATAGCGCTTCCCTTCACGGGCACCCTTGCGGAAATACAATGGTGCGATATTTTGGTCAGTATAACAAAGCAATGTGTCACGCATGATAAAATAATTATCCAGTTTACTATTACCACGAGTAATCAAACTGCTGCGGAAGGAAGTCTTGCCATTATAGGTAGATTGCACCGTAGACATCGAAGCCGTACCGACCTTCATCCATACAAACTTCCAATTGAAATATAGGTCGTAAGAAAGAAACTCACCCGACTTGAAAGCCGTATTCTCGATACCACACTGGGCATGAGCCGCCATCATTCCGCATGATGCGATGATGATGAATATGAGTCGTTTCATCTGTATCATAATCTTTGCTATTTTACTCTTTTACTTTTTTCACGTATTCTATTCCTAACTCACGGGCACGTTCTGCATTACGGTTACGTAGTTTCTGCCGTTCCTTGTCTGGTTTCTGCTTCGTAATCGCCCCTGGTTTCTGTTGCGTTCGTGGCGTCCCTGTCAGATTCCAAGATAAGGTGATATCAAACTTCGCCTTACATTCGATGTTTCGAGGATAGTAATACATATCCTCTGGCTGCAAGTCTTGGTCAAAGTTGCCAGTGTCCCATTTACCATTACCATTACGGTCGACAAAAGCACGGGCATAATAGACATTTGGTTTTAGATAGAAGAACTCCACACTGCCGTTTTGATCTGCACGGACGGTCTTGATGGGCTTATCGCTCTTGTCCAACAGTTCCACGATAACGGTAGAGTCACTCACGCCACTCAGTTGGAATAATAAGGTGGCATATTCATCCATCGAGCGCACCTTGATACCTTGTTTATAGGCTTCTGACGCATAGCCGTAGATATCCACAAAGGCAGCAGAGTCAATCTCCAGACTGTATTCCGTATCAGGTTGCCATTCCGCTATAAACTCATAGGTGCGTAGCGTAGAGTCTTTTCGATTGAACTCAAAGGGTGTGCGATACCATAGGGAATCTATCTTCGTATACAGGTGGATGGCAGACGTGTCACATTGCGCCAAAGGAGTAGGCATTTCGAAGGTCACACGATTGTCAGGATCCATCTGCTGCGTCACATGATAAATCACACGCAAGGGGTCAACAGGCATGATACTGTCGTAAGGCTCGCCACGCTTCTTCAGTTTCTCCTGTTGCTTCGTCCATTCCTCTACCGCCTTCTTACGCTCTTTCTGTCGTTTCTCATAACTCGTCTTCGCCAACACGTCAACCGTATCCACTTGTGTATAGAGCACACCTGCGCTATCCGTCATAAGATAACTCAGTTCCATGCGTAGCGTATCCTGATTGACGAGTGTCGTATCCTTCAACCAGTACGTCAGCGTATCCTTCTTCGTACTTGCCTCCAAGATAAAGGCATCCTCCGCGTTAAAGTTCAATCCTTTTATCTGAGGCAGTTGCGGATTACCATAACTGAAATAGATGGTGAAGTGATTGGCATCCGTCCGTTCTGGCTGTTTCAGTAGATAACGGTCTGTCATCACCTCCTGAAAGGCCAGTAAGAGAATGTCATCAGGGTAGAAATGCGTGTATTTTACTTGTTGGATATTGTCGATATGCAAACTGTCTCGCCAGATGGTGTCTTGTCGGACATCAGGAGCCGCCGATGGTTTGAAGGTCTGATGGGTATAAGCCATCATCTCACTCTTCTGGTTGAAGACGTAGTTTCCATCCATATCCTGCAAGGCATAGACGCGATACTCGCCTGGGGCAACACCCTTGATGACGAAATGCCCACTACCATTGGTACGTGAGACGCGCAACAAGGGCTTCGTCTTAAAGGCAGAGTCGCTCAGGTTGTCATACAGTCCTACCAAGATACCCTTGACAGGTTCCAGGTTAGAAGCGTCCAACACATAGCCTGCCACCTCGAAGGTATCTATCTGCTCACCAGTAGAGAACGTGAAGGTATAGTTACCCATCGGGTTATCCTCATTATTGTCACTGATGGCATCACTGAAGTCGATGGTATAGGTCGTATTCGGTTTCAGGGAGTCTTTCAGTTCTACGATAATCTTCTTGCCTGCCCCCTTGATTTCCGGCATCTCTAACTGTGGAGGAGACACGATGACTTTTTGTGTCGCATCTGCCAGTTTGATATATTCATTGAAATAGATCGTCACCTTCTGGGAAGTAACGCCTGTCTCTTGGTCTTTGGGGGTAGAGGCAATGACGCGTGGAGGATCGTCATCATACCATCCTCCGTCAGGCTGTCCCATTCTTGCGCATCCGACAGCCAATAGCAAACAGCCAATAGCCAATAGCCCAAAAACTTTCCTCATACGTTCAATTTCAGTAGTTGCTCGATATGCTCGCGAGAGTTACACAGTCGGGGCACCTTATGCTGACCGCCCAGTTTTCCGCATAGCTTCAACCAGTCGTTAAACAAGCCTGCTCTGGCAGGGATGATTTCCAGTTGCTGCAGGGTGATATCCTTATGGCGCTTCGCCTCATAGTCGCTGTTGATTTCCTGCAGGCGCTTGTCCAGTAGGTTAGTGAATTGTGCCAAGTCCTGTGGTGCCTTCGAGAACTCGATGAGCCACTGGTGGCGACACTTGGCATTGGCATCCATAAACACAGGTGCTGCTGTATATTCCAGTACCTCTGCCCCTGTCTGCTGACAGGCATAGGCCAATCCCTGTTCGGCATTGTCCACGATTAGTTCCTCACCAAAGGCATTGATAAAACTCTTCGTGCGTCCTGTGATGACGAACTTATAGGGATTCGTAGAGGTGAAACGGATAGTATCGCCTATCTTATAGCGCCAAAGTCCACACGAGGTAGAAATCAGCATGGCGTAGTTCTTGTCTTTCTCCACGCCCCAGAGGGGAACGATAGCGTGCTCTCCAGCTTCTCCGGAGAGATCCTCAAATTCATAGAACACCCCATAATCCAGCATCAGCAGCATCGCCCTGTCGGCAGGATCATCCTGAAGACCAAAGAAACCCTCCGAAGCATTATACGTCTCCATATAGTGCATCTTCGGCGAAGTAATCAGTTGCTCGTATTGCTTGCGGTAGGGCGTGAAGGCGACACCCCCATGGAAGAACACCTCTATGTTGGGCCATACCTCTTCCAAATGCGTCTTACCCGTCATCTCCATCATACAGTTCAGCACCGACAGCATCCATGAGGGAACACCCGAGATATTCGTCACGTTCTTGTTCATGGCCTCACGGGCTATCTGTTCGCGCTTCACCTCAAAGTCAGAGAGCAGAGCCGTCTTTTTCTTAGGCACCCTTACCAGATTCACCAACGGATTGATATTCTCAATCAGGATGGCACTCAAGTCACCCACCAGCGAGTTGGGCAGGTTATAGTTAGGCGCATGACTGCCACCAAGGATAAGACCCTTGCCGTCGAACATCCTCGACTGGGGGTTGTTCCGTAGGTAGAGAGCCACAGAATCATAGCCACCGGCATAGTGAATATCATGCAAGCCATCGTGGCTGACAGGGATGAACTTCGATTTATCGTTGGTAGTACCAGAAGACTTCGCATACCATCTGACGCGACCCGGCCACAGAATATCAGCCTCTCCGTGACGCATCTGGTCAATGGATTCCTTCAGTTCCTCGTAGGTATTCACGGGAGTATGCTTCACAAAGTCGTCATAGTCCTTCATCGCCGAGAAAGCATACTTCCTTCCGTATTTCGTATCCTTTGCCGACGTCAGCAAGTGCTTCAAGACCGCTCTCTGCATCGCCTCACCTTCTGTCTGGTATTTCTCCAGCGCCTTCATGCGAGGCACAAATATATGTCTTACTAAACCTGTAATGCTCATTGTCTTGTATATAATACAAGGTGCAAAGATAGTGCAAAATTTCGAGTAAGCGAAATGAATAAGAATATATTTTCATTCTTGAGTGTGAGAAATTTATCTAAATCGAACGCAAAACAAAATAAAAAACAAAGTTTTTATTTTTTTGCTGAGATGCAGCCTATCTTCGACCAGAGGTCAAAGGCACGAAAATTTCGATTAAGCGAACAAAATGAGAATGTATTTTCATTTATTTATTCGAAATAATAGAGGAAGGCGGCGATACCCTCGAGAGCAGGTTTTCGCTGCCCTTCTATTTCGATGACGAACTTAATCTCTGCCTTACAGATGCCACGAAGGTTTTGGATGTTGTGTAACTTCGTGACGAGGCGTACGCGACTGCCAGTGATGACTGGCTGACCGAAACGCATATCGTTCATGCCGTAGTTGACCAGCATCTTGATATTGTTCACTTCGATGATCTGATCCCACAGATAAGGTAACAGACTCAATGTGAGATAGCCGTGGGCTATCGTACTTTTATAAGGGCTCTCTTCCTTGGCACGCTCCACATCCACATGAATCCATTGATGGTCGAGGGTAGCATCGGCAAACAGGTTGATACGATCTTGATCTACTTGCAGCCATTCAGAGGCTCCAAGTTCTTCGCCCAGATGGGCGGCAAACTCATCATACGAGTTAATGACTAATTTTCCCATAGAGATATATTAATTATTTAATAATTATAGTGCAAAGTTACGAAATTTTCATTTGTCAATTACCATTTATCAATTATATTTTGTACTTTTGCACAAAATTTGACTGCCCTGATAGTTAAATGGATATAACAAGGCTCTCCTAAAGCTTAGTTCCGAGTTCGATTCTCGGTCGGGGTACTATGGAACCAATAGAGATTAGGAAAGTAAGTAACCTAAAAGAACTGAAACAGTTTATTCAGTTTAATTACGATTTGTACCGTGACTGCAAGCAGGCGGTACCGTTTCTGTATTCCGACGAGATGAACACGCTGCGCCGTGACCGTAACGCAGCCTTCGATTTTTGTGAAGCCGACTATTTCATGGCTTTCCGCAACGGAAAGATGGTAGGGCGTGTTGCTGCTTTTATCAACCATCATGCCAATGAGCGTTGGCAGCGTAAGGAAGTACGTTTCGGTTGGTTGGACTTCATCGACGATATCGAGGTAAGCCGTACGTTGCTTGACACTGTAGCCGCATGGGGCAAGGAGAAAGGTATGACGGAGATAGCGGGTCCTTTGGGATTCACCGATATGGATCGTGAAGGTATGCTCATTGAGGGCTTCGATCAGGATGCCACGATGTACATCAACTACAACTATCCCTACTACGTACAGCATATCGAGCAGATAGGCGGTTTCGAGAAAGACAACGACTATATGGAATATCTGGTAAAGGTACCTGAGAAGGTGCCCGACAAGTTCCATAAGATTGCCGAGATGATTCGTAATCGCTACAACCTGCAAGTACGTAAGTTTACCCGTCAGGAACTTATCAAAGAAGGCAAGGGAAGGGAAATCTTCGACATCATCAATGAGACGTATAAGAACCTCTATGGTTATTCGCAGCTTTCCGAGAAGCAGATTAATCAACTCGTTGACCAGTACATCAAGGTGGCAGACCTGAATCTTGTTACTGCTATCGAAGACTGGAGTACACCAGAGCATAGGATGGTGGGCTTTGGCATTACTTTCCCATCATTTAAATACGCATTAAGGAAAACACGAGATGGCAGATTGTTGCCTTTTGGTTGGTGGCACATGCTGAAAGTACTGAAATGGCATAAGACGGATGTGGTTGACCTATTACTGATTGGTGTATTACCAGAATATCGTGCAAAGGGTGCCAATTCCCTCATCTTCGACGACCTCATCCAGTGGTTCCAGCGTTATGGTTTCAAGTGGGCTGAGGCAATGCCGCAGATGGAATCAAACGAGCACATGCGTGGACAATGGCAATATCTGGAATCTACGCAACACCGCAGACACCGTTGTTTCAGAAAACCATTATAAATAAATCTACTTCAGGAATTTTTCGATCTCCTGCTCTATATCCTGGGGCGGGAGATTTCGTTTGATGATACGTCCTCTGGCATCCGTGACAATCATCGAAGGAACGGTCAACATTCCCAACTGGGAAACAATAGGTGTCTGGAACATCTTACCATCACAGACTATCGACCAGTTAAGAGTGTCGCGATCACAACGACGCTGGCATTCCCACTTATCACCATCGAGACAGATGCTCAACAGGTTGAGGTCGGGATGCTTCCGACGGAGTTTCTGTAAGTGACGCTGAATATCCATACTCGGATAGTTCCATGTTGCCCATGTAGAGATAATGTTCACCTTTCCGTTCAACTGGGCATTGCTAACCTTTCGTCCTTTGGTATCAACGACTGAGAAAGGAGGCAATGTTCCTTGCAGCTGATTGGCTTTCAAACCTTCGAGTTGACTCTTCAGTTTACGCAACCTACCATTGTCGGGATCATCCTTCAACATCCGCGTAACGAGTTTGTAGGCTTGGGGATAGTCAGGTTGTGGATTCAAAATGAAGTACTTATCCAACAGATAACGGCTAACCAGTGAGGTGGGGTGTTCCTCAATATATTCCACAATGACGGGCGGTATCTCAGGGGGTGTGAGGCGATTGATGCGCTGGCGTAGCTTCGTCAGGTCGTCGTTGAGGTCAGTACCCTTGATGGTCATCTCCTTCAGATGGGTGGCATCACCCTTGATATCCACCTCTCCACCTGATTCTGCAAAGACGGCTTGTTCACTATAGTTGGGGAATACCAGCATGAAGGTGGTTTCGTTGCGTACCTCTTTCTCATAAGAGAAGCGACCGTCGCGCACCTTGATGGTGTCGATGCCTATAAAACCGCCATCGGGGCTATATACCATAAACTCACCCTGATTCAGATTACGGAAACGTCCCGATAAGCGGAACTTCCCGTTCTCTGAGCCACAACTGCCGAATAACAGACAGCCAATAGCCAATAGCCAACAGCCAACAGCCAATCGATTCATTACTTCTTCACTTTCACCAATTCCAGATCTGTATCGGCATAGTTTTTCAGCGACGGGTCTTTCTGGATAGCACTACGCAGGAAGGAAGCCGCTGCATCTTCGTTGCCCTGACGAGCATTGACGATAGCAGAGAGATAGTCGGTCATCGCGTCTTTCTCCTTCACGTTCTTCAGGGTCGTCAAGGCGCGTGCATAGTCCTTATTCAGAATCTGTGCCAGTGCAGCACTATTGGTAGCCTTATAGCCGAAGTCCTGTTGAGCGAGGGCATAGTTGCCTTGTGCCAGATGCAGGTTGCCTAATGTCTCAGCCAAGCCGTAGGCACCAGCCGAACGAGAGATCAGGTCTTCTGCTTTCTTCGTATCACCAGCCTGTAAAGCCAGCAGTCCGAGATTTGCATTTGCCTCAGGGATATCGGCGATGGCTTTTGCCTGTTGCAGATAACGCTCAGCCTCCTCCTTGTTTCCATTCTGCATAGCCAGCACGGCAAGGTTGTTATAGGCTCGGGCATCCTTCGGATACAGACGTGCGGTAGTCTTCAGGATATCCTCTTTCTCTGCTGTTGTCGGAGCGATGATACCAGCGTATACCAGTTCTTCCAGACTGAGTTTCGAGACATCTTTCTTATACTGGTCGAAAATCTGTTCGTCATCGCGACCAATCACCTCGTAATTGATGGTCATACGGGCACGACGCAGTTCGGGCAGGATACCGTCAGCCAGTTCCTTAAAGCCCTGACTCATATTCTTAATCTGTTGCTCACGCTCCTGAGGATCCTGATACATCGAGAGCACGCGCAGGATGACATCCTTATCAGGGATATTGCTTGCCTTCACGAGTTCCTGGAATCCCTCCCAGTCCTGAGCGGTATATTCTGAAGCGACGCCACCTTCTACGTTAGCATCTTTCATCTGCTGGCGCACGAAACTCTCTGTGTTTTGCTGACGTTTGTTGGCTAACTGCTCATTGAGTTTCACACCACCGTCAGGTGAGGCGTAAGCAGAAATCTCCACACTCGAGAGGTTGAGGTTTTCCTGATCACGGGCAATCTGCTGAAGTAGTTTCACAAAGTCCTGTACGGAATTTGACTGTAACTCACTCTGTCGCAACTCTGCCTGTTGGATAAGGAATTTCACATTGGCATCCAGTTTCTGTTCTGTGATACGCTGGAAAGCATCCTGAGCCACACAAGGCGATGCCGTCTTCACCGTCTGGTGATAGAGTTCGCTGGTAGCAATCACGCCACTGGCAACCTTCACGGCAGGCACTTTCACCTCTTTCTTACCCACTTTCGCATCGAACGTCAGGTAGAGGTCACTTTGCTGCATGGCAGATTGATAGGGAAACGAAGTCTTCATCGTATAATGACCGCCTAAGAGATAAGAGATCACTTGGTCGTTGCCCATCACCTTCTCGCCTTGGAAGGTAGCCGACTGTCCTTTGACAGCACGCAGCATCCCATTCTCCGTGAAACGGAGTTCAGGTGTTACGGTGACGACAGCATTGCGGTTCATATACTGCTCAGGGAACATACCGTTGACGGTAGCCTGAACTTGTCCGCCTTCTGCTTCTAAAGGATTGGGAACTACTTTAAAATTGTCAGCAGAAAGATTGCCTAACTTTCCACCACACGAAGTCAACAGCGCCATAACGACAGCCGACAGGATTACGGTCTTTTTCATCTTCATTATCATGATTTTGACCGCAAAGGTACGATTAAGTGAGCAAAGAACAAAATAAATCCATTATTTATTAATATTATTTGGCATCCGCCCGCATCATCTGCCGCCATTTGATGAAGCCCGCAATGGCAATGATGACATAGAGACCATAAAGACTCGCCTTGAAAGGAATGTCCTTATAGAAGTAGAGTGCGCAGGTGACGATATCTACGGCAATCCAGATAAACCACTGCTCCAGATACTTATGGGCAAGTGCCCAGATGCCTACTATACTCAAGGCTGTAGTAAAGCTGTCTGCCAACGGTACGTTGCTGTTGGTGAAAGTCACGAGCAACCAGTAGATGAGTGCCCATACAGCGCTGATCAGTAATAACCAAGGTAATATAAGCCTTTTGGGAAAATGCCGAATAGCGATTGGCTTTTGGCTATTAGCTTTTGGCTTTATCCATCGCCAATAGCCATATACCGTCATTGCCAGATAATAGAACTCCATGCCGCAATCGGCATAGAGTCCTTTCTGATAATAGAGTACGATGCCCAATGCCTGCATCAGGAATCCCACCAGCCACATCCAGATACTTGCCTTATATTCCAACAGGATATAGGCGAGTCCCAATATAGTGGTAACGATGTCCAACCAATGCTCTGCAAAAAAGGTAATCATAATTATTAATTGCTCATTACTAATTACTCATTAAAAGCGAAGCGTAATACTTCCCATCATCGTGAATCCAGACATAGGGATGAAACCAATCTGGTAGTAACGGTTGTCGTTCGGATGACCGTAGCTGTCGCAGATGGCAGAATATACCCAGCCGCTGGCAGCATAACGACGATTAAACAGGTTGTTGAAGTTCAAACCGAATACCGCCTCCTTGATCTTCAGCGCCTTTAGAGGAGTGGTGTAACTCAGACTTAGGTTGCTGACACTATAACTTGGCAGTGAACGGTCGGTATTCTCCGTATTGTCGAGATACTGGCGCGATACGAAGTTCGTATGCCATACCGCCTGCAAGCCCTTATAGTGGAACGTCACGAAACCGTTGAGGATGGCAGATGGCGAGAAAGCCAGTGTAGAGTTGTCGTAGTGGATGGTGCGTGAACCTGTCTCACTGTCCCAGTCTTCAGCTACCTCGTCGAAGTCCTTGATGCAGTTCTTGCTCAGGGCGGCATTACCCTCGATGGTCAACCAAGAAGTAGGAGCCACTCCTGCCTGCACCTCTACGCCCATACGATAGGAATCCTTGATATTCGTTGTCAGTTTCTCACCGATATCACTCAAAAGACCTGTCTGCACAAACTGATCCTTATAGTCCATATAATAACCGTTCACCCCTACGTGCCAGTTCTTGGCGGTATAGGTATAACCCAACTCATAATCCATCAGTTGTTCTGCCTTCGGAGCAGGATAAGAACCGTTGTCTGTGAAGTTATTACGCTCGGGCTCACGATGACTCAGGGCAAAAGAGCCATAGAAACGGTGGCCGTTGAGTTGCCATGAGAAACCAGCCTTCGGATTGAAGAAATCGTATTTCTGGTTGATGTCGAGCAGTTGATTATAGTATCTGCTGCCCTCTTGATAGAACCTGTCGTTGTAGCCATCGGTCTTATAGCCTACATGGCGATACTGCATATCAGCAAACACGTCCCACTGGTCGTTGATATGATAGGCCGCTTTCAGAAAGACGTTACCATCGAGCTTATGGGCATCAGAGTCGTAATACTGGAAGTCGACACTGTATCCCGTTGCGTTTCCATCGTTGATTTCGGGATGTGCCAACCATATCAGGTAATCGTGGACAATCGGATTGCTGACATAGGTCAGGTAACCGAAATGGTTGCCGTCAAAGTTCTGGATAGACAGTCCTCCGATGACATCCCATTTCTCGTTCTTGTAGTTGGCATTCCACACAAAACCATAGGTATGCTGTGTGAGTCCCTTCTTTCGTACAAAGTCAGAACGCTTGATGAAGTTGCCTTCCTCGTCGTTGACTACCAGACCGAACTTCGAGAGTTTATTGTTCGGACGGAACTCCTCGTAATAGCCATAGCCGTAGGTATAATGCAGCGAAGCCGTCGTTGTCCAATGGTCGTTGATATCCCACGCTGCCGAGAGGATATTGTGGTTCTGCCAGAAGTTATCTGTCGTCTTGTCCCAATAGCTACCGTCAACCATCTTATAACGCTGGGTACTATAGGTACCATCCTCGTTGATAATCAGTTCCTCGTAGAGTGAGTTATACTTGCCCAGTCCTACGTTCCACATATCCTTATAGGTCTTGATACCAGTATTCTCTCCATAGGTTCCATCCATGATACTCAGGTCGTTAGTACCTGCCGTCACACCATTCCATGCCTGTCCCGTATGCTCGAAGTTACCGATGTTCTTGTATCTGACAACAAAATTGTCAGACACAAAACTGATGCCTCCGTAGTAAGAGCCGCTTCTGCCACTCGTTCCATCGATAAAACCGTCGGTATTCGTCTGATGATAAGCACCGTCGAAAACCCAGTGATTCCACAACAACCCTGTCGATACCTTAGCACCGAAGTTGATGGTATTAAACGAGCCGTAAGAGAAATTCACCTCGCCGCTGGGCGTCAGGGAAGGACTTGCCGACGAGAGGGCTACCGTTCCGCCAAAAGCACCGTCACCATTGGTCGATGAGCCCACGCCACGCTGTATCTGTACACTGCCTAACAACGAGCCGTAAGAGTTCATATTCGCCCAGAACACACACTGGTCTTCAGGCGAGTTCAAAGGCACTCCGTCGAGTGTCACATTGATACGAGAGTCGCCTGCACCACGTATACGCATATAGGTAGTACCCGTTCCTAATCCATTCTCACTCCATGCCAGCACACCGGGTGTCTGTGAGAAGAGGAACGGCAGTTCCTTACCTGTTCTCGAAAACTCATTCAGTGCCTTCTTCTTGATGTTGCTGACGGCATACGGCGCATTATTCTGCGCTCTCACGCCCTTCACTACTACTTCCTGTAACTGCTCTACCTTTGTAGAGTCAAACTGCATACGCTCTGCCTGTGTTGTCATCGCAGCACCCAGCAGCCACAAAAGAAACAATTTCTTCATCCCTTTTTCAATCTTTTAATTCTTCTAATGTTTAACGTTTAATGTACAAAAAGGGGGGATTGTGTTGATTTCAGAACTCTATCATCCCTACGTCGGTATAACCCGCATCAGGTTTAGAGGGTATCATCTCAGCCGTCAATTAGGCGGCACCCCTTGATAATTCATTCGTGAAGGTAGTAAAATCTCCTGCAAACTTTGTCTGCAGGAGATTGCATTCTTAAGCCTCGTACCCAGACCCGGGCTCGAACCGGGATGGGTTGCCCCACTGGTGTTTGAGACCAGCGCGTCTACCAATTCCGCCATCTGGGCTCAAAATGCGGGTGCAAAGATACGAATAAAAATGAAGAACGAAGAACGAATTATGAATTTTTTCTAAAAAAGATGCTTTTTCCTGTTTTTTTATTGCATCGTAATAGTATTTTTCGTATCTTAGTGCCGAATTTGTAAAACAATCTAATCGTATGGAAATTAACCAGAGAAACTACTGCGTCATCTTGGCAGGTGGAAGAGGAAGACGCCTGTGGCCTTGCAGCCGTGATGAACGCCCTAAACAGTTTATTGATTTCTTCGGAACAGGACGTACTCAACTACAACAGACTTTCGACCGTTTTGCGAAGATTCTACCTGAAGAGAATATCTTGGTATGTACCAATAAGGAATATGCTCCTGTGGTCAGAGAACAATTGCCAGACTTGCAGGAAGAGAACCTGCTGGTGGAGCCTGTGAACAGAGGAACGGCACCGAGTGTGGCATGGAGTAATATGCGTATCTGTAGGCGTGACCCGAATGCGAACGTGATTATCACGCCCAGTGACCAACTCGTACTGAACGAGGAGGCTTTTTACAAGAATATCCAAGAGGGTTTTGACTTTGTGGAACATCACGACTTCCTGTTGATTATGGGTGTTCAGCCCACGCGTCCAGAGCCTGGCTATGGTTATATCCAAAAAGGCGACCCTACGGAACTGCCTGACGTGTTCAGTGTGAAGTCTTTTACGGAGAAGCCCGAACGCGACTTTGCCCAGATATTTATGGACAGCGGGGAGTTCCTTTGGAATACGGGATTGATACTTTCCTGCGGACGCTATCTGAATGAGTGCTTCCGACAGTTGTTCCCAGAGGTGCTCAAACGCTTCGACAATACGCCCAGTGATTATACCATTGAGCAGGAGATGGCTTTCGTCAACAAGAACTATCCCGCCTACCCCAATCTCTCTATCGACCAAGGAGTGCTGGAACATTGTGAGCATGTGTACGTGCTGAATTGTGACTTCGGATGGGCTGACCTCGGTACTTGGCATGCCATCTATGAGTATATGAGTCGAGGAGAAGGTGATAATGTGGTCGTCGACTCGGAGGTGATGCTGGAAGACTCTCACAACAACGTCATCAAACTGCCTAAGGGACGGCTGGGTGTTATCAACGGACTCGATGGCTATATCGTCGCCGAATCGGATAATGTCCTACTGATTTGTAAGAAGGGTGATTCATCGGCACTGGTTCGCAAATACGTGAACGAGGTACAGATGAAGTACGGAGATGACTTTGTATAATGTGGAATGAGGAGTGAGGAATGTCAAAGAGAAAGAGTTTGAGGTTATCCCTCAAACTCTTTTTGTATCTTAGCAGCGATTTCCTTGAATTCCTCTTCGGAGAGTTTCAGTTTCTCACGACGGAAATCGGCATCTGCCTCACTCTGCATCGGGATGAGATGGATATGGGCATGAGCCACCTCAAGTCCTAAGACGATCTGTGCCACTTTACGACAAGGGAACGCTTTCTTGATGGCGATGGCTACCTGCTTGGCAAACTTCTGATAACGAGCCAACTCATCATCATCCATATCAAAGAAATAATCTACTTCACGGCGAGGAATCACCAACGTGTGACCCTTCACCAAGGGGTTGATATCCAAGAATGCATAGAACTCTTCGTTTTCTGCACATTTGTAACTGGGTATCTCTCCTGCTGCGATTTTACTGAAAATATCCATCACTTTGTAAAGTTTAAAGGTTATCGTTTAAGGGTTAAAGAGATTAGGCAATCGAGATATTCTCAATGCGGAGTTTGATGGTGCCGCGAGGAATATTGATCTCGACTTCGTCGCCTACCTTCTTACCCAGCAGTCCCTGTGCAATAGGAGTCTTGATGGAGATCTTGCCAGCGCGAAGGTCTGCCTCGTTCTCACTGACAATCGTATAAGACATCTTAGCCTTGGTGGTGAGATTGGTCATCTCCACCTTGGTGAGAATCTGTACGGAGTCAGTACTCAAACGGGACGTATCTACAATCTTCGCCTCTGAGATGGTCACCTTCAACTGGTTAATCTTGTCTTCCAGATGAGCCTGTGCCTCTTTGGCAGCATCATACTCGCTGTTCTCACTCAAGTCGCCCTTCTCACGAGCCTCTGCAATGGCAGCAGAAGCCTTCGGACGCTCTATCGCCTCTAAGCGATGCAGTTCGGCTACTAACTTATCGTAGCCCTCTTGTGACATGTAAGCCATAATTGTTCTATTTTTTGTTTTTTATTCTTTAAACTTTCTTCGGACGCAAAAAAGAAAAGAATTCCGACGCTGCTTTATGTCGGAATCCCTGTTGCTAATCGTGTCCTGTTATCGGTTGCAAAGATAGGAATTTATTTGCAACCTACCAAATTTTTTCATTGAAAAACATCATTTAGACTTGATTTATATCAAGAAAGTGTAGATAGAACACTAATTTTCTATCCTTAGAACTTGCAGAGTTACAGAAAGTTGGTATATTTGCATCGTGTTTTTCATAGTATTAGATTTAAGGTTAACAAAAAAGATTTTCGGAACTCAGCGGAGTTCCATTTTTTTTGCCCATAACTTTAATACTCCATACACTAAGATACCTGTCAACAATCCTGCAATGGCATCAATGGCATAGTGGGCATAGATATATACGGTGGAAAAACACATCAGCAGATAGAATGGTAACATCGAGAACGTTAGCACTTTACTACGGGTGTGCAGGGCTAACAACATGATGACGGTTGTCACACCGACATGACTACTAGGGAAGGCTGCCGTCGGGCGCTCTCCTGCATCGTGGGTGATATCGAGCATGTGATACCAGAAGCCGTCACTCCATCCTGGTGCTGCCATTCGTTCGGAATGCGTCAAAAACCAATTGCCGAGGTCAGGAAAGATACCAGCGGCTATCTTGTCAGTACCTACTGCCAGATAATAGAACTGGGGTCCCGTAACAGGTAGAAGCACAAACACCACGTAATAGGCGAAGAAGGAAGACAGGAGGATGAACGATGCCGTTCCGAATTCCTCATAACGCTGGAAGAAATAATAGAGAAGGATGGTGACCATCAATGGGAAATAACTGACGTAGCCCAAGCACATCAGTTCGGAAAACCATCCCCATGGGCATACCTGAGAGAAGAGCAATGAGGGTTGACAACCGAAAAGTTGTTGTTCCCAATTGGCAAACACATGGTCGAGATTGGGCAATACCCTATTGACTTCGTAAGTATCTGGATAAAACCACGACAGAAGTAACATCAGTCCTGTGACGCGTATCAGGCGTGTCAACTTACAAGGTCGCCACTGATAGATGGCCCATAAGCCAGCCATGATACACAGGATACGGAGTCTGCCCCATAACATTTCAGAAGGATGGACGAGTTGATCCCACCAACACACCATCAGGATGAGGGTAAACACCATATAGCCGATAATCACCCACTCGGCTGCCCAGATACGGCTTTTAGCTGATAGCCTTTGGCTGTTACTCATAGCCATTTATTCTCTTTATACCATTGAATACTACGATGCACGCCCTCAGCCAGTTTCACTTCGGGCTCATAACCCAGTTCGCGACGAGCGGGTTCGATATCACAACGCCAGTTGCGCTGACGGAGGATATTAAACTTATCATTGTTGAGTGCCGACATCTTTCCTGTCATCCGTCCCAGATAATCGCCACACCAGGTAATCACGCGTAACAGCCAGATAGGAGCCGTGATGCGAATCCACCAAGGACAACCTAATTCCTGATGTACCAGATTACTGAACTCCGAAGACTGGTAAACCTCACCGTCGGAAAGGAAATACTTCCGTCCAATTTCTCCTTTATCTAAAGCCAAGAAGATAGCCTGTACCACATCGGTGACATAGACGAAGGTGATATCCTGACGCTGAAAACCAACAGCGAAGTCGACATGATTTCGGATACTCTTTACCTGCAGGAAATAATCGCGTTCACGAGGACCATAGACACCTGTGGGACGAAGGATGATGTAAGGGAATTGAGAGGTGAGAGGTGAGAGGTGAGAGGTGAGAGTTGAGAGCCACTCTTCGGCAGCCAGTTTACTCTTACCATAGGCAGTATTGGGCTGAGCCTCGTCGCTCTCGCGAATCTCTTCGTAAGGCTGCTGTTCACGGATGGCCCCCATGATGCTGAGGCTACTGATGTAGACAAAGCGCTTGAGAGGCATTTGTAGGGAGAGCAAGGCATTCACCAGATGCTGTGTCCCTTCCAGATTGATACGAAAGAAATCCTCTTTATGCAGACACTTCGTAGCTCCTGCTGCATGGACCACATAGTCGAACGCATGGTCTTTCAGTTGTTCCTCTAACTTCTCTTGGGAAGAGAAATCCAGTTCGAGGAAATGGATACGTTCATCTTGTAAGAACGCCCTCGAACTGGATCTGCGGATGGCAGCCCATGTCTCAAAGCCTCTCTTCAGAGCCTCTTCAACAATAAATGAGCCTATAAAACCACTTGCACCTGTAATCAGTATCTTCATTAATTCGCCTTTTTGATGACTATCTGCTCGTTGCTGAACTTCATGAAGAGGTCGTACATATCATGCAAAGCAGCGTAGTTATTCTCTGGATGCGAAATCTTATTGACATTAAACTGATACTGTATTTGTATCCTTCCGCCACCATAACTAGAGAACAGGCGTCCCTCCAAACCCTTGTCAGGAGTAGAGAACGACTTCTGCTGTGGTTCACTCTCCATGACATAACCCTCAGGCAGAGTGATATTGATAATCACCTGGTCAGAGGAAGTACAGGGGAATTCTACTGGCATCAAACGATTTGTAGCGGTGAAAGGATTACTGGTCATCGGAGGATTATTGAAAGGATTGAAAGAAATCTTGCCATCCAAAACAGTACCCTTCTTATTGAACTCAACGACTTCCGTCGCATCAGCAGCATACTCGTTGATACCCTTGCTCTGACGATACTTAGCAGCAGCTAGTCCTTTGTATAAGGTGGTCTGTGTTCCGCTATATGTTCCGTCAGCAGAGAGTGTGGCTTCAATCATCGTGGTGGTCTGGGATTTCTGTAGCTTTTGCAGGTTCACCCACTGGCTCTTCTTGTCCTTGAGCAACAGACGTGCACGCTCCACGAGTAGCGTGGGAGGCAGTACGTTCAGGTAGTCGTCAGTAGAAGAAGCGTCAACATAGAACTTTGTTCCTCCCTGAGGCAGTATGCCTACGACAAACGTCGAGAGTTTCTGGAACGAAGGAAAGTTATAGGGCATCATGCCCAGGTCGCGGCTGCGGAGCAGCACAGGGGCAGCCTCCAGACCAACATCCTTCAATGATTGGATGAGTAGCATGTTAATGTCGGCATTGTCACCCGTTCCCTGCTGGAGTGTCTCCTTGGTGGGTTGGGGCCATAGGTCGTATTTGCCATTCCATTTGACATGCTTCATCACCAGCTGATAGACAGCAGCGGCACGCTCCTCTTGATTGGCAATGTCCTGAATATGGGCATCCTGTAGTTCCTGATGCAATGGGCTGTGGGCGTTCAGTTGCAAGTTGAAGGGATCTGAACCGAGAAATAGTTCATCAATCTGTTCCCATGTCTTGGCGAAGTCCATCTCCGACATGCCAGGCAAGCGATATGTCTTCAGCTCGGCGGTGATGCCTGCACAGTAGTCTTTCAGGTTCCATACATAGTCATCCTTCGGCATCGCCTTCAGGTCACGGCCTGTATAGACGTAGTGGTTGGTGCTAATATTCATCGGATTAGCCAAAGGGTCGCTTACCAACTTGAATTTCATGGAACCGGCAGTACAGGTATGGGTCAGGCGCTGAATGCCATGATCCTCGATATTGAAGATCAGGTAGCTGGGGATGTTCATGTCCAGCTTGGCATAGACCACGGGAATCTCGCACTGGGCATACCAGTCGCGCAGCTGCCAGAAGAGCTGGCTATGGATGTTATACTCGATATCTACCACAGTACCCTCCTTCACGTTGGGAACAGTGAACTCTACTTGATAGTTATGTTCATCAATTTTCTTTCTCACGATGTCGCTTTTATTCAAGGAAGTCTTCACCACCTTGCCGCCGTCCAGATTGATGGCAACAGCTTTGATGTCCTCCACGATGTCGTCGGCATCAGTACCAAAGACGCCTTCCGTCATGGAAACACCCTCACCCTCGAAATAGGAATCCGAACTACCGCCAGGTTTCGGAAGTGCCATAGCTGTGATTTTCGTACCTCCGATGCTGTTGATTGAGACTTGCTGCTGATAAGGTATGACTACCTTGGCGAAGCGGGCACCTTCGGGTTTCAACACCTTGATGCGGAACCTCTCCTTGTAGTCTGTCAAGAAGCTACTTTGCTGAATGGTATAAACTACATCCGTCAGCCTGCAGAGCATGACTGCTTCTGCTGAGTTGTCGGGTTCATAGACCGTCATCCGAAGTTCCTCGTCGGTCGGTTTTCCATACTTCATGTTCACTTCCTGCTGGGCATTCATCGACAACAGGAAAGCAGAAAATATGAATAATAAAATTGTTCTTTTCATAATGACGTCATTCAATAAATGGTAAGATTTGCGCACAAAGTTATACATTATTATTATAATAATGTGCATTCCTGTTCCCTGTTTTAGCAACTTTAACTAAATGTCAAAACATTTTCCCGATAATTTTACTATCTTTGCGATATAATTGCGAACAAATGTGATTATAAAACTATAAAAGAGATATACTATGAGTAAAAAGAAAGGTGGAAAACGACTGAACAAGAAGCAGATTATTGAGATGCTTCAGACATTCTTTCAGGAACATCCTAACGAGACATTCTCGTTTAAGCAGATATTCCGTGCATTGAAAATCGACACACATCCTGCCAAGATGCTAGCCATCGACACGATGGATGAGATGGCGTGGGACGACTATCTCTCAAAGGCTTCTGACAATTCCTACCGCTTGAATACGAAGACGCAGATACAGGAGGGTACATTCATCCGTAAGGCAAACGGTAAGAACTCGTTCCAACCTGACGATGGAGGCAAACCTATCTTCGTCTCTGAACGTAACTCGATGTTCGCCCTCAACGGTGACCGTGTGAAGGTAACGATGATGGCACGACGCGAGAAGCATATCAAAGAGGCAATGGTGGTAGAAATCCTGTCGCACAAAATGGATCAGGCAGTCGGTAAATTGAAGGTGGAGAAAGACTATGCCTTCCTCGTAACAGAAGGAAACATCTTCGTACATGACATCCTGATTCCGAAGAAGAAACTAAAAGGTGGAAAGACAGGGGATAAGGCTGTGGTGAAGATTACACAATGGCCTTCGAAGGATTCGAAGAACATCGTGGGTGAGGTAATCGATGTACTGGGTAAGGAAGGTGACAATAATGTGGAGATGCATGCGATCCTCGCCCAATACGGATTGCCCTATAAATATCCGAAGGTTGTTGAGGATGCTGCTGAAAAGATAGAGCCGGGCATCACCGAACAAGAGATTCGTCGACGCGAAGACTTCCGTGACGTATGGACCTGTACCATCGACCCGAAGGATGCCAAGGACTTCGATGATGCCTTGAGTATACGTAAACAGGATAAGTACTACGAAGTCGGTGTCCATATCGCTGATGTATCGCACTATGTCAAGGAAGGCAGCATCATCGATAAGGAAGCCGTGAAGCGTGCCACGAGTGTCTATCTCGTCGACCGTACCATTCCGATGTTACCAGAGCGCCTGTGTAACTTCATCTGTTCCTTGCGTCCTGATGAGGAGAAACTCTGTTATAGTGTGATCTTCGTTTTAGACGAAGATGCCAATATCAAACGGGGACATATTGCCCATACCGTCATCAAGAGTAATCGCCGCTATGCCTATGAGGAGGTGCAGGAGATTTTAGAAGGAAAAGAATCTGAGAACTCCGAAAATCTTAAAACACTCGACCGTCTTGCTAAGAAACTACGTGAGAAGCGTTTCAAGGGCGGTGCTGTGAAGTTTGATCGTGAGGAATTGCATTTTGATATCGACAAGGACGGCAAACCCACCCGTGCTTATTTCAAGAAGTCGACCGACGCCACTCAACTCATTGAGGAGTTTATGCTGTTGGCTAATAAGTTTGTGGCTGAGAGTATTGGGAAGGTTCAGAGTCCTCGCAATCATCGGAGTAATCAGAATACTCAGAAGAAAGCCAAGACCTTCGTCTATCGTATCCACGACCAACCCGACCCCACGAAGTTGGAGTCACTGCGCGAATTCGTAGTGAAGTTCGGCTATAAACTCAAGACGGGAGGTACTAAAGGTGCCATCTCAAAGAGTCTCAACAGTCTGATGGATGGTTGTCAGGGTAAGAAAGAACAGAAACTCATCGAGACCGTTGCCCTCCGTGCGATGATGAAGGCAAAGTACTCTACCCATAATATTGGACACTACGGTCTTGCTTTCGACTACTATACCCACTTCACATCACCTATCCGCCGCTATCCTGACACGATGGTTCACCGTTTGTTGACGAAATATCAGGATGCAGCACGGAGTGCCAATCAGGAGAAGTACGAGGAGTTGTGCGAGCACTGTTCCGACATGGAGGTAGTAGCACAGCAGGCAGAGCGCGACAGTATCAAGTATAAGATGGTAGAGTTCATGGCCGATAAGGTTGGTGAGACCTACGATGCCCATATCAGTGGCATCCAGTCGTATGGTATCTATTGTGAGATTGACGAGAACCACTGTGAGGGTATGGTACCGATGCATGATCTCGATGATGACTACTACGACTTCGATGAGAAGAACTACTGCCTCGTAGGACGTCGCCATCACCACAAGTATCAGTTAGGCGATCCTATCCGTATCAAAGTGGCACGCGCCAACATTGAAAAACGTCAGCTCGACTTCGCTTTAGCGGAAGAATAAGGAAAACAGTCACTCCGTTTGAGGAGTGGCTGTAGGCTCTGTCTTAGGAGCCTCAGCAGCAGGAGTGGGTTCAGCAGGCTTCTCGGTAGGTTCTGGTGTCTCGCTCTTTTGCTTCTTATGTACAGCACTGTCGCCTTTAGCCTTTGCAGGTTCTGCACCTGGGCGTGACCACTGTTGATGAAGGAAGCGCAAATAGGAACCATAGGTGTGACTGCTATATGCTTTGAAGATGTTGTTGGCAAAGAGGATATCGGTAATCTTATTCTCTGCCACGTAGGCAATGATATCCTTCGTGAAGTAACGCGAGTCAATGACGTGTACCTCTTCGAAGGAGAAGAAGAGATAGCCTGGAATCATGTTACCGAAACTATCCTTGAGGATGATGACACGACGACCGTTATGCGTAGAGGTGCGTACCTGTGTGAGTTTGGTATCACCACCCATCATCGTACAGTAGGCACCACCATGTCCGTCTTTGAACTTAAAGAAGAACGGTGCCGTGAAAGGCTTGCCTTCACCAGTCACCTGATAGTTCTTGTTGATGTTGTAGTTGGTATAGGTGGTTGTATATTCCACACCCTTCGGTACATAGTAAACGAAGTCCTCGGGTGCATTCTTAATAGAGATATCCTTCGAATAACCGTACATACTACCCACATAGCCGTGTGTTACCCTGCGCTCGTAATGCGAGAGATCTTTGAAGGGAACCCCCGCCACGCGTGCAAACTCCTGTGCGGCATAGTAGCCTCCTAAAGGTGACCAGTGGTGGTCGGTACGCAAATAGATATCCTCATTGGCATGCTTACCCAACGTGGTATAGACATCCACAGGCTTCACGCCAGGGTCGAGATGTGCTACAACATTACGGATGGTAGGCAACTGACGATTGGTACGACTCTTCGCCTTATCGGGACAATAGAACTCTACGGCAGTAGGTATCACCATACAATAGATATTGACCTTGTCGCCAAACACCTCTTTATATTTATTGGCAGCCTGTGCATAACCCACACAACCGTTAGGACCACCGCCGTAAGCCATCAATGCACGTACCTTATCGCCCTTGCCTACAATGATGATACCCGCATTGGCTATCTTCGCATTCTCATCGGCATTGATATGATTCTCGTATTCGTCAATGGTCAAACTGTCTTTGGGTTCTTCATTCTTGGCTTTTGACTCTTCGCTTCCATCTCCTTTTTCCAGTTCCATATCACCGGCTTGGAACTTGATGTTGTCCTCTGCTGGGGCTAAGGCTATCAAGTCCTTGATCTGCATACTCAGCGTCATGAAGACATCACGATAAGGCTCGCTGTCGCTGAACCATGTAGAAACCTCACTGGTAAATGAGCCATCCGCCAGGCGTTCCCATGTGAATTCAGGGAAGGTAGCGAGTTCACGCTTCTCCAATTCCGACACAGTACTGCGAGGGAAAGTATCGAACACCAGCGCAAAGGCGAGGAAGACGATAGCGACAATGGCGATATAGATATAGTGTTTCATTGTTCCAGATAATGATTATAGGCTTTATGGGTTGTTGCGGAATAGGCATGTCCTGCATTGTTGGCAAAGAGGATATCGGTGATATCATTCTTCTCTACATAGTGTACGATATTCTTCGTAAAGTAACGACAGTCGACTACATGAATCTCTTCAAAGGAATGGAACAGATAGGCAGGAATGGCATTGCCGTAACTGTCTTTGAGTATCAATAGGCGACGACCGTTCTGCGTAGAAGTCTTAACCCTTGTCGTATTCGTGTCACCATGCATGAAAGTCAGATAGGCAGCACTGCTTCCATCTGAATAAGTATAGAAGAAATTCCCGTCTTCAGGCTCTTTCTCACTGACTACTTTCTTATTCTTACCCAACGTATAGCGGATATACGTGGTGGTATAGTCGACACCCTTGGGAATATAGTAGACGAAATCCTCGGGGGCATTCTTCACTGCCGGGTCGCGAGAGAAGCGGTACATGGTCCCTACATAGTCATGAATGACATGTTTCTCGTAAGTCGACAGGTCGGCAAAGGGAAGTCCTGCCTGCTCAGCAAACTGCTGGGCGGCATAGTAGGCGCCTAAGGGTGCCCAGTGATGGTCGGTACGGGAATAGATATCCTCTTTGGCATGTTCATCCATCGTGTCGAACAAGTCGATCGCCTTGACGGACTTTGACAGGTGAGCATAGATGTTACGCACC
This sequence comes from Prevotella sp., assembly GCA_045225255.1. Classification (GTDB taxonomy): domain Bacteria; phylum Bacteroidota; class Bacteroidia; order Bacteroidales; family Bacteroidaceae; genus Prevotella. Next base: position 34,084 of record JBGVBD010000009.1, on the reverse strand, counting down.
GTTGCCCGTTGGTCTTTGGTCCATTCCTTCGCTTCCTCAGGACAGTAGATGGCTACTGCCGTCGGGATAATCATACAATAGACATTGACGGCATCGCCAAAGGTCTGCTTGTATCTGTTGACGGCATCCGCATAGCCCGTGCCCCCCTCTAAGGTGCCGCGAAACGGTTCGAAAGCCCTCACGCTATCGCCAGTGCCTACGATAATGATGCCGGAACGTGTCATGCGAGCCTCTTCTGCAAACAGTTGCAAGGGTAAAAGGATCAAAAGGAAATATAGTATTTTCTTCATTATCAGAATCTGGTATAAATAAATGCATTATTCGTGGCTCCCACCAGCAAGGCGGTACTGAGTATCAGGATGGCGAGAGAGACAACCACCCTTGAGGTGAAGAACAGGAAAGTCTTCACAGAAGAATCGCCTAACCAACGGTCAAACCAGTCGGCAACGGTGGTACGGATAGGCAGACAGAAGAACAAAGCGACGAGCCAGAGCCAGAAGTTGTTCAGTAATGCACTCTCGTCGACAAAGTCATAAAGCGATGCCGTATTCCCGAAGAAGGCTTGGAAGAACACGATCATCTGCAGGAAATTATCAAAATAGAAGATGCCCCAGCCTGCTACCACGAGCAACATGCTATAGATATGCAGGAACACAGCCGGAATACGGTCGTGAACTTTCAGCAACGTGTATTTCTCTATCATCACGATGAGTCCGAAATAGACACCCCAGATGATGAAGTTCCAACTGGCACCATGCCACATACCCGTCAGGAACCATACCACGAGGATGTTCACTGCCTGATGCTGACGGTTGCCACCTAAGGGGATATACACATAGTCGCGGAAGAAACTACCTAACGAGATATGCCAGCGACGCCAGAAATCGGTGATGGAATTACAGCAATAGGGATGACGGAAGTTCTCTTTGAAATGGAAACCGAGACAACGTCCCAAGCCGATTGCCATATCAGAATAACCCGAGAAATCGAAGTATATCTGTAAGGTGAAGGCGACAATACCAATCCATGCACCTGCGGTAGTCAGGGAGTTGAGTCCGTTCACTAAGAACTGGTCGGAGATTTCCGACAACTGATTGGCAAGGATGACCTTCTTACCCAGACCTATCAGGAAGCGGTAGATACCGTCAGCGAAATCCTCTGCCCTCACTTGACGCTCGTGTATCTCTTCGGCTATCGTACCATAACGCACGATAGGTCCTGCAATCAACTGTGGGAACATCGAGATATAAAGTAGCAAATCCGGGAAGCGACGCTGCACGAGTGACTCTTTCCGATAGACATCCACCAGATAGGAAATCGACTGGAAGGTATAGAAACTGATACCAATCGGCAGGGCAATGGTAGGAACAGATACTGGAATACCTACGTCACACAGGCACTGGGCAAGGAATCCCAGATACTTAAACGTACCCAGAATAGCAATATTGACTATCAATCCTATCACCAAAGCCAACTTTCGATGTCGGTCCGAGCGGTCGATCATCAAGCCTGCCAGATAGTTCACCAACACACAGAAGAGCATGAGGAACACATAGACGGGCTCGCCCCATGCATAGAAGATGAGGGAGAAGCATACCAGTATCAGATTCTTGGCTTTGTTACTCTTTCTCTCCGTCGTTGACAACCACCGACGGTCTACCCACATCGCCGTGAGATAACTCAACAGAAAAGCAGGAAGGAAGACGAAGAGAAAAAACAAATCTGAGAATACCATAACGTCTTTTTATTGGGGGAGGAGAGCCTCTACTTGTTCATAAATATATTTTCCTAACACCTGAGCACCCTTAACGGTCGTATGAACACCGTCCTTGAAATTGTCGTTGCCCTGAAAGATGGTTGTCTGATCCAGTCGGATGACATCCACCTGCAGTTCTTTTCCGCTCTGTTCCATCGTCGCTGCCGCCTGATGTTGTACCTCTTGTGATACTTTTGTAAATGGGGGAGGGGTGATTAAAACGATACGTGCCTGGGGGAAAGCACCCTTCAACATCTCACAGTTCTGACGAATAAATCTCGGGAAAGGTTCCGGACGCTTGTTGGCAAACCATAAGTCGTTGGTGCCTGCCATGATGAGTATCAGGTCGGGAACCGGCTGTGTCTTGGTGTCGAAGACATCAGCCAATAGGCGACTGACCTGATTATAAATCACATTATTGTCACTCAGCACCTCTGTATACTCATTGATGTCATAAACCGTATTGGGTGTCTCTGTCCATGTAGCACCACTGCGGGCATAACTACGACAGGAAATGGGATTCATCAAGTCCTTGAACCACTTGTTCCAACCCTGTGGCTTGCTACAGTCATCACCACCGATGAACGTATTGGAATCACCCAGCATGACGACATGCAACGACTGCTGTGCATGTATGGCGATGAAGCCACACAACACCAACATCATTGTCATTCCGATTCTTCTCATCATGAGGTTGCGCTTAAAACGGGTGCAAAGGTACTAAAAAAATGACAGATAAATGATGAAAGATGAAAAATTATCGTTCACTATCCAGTTCTCTCTCTAACTGATCGGTGCGATGCTGGAACTCACGATAGGCGTTGGATAGGTCGCTTTTCGTAATATCAATGGTGGTATTGACAGGGCGCCACGGGTCTTTCAACGTATGTTGGAACAACCACTCATAGGTCTTGCTGGTATAGAAGAAACGGGCAAGAGCACCATGGGAGGCACCTGGCAACCAGTCATAACGCAGACGGCTGGTAATACCTAAGGTCTTCATACCTGTCACAATCTTCTGTGATTCCTTTACAGACACCGCACGGTCGGCAGTGCCATGGACAATCCATAGGGGTAATTCACCCAATCCGCGATAGTCCTTGATGGTAGCGCCCCCACACAAGGCGATGGCTGCTGCTATCTTGTCGGGATAAGTACCAGCGAAATCAATCGTCCCATAGCCACCCAGACTCATGCCTAATACATATACTCTCGTCTCATCGAAGACGTAGTGCTGTTTCATCCATTCCAGTATCTCATTGAGTTTATGGGGATTCCACGATCCACCCGGGTTTTGCGGAGCCACAATCAACGCAGGAATCATCAGTCCCATCTTGGCGGCATCGATAGAACCATAGCGCAGGACGCGGTTCAAGTCGTGTCCACAAAGACTGGCACCATGCAGGAAGAAGATCAACGGGGTGCTCTCTTGTGTATAGTAATACTCTTCAGGGGTGTACACCCAGAAGTTATAATTACCCTTGATAACGTTCTTCTTCGCCGAAAGCAAGTCGTACTGTGCGTTGCAAATGAGAAATGAGAAATGAGAAATGAGAAATAGTAGAAGTATCTTTTTCATTGAATCACGAATTTATAGATTTTATTACCGCGACAGCCTACTACTGCCGTATTATCAATAACAACGGGGGAAGACTCGAAATTAGAGCCTACTACTTTCTGACAAACCACCTCACCCGTCTTGCCACGGATGATGCGGATGATGCCAGAGGCGTCACCTGTGAAGACGAATAGTTCGTTCTTCTCGTTCAGGAAACCGACGGGTGAAGACCATGCAAACTGATGATAGGGGACGGTATAGAGTATCTTTCCGTCTTTTGTATTGAAAGCCACCAACTCGCCTGCCGATTTGGCGGCACCATTGCGACAGACATTCGCAAACAAAATGTCCGAACAGTCACCACTACCCATCAGCGGACTGGCATACATACCACCGTCGAGCGTCTTGCCTGGCAGGTTGATACGTTTGCAAGGGATATTCTGTTCCCAGACACGTTCTCCGCTCAGTCCATTGAGTTTCACGAAATGACTGATGCCCGAATCACCTTGTTTGTCTACTTCACAAGCAGTATAGAGATAAGGAACGCCGCCCTCTTCCCGACAAACCATCGTACCGTCGGAGTCGTCGTGGTTGTCATAATACCATACGGGCTTCATCGTATTCAGGTTGACACAGATGACATTGCCCCGATTATCCGAGAAATAACCGTAGTTGCGATAGACACACAGGCTCGACTCAATGCCGGGAGCGATGCCTTTCACTCGATAGCGCAGCACACTGACACGGCGTAATGTACCCTGACTGCGCTCGTATTTATACAGACTGCTATTCTCACCACACCAGAAAAGATAGCCACCCACCACAATCGCATTCGAGTCGAAGGCATTCCATCCTCGCCATGCCTTGGGGTCGGGACCGAAGAAGAAGGTGCGTTCGTGCTTCAAAAGGTCGAACACCTGACAACCGAAAGGTCCTGCTTGACGGGGCACGCCCTGTCCCACATAGAGGTTATAGTATTCGGGATCAAGCGATACCGTACCCTTTACCACGTTCCCTAAGTCTAATGGTTGGCGGGAAGCCTTACCCGTTTGGTAATTGATGAAATAGCCCTTACCGCAGAGAGAGCCTACAATGATCTCTTCAGGACCGAAATCTGCCGTCAGTCCGTGAGAGGACTTTTTAAAATCTGCCTGTTGCTCGTCCGTCCAGTTCACGTAGAGAGGCTGTCCTGTCCAACCGGAACCACCGCCCCACGTTCCGAATTTCGTATGTGTGGTGTCGTAGGCAGTCTCAAAAGCCCAGGCGATCTCTACCTGACTCGGTGTTCCTTTCACGCGACCGCCATAACTGGCATCACGACGGAGGTTCTTACGGAAGGCGAAGATACCATTGGTTTTCTCATAACGGTCGTCTAAATCCTTCAAAGGTGCCGCTACAGAGTCCTCATCCTCTATGACAAAACTAATCGCGGAAGCAGACGCATAACTTGTATCTGGTAAGAAAAGTTGTTCGACAGGGACGTCTTCCGTCGCTGTCGAATCCGTGAGATCGGAGGCAGGAGTCTTTCCGCCTGTACATCCCATCAGCATGATGGTCATTGCCATCAAAGCATACCAGATTCCTTTTCTTATCATGGCTGAGGCTTCTTTTGATTGGTAATGACGGAATCTTGCCATTGCGGCACGATAGTGTTACCCTGTGTTACTTCCATTTCAATATCAGGAAGATCAATGTCTTCTGGCTTGTAAGGCACCTCTGTCGGTTTCTTATAGACGGATACTTCTACCATCGCAACGCCTTGGTTGAGGATGCCCAACTCACGGGCTGCACGGATCGACAAGTCGATAATGCGCCCTTTCACGTAGGGTCCTCTGTCGATAACCTTCACCACCACCTCTTTTCCGTTGGCGGGATTCTTCACCAAGAGCAGTGTTCCAAACTTATGAGTCTTATGGGCACATACCAGACTATCGTTATACAGACGTTCGCCACTGGCGGTTTTCCTTCCGTCCCACTTACGGGTATAGAAGGTAGCCTTTCCTTTCTGCTGGGCACTTGCAGGTGCAGGCAACCACAACAAGATGATAGAAAATATGATTAATAATGGTCTGTTCATAATGAGTTAATAGATTGAATGGTGGTGCAAAGATAAGCATTATTCAGAAAATATGCACAATAAAGGGCTGATATTTAGCAAATTAGTGCAAATGTTAGGACTTTTTCAGAATTCATTCAAGTGATCAACGATGGGTTTGTTGGTTTTCTATTTGTCAAGAAAAAGTACTGATTTTTATGTATGGATTTTTGTTGCTTCTAGAAAATTTAGAGGTCTTAAATCGTTATTTTGAGGCATCAAAACCAATAGTATATCACTTTCGCAAAGAAAGAACGTCACTTTCTACCCGTTTGCTACGGGCAAACGACCCGTTTGAAGGCATCTTTCTACCCGATAGATAGGGGCTAAATCGGCACTTTTCAGCACTTTTTACCCCCTTCTTCTGTGCTTCTTTTGTCCTTCAAACGGATAAGTCATTACCATTCAGGCGATTACCGTAACCCTTCTATTTTCGCGTATTTGCAGCCAACTGCAAATAAAAACGAAAAGTGCCCCTTCTACAGAGACTCTTTGTTAGAATTATTCAAAAGAAGAGTATTAGTAGTCATCACTGTCTTTATCACTCGATCTTCAGTTCCCCTTTTCTACGGGTAAAGGAACGATAGGCATTTGTGCGCTCGTCAGCAGTGATACGGATGGAGGTATCCACAGGGCGGGAAGGCTCATTGAGGGTGTGCATGAACAACCAGTCGTAGGTACTCGTCAGGTAGAAATAACGGGCAAGGTCACCATGGGAGGCACCACTGATCCATTCGTAGCGCAGTCGCTGGTCGGCACCTATTGACTTCATACCGTCTACCACCTTCTTCGACTCTTCAATCTTCACCGATTTGTCGGCTGTACCGTGGATAATCCAGAGCGGTAAGTCACCCAAACCACGATAGTTTCTCAGGGTACTGCCGCCACAAAGGGCGATGGCAGCGGCAATCTTATCAGGATAGGCACCTGCGAAGTCGAGCGTTCCATAGCCGCCCAGACTCATGCCAATCACGTAAACACGTAATGGATTGAAGGTATAGTGTTTCTTCATCCATTCTAAGATATCGTTGAGTTTCTGGACATCCCAATGTCCTTTGGGGTTTTGTGGCGCTACAATCAGGGCAGGAATCTCTAATCCCATCTTCGCAGCATCAAGGGGACCATAGCGTAACACTTGGTTTAAATCTGTTCCGCGCAGGCTTGCACCATGCAGAAAGATGATGAGAGGTGTGATATGCTGATAGGCTTTATAGTCTTTGGGCGTGTACACCCAGAAGGGATAGCCCTCGGAATTGACAGGACGCTTTTCCGACAAGTAGTCTTCCTGTGCCTGTATTGAGGTGAGACACAGCCAGAAAACCGTGAATAAGAGTGTTACTTTTCTCATGATTTGTCGTTGTGATGCTGCAAATATACGGAATATTTTCAGAAACTATCCCAAAAAGATGAGAATATAGAATAAAAATATTATTTTTGCAAGGTAGATTAAAAATCCTCTCTTATGAAAAGGACCCTTATCATCGTTTTGAAGGTAGCGGGGGGTATCGTTGGATTCCTGCTCGTTGCCATATTGGTTATTGTGTGGTCGCTCAACACACCATCCGTCCAGAACAAAATACTGAAATACGCTACTGATCTGTTGGCAGAGAAGTTGGAAACGAAAGTGGTGATAGACAGTATCCATATCGGATTCTTCAAAGATGACATCAAACTCTATGGACTGGAAGTGGAAGACCGTGAACATCGTAAGATGTTGCAGATGAAGAGTCTGACGGCAGAGATAGGGATGATGGCACTATTAAACCAAGAGGTGAAGATAAAAGAGGTGAATGTCAAGGGACTGAAGGCACAACTGTATAAGCCGTCGCCCGATGCACCTGCTAACTACCAGTTCGTGATTGATGCCTTCAAGAGCGACAAGCCTAAGAAAAAGAAGACAAAACTCGCTGTCGACTTTAGCAAAGCAAACATAGAAGAGGTTGAGATCGTCTATAATGACAGTCGATTCTCGTTGGGCGAGGCACATTATGATAAGGGTTGGATGGGTGGCCAGTCCTTGAAAGTCCGACGTTTGCAGACATCGTGGGTACATATCAAGAAGAAGGATTCTACGCGTGTCGATAACCAATTGGTGGTTGATGCCATCCACTATGAAGAGAAAGGTAGTCAGCGACTGGTGAGCATCGACAGTGTGCGCTATAAGACAGACAACCATCTGCCCCACAAACGGACAGGTAAACCGAAACGCGGTTGGTTTGATGACGGTCATTTTAACGTCATCGCCAATATGAAAGTCACCGTCCATCATGCCGATAAGGATAGTGTATGCGGTGCATTGACCCATTGTGAGGTGAACGATCTCGCCTCGGGTTTCCACATCACTCAGGTGCTCTGTCAGTTCAAATATCAGGACGGAAAGGTACATGTTAGAGATGCTACTGTCGGTATGAAGAACACCACCCTGCACTTCAACAGCGGCGACATCCAACTGCCCAGCAAGAAGAAAGGCATCCCGTTCCAATATTATACCTCAGAGATCAAGGGAACAACCCTGCTTACGGATATCTCTCACCCCTTCGCCCCCGTACTGAAAGAGTTCAAAATACCGATCCATCTCAGCACGAAGATGAGTGGAACGGATAGTAATCTGGTATTTAAGGATGTCGTGGTGAATACCGCCGACAAGAAACTACTGGTCTATGCTGATGGTGGTGTCGATGGTCTGAAGGACAAATATAAACTCAACGTCCATTTCAATGTCCGTAAGATGACCACGAATCCCGTAACCGTTGAGCGTATCATCAACCAGTTTTCCGTCAGGAAGTTCATGATGAAGCAACTTCGTAGTCTGGGCTATATTAACTATACCGGTACGTTTAACGTCCTTTGGAAAAAGGAACAGTTCCGCGGAACCATCTCTACAAGACATGGAAGTTTGAATTTCTTCTTCGCTTTGGACGAGAACAACAAATACCTGAGTGGTAATGTGCAGACCAATGCCTTTGAACTGGGTAAGGCAATGGATTATCCCGACGTTGGCACTATTGCCTGCCGTGCAGGTTTCCGCTTCGACATCTCAAAGCCCCGTACAGCACAGATGCGTCGTGTCAAAGGTGGTAAACTGCCTATCGGTAAGGTGGATGCACTTGTCTATAAGGCAAAATACAAGTTTGTCTCTGCCTCCGATATCGCTGCCCATATTGTCAGTGACGGTGCAATAGCAGAGGGTAAGATCAATATGAAGGGTAAACTGGCGGATGTCCTCTGCTCTTTCTCCTTCACAAGTACCGACGAAATGAAGAAGACACAGATCAAGCCTGGCGTCAAGTTCCACCTCTTTGGTAAGAAGACTGATGAGGAGAAGGCACAGCAAAAGGCTGAGAAAGAAAAGAAGAAGCAACAGAAAGCTGAGGCAAAGGAGGCTCGTCGGAAAGAGCGTGAAGCCAAGAAAGCCGCGAAGAAGGCTGCGAAAGCGAGTCAACAGTAAGTGAATAGATGGCTTAAATCATGAAAGAAGCCCGCTTCCTATTGGAAGCGGGCTTCTTACTATATACTATTACTGAATGTTACGCTTTCTCTTCTACTTCATTCTCACGAATGGTTTTACCCATGACGAGGAAGGCTGTTGGAGCAGCAATGAAGATAGATGACAGGGTACCGAAGATAACACCGAGGATCATAGCGAACGAGAAGCTGCGGATGCTGTCACCACCAAGGATGAAGATACACAGCAATACGATCAACGTAGTCACAGAGGTATTGATGGTACGAGCCAAGGTCTGGTTCAGTGAACCATTGAACAGGCTCTGGCGGTCACGCTTTGCATACAGGTTGAAGTTCTCACGTACACGGTCGAAGACTACCACCTTATCGTTGATAGAGTAACCGATTACCGTCAGGATAGCACCGATAAACGTCTGGTCGATTTCCAATGACATCGGAACCCAGCCCCACAGTACACTGTAGAAACCAATCACGATCAAGGCATCCAGTGCCAACGCAATGATAGCACCTACAGAGTACGCGAAGTTGCGGAAGCGAACAAGGATGTAGATGAAGATGGCAATCAAGGCGATGATCACACTGATGATAGCACCGTATGTGATATCCTTAGCCACGGAAGGACCGACCTTAGCACTGCTGATGATAGAACCTCCCTCACGAACATCGGGGTTCTTGAAGGCATCAACATTAGCCTGGTTTACCAGACCTGCTTTCTTCAGTGCAGTATAAAGGATGGTCTCAGCCTTATCATCCACCTGTGGATTGTTAGACTCGATATCCCAGTTGGTAGAGATACGAACGGTCTTACCGTCAGTACCGAGGGCAATCACACTGGTATTGGCTTCTTTACCTGCATTCTCACCAATGGTATTAATGAAGGCACCAGCCAAGGTAGTACGTACCTGCTCAACGGGAACTTCCTTGTCGAGGGTCACTACATAGTTACGACCACCCGTGAAGTCGATACTCTGGCTCAAGCCACGAACGGCGAAACTGATGATGAACAGGATAGCAGCAACACCCCAAATGGTGAATGACTTCTTGTACATACCCATGAAGTTGAACTTCGTGTTCTGCATCATATTGCGAGAGTATGGAGTCGAGAAAGTGAGGTTCTGCCACTTGTCCTTCTTCATCTTAGCATCGTAAATCAGACGAGTCATGAAGACAGCGGTGAAGAACGATACACAGATACCAATCATCAAGGTAGTTGCGAAACCACGGATAGGACCTGTTCCGAAGACATACAGGATGATACCGGTAATCAACGACGTGAAGTTAGAGTCGAAGATAGCCGAGAAGGCATTCGAGTAACCGAGGTTCAGTGATTCCTTCACGCTGTGTCCCTTGCGGAGTTCCTCTTTCGTACGCTCATAGATAAGCACGTTAGCATCCACCGCAGTACCTAAAGTCAGCACGATACCGGCAATACCTGGCATTGTCAATGCTGCCTGGAAGGACGTCAGAATACCAAGCGTGAAGAACAAGTTGAACAGCAGTGCCATGTTGGCAAGCATACCCGGAATGAATCCGTACAGCATCACCATGTAGATCATCAGCAGAATGAATGCCACTACGAAGGAGATGACACCCTGTTTGATGGACTGAGCACCGAGTGACGGACCAACAACTTCTTCCTGTACGATACGCGTTGGAGCCGGCATCTTACCAGAGTTCAATGTGTTGGCAAGGTCTTTGGTATCCTCAATGGTGAAGTTACCAGTGATAGAAGAGTTACCACCGTCAATCTGAGTCAGGATACGTGGTGCACTATATACAGCATCATCGAGTACGATAGCCACGCCACGACCGATGTTCTGCTTCGTGATCTGTGACCAGCGACGAGCACCGTCAGAGTTCATCTGCATCGATACAGAAGGATGTCCCATCTGGTCGAACTCATCCTTGGCATTGGTAATCACGTCACCCTCTAACGGAGCGCGTCCGTTAGGTTCAGTAATCTTCAAGGCATAGAGCGCAAAGATGTCACCCTTAGTGTTCTCACCACCGAAGTCTTCAGCCTTGGCACCCCAACGGAGTTTGCACTCTGCAGGAAGGATCTGACGGGCAATATCTGAATAAATCACCTTGTTGACATCAGCAGTGTCACGGGCATTGGCATAACCCACGATAGCAAGACCCTGGCTCTGTGGCTGGAAGACAGCAAACAGCGGGTTCTGCTTCAGCGCCTCAGCCTTAGCCTTGGCATCAGCCACCTTGTCGTTCTTCTTAGCCAACTTGGCAGCAAGATCGTTAGCTGCAGTAGCAGTCGTGTCGGCAGCGGCAACAGAGTCGTTCTTTACTTCCTCTGCCTCACCGCCTGTAGCAGCATATTTCTGGTTGAGTTGTGACAGCAACGGAGCAATCTCCTGAGAGTTATAAGTCTCCCAGAACTCCAAGTTAGCACTTCCCTGTAACAGTTTACGAACACGTTCAGGCTCCTTGATACCAGGCATTTCTACCATGATACGTCCGCTCTGACCTTCCAGTTTCTGAATGTTAGGCTGTACAACACCGAACTTATCGATACGGTTACGAACAACGTTGAAAGAGTTATCAACGGCTGACTGTACCTCGTCACGCAGTGCACGCTCTACCTCAGCGTCGCTACTGTTTGTGCTGACCTTACCCTTCATCTGCTGGGTAGCGAAGACGGCAGCCAGAGGACGACCGTTGGAGTTCTGCTTCCAGTACTTGATGAACAGGGAGATGAAGTCGCTCTGACTGGTCTCCTCTTCTTTCTTAGCCTCTTCCATGGATTTCTTGTAGGCAGCATCGTTCTTGTGGTCGGCAAGTACGTCGACAACATCGGGTACGGATACCTCAAGAATCACATTCATACCACCCTTCAAGTCAAGACCGAGACCGATCTCCATCTCACGACACTGCTTGAAGGAGTAGATTCCGCAGTATACTTTCTCGTTCATGATACTGTCGAGGTACTCCTGACCAGCCTCTTCTGTCATGGCTGCTGCCTTATTCTCATGGTAGCGAGTCACGAACGAGAAGGAAAGGTAGAAGCAGCATACGAGTATCAGAACAACTGCAATAAACTTTACAATTCCTTTGTTTTGCATTTTGTTTGTTATGTTATTTTAATTTATGATTTCACTTTTTTAGCCTGCAAATATACGTATTTTTCTTCACTTACCGAAATTTATAACCAATTTTCGTACTTTTTTCATGGTTTTCTGTCTATTTTGAACCAACAAATGATGGGATAATGGTCGCTGGCATCCATTTTATTGTCTATTTGACAGTTATATGGTTGGATGTCGTCAGAGCAGAAAATATGGTCGATACGGAAGTGAATTCCTTTCTGATTATATGACAAACCGAGTCCTCTTCCCGTGCTCGTGAAACAGTCATTCAGTACTTCTGCCATCTCATGACGGGAATAGGAAATGGGATTGTCGTTGAAGTCACCACAGAGGATGATAGGATATTGCCGATGCTCTTCTACATAACGACGTACGGCTTGAATCTGTGGAGCCCGTTTGGCAGCCGATTCCGCCAGAGTGACAAGTAGTTTCTTGGATTCCGTGCGTGCCGTATCGCCTTTCAGATCTCCCTTGAGGATCTCTTTGTATGTCTCACGGTCTTCGAAGGAGAGATGAGTCCCCTCAAAGTGGTTGTTAATCACCAATAGCGTGTCACTGCCTACTTGCAGATACCAGGCAGCACTGCCATTAGCAACAGAACGATAAGGGATGAGTTCTCTGCGGATAATGGGGAAACGGGTATGGATACCGACACCATTGACATTATCAGGATTACCGAGTTTGACAGTGTCGTTGTAGGCGAATTTCTTCTGGTAATGAATAAAGCAATAGCGACGCCATGTATCTACATCTTCCTGCAGACAGACGATGTCGGGATCTTCTTCAAACAAATAGTCACGTACTTTCTCAAAACCCCATTCATATTTGTAGTTCCCACCATATTCACAGACGTTATAACTGATGAGTTTAATGGCTCCTTCCGGCAGGTTTGAAGTCCGCAGATGGATGGGCATGTATATATTAATAGGTACATACGCGAGAAGATACCCCAAAACAGGTATCCAGGCCATCCTGATTTTGAAGATTAGCCAGAAGAATAGAAAGAGCATATTGATGAGCAGAAAGAAGGGAAAGGTCATCCCCACACATGCTAATACTGGATGATCGGCAGGATTCAACCTGTCGGAGTAACCAACCAGTACCATCAGGATAATGGTGGCGATATTAGCACCTGCCACCATCTGGACAGTGATTTTCTTGAGTTGCTTAATCAATTCCCTTTGCTTTGGTCAAACAACTTCTTCTTCTCTTCCTTCGTAAGACTGTCATAGCCGCTCTTACGGATCTTGTCCAGAATGGCATCAATCTCTTCTTGGTTTTCCCGTTTAGGTTTAGGGGGCGTTTCTTGATGCTGCTCTGGTTGCTGCCGATAGGAAGTCTGCTTCCGTTCGTCAAAGCGTCGTTTCATATTGTCGAAGAATTCCTGTCCTTTACTTTGTCCAAAACGGGCACTCGACCCAGGATGCTTCTTCCAATAACGAATCATGATGAAACCGAAGAGCATACCACCTAAGTGGGCCATGTGAGCCACACCGTCGGGAGTAGGACTAAAGAGTGAGAATGCTTCGAGGGCAATATAGCCAATAACCAACCACTTTGCCTTGATGGGGAAGGGGAAGGGAATGATAAACAGTCGCTCATTGGGGAAGATCATACCAAAGGCAAGCAAGATAGCATAGACTGCACCAGAAGCGCCAATCGTTGTCCAAAGGTTCAGATAGTCTGCTGTAGCCATCTGGGTAGTCCCCATCCTCACATATTCATAGGCTTCCAAACCTTCTGCCACGTAAGTTCCGTATTGAGCAACTTCCTGAATCAAACCGGCTCCGATACCACAAGAAATGTAATAAAAAAGGAATTTCTTAGGTCCCCATACTCTTTCAATGACAGTACCAAACATCCAGAGTGCAAACATATTGAAGAAAATATGGGAGAAGCCTCCATGCAGAAACATGTAAGTAACAAATTGGTAAATATGGAAATCTTTCGCTAAGAAGAAATGGAGTCCAAGAAGAGAGGTCAAATTGATCCCCCTCATCTCAAAGACCCATGTTGCCACAAATGCCAGAAAATTGACGATGAGCAGATTCTTAGTCATAGTCGGTATACTATTCATCTTGATAATTTGATGTTAAGTGTATAACTGTCCTTTATTCATTAATTTGCGCACAAAATTACGAAAATTATCTGTTTTTTGGCACAAAAAAGGGCTCTGATGCACTTTTTTTCAAGAAAAAAGCAAAATTTTTTGGATTTTTGTTTGTTTTCTAAATACTTTCCCCTATATTTGCGACAGAAATTGGATATAACCAACTTAAACTATTAATATTTCATCTTTAAAAACAACAATTATGAACAAGACAGAATTAATTTCAAAGATTGCTGAGAAGGCAGGTTTAACAAAGGCAGATTCTAAGAAGGCTCTTGACGCAACTATCGACGCTATCAAGGCTGCTCTGAAGAAGGGTGACAAAGTTCAGTTGATCGGTTTCGGTACATTCGCTGTAACCAAGAAACCAGCTCGTCAGGGAATCAACCCCGCAACAAAGCAGAAGATTAAGATTGCTGCTAAGAAGGTTGCTAAGTTCAAGGCTGGTGCAGAACTCGCTAAGATCGTTAACAAGTAATTATTTTGTCAAGAAAAATGAAGAGGCTTTCCTAACGGGAAGCCTCTTTTTATTTATTGTCGCGGAATGATTCTTTAATAGTCGAGAATCAGAGATTGGCGGGGACGTAACTCGAAATCCTTCGAGAGGTCGTAATAACGTCCTGTGAGGATGTCCTTGGCTCGTTGGGTGTCACCAATCACTTCTGCATACCGTTTCACCTGCATAACGACTGGTTTGCTGGTGCCATTGAGGATAGTGAGGGCGGCACGTCCCTGATACTGACGGGCAATGACATAGATACCCTCGTAGGGGATGAACTGTGTCTGCTTGCCTTTCGTGATGACCTCATTACCCAGACGCCAGTGCAGCAAACGACTCGTCCATTGGAACATCTGTTGCTCTGCCTTTGTGCGTCCCTCCTTGGTGAAGGCGTTATGTGTATCACCTGGGAATCCGCCTGGGAAGTCCTTGCGTACATTGCCATCAGTCACTTCCTTCGTACCGTTCATCAGAATCTCCGTACCGTAATACAGTTGTGGGATACGGTTGACGGTAAGTAAGAGGGCGAGTGCCTGTTTGAGCGAAAGACTGTCTTGTCCGTTACCCAGATAGCGGTCGGTGTCGTGGTTGTCGATGAATGCCATCACCGACGAGGGGTTAGGGTAGAGGTAATCATAGACGAAAGAGTTATAGATACGGTTCAGCCCGTTCCACCATGCGTCCGTCTCTTCATTCTTTGCCTGACTTAACTTGTCGAAGAACGAGAAGTCCATGACGGTCTTTAGATAACTATTGTCTGCAGACAGCTTGCTATCTTTCTGCCAGGAAGCGGTATAGGCAGGTTCTGTGACCCATGTCTCTCCTACCGTGTTAAAGTTAGGATATTCCTCGTCGAGCGTCTTCATCCAGCGTGCCATACCCTTGGCATCAGCATAGGGATAGGTGTCCATACGGATGCCGTCGATGCCTACCGTCTCAATCCACCAGATGGAGTTCTGGATGAGGTAGGTCATCACATGAGGATTACGCTGATTGAGATCAGGCATCGTTGGTACAAACCAACCGTCGACCGTCTCTTTCAGATCAATCTTCGAGGCATAGGGGTCTTTGACAGGCGTGAGCTTATAACTGGTCTGCAGATAACTCTTGGTAGGCGTAGAGGTGCCTTTCGACTCTTTCAGCCACTCAGGGGTGTTAAACCAGTCCTTGCTGGGCATATCGGCCACCCACGGATGTTCAAAGCCACAGTGGTTGAAAATCATATCCATCACAATCTTCAGACCTTTCTGATGTGCTGCATCTGCCAACTGACGATAGTCCTCATTGGTGCCGAAACGGGGGTCTACGCGATAGTAGTCGGTAGTGGCATAGCCATGATAGGTACTAAAACCATTGGTGTTGTCAGGAGAGTTGTTTTCCAAGACAGGCGTAAACCAAAGTGCTGTCACACCCAGTTCCTTGAAATAGTCAAGGTGTTCACGGATGCCCTCCAGGTCGCCACCGTGACGGAGAGAGGGTTGTGTGCGGTCTTCCTTATAGGTATTCATTCCCTTCATCTGTGCCTGATGATGGGCACCCTGTGCAAAGCGGTCGGGCATCAGCATATAGAGCACATCGGCATTGGTAAATCCCATACGTTTCGAGCCAGCCTTCTCACGCTCTTTCAGCGTGTAGTTGACCTCAGACTTCTTACCTCCGCCATCAAACTTCAGTTTCATTGTACCTGCCTTGGCTTCCTTCAGATTCATATAGACGAGCAAGTAGTTGGGAGAATCGAGACGTACGATGCTGTCAACGACAGCACCGGGATAGTCGGTGTTCACCTCTTGTACACTGGCAATACCCTTACCATACACCATCAGTTGGAGTTGTGGGTTCTTCATACCCACATACCAGTCGGTTGGGTCGATGCGTTCGACCGTCACTTTTGCTGCTTCCATATTCAATATCGCGCCCATAAAGAGGCATAAAGTCAATAATCTTCTCATCATATCAGTTGTGAATAATTAATGCGGATTGCGGATTTACCATTACTTTTGAGTCGTCGATGTTGCCTAACCCTGCCTCGTTGATGACACCGTCACGACAAACCACCGTATAGCGACCTTTTGGAATTGTAACGGTTTTCGTGGTGGGGTTAGCATTGAGGATAACGATGATATCTTTCCAAGCATCACCACCGGCATGGTCTTTCAGGCGGAAAGCCACCAGACAATCCTCTACAGGAAGAAATTCCAGATGTTTCCTGACCAGTTCAGCCTTTCCAAGACGGAAGGCGGGATGGTTTTTACGTAAGGCAATCAGGTTTCTGTAATAGTCGAACACCTGTGGATACTTCGTCTTGTTCGACCAGTCGAGTCGATTGATTGAGTCAGGTGACTCGAAAGAGTTATGGACACCCTTCTTGTCACGCAACAGCTCTTCACCACTGAGCATGAAGGGCACACCTTGTGAGGTGAAGACTGCCGTTTGTGCCAGTTGGTCGAGACGAATCAACTGAGTGAGGAGTGTGGAATGTGGAGTGTGGAATGATTTATCTAAGCCGGGCACAGAGGATTCCAGGCGATCCACGAGACACATATCATCGTGGCAACTGACGTAACTGATCATCTGGGTAGGCTCTACGGCATAAGGCTCTTTGGAGTAGTTGACCTTCGTATAGTCAACCTGTGGGTGTTGTATCATACCTGCTATGCCTGCCTTCAGACTCTCTTCCTCACCTGGGATACCTGCCAAGAATGCCCCTTTGGTGTCGTCGGAGAAAGGACCACGCAGGGCATCACGGATATCATCCGAGAAAGCTGCAATACGAGGCATCTGTGGGATGTTCGCCTTCATACCGAGCTGTTCGTTAGGCAAGGCACATGCTCCTGCGCTCCATCCCTCACCATAGATAAAGATGTCGGGGTTGATCTCATCCACCATCTTACGAATCGCATTCATCGTCTCGATATCATGGCAGCCCATCAGGTCGAAACGGAAACCGTCGATATGGTATTCGTTGATCCAGTACTTCACACTTTCCAGCATGAACTTGCGCATCATCGGTTTCTCAGAAGCAGTCTCATTGCCACAGCCCGAACCGTTGGAATATTGTTTCTGATTACTCTGATTATTTTGAGTAATCCGATAATAATAATCTGGATAGGTCTTCTGGAAATTGCTATGCTCAATATCGTAGGTATGGTTATATACCACATCGAGGATGACGGAGATACCAGCCTTATGGAGTGCTTGTACCATTTGTTTGAACTCACGGATACGACAAGTAGGGTCGTAGGGGTCTGTGGAATAGCCACCTTCTGGTACATTATAGTTCACAGGGTCATAACCCCAGTTGTATTTGTTTTCAGCAAGTCGCGTTTCATCCACAGAGCCATAGTCATACGACGGTAGGATATGAATGGCATTCACGCCTAACGCTTTCAGATGGTCAATCGCCCAAGGCTCACTCAAAGCCAGAAACTTACCCGGATTCTTCACATCTTCTCGGGCAATGGAGAAGTCACGATGGTGCATCTCGTAGATGATATTGTCCTGGAAGGGACGAACAACATGTTTGTCGTCTGCCCATCCTTCAGGATCCGTCTTCTTCATATCGATGATGACACCTTTCTCACCATTGACCGTTACGGCTTTGGCGAAGACTCCAGGAGAAGCCTGTCCGTTGACTACAAACTGATAGGTCTCACCCTGATGGTCGCCTTTGATGGTTGCTGTCCATATACTGTCAGCATCCAGCGTCATGCGGACGCTGTCCTTGTCTGTCACGACATAACAGTCGGCATCAGTAGGTGCAAACAACCTGAAGACGGTCTCATTGGGCGAATAGGTCATCTCATCAAAACGAAACGCCTCTTTGTTTGGCTGACATGCCATCGTCAGAGCCACCATTCCTATAAATATTAATTTCTTCATTATTATTGTGCGATTAATGAAACGGCAAAACCACCACCAGCGGCTTCCGTCAGTTTAAGAACATCACCAGCCTTCACCACTTTCTTGGTGATGGTATAGGCCTTGGGATTCTTCTCGTAATGGGCATCCTTCGCATCAGCATAGATGATACAGTTGTATTTTTTGTCCTTGTCGAGGAAGTCGAGTTTAATGACACTCTGGTGCCCGTTCTCATCACATTTACCACCGATAAACCAGTTATTGGTGCCTTTTGCCTTACGGGCAACGGTGATATAGTCGGCAGGTTCAGCCTCCAAGTACTTACTATCGTCCCAGTCGCAGGCGACATCACGGATAAACTGGAAGGCATCGTCGAAACGCTCATAGTTCTCAGGAAGGTCGGCAGCCATCTGCAACGGTGAGTACATCGTCACATAGAGCGCCAACTGTCCAGCAAG
Source organism: Prevotella sp. (assembly GCA_045225255.1). GTDB lineage: Bacteria > Bacteroidota > Bacteroidia > Bacteroidales > Bacteroidaceae > Prevotella. The sequence goes on along the minus strand of JBGVBD010000009.1, from coordinate 15,184 downwards.
GGTAGAACGTACCCATGAGGTGTTCTTGCTCCAAGTTGACAGTTGTGTCTCGAAGATACCAGGGGTATAGTCCATCGGACCACCTTGCAGACGGGTGAAGGGGAGGATACAAGTATGATCGGGACGATTGCCTCCGAATGCCTCGTACTCTGTGCCACGAGCCGATTCTCCACCTACCAAGTTCGGATAGGTACGACAAAGTCCTGTAGGACGTGTTGCCTCATGGGAGTTTACCATGATATGGTGCTTGGCAGCCTCCTTGATGACATACAGGTAGTGGTTGTTCATCGACTGGGAGTAGTGGTGGTCGCCACGAGGGATGATATCACCCACATAACCCGTCTTCACGGCATCATAGCCGTAATGGTTCATCAGTTCGTATGCCTCCTTGATATGACGTTCGTAGTTCTGTGTAGAACTCGAAGTCTCATGGTGCATCAGAATCTTTACGCCTTTCGAATGAGCATACTCGTTCAGCATCTTGATATCGAAATCAGGATACGGAGTGACGAAGTCGAAGACGTCACGCTTCCACATGTTCGCCCAGTCTTCCCAACCAACATTCCAGCCTTCTACCAATACCTCATCAAGTCCATTCTTGGCAGCGAAGTCAATATAGCGCTTCACATTCTCGTTATTCGCCTTGTGGGTACCATTAGGAGTTGACTGTTGATAGTTGAAAGTTTCCAGTTTGACGCTGGGCACATCATTGGTATAGTGCCAGGAGCCACGCCCTACAATCATCTCCCACCATACACCACAGTATTTCGTAGGATGAATCCAAGAGGTATCCTTTATCTTACAAGGCTCGTTGAGGTTGAGGATGAGGTTCGAACTGAGCATGTCGCGAGCATCATCGCTTACCATCACCGTGCGCCAAGGTGTCTCACAGGGTGTCTGCATACAGCCCTTCAATCCTGTGGCATCAGGTGTCAGATGACTGATGAAGGTAAAGGGTGCTGGCAGAGGATAGGATGACGGTTTAGGGTTAGGCGTATAGGCATTACTACCTCCACCCAGTTGTGTTGTCAGATGCTTGGTTGCTGCATCGACTAGTTCCAGATGCATTGTGGCATAATCGAGACAGGCAGCCTCATGGATGTTGATATACAATCCGTCGTCACTCTTCATCTGTAGCGAGGTCTGCACACCAGTTTCTGAGAATACAGCTACAGACGAGTTGCCCCAGTTGACGGCAGTTTTCATCCTTTCGCGAATCTCCGACAACTTGGTCTGCTGAGTTTCCTGCTCTTGTGTGTCATAATCGCCAGGCAACCACCATGCGGTATGATTGCCAGCCATCGCAAACTCCGTCATCTCCTCTTTAATGAGGAAATAATTGAGTTCTTCCTGTTGGGGAAACTCATAGCGGAATCCGATACCGTCATCATACACGCGGAAACGGATGACCATCTGTCGCTCATGTTTATAGAAAGCACGTCCACGTTCACCCTTTTTAGCCGTAACCTCACTGGTCTCCCATTGTTGTGACAAGGTAGCGGCATACTCGTTGTAGTGGTTACGGATATCTTTAGTCTCGCCCCATACGGGCTGCCACGTCTCGTCGAAGGTTGATGTCTGCTCGTCAGTGATACGGAAGCCATCCATCAGGTCGGTCTCATTCATCCCTTTCGAGGCATGCTTGTCCTTTGCCAGTTCCAATCCAAGATGCGAGGGTTTGATGACAGCCTTGCCCTTGTAAGTCATCTCATAGGTGGGACGTCCATTATTGTCCACATAGAAGTTCACAACAATGTTCCCATTGGGAGATGTGATGCTGGTTGCATGTAGGCCAACAGCCAACAGCCAACAGCCAATAGTTAGCAATAGTTTAGTTTTCTTCATTTTATTTTCTTCCACTTTGTGTAATTAATGTACGGATAGTCTCATTGAAATCGTCTGCCTTCAGTAACTCTTCGATAGTCAGATGCATCCTGTAGCGCCAGTAATGACGTGGATTAGCAGGAATATTGATACGCTCGGCATTGGCATCGGGCAGGCGTAACTTCTCATCAATTGCCAGCCAGTCTTGCAGAGACAGCAGACAGAGCATGGAAGGACAAGTGAGATGACGGCTTACGATATCCTTAGCGAGCCAAGCGGGCAGAGGATGCGGTGCTGCTCCCCCCCGATGGAGCATCGTACTGAAGTAGTCCTGGGTACGCTCTTCGTCTTCATCCCACCACTGACGAAGTGTTGCCATATCATGCGTAGAAATGGTATCGACAGAACGATAGGGATTACGTGACAGTTTACCGAAACGCAACTCTGGGTCTTTCGGCATCGACTGAATCTCCAGACTCAGGATGCGCAACTCATTCATCACCCAAGGAACACAATCGGGTACCATACCTAAGTCTTCTGCACATACCAACATACGGGTCGCCTGCGTTAGACGAGGCAGTTTCTTCATCGCCTCCTGATACCAGAATTGGTTGTTACGACGATAGAAATAATCGTTGTACAGACGGTTGAAATTAAATTTCTGGTCGTCAGCGAGTTGTTGGTAAGCCTCCTGATACTGGACGGCGATACGAGGATGCCAGCGATCTATACGTTTATGATCCACCAAGAACAGTCCATCATTGAAGGTGACGCCATAAGCCTCTATCTCTTCCTTGCTCATACCCAAAGCAGGTGCAAACTGTCCCATCAGTCCAGATTTCTCAGGAACAGGAATCTCCCAGATGCGGAAGAAGCCAAGAACATGGTCGATGCGATAGGCATCGAAGTACTGCGCCATCTTACGGAAACGACGTACCCACCATGAACAGCCGTCTTTCAACATCTCGTCCCAATTGTAGGTGGGGAATCCCCAGTTCTGTCCGTCGGCAGAGAACGGATCAGGTGGCGCACCTGCCTGACCATTCAGATTGAAATATTTGGGTTCTACCCATGCTTCCACACCATCACGACTGATACCGATGGGAATATCACCTTTTAAGATGATGCGATGCTTACGTGCATACTCATGGGCACTGCGCATTTGTTGATCAAGGTTGTATTGCACGAAATACCAAAAGTCTATTTGGCTGTTAACCTTTAGTTCTTCGTTCTTGGTCGTTGCCTCCTTAGGCCACTTGGAGAATTCTGCCGTACCATACTTGTCGCGATAGTAGCAGAAAGCGGCATAGGGCACCAGCCACTCCTTATTCTGTTCGAAGAACTCCTTATAGGAAGCACGACGCTTGATGGTTGCCCATTCCTGTGTGAACAGTTCATGAAGATATTCCATCTTTGCTGTGAACATACGTTCGTAGTCGATCTGTGGAAGGTCATTCAGTTCCTTTTGAAGTTCCTTGAACTTAGTCTTCAATTTTTCATCTTTAATTTCAGGCAATTGTCTGAAGTCCGTATATTGCGGATGCAGAGCATAGATACTGATACTATTGTATGGATAACTGTCCTGCCAGGTATGCGTGATATTCGTATCGTTGATAGGTAATACCTGGATGATACGCTGGTTCGTCTTGTCTGCCCAGTCGACCATCATCTTCAGGTCACCGAAGTCACCTACGCCGAAACTTCCCTCACTGCGGAGGGAGAAGATAGGAATAACAACGCCTGCGCCTTTCCAAGGATAAATGGAAAAGAATGCCTGCGACAATTCATAGACAATAACCTCGTTGTCTGCAATCTGGGGAAGGGAGATTATGCGGTTTGCACCATTCTCCCATAATGGAGTATAGTCTTTTTCTTCATCCAGTACGACAAACTTAAACTCAAAGGTTTGAGGCAGTTTGTCAGCATCCAGACTGATGACCCATTCGTGGCTGTCATGCTCTATCATTTCCAGCGCGCGTATCGACTCCCAGTTACCAAGAGCCTCCCCGTTACCAAGTAGGGCGAGACGCTCGTTACTGCGTAACTGAGGAGCACGTACTTTCAAACGTACCGTCTTGTTAAAAGGACTCTGGTCGCTCATTTTACGATGGCGTGCTGCTACACAGTCTGTAAAAGCAGAAGAATACATGTAAGAATCCTCTGGGATATCCAACCAATGATCATAAACCGTATAGTGATTCGCTTTCGAGGCAATGAACTCAAGCCGATGTGGCATGACAAGCCATTCGTGGCGGGCTTCCTTCCCTTCTCGTGTTACACTATAGTAATAATCAAGGTGTGTACTTGACTTTGCAGATTTAGTCAATTGGACAAACCAATGTTGACCATCCAGTGTACTCATCTTATGGTGCGAAACCTTCGCAGCGTCCTCTTCAGACAGGACATTCAACACTAACTCTTCACCGAAAGTAGTCAGGTATTCTACATTGAATAATATTTTCATATGCATCTATTTATAGTTTTCTGCCGTCAAAAGTACAAAAAATCCCCATTCGGTTGGAACCAAATGGGGAATGTTTTTCAAGTTAGAGGATGCAAACGTTTGCACCCGAGGTTATTTCTTCTGGATGAATACCACACTAATTGCACCAAAAATCAGGAGAATACCTGCTACTATCATCATAGATGACTGGTGACTGCCTATCAGCGATAGTACAAGACCTCCGCAGAGGGCTGCTACAATCTGAGGAATACAAATGGTGCCATTGAAAAGACCGAGGTAGGCTCCCATGTGTCCATAACCCTGTAGGGCATTAGTAACAAAGGTGAATGGCATGGCAAGCATGGCTGCCCACGCACAACCTATTAACAGGAAGGGAATGAACTGCATATATGCATCGTGGATGAAGGGAACAAGGGCAAAACCGATACCACCAATGATGAGGCTGACGGCATAAGCCACTTTCGTATTCTTGAACTGAGGTAGTAGTGCTGCCCAGAGTACTGAGCCTATTGCTTGTACAGCGAAAAGAATACCTACCCAGTTACCTGCTTCTTGGAAATCCTCACTGGCAGGATCGGTGGTGTTCCATACCGTCTCGGCAATTGCTCCTGTCGTATAGTTCCACATATAAAGGAAGGCTGCCCAACAGAAGAACTGTACCAGTCCTACTTTCCAGAAGGTAGAGGGTGCCTTGCGCAGAAGGGTGAGCCAGTTGCCAGAACCCTTTGAATCTTCTGCGTCCTCTGATTTCTCATTATATTCCGCATACTCTTTCGGATTCCATTCCTTGACCTTCGAAGTGGTATAGATGACGCAGAGAATCAGAATGGCAGCACCTATATAGAATGACCAGATAACACTGTCGGGCACCACTCCCTTCTCAGCATAATTTTTCACACCAATCCATGTAAAAAGGAAGGGGAAAATGAAACCCATGACGGAACCTGCATTACAGAGGAACGACTGGATGCTGTATGCCTTTGCCTTCTGCTCTTCGTTTACCATATCGCCTACCAACATCTTAAAAGGTTGCATCGCCATATTGATGCTGGTGTCCAAGAACATCAATGCGATGAGTCCGAACATCATGGCAGCACTGATAGTCAATCCTAAAGAACCTGCATTGGGTAACAGACACATCACCAGAACCGCTGCAGTCGCTCCTATAAATAAATAAGGTATACGTCGACCGAAACGCGTCCATGTTTTGTCACTCAATGTACCGACAATCGGTTGTACCAGGATACCCATCAACGGAGGGAGAATCCAGAAATAACTTAGGTTATGAGGATCAGCGCCTAAAGTGGCGAAGATACGTGAGATGTTAGCACTCTGGAGTGCATACGCTATCTGCACTCCGAAAAATCCGAAACTAAGGTTCCATAGTTTCCAGAAAGAAAGATTCGGTTTCTGTTTCATATTATTTCTTTATAGGTTGTCCTAAGCAATCCTAGGTTATCTAGTAGTACCTCTTATTATCAGTCTTGTACGAACGACGCGACGTTCAGCCTTTTCCAAGGGAATGGTACCTTCCACATGCCCAATCAAGATATCGGCAGCCTCTTCACCCACCTTGACACCTCGTTGCTCCACTGTAGTCAACATGGGATCACAAGCGACAGCACGCTGTCCATTCGTAAAGCCGCAGATGGAAATGTCATCAGGAACTTTGAATCCCATACGTTTTGCCGTATAAAGGATTCCGATGGCAGTATCGTCATTCACAGCAAAGAATCCATTGGGGGGGATGGGAAGAGAAAGGATCTCTGGCGTAATCGCTTCAGCATCTGTTCGGTTGTCGCAGAATCGCATCAATTTTGGATCAGGTTGTATACCATGTTTGAGCAAGGCATCCTTATAACCGTTATATCGGTTCTTGGAGATTTCCAGTGTCATGGAGGAACCGTAGAAGGCAATACGGTTACAGCCCGTCTCTATCAGATGTGACACAGCATTGTAAGCACCCATATAGTCGTCCACCACTACACGACTGGCATTCACCCCAGTACAGATGCGATCATAGAATACCAAAGGTACACCTGCGTCAATCAGTCGTTGGAAATGCTCATATTTTTGGGTATCTTTCGCTTGTGAGACAATGATGCCGCAAACCTTGTTTTCATAGAAAGACTGACAGATTTTTACCTCCCGTTCGTATTGCTCATTACTCTGTGCCACCATGATACGGTAGCCATGCGCGGAGGCTTCCTCCTCAATACCAGCCAAGATGGAAGAGAAGTAATAATGGGCAAACTCTGGAATGATGACACCAATCACTTTAATAGGTTGCACCCTTGAGTGGCGCAATGATTCTGCTATCAGGTTCGGCGTGAAGTTATGTTCTCGGGCATATTGCTGGATAGCCATACGTCGTTCTGCAGAGATGCGGGGCGAGTCTTTCAGCGCCCTGGACACCGTTGCCACGCTGATGCCAAATTCGCGGGCAATATCTTTCATCGTCAAAGAAACCTTCTCTTTCATTTGTCGGCCTTTAGTTCTTACTTCGTCGAGTTTACTCAGCAAAGGTAATGTAAACTTTTGAAACCACCATCTTTTCTTCTATTTATTTATAAGGTGTAGAAAATGCAAACGTTTGCACGGTCATATTTAAGGATTTAACCCTTTAAAAAGAATAACGAATAAAAACAAATCATATCTTTGCAACTGATATGCACCACTAGCATGGATAAATAGAGAGCTAAATCATATTACTAACTATAAAATTTAAATGAATGAAGCGGGTAAACATTAAAACTCCGTTAAGGATGTTGGTCCTGATGTTAGGACTCTTTCTTTCGGTGGGTGCCTTTGCTCAAATTGATGTCAAAGGTCATGTTAAGGATGCTCAGGGCGAACCGATTATCGGTGCGACGGTACGTGTGGTTGGTACTCAAACTGCTACCGTATCAGACTATGACGGTAATTTCGCCTTGCAAGCAAACCAAGGTGCTGATATTAGCGTTTCATACGTGGGTTACCAAACCCAGACGGTGAAGGCTGCCGCTAATATCGAGATCACTCTTCAGGAGGATGCTGCAGTCCTTGAAAATGTCGTTGTCATTGGTTATGGTCGTGCAAGGAAGACTGATTTGACAGGTTCTGTCACTGCCATTAAACCAGATGAAAAGAACCACGGTCTGCAGGTAAGTGCTCAGGACATGATTCAGGGTAAGATTGCTGGTGTCAACGTCAACTCTGCCTCAGGTGCTCCTGGTGACGGTGCCCAGATTCGTATCCGTGGTGGTGCCTCTTTGAATGCAAGTAACGACCCGTTGATAGTTATCGACGGAATGCCTATGGACAATAATGCTACCAAAGGTATGAGCAACCCCTTGTCGTTGGTTAATCCTAACGATATCGAGTCGTTTACCGTACTGAAGGATGCTTCTGCTACTGCGATTTTTGGAAGCCGCGGTTCTAATGGCGTGATCATTATCACTACCAAAAAAGGTCGTCGCAATCAGGCTCCCAAGGTTTCATACAATGGCACTTTCTCTATCAGTAGTGTTGCTAAGAAACTCGATGTCATGAATGCCAGCGAGTATGTCAACTTCATGAAGGAAAAATATGGTGAAGGCTCTATTCAGTATAATGGACTTGGTTGGAAGGAGTTCATAGATGAAAACACACCTAACTATGCTGCTGGAACATACGATACAGATTGGCAGGATGAGATTTACCGCAATTCATTCAGCCACGATCAGAACATTACCGTTACTGGTGGTGTAGGTAACACAAAGTGGGCTATGCCTTATCGCGCCAGTATAGGCTATACCAATCAGCAGGGAGTCCTAAAGGGGTCTGACTACAGTCGTTTTACTGCAGGCTTCACGCTGAATCCCTCATTGCTGGATGACCATCTAAACCTTAATATCAATGGTAAGTATGCCTATTCCAAGACACGTCCTGGTGGTACCGATGCCATTGGTCTTGCTACGAGAATGGATCCTACACGTCCTGTAACAAGTAGTGATCAGAAGTATGCCAACTGGGGTGGATATTGGCAGTGGACCAAAGAAACAGACGTATTCGATCCTACGTTCCCCTATACGCTTTTGGATAATTCTCCTGCCAACCCTATGGAGAAGATTGACCACTATACATGGTACAAAAAAGCCAATGTGCTGTTGGGTAATTTCGAGATCGACTACAAGATTCATGGTCTTGAAGACATTCGTCTCCACATGAATTTTGCTGGTGAGTATGCCGATGGTGGTGAATACACTGACAACAATCGTTTTAGCACATATGGATTCTATTATGGTGGAACGGGTGAGAATCAGGAAAAGAAGTACAACCTGATTTACACCGCTTATGCCCAATATTTCAAGGATTTCAATGAAAATCATCACTTAGACATCATGGCTGGTTACGAATACAGCCGTATGCGCTACTGGGGTACTAACAACTACACGTCCTACTATCCCTCTACCTATGAAGGACTTGATGATGAAGGTAATCCCAAGGCTAATACTATTAATAATAAGGTGGAAGACAAATGGAAAGGTCAGACAGTCCTCGTTAGTTGGTATGGACGTATGAACTACACACTGATGGATCGCTACCTCTTCACCTTCACGGCCCGTTACGACGGATCTAGTCGCTTTGCTGATGGCCATCGCTGGGGTTTCTTCCCCTCTGCTGCCTTTGCTTGGCGTCTGAAAGATGAAAAGTTCTTGAAGAAAGTAGATGCTATCAGCGATGCCAAGATTCGAATCGGCTGGGGTAAGACTGGTCAGCAGGATACGGGTAGAGAATATTATACTCCTATTTACAAGGTTACCAGAGATGCTGCCAACAGCCACTACCTATACCCCATGGGTGTCAACCCCAGTGGTGTCCTCTATCAGCCTTTGGTATATAACAATGACCTGACGTGGGAAACCACTACAACGTGGAACTTCGGAATTGACTTTGGTATGTATAATCAGCGTCTGACGGTGGCTTTTGATACTTACTATCGTAAAACTACCGACTTGCTCTGTACTCCTACCATCCCTGGTGGTATGAACTTCGACAATGCGATGATGCTCAATGCTGGTTCTCTGAAAAATACGGGTATAGAGTTAGCCATCAGTGGCAAACCCCTCCAGACCAACGACTGGTTCATAGAACTGGGAGCCAACATGGCTTACAACAAGAATAAAATTAGCGAGCTCTATGGCGGTCGCGACATGATTGAGGCAGGCATGACGGCTGGTACGGACCAGACAGTAACTTATCACAAGGTAGGTCAGCCCGCCAATTCCTTCTGGGTTTACCAGCAGGTGTATGATGCCAGTGGACGTCCTATACAGGGTGTCTATGTTGACCGCAATGCCGATGGTGTCATCGATGAAAACGACCGTTATTTCTATAAGAGTATTACCGCTCCTTGGACGGGTGGTTTCTTCTTTAAGGTTGCTTATAAGAACTGGGATCTGGGTACTAACTTCCGTTTCAGTATTGGCAACTATGTCTATAACGACATCGTGCAGGGTAAGATGAACTCTTCCGTTCTAGCGAACACCGCTGGATACTATGAGAATAGCACCCCTGGCATTACGGCATTGAAATGGAGTTCCTACAACTATCCACTGAGTGATTATTTTGTACAGAATGCTTCTTTCTTGAAATGTGACAACATTACATTGGGTTACAACTTCGAGAACTTGTTTAAGACAGGCAAATATCATGGTATTTCAGGACGCGTATATGCTTCTTGTACCAATGTGTTTACCATCACAAAATACGAAGGTCTTGATCCTGAGCAGACCTCAGGTAAGGAAAGTAGTGTTTATCCTCGTTGTCGTACCTTCCTGCTTGGTGTAAACTTGAATTTCTAATCAACAATCAATAAAGTACATTATTATGAAACTCAATAAAATCAAAGCAATGATTCCGGCAGCAGCACTGCTGTTTGCTGCTAGCATCACTTCTTGCATGGATGACCTTAACAAGGGCAACCTTGATCCAAACGTCACCCCAGAAGTGAATATTGCGGCACTTTATTCTAAGTGCTATGCTGGTCTGATTATGGAGGGTAACGACGGTGCCGCCGATTTCACCATCCAAGATGCAGGACGTTCCACTCTTTTGCGTAACATCTTCAATTTCAATGTGCTACCTACCGATGAGGCCATTTGTTGGTGGAGTGACGGTGGTATTGTGGATATCTGTTACAACCAGTGTATGCCAAGTACTCCCACATTGAAGTTCCTCTACTATCGTCTAGTGTCGAACATCGGTTTCTGCAACCATTTCCTGGAAATTGCCGAGGAAAATGGTGCTGATGCTACCATGCAGGCGGAAGTCCGCTTGCTGCGTGCATACAACTACTATTTGATGCTTGATTTCTTTGGAGACCCGTCGTTCACAACATCTATCTCGGCAGATCCTCCCATGCAGGCACATGCCTATAATTCCAAATTTGTCGAGGGTCAGTCCTATACGCGAGCAGAACTGTTAGCGATGGGACGAGAATACCTGTTCGAATGGGTAAAGAGTGAAATAGAGGCTGCAGAGCCCAACCTATTGGATGCTCAGCCTAAGACAGATAGTGATGCAAACTACGGACGTGTCGACAAGGCTGCTGCGTGGCTGCTGCTAAGCCGTCTGTACTTGAATGCTGGTGTCTACCTGAACAATGACGGTCAAAACAATCCCTACTGGGCACAGGCCTTAGAATATGCCGAGAAAGTTATCAACTCTGGTTATTCACTGTTCGACGATAGCAAGATATCTTCTGCTGCTACTGCTAATGGCTACAAGCCCTACGACCTATTGTTTATGGGCGACAATGGTTCCAATGGTGCAAGTTGCGAAGCCATTCTTCCTCTTAAGCAAGATGGTGTCACCACGCGTGGCTGGGGCGGCTCTCGTTTCTTTATTGCAGCGATGTGGGACAGTTTTATGAAGAATGTCGTAAATCTGAGCAGTGCAACTACCGATGGCGCTTGGAGCGGCATGCGCTGTCGTCCTGAATTCCTGGAAGTATTTACCTCCTCTCCTTCAACGTATGTCGGCAAGACTGCTGCAGAGATTCGTGCTGCCAGCAGTGATGACCGCGCCATCTTCTGGGGCAAGGGAACGGACAAGAAAGACCGAACTTTGGAATTGGGTAATAACACTGAGTTCGTAGAGGGTATTGTCACTCCCAAATGGAACAATAACTATTCCACAGGTGCTACTCCCCATGACCCAACCGATGTCGATATCGACTTCTTCCTTTTCCGTACAGCAGAAGCTTATCTGAATGCTGCTGAGGCTGAGATACACCTCAACGGTTCTACTTCTTCTAAGGCTAAGCAGTATATGGATGCCGTTCGCAACCGTGCTCATGCTGCTGCCAAGAGCACTTACTCGCTGAACGACGTGCTGGATGAACGTGCCCGTGAGTTCTACTTCGAGGGCTATCGTCGTGTAGACCTTATCCGCTTCAATAAATTCGGAGGTCAGGATGCCTACAACTGGTCTTACAAGAACGGTATAAAGGATGGTTCTAGCAAGATTAAGTTCGACAAGAGCCGTAATCTATTTCCTCTGCCTTCTTCTGAGATCATGGCCAACAGCAATCTTGTCCAGATTGACGGCTACTCTGAGATTGAATAAATGGAGTCTTTATAACAGAAACAAATAAAAACGCAATATGAAGAACAAGTTATTGCTTGGCGCCCTGCTGATATGCATCGCCAGCATATTCACATCTTGCAAGGATGACCGCGATGACAATCCGACGTTTAAGACGCCGACCGCCTTCACGCTCAACACACCAGCGATGGCCGACCAGTACATTCAACTGTCTGCCACCAATACTGTCCATCTTACATGGTCACAGCCTGACTATGGCTATAATGCCTATGCAACCTATAGCATTCAGGTTGGTGTGGTACAGGATGACGGTAGCATAAAATGGTGTCAGAAGGATGTTAAGGATGATGACGGTAATGTTATTGCCAAAGAGGATGACTATCTGAGTACGAACCTCTATACCTGTAGTTCAGACATCAGTGGTGAGGAAATTGCACAGGGCATCAATCAGGCTGACGGCATTACAAAACCTGAAGACTATGTCGACAAAGGGTTCCGACAGATTGCCTTCCGTGTCCGTGCTGCCCTGTTTGAGGCACTGACTGATCTCGTACCAGGTTCGGAAATTGTTTCCAACGTCGTATACTTTAATCACATGGCTGCTTACGAAGCCATCAAGGCTCCTGCCTACATTTATCTCATTGGTAGTCCTAATGGGTGGACAACCCCTTCTGCAGGTAATTCTGAAGCCCTTGAGGAATGGAAACTTATGGAGACAGAGATTGGTAGCAAGGTATTCGAGGCTACCTTCGACATTCCTGCCGGCGACCTCCAATTCCGTTTCTATACCTATCTGGACGACTGGGGTAGCGACGACGATCCGCTGGGCTCTATAGGTCCTCAGAAGGCTGATGCACCTATTGATGGTTGTGAATGGGATGATAATAACACCTACTCGGACGATCTGTTACAACCTGGTAAAGGTACATGGAAGTTTGTTGGCTTTGCTGGTGGTTCTGTCACTTTCACAGTTGACATGAACACCAATAAGGTGAAGTTTGCTGTCAATTAAATACAATGTGTATTAACTCAAAAAAGGAAAAAGATATGAAAAGAATCAGTTTCTATATAATGGCTCTTCTGACCGCCGTCTTTGCTGCCTGCGATGACGACTACTCGGTTTCGACTCCTCCGCAGTCGAATCCGCAGGAGAGTATACTCCAGTCGAGTGACATCACCTTTAACGGCGTTGAGGTAGGAAGCATCAATCTGCAAAATCTCATAGAAAGTGATGCTCCGATTGTGCTGGGTAATGTGTCAGTAGTTGAGGGTGCCATGCCTGCCAATACAGTGATGAAGGCACGAATCGACATTGCCAGGGCTGCAGATTTCAGTGATGCTTACACACTTGAATGCGAGAGTATGGATAGTTCCAGTGCGGTTAGTGTGCTGCCCAGCAACCTACAGGCTGCCTACTACAATCATTTTACCCATAATCCCAATCAGACGACCCTCTATCTGCGTATTAACCTCTTTACCGTTACCGACGACACCAGTGAGGCTATCATTGGAACACCAGGAAGTAACTATTATGGTAACTATCATGTCCCATTCACACCTGTCAATGAACGCGGTATCTATATCTCCAAAGGTTATTATGCTGTTGTGAAAGGCCTTGATGGTAAGTGGCAAGAGACTAAGTTCAGCCATAGTGATGCAGATGTCTATGACGACCCTGAATTTTCTGTTACTATTGATGCCCTCAAAAATGATGCTGATGTCCGTTTGGATACCGAGTATATGATTGTGGCTGAAGAAGACCTTGCCAAGTTCCAGGCAGGTGACATGAGCGTAGCCTTTGGAAAAGGTGAGGGAGAAGGTATGCTGAAGGGCGGTCCTGCTTTTGTAGGTCCTGCTAACGACGGTGCTGTCAAGTACGACCTCCTTATCAACATGGAGAAGTCGTCGATAGTCACTGAGGCTGTCATTCAGTTCTACTGCTACTATCTGTATACCAATGCTGGTGGTAACATGAAGATTGAGGATCCTGAAACCAGTCGCAACTACATGTTCTACAAGACAGCGCCCACAACGTTCACATATACTACCTTCTGGCCCAATAATGCTAGTGGCAAGTCTGTCTATAACGTGAAGGTTTGGGAGCGTGAGGCTATGCTGGCAGGTGCAACCACCAAGACGTGGGGCTTCGACGGAAAGGCTACGGCTCCTCGTCAGGAGAGTGGCAAGTTCGCACAGCCAGGTCAGTGGCTCGGACCACTCGAAGAAGGCTGGTACACGCTGACCATTGAGATGGATGAGGAGAAGAATATCCGCACCTATGAGTGGTCTGCTGCTCCTAAACCTACCGTGAACTACACTAACATCAGCCTCATTGGTACCATCAATGGTTCTAACTGGGACAAGGACTTCGACCTCTCCCAGTGTGCCAAGGCTCCTCACAACTGGTGCCTGTTGGACTTCGAACTGACGGCAGATACGCAGTTGAAGTTCCGTGCCAACCACAATTGGGATACCAAAGACTGGGGTGGCGACGGTTCACAACCTCTCAGCCCCACGGTATATACTCTGCCTACAGGCAGCAGTGATATCACTGTTCCTGCAGGAACTTACGACTTCTACCTGAACGACATTACAGGTGACTGGTCGATACTGAGAAAGTAAAGCGTGAAAAGGGTGGTGTGTAAACGTTTGCACACCACCTTTTCGTTTTTCTCACTTTCATTTGAAACAACGTAACGTTATTTTTCTTAATTTTGCTCTCGAAATCCAGAGGTAACGAAGGATTATTCAAAACATTATATTTCTAACAATATTACATAACTTTTAAAACAAAACGATTATGAAGAAAATTTTTACTTTAATGGTTATGTGCGTTCTGGCTATCGCTGCTCAGGCAAAGATTACCATTTACGTACAAAGTGAAACAGCCCCGTTCCTCTGGACATGGGGAGCAGTAGGTGGAACCTTCGATAATGTCGGTGATTGGCCAGGTACCCTTCAGATGACAGAAAAGTTCACCCATCCTGATACAGGTGAAACATTCTGGATGTATTCCTTCCCTGACGAGATTACGTCAATTAATTTCCTGTTCAATAACGGTGATGCAGACAACACTCGCCAGTCTGAAGATATCAACGGCGTGACCTCTGACCGTTACTTCATCCTTGGTGCATGGCCAGAAGAAAACGTCAAGATTACTCCTCAGGACATCACTGAAGACTACATTGAGGTTCCTGATGCAGAGATTACCTCTTGTGGTATTTCTGGAAACCATAATGGTTGGGGATTACCTGAGGGTTCTGACCTGACCGTAGTTGAGGCAGGCAAGAAATACAGTTTCACGGCAACGGCTGAAGAAATTGGCGT
>JBGVBD010000008.1:0-2363 GCA_045225255.1 Prevotella sp. | reverse complement strand
AGGACGAGAGATTTTCATTCTCTAAAGAGGAGTTCGACTCTCCTAGGGACTACATTAAATCCGTCATCTGCACAGCCAAGTGCTACTCGCAAGGGAAACGGTGGCGGAGGGTGTCAAAAGCACCCGCCCAGGGCAGTCTTTAAGACGCAAGACCCATAAGCTTTATATTAATCATCAAAATTAAAAGAAAAAAATGGCAAATCACAAATCATCCCTGAAGAGAATCCGTCAGGAAAAGAAAAGAGCAGAGCACAACCATTACTATGCAAAGACTATGCGTAACGCAGTCCGCAAGTTGCGTGCTATGACCAACAAGGACGAGGCTGTTGCTCTCTATCCCAAAGTACAGAAGATGCTGGATAAGTTGGCTAAGACCAATATCATCCACAAGAACAAGGCTGCTAACATCAAGTCAAGCCTTGCACAGCACATCAACCAGCTGGGATAATCGCTCAAAAAAGCATCATAAAGACCGCACCTGCAAAGGTTGCGGTCTTTCTTTTTTCACTCACTTTTCGAAAGACTTAAAAATATTAATATTTTTACACATAAAACATTCGTTTAAGTCATGTCTTTTTTGTAACTTTGCAGTCAAATAACGTCTATTTATAACAATGGCAGAAGAACTGAACAAAGAAAACAATTATTCCGCGAGTAATATTCAGGTGCTCGAGGGTTTGGAGGCTGTTCGTAAGCGTCCGGCAATGTATATTGGTGATATCAGTGAGAAGGGCTTGCATCACTTGGTAAATGAGACCGTCGATAACTCTATCGACGAAGCGATGGCAGGTTATTGTACCCACATTGAAGTAACCATCAATGAAGACAATTCAATTACAGTATTAGATAATGGTCGTGGTATTCCTGTCGACGAGCATGAGAAGATGCACAAGTCGGCATTAGAAGTCGTTATGACTGTGCTCCATGCCGGTGGTAAGTTCGACAAGGGTTCCTATAAGGTTTCTGGTGGTCTGCACGGTGTGGGTGTCAGTTGTGTTAACGCCCTTTCTACCCGTATGTTGTCACAAGTCTATCGTAATGGACATATCTACCAGCAGGAATACGAGAAGGGAAAGCCCCTTTACGATGTGAAGATTGTCGGTGATACCGACAAGACAGGTACGCGCCAGCAGTTCTGGCCTGATGCTACTATCTTCACTACCACGGAATATAAGTACGACACCATTGCCAAGCGTATGCGCGAGTTAGCATACCTGAATGCCGGCATCACCATCACGTTGAAGGATATGCGTCCCGATGAGGAAGGCAAACTGAGGGAAGAGGTATTCCACGCCAAAGACGGACTGAAGGAGTTCGTGCGCTACGTGGATCGCCATCGCACCCACTTGGTTGACGACGTCATCTACCTGAAGACGGAGAAGCAAGGTATCCCCATTGAGGTCGCTGTGATGTATAACACCGACTATAGCGAGAACATCCACTCTTACGTGAATAATATCAACACCATCGAAGGTGGTACCCACCTCGCTGGTTTCCGCGCTGCCCTTACCCGTACGCTGAAGAAATATGCCGATACCGATCCGCAGATTTCCAAGCAGATTGAGAAGGCGAAGATTGAGATTGCCCCAGAGGACTTCCGCGAAGGACTGACGGCAGTCATCAGCATCAAGGTAGCAGAGCCACAGTTTGAAGGACAGACCAAGACGAAACTCGGTAACTCTGAGGTGGCTGGTGCCGTTCAACAGGCTGTCGGAGAGGCTCTTGCCAACTACTTGGAAGAGCATCCAAAGGAGGCAAAGATGATTTGCGACAAGGTGGTATTGGCTGCTACTGCTCGTATCGCTGCCCGTAAAGCACGTGAGAGCGTACAGCGTAAGAACCCGATGACGGGTGGTGGTCTGCCTGGTAAACTTGCTGACTGCTCAGAGAAAGACCCGAAAGTCTGTGAGATATTCCTCGTTGAGGGTGACTCCGCAGGTGGTTCTGCCAAGCAAGGTCGTGACCGTCACTTCCAGGCTATCCTGCCCTTGCGTGGTAAGATTCTGAATGTAGAGAAGGTACAATGGCATCGCGTCTTCGAAGCCGAGTCAGTCATGAACATCATCCAGTCGATTGGTGTACGCTTCGGTGTTGACGGAGAAGGTGACCGTGAGGCAAATATCGATAAACTGCGTTACGATAAGATTATCATCATGACCGACGCCGACGTCGATGGTTCCCACATCGACACGCTGATTATGACCCTCTTCTTCCGCTTCATGCCGAAGGTGATTGAGGACGGACACCTGTATATCGCTACCCCACCGCTCTACAAGTGTACCTATAAGAAATTCTCAGAATACTGCTATACAGAACAGCAGCGTCAGGCTTTCATTGACAAGTATGTCGAAGGACGCATTGAC
>JBGVBD010000007.1:0-3893 GCA_045225255.1 Prevotella sp. | reverse complement strand
ACCTGTTTCTACCCTTAATTTTGATTGAAAGGACGCCGACTTCGGCGTCTTTTTTGCTATGCGGCGGTGCGGACTCGCTGCGAACGGGGTTGGCGGTTGCCGACGGTGCTGGGATGGTATAAACTTACCAGTATGGTGAATACTGGTAAGATTTTAGTTTCTATGACCTCGTACCCCGGTCGTATCAAGAATGTGGGTAAGTCGATATTCTTCTTATTGACCAAGCAAACCAAACAGCCTGATGAAATCCATCTATGGCTTGCGGAACCGCAGTTCCCTAACAAGGAAGCTGACTTGCCGATTGATCTGCGTAAGGTAATTACACATCCGAAGGTGGTACTGCACTGGCTCCCAGAGAACACCTATGTACATAAGCGGCACGAAATCTTCAAGACCACTGGCAAAGATGATTGCGTATTCCTCATCGACGACGACGTTCGGTATGCGGATAACCTTATTGAAACTGTCATGGGCGTCCACAAAAAACATCCGAATTGCATAGTGTGTTATAATAACTATACTTTACATGAGTATAAAGGTCGTCGAATTATCTATAAAAATTCGGCATTAGGCCCCGGCCCACATGTTAATAAAGTTCGCTGGTGTGGACAAAGTATGATTCCAGTCGCTGTGTATCCAGCAGATATTTTGGATGATGAACATCAACGCATTCGAAATCAGACTTCTCCAGTAAGCGACGAGTGTTGGTTTCAGCCATGGATTGTTTACTTTCATATACCAATCATATTCTTAAAATATGGCTGGGGTGAAGATATTGATCCATTGAACGGTAAGGATAAAGGATTAGTTGGTTGGTCACATCAAATTGAACCGAATGGATATGAAAAACGAGATAATTGGCTACATGCCGTAGTATCCGCGTACCCATCAATTTATTCAATTTATCAATCGGAGTTTAATTATGACAAATGATTTTACCATCGCGACCGTCAATTTTAATACACCTGAATATATTCATGCATTAGCGCATTCGATTGCCAAATATAATCCGGGATACCGTAATGCGCTGTATGTCGTAGATAATGGAACCACTCATCGGTTACCTCCCGGTAAATTAAATATGAAAGGGTTGTGTTTATTGGATGTACACCATGTTGATACATCAATATATAATGATATTAACCAATGGCCGCCATCGAAATATCCTGCTGCTGGATCATATAATTCAGCAAGACATGCGAAAACTATTGATTGGCTGATGAGTCGTATTGATACTAATTATATGTTATTGGTGGATTCCGATGTCGTTATTGTTCAAAACATCGAAACTATTGTAAATGACTTTATCAATAGCCATGCTACCCTAATGGGATATAAACGAACTACTTATAAGCACCCGTGTATTGCACCATGGGCTTGCTTAATAGATTTGCGGTCGGTTCGAATGAATAACATTAAATTTTATGATGAATCTCGTATGCTGTATGCTCATGATTTAGTCGATTATGATACTGGGGCATCATTCTATGAAGATATAATACAGAAAGGGTTGCATTGTATAGAAACTGCCGATAATACATATTATCGGCACTTCAAAGGTGGCAGTGTATTCAAAGCTCAAGGACTTGCGTGGCTATCAAATAACTTAAAGGTTTGGTTTTAATAGTCTAACTTGTGTAGGATCGTTTTATATTGTTGATTTGCTGTAGTCATCACCCATTCTTTGCATGACGGAGTGATGATATAGTGGTCATTTATGTCAAACTTTGCAGCTTCGCTGGATCGTATAATTACACAATATTTTTTGTGTAAGTTCTCACAAGTGTCAATCAGGTTTATCATCTCGCGTGTGGTTCCACATTGGGCATCACTAGCAATACACAGTCGCATATCTTCTGATAGTGAGTACATTCGTTGGCATCTGGCTATATATTTTTCAACGATGTATTTGTATATATATTTATAATGTATATCACCACCAATTCTTGTTGGTTGATTATATTGGCAATCTAATATTGAATGTCTAAAACACATGCGAATCTTATCATCGACAACAATATCAAATCCTTTGCCCTTAATTATTGATAACTCCGTTTCGACTAATTTAAACTTGGCGAAGTTAATTTGGCTAGTGAGTAGCCGTATTATGTCGTTGTATGATGTTATAGTAAACATAAATGGGTTATTATATCTTTGGGTGGTTAGTTTGTAGCATAACCCGCCAAAACAGTTATTCGAAACAATAAACATCGTACTATCCTTTACTATTGAACGCTATCATTGCTTTATATAGCGTAATTAACTCTTGATAATTATATCCGCCCTGGGATTTCGATAAAGCATTTTTAGTATTATGGAATACATAAAATGGATCCGCACCAAGATCTATGTATGAAATATTGTTTGCATGTGCTACACATCCATAAAACGAATCATCTTCACTAATGTCTTGAATAAGTAAGGCTTCGATTTTTTTAAGATTCGTTTCAGACGCAATTAGTTTAGTAAACTGAGGAGGATATAATGTATTCGGCCCACGACCCCATTGGATACCGTAATTGCGCATCGGCATTCCGTTATTTGTGATGATGCTTGTTTTATGATTTATCCAAGTTTGATATAATTTATCAGCATAATTGCAAGTGTAAATACAGTCGTCGTCGGCGCTAATAATTGGAAGGCTTGGATATCGTAACCCACAGAAGAGCCATTTTTTAAATGACCTCCAGTTGTGTTTTACCCAAATGATTTCGACAAATTTAGATGCTGATATTGCCCGTAGCTCGTTTGGTAAATCAAGTTCTTTGTTGGGGAATTCATCTTCAGATAATGTAAGCACAATATGGTATTTATGACCGCACATGTGCAATAAGTTGAATATAGTCATACCAACCGTGTCTATTCTGGCCTTCCATGAAGTTAATGCTATACACGCTTTGATATGGAATGGTAATTTACCTTCTACAATATGTTCGATCATTGTTTAATGTCCTTTAACAGCCGTTTATAACATTCATTCATATCAATATTCGAGTACACCCTAAAGAACGCCGTATACCATTCCATACGCCGTCCTTAGTTACTTTTTACCACATTCTTGTTCCACAATTTCTTCAGCTTTGGCATAGCTGCGAATAGTGTATCCCACATACCTCGGATTTCTCCCCACTGGTTAGCCATAATACTCTGCATAGCGGCGTCTTGTGCGCCAGCTTGTATACAGAGTACATCGCTTGCCTTGATTTCGAAATAATGTGTACCAGCCAACACATGAAGTAGCCGCATATACTCGTCGTCCATGTCCTTGAAGAACTTACGACCGAAGTGTTCATCCAACGGGAACAGCGACTTCGGCGGATACAGAGCTACGCCGTACCGTACGCAGTCGATACCAGGTAAGTTATGCGGAACCATGTGGTATCCGTAGATGACTCGCTTGGTATCCTTGTTATGCAGTTCCATCATCTTCTCGACAAAGTCTTCGTGAGCTGGACTGTCGTCGTCGATGGTGATAATAGGAATGTCTGGATACTTGCGCTGAACTGGGAAATATTTTTTGTATGCCTTGGTGTTCCCGACATCCCAAAGTATTTCCATGTTAGGAACTCGTTCGACCAGTTTGACGATGTTGGCTGGGAGTTCGGCTTCCTTCTTCGGGAATTCGTCCGTAGACAGCACCAGAACCACCTTGTAGCGGTACTTGGTCTTCTGCTTGAGCAATGAGAACAGCACGAGCTGTACGATCTCGGAATAGATTCTACCGCGCCATGACGTTAAAGACACGACTACGGAATAAGGTTCATTGGTGGTTATACTCATACCACCCAGTTTATACGCACAGCAGCGCCAATGTCGGTTAATGGTTTCTCACGCCAAGCTGCGACAGCTTCACTGGCGTCATTTCGTCCTTGCGCTTCATATTCGGATCGACG
>JBGVBD010000006.1:0-1883 GCA_045225255.1 Prevotella sp. | reverse complement strand
GAAGCTCTCGCTCAATCCGACAAACTTGCGCGAAGACACCCACATGTGCAGCCGTGGCGACGGAACGGACAAGCTCGGAGAGATCTGCCAGTGGAGCTGGCGTGAACTTATCCGCGACTTCGGTAGCGATGAGCAGAAGGCCGAAGTGCTCCGTAACGACTGTAATGACGAGGTAGAGAATGTCGGTTAAGCAGCGTCTCATGTGGCTCCACTTGTGGGTCATCACGATCCTGGCGTTTCCGTTCACGGTGGTCGCCTTCTTGATTAGCATGCTCGCGCTTGGCTTACTTTACCTCGCCAAGGCCGTATTCATGCCAGCATACTTCTTGTACCGGGTGCTTGGGCCAAAACCTAAAAAGCTTGAGCAATACAAAATAATCAAGAATTGGTTGTGTGACTTCTCCGAGTTCTTGCTCGACAAGGCGGACTGGAAATAACTTTAAAGTAATTCATTCAACACAGAGGACTAAAACTATGTTAATTGATCAAATCAACAACGATATCATTGCCCACATGAAGGCGAAGAATTCAGTGGATGCCACCATACTGAAGACGCTCAAGGCGGACATTCAGAAGGTCGCCATCGACTCAAAGAAGGACATCGACGACGCCATGGTCATCGACGTGGCCAGCCGTACTGTCAAGCAGTTCAACGACGCCCTCGACATGTATGTGAAGGCAAACCAAACGGATCATATAGCGGAAACCCAGCACCGCCTCGATGTCGTGAAGGCTTATCTGCCGGAACAAGCGTCCGAAGACGATGTAATCGCCGCAGTAAACGAAGTCAAAGCCAAGGTCGGTGCCACTACCAAGCGCGACATGGGTCTCATGATGAAGGAACTGTCGCCGATGTTCAAGGGCAAGTTCGACCAGAAGAGACTTTCACAGTTGGTAAGTTCCGTGCTTGCTTAATTTGGACTGGAGATAAGAAAAAGGATCGCTTTGCGGCGATCCTTTTTTGTTATTTGACTTTTATGTATTTGTTGTACTTCAGCTCGTTCTCGACTTCGATCATCTTCTTGCGGTGAGCCTCGTAGCATTCGATGAACTCTTTCGCTTTCTCTGGAGTCTCGAAGCTGACGATGTCTCCGTATCCGCATAGCTTGTAATAGTTCTTGTCGTCAACATGCGGATACTTGCACCACTTGAGATCGTGTTCGAGAATGACAAACCAGCCTTGGATGAACCAGAAGAGTTTGTCCTTGTACAAGGGCTGATACCGCCACTTTTCTTCATCGTAGCAGTAGACCTTTTCAAGTTTCCATTCGTGACGCTTGTATTCTTTCTTGCTCATTTCCACAGCCTCGTAAGGAAGTCCTCGTCGATCTCGACTGGCTGGTGCTTCACCGGGACAAGCGTGAGCTCGAATTCGTGGTTGTGAGGATCGTACTCGGTTCTCGGCCAGTAGTCGTAGATGGAATAATGCTTCATGAACTGGTCGATTTCGTCGTCGGTCACACCCATCTTCTTCAAGGTCTCGTTGGCCTTGAGACTTTCCTTGATTTCGCGGTCATTGTGGTCGCCGTAGTCGTCGTTTCCGTTTTCGCCGAACTCGGCTTCCACCGCATAGTTGAACATGGCAAGCAGTTTCATGCTTTCCTTGTTGGTGTCGTCGATGAGCCAGACGTCTTCGCCCTTTACTCTTGTGTGCGGTTCGCTGTAGCCTTCCGGCGGATAGATGTATCCGTGGTTGCTCTTGATTTCGTCATCGCCTTCGTCGAACTCGCAGTTGAATTTAAGTAGCCATTCCATGGTAATCTCCTATAATGCGGCCAGACGGCCAAAGTTGGCCATGCCCCAGTTGATTGCTTGTTCCCTAGATACAAAAAAGTGGATACCTTCGGTGCAGTCCCGGTTGGGATTCTTGTCGAGATTCGACG
>JBGVBD010000005.1:0-4282 GCA_045225255.1 Prevotella sp. | reverse complement strand
GCTTTGGAATCTAAATGACAAATCACCAAATCGGGATTTAACACTTCAAATCCAGTCAGATACTTGCCTATGTCACCAGCCTTGAACTCTGTAGTGTTCTCAACGGTGATAGAGACTTTTTCGTTCTCGAATTCTTCAACTACTTGCTTGAACCGAACTTGCTTCAGGTTCAAGATAATGTTGGTCACGTCTTCCTTTACACCAGGTACTGATGAGAACTCATGCTCCACGCCTCCGATACGGATGGTGTTGATAGCATAACCCTCAAGTGATGAAAGAAGAATGCGACGCAGGGCGTTACCAACGGTTACACCGAAGCCAGGCTCAAGGGGACGAAATTCGAACTTGCCGAACTTGTCGTTGGCCTCCAACATTACGACTTTATCAGGTTTTTGAAATGCTAATATCGCCATTAATTTAATGATTTATTTAGAGTACAACTCAACGATTAACTGCTCCTTAATGTTCTCGGGAATGTCGGCACGCTCCGGCTTGTGAAGGAACTTACCGCTCTTGGTCTGCTCGTCCCACTCAATCCAAGGATATTTGCTGTGGTTGAAGCCTGCAAGAGCTGCCTCGATAACCTCGAGAGACTTAGACTTCTCGCGTACGCCAACAATCATACCAGGCTTTACGGAGAAAGAGGGGATGTTCACAACAGCACCATCAACCGTAATGTGCTTGTGACCTACCAACTGACGGGCAGCTGCACGTGTCGGGGCAATACCCAGACGGAACACTACATTGTCGAGACGGCTCTCAAGATTCTGGAGCAGTACCTCACCGGTAATACCCTCTGCCTTGGCTGCCTTTTCGAACATATTACGGAACTGACGCTCAAGAACACCGTAGGTATACTTGGCTTTCTGCTTCTCTGCCAACATGACAGCATACTCCGACTGCTTGCGGCGACGGTTGTTGCCATGCTGTCCAGGAGGGAAGTTTCTCCTAGACAAAACTTTGTCTGCGCCGAAGATGGGCTCGCCAAAACGACGCGCAATTTTTGATTTCGGTCCAATATATCTTGCCATAATACTATTAAAATGGAAGAATTGAAAGATGGAAGAATTGAAGTCTTCCTGCTCTCAAAGTGCTTCCGGTTAAAAATTCAATTTTTCAATTCTTTAATTCTTCAATTATACGCGACGACGCTTCGGAGGACGGCATCCATTGTGTGGCAGTGGTGTAGCATCGATAATCTCGATAACCTCAATACCTGCGCCATGGACGGCACGGATAGCGGACTCACGACCGTTACCTGGGCCCTTTACATAAGCCTTTACCTTGCGAAGACCAAGATCGAAAGCGACCTTTGCGCAATCCTCTGCTGCCATCTGAGCAGCATACGGAGTGTTCTTCTTAGAACCACGGAAACCCATCTTACCGGCTGAAGACCAAGAGATCACCTGACCCTCGTCGTTAGCCAATGTTACAATGATATTATTGAAAGAACTGTGCACGTGAAGCTGACCAAGGGCATTAACCTTCACGGTTCTCTTCTTTGAAGTGACTGTTTTCTTTGCCATAATTCTTTAATTTTTTAATCTTTTAATTTTTAAATTTTAGAATTACTTCGTAGCCTTCTTCTTGTTTGCAACAGTCTTCTTCTTACCCTTACGTGTACGGGCATTGTTCTTGGTGCTCTGACCACGAACGGGAAGACCGTGACGATGACGAACGCCACGATAGCAACCAATATCCATCAGTCGCTTGATATTCAACTGGATCTCACTGCGGAGATCACCTTCTACTTTGAATTCAGCGCCGATAATTTCACGGATCTTAGCTGCCTGATCATCACTCCACTCGTTGACTTTCAGGTCGCGGCTCACGCCGGCCTTATCCAAAATCTTTGCTGAACTACTTCGACCAATACCATAGATATAGGTCAATGCGATTTCGCCACGCTTCTCCTGGGGCAAATCTACTCCAACAATTCTTATTGCCATGTGTTAAACTAATAAATAAAAATAAAATAAAATTCGAATTTCGCCAAAAAGCATGCAAAGGTACGCAGAATTTCTGAGATTCCGCTACCTCTTTATGCTTATTTAACATTAACCCTGACGCATCTTGTACTTAGGGTTCTTCTTGTTGATAACGAACAGACGACCCTTACGACGTACGATCTTGCAGTCTGGGGTACGCTTCTTCAACGATGCTCTTGTCTTCATATTTCTAAATATATTGTCAATTATCAATTGTCAATTAAGATACTATTTGTATCTAAATACAATTCTCCCTTTTGTCAGGTCATACGGACTCATCTCCACTTTCACCTTGTCGCCTGGCAGAATCTTAATGTAATGCATACGCATCTTACCAGAGATATGTGCGATGATGGGCACACCGTTCTCTAATTCCACCCGGAACATAGCGTTGGACAATGCCTCCACGATAGTTCCATCTTGTTCTATAGCTCCCTGCTTTGCCATACTAATATTGTTTACTTTGACCTTTGGTCGAAACATCTTGCGCTCGACATAATAAGTAAACTTATTCTGTTCTCGCTAACTCAATGTTTTCTATTTCATCAAACGAAGAGAGGATCTCGGCTTGTCCCTTTCTGACGACTACCGTATGCTCGAAATGAGCGGCAGGCTTTCCGTCACGGGTACGGATGGTCCAACGATCCTTGTCAAGCCAGATATCTCGCTTACCCATGGTAATCATCGGCTCGATGGCGATGCACATACTGGCTTTCAGCATGACACCATTGCCTCGACGGCCGTAGTTGGGTACCTGGGGGTCTTCATGCATCTCGCGTCCTATTCCATGACCAGTCAGTTCACGGACGATGCCGTAGCCCTGAGCCTCGCAATGTTCCTGGACAGCACTGCTGATATCTCCCAGATGTCTTCCTGCCACTGCATTTTCTATTCCCTTGTAGAGTGCCTCTTTGGTTGTGCGGAGCAGTTGTTTCTTCTCCTCACTGACTTCTCCTACACAGAACGTATAGCAGGAGTCGCCGCAGAAACCGTTCAGCAATGTGCCACAATCGATGGAGATGATATCTCCTTCCTGGAGTACGGTCTCGCTGTTGGGAACGCCATGCACCACTACATCATTCACTGATGTGCAGATGCTGGCAGGAAACGGTCCTCCATATGGATTAGGGAATCCCTTGAAAGTCGGAACAGCCCCATGGTCGCGAATAAATTCGTCGGCTATTTGATCCAACTGGAGGGTCGTTATACCAGGCTTGATATGTTTTGCCAATTCGCCGAGTGTCTTACCAACGAGTTGGTTCGCCTCGCGCATCAGCGTTATTTCATCTTCTGTTTTCAGAAAGATTTTCATACACAGACTTAGTACGCACTCATTCCACGTCCGTGGATACGGCCTGAGTTCAGCAGACCGTCGTAGTGACGCATCAGCAGGTGACTCTCTATCTGCTGGAGTGTATCAAGCACAACACCAACGAGAATCAGCAGAGAAGTACCGCCAAAGAACTGTGAGAAAGCATCTTGCACATTCAGGAGTCCTGCCAGAGCCGGCATGACGGCGATGAAAGCGATGAACAGTGAACCGGGCAGCGTGATACGTGACATGATGGTGTCGATGTAGTCGGCTGTTGGTTTTCCTGGCTTAATACCAGGGATGAAACCGTTATTACGCTTCATATCCTCAGCCATCTGGGTGGGATTGAGTGTGATTGCCGTATAGAAATAGGTAAATGCGATAATCAGAATGGCAAAGATGATGTTGTAAGTCCAACTGTGATGGTTCAACAGTGAACGGACAAACCAGTTTGCATTCTCAGGAGCAGCATACTGTACGAAAGCCAATGGGATGAACATCAATGCCTGAGCAAAGATGATAGGCATCACGTTAGCAGCGAACAGCTTCAAGGGGATGTACTGGCGTGCACCACCATACTGCTGATTACCTACA
This sequence comes from Prevotella sp., assembly GCA_045225255.1. Classification (GTDB taxonomy): domain Bacteria; phylum Bacteroidota; class Bacteroidia; order Bacteroidales; family Bacteroidaceae; genus Prevotella. The sequence goes on along the minus strand of JBGVBD010000005.1, from coordinate 388 downwards.
AGACGCTTAGCATACTGTACAGGAACCTTGCGGACACCCTGTACCAAAACGATAGATGCACAAACAACTGCATAGAGAATGATAATCTCAACGAGGAACATTACCAATCCACCGCCAGTGATGGCAGTAAAACGCGAGCTCACTTCCTGAATGAAAGCCTGAGGCAGGCGGGCAATGATACCAATCATAATGATCAGTGAGATACCATTTCCTATACCCTTATCCGTAATGCGCTCACCCAACCAAAGGATGAACATACTTCCAGCTGCCAGGATGATAGTTGCCGGGAATACGAATACCGTCCAACTGATACCTGAAGACAGGGCTGCGCCGGACGTCATCTTCAGATTGATGAGGTAACTCGGTGCCTGGAACAGCAGGATAGCTA
>JBGVBD010000004.1:0-1663 GCA_045225255.1 Prevotella sp. | reverse complement strand
GACGATCGTTGCCCAGGAATCCTTATGCTTTCGGTGGGGCGGATTCTCACCGCCCTTTTCGCTACTCATGCCAACATTCTCACTTCCTGCCAGTCCACGGTACCTTACAGTACCGCTTCCGCCCGGCAGGAACGCTCCTCTACCACGCAGCCACTAGGCTGCATCCATAGCTTCGGTTCCGTACTTTAGCCCCGGGAATCTTCGGCGCAGGGTCTCTCGACCAGTGAGCTATTACGCACTCTTTAAATGGTGGCTGCTTCTGAGCCAACATCCTGGTTGTTTAGGAAACCCCACATCCTTTTCCACTTAGTACGGCATTGGGGACCTTAGCTGATGGGCTGGGCTGTTTCCCTTTTGACCACGGATCTTATCACTCGTAGTCTGACTCCCACGCTCGGCAGCGCCGCCATTCGGAGTTTGACAGGGTTCGGTAACCAGTACGGCCCCTAGCCCGATCAGTGCTCTACCGCCCGCGCTTACTACGTGAGGCTAGCCCTAAAGCTATTTCGAGGAGAACCAGCTATCTCTGCGTTCGATTGGAATTTCACCCCTACGCACAGCTCATCCGAACATTTTTCAACATGTCCCGGTTCGACCCTCCGCGCAATTTTACCTGCGTTTCAGTCTGGCCATGCGTAGATCACTACAGTTTCGGGTCTGCGTACACTGACTTCACCGCCCTTTTCAGACTCGGTTTCCCTGCGGCTCCGCATCTTCTGCTTAACCTCGCCAGCACACGCAACTCGTTGGCTCATTCTTCAATAGGCACGCCGTCGCTTTCGCTCCGACTGCTTGTAGACATACGGTTTCAGGTTCTCTTTCACTCCCCTCCCGGGGTTCTTTTCACCGTTCCCTCATGGTACTATGCGCTATCGGTCGCCATTGAGTCTTTAGCCTTGGAGGGTGGTCCCCCCTGCTTCCCACAGGATTCCTCGTGCCCCGTGGTACTCTGGATCCCGGCCTCGAACTCGTCGTTTTCGCGTACGGGGCTTTTACCCTCTCTCGCGCTCCTTTCCAGAAGCTTCCGCTAACAACTCGCCCGATCCTGCCGGTCCGCAACCCCGCACACCCGAAGGTGCACGGTTTAGGCTCTGCCCGCTTCGCTCGCCGCTACTGAGGGCATCTCGTTTGATTTCTTCTCCTCCGGCTACTTAGATGTTTCAGTTCACCGGGTTCCCTCCCTCTAAAAGGGTGACAGCCCATAACGGCTGCCGGGTTTCCCCATTCGGACATCCGCGGATCGATACTCATTTGCAGTTCCCCGCGGCTTTTCGCAGCTTATCGCGTCCTTCTTCGGCTCATGGCGCCAAGGCATCCACCGTATGCCCTTAGTAGCTTGATTTCTCTTCTTGCTTGCTAAGGCATGTTTCTATGCCTTTGACTCGTTAATTCTCTTCTCTCTGCTTTCGCTTTGATTCAGAGGTCGCCTTACCACGGCTCATCTTCCGTGACAAGGCTTCTTGTTTTCGTCTCTTCTGTTCAGTTTTCAAGGTCCATCTTTTGAAAGTCCCTCACGGAACCCTCAGGACCGAATAACTACCAAAATGAATGTGCCCGACCGAAGAGTACGCCGTGCTCTCACACGGCATCGTCTCCATAGAAAGGAGGTGATCCAGCCGCACCTTCCGATACGGCTACCTTGTTACGACTTCACCCCAATCAT
>JBGVBD010000003.1:0-1990 GCA_045225255.1 Prevotella sp. | reverse complement strand
GAAAAGATAATGTCTTCGCTATGAAGGTATCATCTTTGGATGCTTAAAACAAGCCTCCCAGTTAAAGTTTTGTTGTGGAATTTTAATCAGGAGGCTATAGCTATGCCCGAAAACATCAATTATCTGGAAAAAGTCGACGCAATGGTAGGTCTGAGAGGCCTGACCAAAGGAACCCATACATACTACCTGAGTATGTGCCGGAGATATCTCACCTGGTGTAATACGATGAGTATCGACCCCGGCGAAATCTCTTACGAACAGGTACAGCAGTATGTATTTCATTTGATCCGGGATGTGAAGTATGCCCCGAAAACGGTGAACAGTAACATTTCCTTTATCCGGTTCTTCTTTCTGTATGTTCTTCACCGCCCAATCGATCGGTATTGGCTGCCATACCAGAGAGTCGACCGACGCCCACCGGAGATCCTTTCCGAGAAAGAGGTCTTTCAGTTCATCAACGCTCTTCCCAACTTGAAAGACAAAGCCATCATCACACTTCTGTATTCCTGTGGACTGAGGATCTCGGAAGTGGTATCGCTTCAGTACAAGGACATTTCCCGGGAGCGGATGATGGTTTACATCGAGCATACCAAGAATCATTCCGCCAGATATGTTCCTCTGTCGGAAAAAGCGCTTAATGTTCTTACCGAGTATTGGCGTGCCTGGGGCAAACCCAAAGAATGGCTGTTCCCTGGGAAGAAACCGGATACTCATCTTTCTACCAACTCCGTCTTTTCCGTCATTAAGGATACCCGTGACCGCCTTGGATGGCAGAACAAACGGATCACTTCCCACACCTTCCGTCATTGCATGGGTACTCACATGTATGAAGCCGGGTATGATCTTCGGTATATTCAGACCTTCATGGGACATAAGTCCATCAACTCCACCACGATCTATGTCACTCTTACCGGGAAACGTGGATATAAGAATCTTATGGATTCTATGGATGGAGAGATCGAGGTATGAGGGAGAATGCCATTCAGAACATCTTTCTGTCCTGTGATGTCCCCACCGTACTTCCTCAACAGAAAAAGGCAGTCCGGGACATCCGCAACTGTCATACTTCTGTCCTGGGAGGAGTGAAGACCACCTGTCAGGACTGTAAAGAGACCTTCTTTCACTACCGAAGCTGCGGAAACAGAAACTGTACCTGTCAGGCATTAAAGCAGTATTGCTGGGCGGAGACTAAAAGCTGCGAATTGCTGAAAACCACATACTTTCATGCCGTGTTTACGGTTCCGGATGATCTGAATCCGGTCATGCTTCGAAACCAGAAAGCCTGCTATGACCTGCTGTTTCGGAGTGTGTCGGAAACTCTGGAAACACTGGCTTCCGATCCGAAGCATTTGAATGCGAGAATTGGATTTATCTGTGTGCTCCATACCTGGGGATCAAACCTCCAGTATCATCCCCACATCCATGTCATCATTATGGGGTGTGGTCTGAATCAGGCAGAGCAACTGGTAATGCCGAAGGGAGAATTTCTTTTTCCGGTAAAGGTCATGAGCAAACTCTTTCGCGGGAAATTCCTGGATGGACTGAAAAAACTGTCCTTAGAAGAAACCATCGACTACAGCAATCTCTATGGGAAGGACTGGGTCGTCTACGTAAAAGATGCTTTTCCGGGTTCCAATCATGTCATTAAGTATCTCAGCCGCTATACCCACCGCATTGCCATCTCCAATCAGCGGATTATTTCCTATGATTCAACCTCAGTCACATTTCGCTACAAAGATTACCGCGATGGAAATGCCATTAAAGAAATGACTCTTTCCACGGAGGAATTCATGCGAAGGTATTTGCTCCATGTCCTTCCCAAGGGCTTCTGCAAGATTCGTTCCTACGGTCTTCTTTCCAATCGTCACAAAAAGAAATGTTTGAAGATCCTGCGCATCCTTTTGAATATGCCGGAAAGAAAAGACCGGTATAAGGATAAGTCGGTCTATGAGATCCTTGCGATGATCGATGAGAAGCGTTACTGTACTTG
>JBGVBD010000002.1:0-8943 GCA_045225255.1 Prevotella sp. | reverse complement strand
AATCGTCCGTAAAGACTCTCTGCGGCAAGGCCGGAAAGCCAGCTCTAGCAGAAGCCGTCATTAAGTTGTTCAACGTGTACAAGCCAGCGCTAGAAGCTGTCGAAGCCAATCACCGCGTCATCCCAGAAGAAATTGCAAAGGCCGTGAACGCTGCACAAGCCGAAGACTACGGCTGGCGTCCAGAAACCGCCGAACGCGAATTTGAAGAAACCTGGGACTGGCTCGAAGACCATGCTGACACCGTGCTCAACGCATGGAACGCAAACAACGACCCAAGAGAAGTCGTCCGCGCCATAGAAAACGAAGAAGAACGTGGCGTATGGGCTGCTGAAGCAAGCATGATGGAAGCCGTTGAAGATATTCCGACCGACGTCAAACAGAAGATTGCCGACTTCGCAAACATGTACGGCATCCATCTCACCGAAATCGACGATGACGTCCGCAATAGCTACTACAGATATCATGAAAGCAAGGAACCGCCTAACGCCGACTACGGTTTGGACATCGGCGTGTTCGACGACAACTGGAAATTGACGCCTAAAGGACAACGTGCAATCCAGTACATGAAAGCAATGGGCTTCTCTCACGAGGTCGACTACAACAAGTATGGCGAACCGTATTTGCTGTTCAAATTCGACGCAAAGAAAGATCCGTTCCTAAGTGCCAAGTAACGAGGTAACGAATGGCTGCACCATCTAATCAGAGCACCGAGCAAGCATTACCGATCGAGTATCAAGATATAGTCACTGGACTGTTCTTGAATGCCTTGTTAAACAACAAGATTAACGATCATTCATACAACTATGGCGACCGATATGCCGACGACCGCAAAAAATTTCGCAAGCATCTTCATAGCGTGGATCTCAAGAACAATTTTGTCAAGGGAAATCCAGCAGCCAAGCTGATCGCGTCCGAATTTCGTCGAACATCGCATAACAGAGTTCGCTATATGGCGTATGCGTCGATCCAAAATGGTGCAGTCGTTACCAAACTTGTATCTACCGATTGCGCATATCCGCCGACACCGGATATGCCGTTTGAAATTCTAACAATGTTCAACTTATTCCACAGCCAATGTGGCGACCAAGTTCGAGAATTACTTAAAAGCCAGCCTAAATTGATAGATCATCCTACTTTAGGGCCGATATATCAGCAGCAAGCTAACGTCGGCAATACAGTTACCAAGCTAACGGATGAGCGAAAGGCGTTAACCCTAGAAATCAATCGACTCACCAAAAAGCTTAATCAAATGCTAGAGACGCCAAGTCAAGTAGACATTGAGGCGTTTAGAAACACACGTGCCACATACATTAAGTTGAACCAGCAGCTAGCGCAAGTTGAGGAACAAATCAACAAGCTAGTTCCTAGAGGCGTTGTCACAAAATACTCATTTGCCGACGAATCAAAAGATGTATCAGACACACTATCGCAATACACCGCATTACAGCAACAGTATTCCGATCTTCGAAACCAGAATCACGAAATCAATGAACGTCTTGTCACCTTACGAGAACAATTAAATACCGACAATCCGCCACTTAATGAAATATGCGATCTTGTAAAACAGCAAGAAACCATAGCGGCCAACATGAAATCATGTCACCAAAACCTCAAGTCGCTTAAAACACAGTTGTATGGTGCAACTGCTGCAACAGACCAGTTCGTCAAAGCGATTCACGAATGCGTAACTAACAACGAATTACGAGACGCAATACTTGACTTATATCACATGTGTCACCCTAACGAAATGGTGTAATCAACAAAATAAGGCTTGCTCAATGAGCAAGCCTTTCTTTTATTTCTCGATAGGTTCGAGGCCAGTCCCCTTGCAATATTTGCACACGTCACCGTTATCGTCATACCCGGTGCCGCCGCATGCCTTGCACAGGTCATCATCGTCATCAGGACGGTCATCTTCGTCAGTAGGCGAGAAGTCGTAGCCTTCGCGGTCGCGATCCCAAGTGTGGGACGGGAACTTGCGGAAGTCGTCCTCGTACGTAGCGGAATTCGGCTTGTAGTCCGGCCTTTCATAGCGCAAGATGATTTCCTTGATCAAGCGGTGACGCACGATGTCGTCGACGCCAAGCGTGACGTATCCGATGCGAGGAACGCCTTTCAAGAGATTCTGCGCATGCATGAAGCCAGACTCTACCTTTTCCGGCAAGTCCGTCTGGTTCGAGTCGCCGCAAATCACCATCTTGGAATCTCTGCCAAGACGTGTGAGCATCATCTTCATCTGAGCGATGGTCGTGTTCTGGAACTCGTCGCAGACAATGAAGCTCTTCGCAAGCGTAGAACCACGGATGTATGCCAACGGGCACACTTGAATCTTCGAATAGAAGTCGTTGTTGGAGAATGCTTCCTCTACGTTCTTCTTCGACTTCTTCTTGGAACGCTTTTCCTTGTCCGTAAGGACTGGCATCTTCTTGATGGCGTCCTCCGGCTTCTCTCGGCGTCCCTTGATGAGCGAAATCGCGTCGTACAAAGGTTGCATGTATGGGGCTATCTTCTCGTCGAGACCACCAGGCAAGAAACCAAGTTCCTCGCCACCAGTCACAACTGGGCGTGTCAAGACAAGACGTTCGTAAATTCCGTCGTCGAGGCCGGAAATACCGACCCACGTAGCGATGGCGGTCTTTCCAGTTCCGGAAGGGCCGTTCACGAAGATAATGTCATTGGAGTTGATAGCGTCGACTAGGCGTTGTTGGCCAGCAGTCTTGGTGTAAATCGGTCTGTCATGTCGATCACGAATGATCTCGGTGCCGCAAAAACTCATGTAGAATCCTTGTATGGGAAGCGGTGTTGCTTCTTAATATACGTTTATCGAATTTGAAATGCAAGAAATGCCGCTTTGTAAGCGGCATTTTACTTTATTTTTCATTTTTCGAACAGAACGTCGTACATTTGCTGTACTGCTTCCATCATCGGTGTCTTGGGTTGCTCGCCCAGCCAGCGGTTGAAATCGTCCACGGCCTCGTTCTGGCTGTTCCATCCGTCATAAATGCCCTTTCCGAAGTCCTTGATGCCGTTCCAAGCGGACTTGATGCCAGAACCGACCGCATTTCCGAGCTTGCACATAGTACCGCATTCCGATCCGCCTTGTTTCGGAGCTTGCGTCGTCTGCGTGGGAGCTGGCTTCGGAGCCGCAGCAGCCTTTACATCCTTGCCCGGTCTAGGAACAATGTAATCAGGCGGAAGATTCTTGCATGCGGCAAGCTTTTTGTACTGGTCTGGAGTGAGCTTGTACGTGACGTTCTTGTTGAACTGCACCGTTGAATAGTCCTTGACGACCGGAGCCTCCACGACTTCGCGGTTAGGCGCTGCGTCGACATCGACTGCGGTCAGCGGAGACATGGCCAGAGCGCCAGCGAGCGCAAAATCCTTCACGCCTTCCGTCTGCGCGTCCTTGTGCTTGTAATACTCCATCTGCTGCAAGTGCTTATCTGCGGCAGTCTTGGACTTGTGAGACGACAAAATCTTGCCAGTCTTGTGCGAAACGATCGTCCAAGGAGCGTCTTCGCCCTCGGAATTCTTGTGACCCTTCTTATACACTACCATAAGCGTCAGTCCTCATGTGATCTTCGCCGTCCATGATGTTGCCCCATGCGACAGCCCACTTGAAATTTTCGGATTTGAGATAACGTTCCCAGATACTGCGTCCATGCTTGATGATGCACTTCTCGATGAACGGGAAAAACTTGTTTTCGACCTCGTCCGGAGACACGTCAACGGCTTGCTCGGCCAGTTCTGCAGCTTCCATAGCGGAGAACGAAGACTCGAACAAGTTCTTTGTGTTCACGCCGAAGGTGCTTTCGGTAAGGAAATATGCATCGTAGACGCCCTTTGCGAGATTACGGTAGCCCATGTTGGCAACGCTCTCAAGGACGGCGACAAACTGCATCGCCTTGTTGACGGATTCGGCCAGAGCGACGTCGGCCTTCGTCTTCTGCTTCAACGAGTCAAGATATTCGCCGCGCTTCAATGCATTCTTGAACTCCGGCGAAGAAATCAGTCTGTGAAACAGCTGTGTTCCGTGAATGCGTAGGAACGTAGTGAGCTTGTTCGTGACATTCATAAATTCGCCATAGTCCTTGTTGAAGTCGCGCTTGTCGATTTCGAGAAGCGCTTCATCGAACTTCGTAATGCCGTTCTGGTCTGGAATCTCGACCTTCGCCGGATCCTTCATGAGGCGTTCCTTCGCCGTGTCGGCGAACGTACGCATCTTGTCCGCATAGCCCTTGGCCTTCGCCTTGATGTCGCTGAAGTCAAGACCTTCGTTGATGACGTAGCACTTCGTAATGGCCTTCAGAGGTTCCACGTAGTCGGGCGAAACCTTGCTCATCTTGACCATCGACTCGATGAAAATCTGGTGCTTCTCGGACATGCTAGACTCCTTGAGTTGCAGCTAGTTCCGCCTTGCGTTCTGCTCGCTTGCTGTCAATCTTAGCGACGGCACCCTTCATGCCCTCTTCGAGAGTCATGCCGCCATCAAGGAACCAGCGCTTGACTTGTTCAGACGAAAGCGTCTTGGCCTCTTGGTATTCCAAGAACGAGTTGACCACCTTCATCCAAGTAGCCCATGCGACTGCACGAGACGGCGAACGAGAATTGAACATCAGGTCATAGAGTTCTCGGTCATTGTCCACCAGCACATCGACGGCTTCCGTAATCTTATTCGGATCCGGTCGGTTGCCTTCACCAAAACGCTGGTTCAAGAGCATGAACGACTGCTGCGTAGGCTGCGTGACGCCTTCGCAAAGAGTGTAAAGTTTCTGAAGCGACTCACAGAGAGGAGTGCCCTTACCAGCGATTTTTTCGATTGTTTTGAGCATAGAAGACCCGATTTTGCCTTTAATTTGAGTTTATAATTTTTGTTACTAAATTTAACCCCATGGCCAAGAGATTAAAGAAATCCGATCTGAACGAAGACCAGCTCAACGCACTGGAAATCATACACAAGTTCCTGAAGGCACCAGACCGTAGGCAGATGGTTCTGTACGGCGCGGCTGGTACTGGAAAGACCTCGCTAATCAACGTACTTCTCGACGAACTGGAAAGCGGCGACGACGAGGACATGCCGCGCTGCGTGTGTACCGCGCCTACAAATAAGGCCGTGGAAGTCATCGCGCAAGCGACCGGACGAGACTACGACAAGACCATCTACTCGCTGCTCGGCCTAGTCTTACTAGACTTCTCCGACGGCAAGCCGAAACTCAAGAAGGAACACGAGTCGCACCTCTGCGAATACGAGGTCGTCATCATCGACGAAGCCTCGATGGTGTCCAACGCATTACTGAACGAGATACAGAAGCAGCTCCGCACCTTTACGGCAATCAAGGTGATCTATGTCGGCGACCGCTGCCAGATTCCTCCGGTGGACGACGCCAACAAGGGCTACATGGAGTCCGTCATTTTCCAGCTTCCGATGAAGGTGGAACTCACGAAGGTAATGCGCACCGCAGACCAGAACCCAATTCTCGGCGTAGTCACCAAGATGCGCGAGGACATGACGAGCCCGGTCGACTTGTTCGCGCATGAAACGAAGGTCTCCGAAGACGGCACTGGCATCTACTTCCACCACTTCGAGCGCGAGTTCATGTCCACGATGATGCCGTACTTCACGTCAGAAGAGTTCAAGAACGACTCCAGCCACGCGATGGCAGTCGCGTACACCAACGCGGCGGTGGACGCCATCAACGAGCGCGTCCGTGCGGCAATCTATCCAGACAGTACCCGAATGTACGAAGTGGGCGAGGAAGTGCGCGTAGTGCGCACGTACGGCAACGACGTGCATGTGGGAAGGAACCTGATGTTCAGCGTCATCTACAACATCGAGGAGCACTTGATAATCAACTCCATCGAGGATGTCGAAGACCCCTGCTACCACATCAAGTGCTTCAAGGTCGAGGTGTCGAACGTCGTGAAGCGCAAGAAGCGCAAGACCAACGCCACGGCGTACATCATCCGTCCGGACGGCCTCGAAGACTTCTACAAGCTCCGCGAGGAACTGGCCATAGAGGCCAAGGAACGGCTTGAGAAGGAAGACAAGAACGGCCACAAGATCTACACGCCGAAGGAAGCGTGGAAGGACTACGCCGCGCTCAACCACTACTACATGTGGGTAGGCTACATCTACGCTCTCACAGCGCACAAGTCGCAGGGTTCCACCATACAGAACGTGTTCGTCGTCGAGAGGAACATCAACCGAATCCAAGAGCACGAGCTTCGCAACAAGCTGAAGTACACAGCGTTCACGAGAGCCGCGAAGGAACTGCACGTCCTCGTATGACGCAATCGTGCATCTTTGCTATATTGGCAGAAAGAAAGGAATCCGTATGAAAGACTTATCAAACAAGACACTAGACGAGATGACCCTGGCCGACTTCTTCGAGCTGGGCTGCGCACTGGAGAACATGCCGAAGGGGATTGACTCCAAGATCACGTTCACTTGGCACGGAAAGACCTACGACGACTTCGACGACATGCACATGGACGTCATTCGAGACTACTTCACGCCGACGGACGAGTTCATGGAGTCGCTGGTTGGCAACTGCTACATGTCGCTGCAGTCCGACCGCATCGTGAAGATCATCGGAGTACGAGGCGACTACGACAGCAAGTACCACAATGAAGAAATCGACGAGTTCCTTTACGAGGAATTCTGGAAGGACTACCGTGGTAACTGGCAAGTCAACGACTACAGCTGGCTCCAAGAGCAAGCAAAGGCAGACTACCACGACGAAGAAGAGCGCAACAAGTACAAGAAGTGGTGCCTCACGCCCTATACGGAGATGAACTACCACTCGGAAAGCATGTACATGGTAGGAAAGGACGGAATTCTGTACGTTGATTACGGCTGCGACCGTGACTACCAGCCTTTCAGACGTGTCGAAAGCGCCATTTTTGACAAAATTAGGGCAGAAGCGCTTGAAAATGCCAAAAAAGACGACTCCGAAGAGGTCGACGTTTGCCAAAATGGCTAGAATGTACTATATTTCGGTGTATTGTACAAACATAAGGAGTTAAAAATGGCATACATTCAAGCAAGTTTCCTCCAAATGAGGGATGAAAACGGTAAAGATCTCGGTTCCATGGCCACCGGACAGGCCAAGGAGTACGCTCGCAAGCGCGGATTCGAGCTTGTGGCGGTGGACGAGAAGGTAAATCCGCCCATCTACACGGTCAAGCCGCGCCAGCGCTTCGTTCCGAAGAGCCCGATGGACGAGGCCAAGGCCCAGTACACGGTCACTGCGGCTTCCGTGCGCCTCAAGGACGAGGAAGGCAAGTCTCTCGGCGTGATGTCCACGGCAGAAGCACAGAAGCTGGCCGATGAACGCGGTCTCGACCTCATCGCCGTCAACAACCGCATCGATCCGCCCATCGCCGAGCTCGGCAACCTCAGCAAGTACATCTACGACCAGAAGAAGAAGGCCAAGGAACTGGACAAGAAGAACCGTGCCGCAGCAAAGGCGTCCGAAGAAAAGATGCTGAAGCTCACTTCCGACACGACAGACTCGTCCAAGGCAGACCGCGCCCGTATCCTCAAGCAAGCGAACGACTTCCTCGTCGAAGGCCACCCGGTCAAGCTCAACATCCGCTTCCGTGGCCGCGAAATCTCCCATGCCGAAGGCGCTATGGATCGTCTCCGCGAGGAAATCCGCGTGGGCATCGTAGACGGCACGGTCGTCAAGGAAACACGTTCCACCGATGGCGGCACCTATACCATCCAGTGCATGCCGAGAAAGAAGAAATAACATGGCAAGTTCATCAGACAACTTATCTTGGTGGGAAGTCCTATTCATCATCGTGATAGGACTCGCTCTGTTCTTCGGAGCAAAATGGCTGATCAGCAACAAGGAAGAACAAATCAGCTGCGTCAAGGGCAAATTCACCGTATGCGTAGGCGACACCGAGAAGTTCGGCGTCCCTACGTGCTACGACTTCCCTCTGGATAAATACAAGTACAAGCGGTACGACGACCACTTGGTAGTCATCAACAAGGAAGTCTCCACCGACGTAGTGAACTACCCAAGCAAGCAACTCATTTCTGCAGCAAAATCTGGCTGCAAGGACTGATCATGGAAGAATCCACTCCGACACTCATATTCATTATCGTCGTCCTCATGTTGGTCTTATTCCTCAAGTGCTGCATGGATGACTGCGAAGCCGGGAAGCTGACCGTATGCGTCGGCGACAGCGGAAATATCAACGTGCCGAAGTGCATGGACTTCGACCTACATCAATACAGCTATCAGAAAAAGTCCAGGGGACAAGACGGCGGCGCTGACCGCATCGTCATCATGCACAAGAGCAATGCGCACGACGTCGTCTCCTTCCCCATGGATTCCGTTATCACCTACAAAGAACAATGCGAGGACTAATATGGATGTAAACGAAGAATACAGCGCCGACTTACTATGGGCGTTCATCGGTTCCGTCGGCTTGACCAAGGAATGCGAGGAGTTCTGCAAGAAGAAGACTGCAGAAGCCATCGAGAAGGCAAAGGCAGCACCCGTCGGAGACCGTTGCTTCAAATGGGAAGGGCATTACACACGGTACTGCTACGAACTGAGCGGAGAGAACTTCTACGGTACGACGTCATTCAACAGCAAATGCCGTGAGTACATTCCGATCACGTTCTACGACCCAAGCAGCTCCGAGAAGAATTTCAACCAGCTTCCCAAGGACAAGGAACTCGTATCCTTGCGCGAAATGGAAGAACTCTGCGACGTCACGTTCGACGAAGTCTTGGAACGACTGACCGACTTCTGCGACGGCGAAATCGGCGACGGCGACCACTGCTACGACTTCGACGAATTCGGCTTCGACGTAGAACCGACAAAGGAACAGTTCACCGAATGGCTCGAACAGCTCCGCTTCGTCAAGGACGAAGTCGAACCGACCTTGGACGCATCCGCGTTCTTCGAGGAAGGCGGCTTCTAG
>JBGVBD010000001.1:0-7182 GCA_045225255.1 Prevotella sp. | reverse complement strand
GTGGTTCACTGGCTGTAGCGGTGACAATGGTACGAGTGCGTCCGTTGACACCTACACTAAGAAGGTGTGCGACTACGAGGTCGTGAGGTCACGCGCACTCAACGGATATTATCACTACGACATCAGCCCCGTCGTTGCTGAGTTCTTTGGTGTCGGATATCCTAGTCTGGATATGTCGGCTACTGGATGGTCACTCAAGGGCTACTTATCGGCGATAAACGACAACTTCATAGTGACCGACACATTCCATATCCGAGGGCTGTACACTACCGAGGAGATACTAGAGCAGATTCCTGGTGTGCGAGTAATCGGTACAACAGCCGATACTCTTGTTCGTATGTTGGTAAACGAAGGCGACGCACTTCTGTTAGAAGGCATGACCGCCAATATATACACTATGACCCAAGGTATACCCAAATGGGATTCGCTCATGCAGAACGACTACAGCGAGTCACGGCGTCGGAAGGACATTTCCGAACTGCGTAGGCTGTTCAGCGACCCCATACCGCAAGTATCTACATCTACTAGGGTGAACGATGTTTCTTGCAAGGAAGTTTCCTTTGTAGTCGAGAAGGACACGACACAGTTCTGCTACGAGACCCAAGTAGGCTTCCAACACATCGTTTCTGACCAGTTCCTATACGACCGATACTTCGACCAATGGGTGAAGGAAACTTGCTTGGAATGGGATGGCGACACTTGTGCCAAGAACGACCAACACGGAAAGATATACATAACCAGATGTAAAGATTACGAAACAGAACCGAGCAGACTGATCTGCGACGGGCGGGACTGCCGTACTGAATGATTGGTCGTGTACGAACCAAGGAGATCTATATGATTAAGAAGCTGAAGCAAGACAAGGGGAACTTGAGCGTCCTCTTGGAAGTCACGAACCTCACCGATGACGAGCGAATCGGCCTCAGCCGTATCCTCAACGGCGTCACGCACACGGAAGCATCTTGCGGTAAGTACCTCATGCTTGTTTGTGGCGAGGGTCTTGGGAAGTACGAGGAGCTTCTTGGACTCGTTGACATCGCATGCAAGCGGTACATCGGCACGGTGGTCACTGTGAACAAGGTGGTCGATAGCCACTTGGAAGGAATGGCTCCGAGTACGAACATCAAGTTCAGCGAGGTAGAGGTTCCTCTCTGCGAGTCCGCCCAGGACTACTTCTACGACCGTCCGACGGCGAAGTTCGGCGCTAACGTATGGACTGAACCCACGCACGGCGGCACCAGCTTCTTCATGGACTCCGTGGACGACTACTACTGGTGTTCTCGCACCAAGGAGATCCTTGAGGATTCCAAAGTGAAGGAGATAATGGTAGGGTACATAGAGCAGTTGCCTGAGGGCGGTGCAAGCGAGGAGAACTGGAAGGAATACTTCTGCGGAAAGCTGGGTTTCGACTTCAGACCGGAGTAAAAATTTTTAAACATCGAGGGCATTATGAAAACGGAACGCAGACAAGCTACCAACTATGTGACTGGCGGCGTAGAGTACACCTTCTTGGTGGACGGTGCGCCCGTGCCGAAGGAACTGGACTTGAAGGACTACTACATCGTCCGCCTTGGGAACTTCACCTACCGCATATTCAAGAAGGTCAAGACGGAAGTGGATCATGCGGTTCTCGAAAGGTGGAACGCCGAGGGTCGCGAGTACTTGAACCTCTCTTGGGTTCCGAAGGGCTGGAGTCCGTCTGGCTTCTCGCTGATGGCGATAGCGAAGGGCGGAGAAGACCAGGTGGTCAGCGGTAGCCAAGCGGAGTGCAAGGCCGAGGACGGACAGATTCTGTACGCCCTTCCTCACGACTTCGACTGCTTGGGAGCCGCAGAGGACAACTTGCGCCTTATTGACGCCTTGCTAAAGCTTCAAGGGAATGGCTAGGACAAGGCGGGACTGCCTCGTCCTCGTATATGGAATGCACAGCCGAAAGGAGAACCGATATGAAGAAACAACCTACCGAGAAGGAACTGACCGAGACCGCCGTGAAGAAGGGTCTCGCGGTCGTGGAAACCGTCAAGTACTTCAGGGACGAACTGAACCGAGTGATTTCCGCTTGCACGAAGCGCAAGATCGTCGCAAGCTGTCTCTACAGCGTGGGTATAGGGGCTGGCACTTGCCAAGTCCATTTCTCGCTGAAAGAGGACGACAGGAACAACGTCGGCGAGGCTTTCGTCCTCATCGAAGGGAATACCGTCAAGGTCAGCATCCGTAAGTACACCAAGCACGGACAGTGGGGAAGCGCATACGTGAACCTCTACGGAAAGTCCGTGAAGAAGCAGTTCGAAAGGTTCGAAATGGTCTAAAGGAGAACGAGAATGGACGCAAAGCAGTTCGCAGAGCATATAGCCGAGTGGGGCAAGGGACGCACCTTCGGAAGCGTGGAGCAGATGCTTAGAGGAATCGAGGCCGAAGCCAAGTCGGTCATATCCGAGGGCTGCATAGCCCGTTTCGCTTCCGTCCGCGACGCTCACAAGGGATATTTTTTCGTAGTGGGCGACGGAAGTCCGTTCTGCTACCTCAGAGTGTTCACCACTGGCAAGAAAAAACTTTCAATCGTGAAGGTTCAGCAGCCCCGTCTGCTGAAATAGGCACAACCTTATCAAGGAGACAGAAAAATGTTAATAACCGAAAGAATCGCCAAGATGGCGACAAAGACAATCATCAAGAACGCCAATTCAGACCTCGAAGCCACCCAAGGCAAGATGAAGAACGGGTTTGTTTCCGTGGAATCCGCGCTCGAAAAGGTCTTGAATGCGTACGACACCGCCTTCGAAAGGGGCTATGTGGTCAAGAAGTATTCGTACAAGGTGACGGCGTACAGCGAGACCCAGGGCTACAGCCGTTCAATGAAGTACAAGAAGCCGACGGTGAAGTGTACCGTCCGCATCGAGGGCGGCAAGATCAAGGACATCGCGTTCGAGCGTGACGAACTCTATCCTGAGCAGAAGGTATGGAGCAAGGTGGTCACGGACGGCTACGAGACGAGGAACGACGCGCTGACGCGCTTCATCGGCACAGACCATCCGTTCCGTACCGGAAACGAGAACGCCACTTGGGACGCAATGCTCCACAACATGCGCGACTTCGCCGTGTTCGGCTAGGGGGCAACATGCGTCAAGAGTTCGTCGAGTGCAAGGACAGACGGACGGCGAAGCGCCGTTGTCCGTGGGCAAGCAAGGTAGTGAAGGTGTGCGGTGGCTACCGCGCCTTCGAGTCCTTGGATGACCATAAGGTGTGGAAGGACACCAAGTAAGACTGCTACATAGGTGGCGGGACTGCCCCTTGTCCGTATGGATATGGGGCAACCGACAAACATTCAACCAAGGAGAATCACCATGAGTGACCAAGCATCTGAATTTAAGGCAATCCTGAAGACCAAGCCGAAGCCGTTCACCGCAAGCCTCAACATGAGGTGGAAGAGTCTCTACAGCCGAGTGAACAACTACATGACCAAGATGGTCGCGCACTACAACGCCCTCGTGGACTACCACGCAGCTCTGTGCGACAAGTGGGGCGACCCCGGCTGCTACTTGACCGAGATCTGCTGCGAGATCGACCGAGCCAGACACGACGCCGTCGCGTTCCTCGAAAGGATTCGCGGCGTGATGGAAGGGCTGACGCTTGCTGGCTACGTCGTGCTGAAGAAGGACGTCAAGGACATGGCGCTGAAGGCACTGCGTCCGGAAATCAAGGGCATCTTCATGTTCTGCAACAGCATGGAAGAGGCCGCAGAAAGGCTCCGTATCTCCAAGGTAGGCGGTGTCGGGCTGGTCGAGGACACGAAGAAATGGGGTTTAATGACTTACAAGGCGGTATTCGGATGGGAAAAGGACTGATTCGCAGACCCCTCGAAAGGGCTGAATTTGAAAATTTTTATGTGATGACACGCGCCTTCTACCCTGGCGCGGAGTTCACCGCAGAGACCGAACGCGACGGATTCGGATGGCTCTTCGGCTACGACACCAAGAAGCACAAGTTCGCTATGCACACCGCTTGCGTGATGGTTCAAGGCACGGTTGACGGGCCTATGTACTATGTGGCGGTACGGCACGGAAGGCAGTCTCACTGGCGCAGACTCTGCAAGAGCCACAGCGCGAAGCGCTTCATGACGGCCTTGAAGAAGCTGTCGGAGATCGACTGGATCTGTACCGAGACGAACAAGTGGGTAGGCGGACTGTCTGCGGAGTCGCGGGACTGCCACGGCTAGGCATTGATAATGCACACAAAGGAGAATGAAATGGTTGGAACTATTACCGCACTTGTGATAGCGTTCGCCGTCGGACTGACGGCGGTCGGCGCTGTGGCCTTCTTCATGGCTGAACGCCACGAAGTCGCGTTCGTCTGCAACCTCTTCGCGCTGTTCCTCTGGCTCCCGCAGATGTTGATGGACATCAACGAGCCGTTGTTCGTGGTTGGAGACCTTTTGCTTGGGTGCTACTGCTTAGTGATTGTCATGTTAAGCGAGGACGAAGCCGTAGAGGACTCTGACTCAGTAGAACAATTTTTATTTGGCGAGGAAGAATAAATGAATTACGAACTGATTATCGGAATGATAATTTTCGCGGCTGCAATGACCGTGTTCGGCACGATCTCCGCTTTCTGGCGCAAGTCCTTCGAGGTCGCGTCGCTGTCGTACGGCATGGCCTGGTTCGTCTCTATGGTCTGGGTTATGCTGGACTTTCTTGAAACAGACCGAGTTGGTGCGACCACGCTTTCAACTATTTTGGACACTTATTTTATGCTTGTCGTGGGCGGTATGTGCTTATTGTGCTACAAGTACGACATGCGGTGGAAGGAATTCTTGGAGCGTAGAAGCATGCTCTATCCGAAAATGCGTATCGAGGATTTCAACGGTCGCCGTGGGACTTTACTCGTATGGGTGAACCGAAAGGCCGGAAGAACCCCAGATGAAGTCGAAGAGTTCTTCAAGCCGTGCGGACACGTTGAAGTGACCGTACTCAGCCAATACGCCGTGGTAAGGGTCAAGGACGCCGAGAACTGCCCAGATCGTGAGCTTGACAATATCAGACAAGAGATAATGCAACTCACGGAATTTCTCACCAAACCGAGAGACACCGACAAGGAGGTTTAGAATGGCAGAAACGAAAGGAACCGCATACCCCTTGAAGAAGGGGCAATGGGCTGAAATATCCGTCCTTGAGAACAAGAAAGTCAAGCTGGGCAGCGAGAAGCGTCACCCGTTCAGCGCACAAGTCTCTGGCAAGAGGGTATGCTTGCTCGTGAAGAAGCTGAAGGACTTGGGAATCGACATCACGGACGAAAAGAAGTGGATTGCCACCTTGTACGTGAACGACGGCGACAATCGACCGGATATCTTGAGTTTCGTGAACGGACACTGGAACTGATAGGGCCGTGGCGGGACTGCCACGACCCTTTATTCATTTGGCACAACCAAACGAGGTATAACATGGAATTTACAGACGAATTACTAAAGAAGCTGGAGTCCGAAGGGATCTCCTTCAGCCGGGAAGACAACGGACACATCTGCTATATGTCCAACTACGAACACGCAAGCGCGGAAATCGACCCTGTTGCCGAGAGCTTCAAGGTCGTGAACGAATGCCGCGACGGCGACGAGTCCGGCGTCATCTGCGAACGTACGTTCGCCAACCAGTTCGACGGTCGCGTACCGAGCGCCGAGGAAGTCCTGAGGGACATCTCCAAGGCATGCGAAGCGATCGACCAAGGGCTTGAAAACGCATTCAACACTTTAAGCGGATACGACATCAAGTCGTACTAGGAGGCAACCATGGCAAACATGACCACAATACTCAACCAGCTCAGCGACTTCAAGTTCCACGACAAGAAGCTCCAGACAGTCTTGGGGCACAGTCTGTTCGACTTCGCCGCTGGCCACCTCGACGATATCGACAGCTTGCACTTGACCGAACGATCCGTCCGTATTAGGCTTACCGATGGGCGTGGTGATTTCTGGCTCACTTGGTTCGATGACAAGTGCATGTCCGGATGCGGATGTACGGTCGAAGGCGACCAGTGCTACCTCTACTGGAAGGACGGCGAACCGCTGAAGGCTGTCAAGGACAGAATCAGCAAGGTCTACGACTTGTTCGTGATGTACCTCAACACCAAGAATATCCAGAAGGAACTCAAGGAGAAGTACGACGCCACCTTGAATGACGTAATCAGATAAAAAATAATTTTTATTTCTCTTGAAAGTATTGACAAAATACTTTTCAAGAGTTATATTTTAGCCAAGGAGACCTAAAATGACCGATAATTTTGTACAAGCCGAATGCTATCTTGAAAGCGGAACGTCCATCAAGGGCGATCTTGGCAGACCCTTCAACAAGAAGATGAAGGAAATCATCAACGAGCATAGGGCCGAATTGGAAGCCGCTGGCGTGTGCGTACAAGACTACGGCACGATCCTGGAGTACACCGACCGACCGTTTGCTGGGAGAGACTTGACTGGTCGCACTCAGCGTATCGGCTTCGTGGATGCCAAGACGAGGTACTGGCTCATTCCTACTTGTCACCTCGAAGGATGCGACAACACTTATCTGAAGTCCATCAACGCGAAGGGAATCGAAGCCATCGACAAGCTGTTCGAGAACGAATGGTTCAAGGAACATGTCACGCTGATGAAGTACCTTGGAAGTTCCTTCAAATATCGTCCGTTAATCAGTCCGTGCATTTGGTCTGCTTGATAAGGAGTATCTATGACAATCGCTACCGACGCCCTGATTAAGGGCAACCAGTTAATACACGAATACGTGAACTCTGGCAAGCAAGGGTTCCGCAACGAAATCGTGGACACGGAAATGAAGAAGATTCTGTCCAACTTCCGTGCCGACTGCCACATCACCAAGGCCCTGCTCGTCACCGAGAACGTTGTCCGTATCGACGTGGCGGACTACGAACACGACGAGAACAAGTATCTGGTCACTTGGCACGGACACCTTGGTCTGTGTTCCGTCCACTTCCGCGTGGGCATTGACCAGTGCAACATCTACTTCCACGACGGCGACAGCAAGACGAAGATCCGAACGCTGCTCCGTAGGACTTTCTCCGTGTTCCGTACTTGTCTCGACCACCACAAGGCCGTTATGCAGTTGAGCGAAGAATATCCGGAGTGCATGGACGAATGATCCGCCGACGGCGGGACTGCCATACATCGCCATTACCAAACCAACC